>NZ_JAMQPR010000001.1:2428675-3048983 GCF_026151345.1 Leptospira paudalimensis
TTTAAACGACGAGTGCGTAATGTGATTCCCACAACTAATGGAATAAGAGATAATAATGTACCGAGTAAGGCAAGTTGGATGAGAGTATTTGTGTCAAAACCAGAGGCGAATAAACAAAAATTGATAAAATATGGGAAGATTAAAAGGTATAAAGGAGCTTCAATGGCAATAGATAATTTCCTAATCAAACGGTTCTCTGTCATTCTCCACTAACCTACCTTGCGATTTGTCAAAGTTTTCAGAAAAGCAAAGTGAAAGCATCTATTTTCATATTTTTTTTACCAGTGAACAGAACAGGATGACCGTTCCCTGGCACATTTAAAATTCGAAAATGGTTCCAATCAAAGGTTAGATTCTAATTCCAATACAGAGATCTCAGAAGGAGCTCCCAAACGAAATGGAGGCCCCCAATACCCTGTACCTCGACTGACATAAATTTGTGTATCCTTGTAACGATGTAGTCCAGCCACAAATTTTTGTGCAAAGTATATGAGTATGTTACCAGGGAAAAATTGTCCACCATGAGTATGGCCAGAAATTTGTAGATGAAAGCCAACTTTGTTTGCTTCATACACACTATTCGGTTGGTGAGCTAAAAGAATTTTATAGTCAGAATTTTCCCCACCAGCCATGGCTCGTTTAGGATTTGTTTGGTGGGATTTAATCATAGCTCCCGCAGTTAAATCGGTAACACCTGCCATTAATAATTTAGCATTCCCTACTTGGATTGTTTGGTTCTCATTGAGTAAAACTCGAATCCCTAACGCTTCAATCTCAGGTAACCAGGATAAAACTCCGGAATAATATTCATGATTTCCTGTTACATAGTAGGTTCCAAATTTAGATTGGATATCCGCTAAAGGTTTTAAGTGGTGTTTGAGTGTAACCGCCGGTCCATCTACTAAATCTCCAGTGATCACGACAACATCCGGAGTTTGAGCGTTGATTTTCCCAACCACTCTTCGTAGGAATTTCTCCTTGATTGTGGGACCTATATGAACATCTGAAATTTGGACGATTTTAAATTGATGGAGATCAGGATGTAAATTCTTAACTGGAATTTTGACATGTTTGGTAGTTAGTCGAACATGTGCATTGTAAAACCCAAGAGAACTCAGAGCTGTGGCAACAACAATGGTTGAAAATGCCAAACTGAAGTTTTTTACCTCTGTCACTCCATCAATCGGAAACCCAAAATGAAGTAAGGTCGAAAACAAAAACCTTGAATAATCAGAAACAAACCCAATATCAAAAAGTCGTAGTAGGTCCATGAGGAGAACCAAAGTGAAAAGGATCGAAAAAAATCCAAAATTGGTGAAAGTGACATAGGCGAAAAATGTCTGGGTTTTTTCCCGTTTCGACAGTCGGCTAAAGGCATAAGTTAAGGGAACAAGGATTACCAAAGCTCCAATTCCGACAAGGATCATGGTGACGATGGGACCATTCAGTGAAAGTCCTGAGATTAAACGAAAGGTAGAATAATAATAGATAAATCCAAGTAAGGATGTTAATACTGACAAAAATACAAAGAACGCTTTCAATGAGATTACCCTACATATTGGACAGTTTTTTGTTTGAGAAAGTGACCTTTATTCATACAAGAAGGATAGGATGAAAGAAAAAGATACAATTCGAACCAAGTCAGATGTGATCCTAATCGGTGCAGGAATCATGAGTGCTACATTGGGAGTTCTATTAAAAGAATTGAACCCCCACCTAACGATCACAGTTTTAGAGAGACTCGATGCAGCCGCAAGAGAAAGTTCCAACGCTTGGAACAATGCAGGCACAGGACACTCTGCTTTTTGTGAATTAAATTATACCGTTGAAAATGAAGATGGGTCCATACAGACTAAAAAAGCCCTTCAAATCGCTGAGTCCTTTGAAATATCGAAAGAATTTTGGGCCTACCTTGCAGGTATCAAACAAATAATCGATCCCGAAGATTTTATCCATTCAGTTCCTCATTTTAGTTTTGTTTGGGGAGATGAAAACGTTCGTTTTTTAGAGAAACGATTTGCCGCTTTAAAACAATATGAACTATTTAATGGACTGATCTACACGGAAGACACAAAAACAATTTCAGAGTGGCTCCCCCTAGTCATGAAGGGTCGTGATCAGAATGAAAAAGTTGCGGCAACTCGAATGGATTTAGGAACTGATGTCAATTTTGGGACTTTAACGCGCGCTATGTTTCGATATTTAGAAACTTTCTCCGATGTTCATGTCCATTATTTTGAAGATGTCAAAGATTTAGAAAGAAGCGAAAATGGGAATTGGCACCTAACTTCTCATAATTTACAAACTCATGAAAAAGAACACCATGAAGCAAAATTTGTATTTATTGGTGCAGGTGGAGGAAGTTTACCTCTTTTAGAAAAATCTGATATTCCAGAGGCTTCTGGATTTGGAGGATTTCCAGTGAGCGGCCAATGGTTACGTTGTAAAAATAAAAACATCATCAAAGAACATTTTGCAAAGGTTTATGGAAAGGCGAATGTTGGTTCTCCTCCTATGTCTGTTCCTCATTTAGATACACGTATCATTGAAGGGAAAAAAGAATTATTATTTGGACCTTACGCTGGTTTTACGACAAAATTTCTCAAAAAAGGTTCTTATTTGGATTTAGTAAAATCTTTGGAATTTGATAATATTTTTCCAATGTTATCAGCAGGTATGCACAACCTTCCTTTGACAAAGTATCTGATTAGCCAAGCCATACAATCTCATGAAGATCGAATTGAAGCATTAAGAGAATATTTCCCTGAAGTGAATTCTGAAGACTGGGAACTAGTTGTCGCTGGCCAAAGAGTACAGGTCATCAAAAAAGATGAGGACGAAGGTGGTGTCTTAGAATTTGGAACTGAAGTTGTTTCAGCACAAGACGGATCGCTTGCGGCCCTACTCGGTGCAAGCCCCGGCGCATCAACTTCTGTTTCCATTATGTTGGAAGTTCTATCAGACTGTTTCCCAAATGAAATGAAATCCAAAGAATGGAGAGATAAGTTAAAAACCATGATTCCAAGTTTTGGTGAATCAATGAAAGATCATCCAAACCTCTGCTCTTTGAGTCGAAAAAGAACAGAGGAATTGTTAGGATTAAAAACCTTGGTTACTTAACTTTTTTTCTAAGTTCGATAACAACTTTTTCCTTCGACTCCACAGTGTATAAGGCTGATCCTTGTGTGGAGTCGATGATCCTACGAGGGCTCACACCTTTTTCTCTCAGTACACGAGAAATAGCTTGGGCTCTTTCAAATCCCAAATCATAATTTTCGAAGTTCCCCGGTAAGTCTTCCTTGTAAGGAGAAGTATAAGTAATAATGAGAATATCATATTCTTTAAATTCATTTTCTAAACTTCTCGCAATCGCATCTAACCTTGCTCGTCCTTCTAAATGGATGCGACTGGATGGTAAATCAAATATCTCACTTGCAAAGAACACAAAACGTTCGAGTTTCGATTCATTCGGTATACTTGCTGTTTTCAATTGGTCATCATTAGGGATGGAATCAATCACTCGTTTTGGAGTTTCTTCTCTGATTACTGGTTCTGGATTTGAGCCAAAACTAAACCCAAGTCCAAACTTGATAGCCGTTTCCTCATAGTTGCCTTTATTTCTATAACCAGCCGATGGTGCTTCATAGTTCACCATATAAACATTTGCGTGTTCCACTTCCGAGCTAATGAAAAAAAGATGATTAAAATGATAACGAATTCCCAATGAACCAAAAACTCGATTCGTATTACCACCATACAACCGTTCTGCGCCGGTACCACCACCAAATCTAAAATAAGGATCAAATTGTTGGTTAGGCATAAAGTGAATGAAAAAGTTTAGATCTGCAGACAAAGCATTAAATACATCTCTTTTCCTTTGCGCTCCATAACTGTATAAATCTCCTGACACTAAACGTGCCAACTGATTGGCTGCAGTATCAGCGAGTAATGAATACAATAAAACAACTCGGTTATCAACAGTTTGAAAGTAAGAAGATGTAATGACTTGGTTCGAAACCGAAAGGCCTAAACCAAAATATCGGAACAATCCGTATTCAAATCCAACTTCTCCACCGCGACTTGATAATCTTGTCCGATCTTCGGTGATATTCGAATAAAATTCATATAATAGATACCGGGATGTCGTGTCTGTGAAAGGTGAATTAATCACCAAATAATTTGGAAAGTTGCGATTAAAAACTGCCTTTTGAATGCTGCCTGAATTATTTCCGACACCACCCATCCCCATGCCATAAAGGATAAAATTTCCCTTATCAAAACCTTGTCCCCAAACGAAAGAACCTGGATAAAAGGGAAAAATCAAAATTGCCCAAAAAACAAGGTTTTGCTTCCATTTCTGCATGGGTGATCTTGTTCCAATATCGTTTGTTAATGCAAGTTCATTTTTTATCTAAAATTGTCACAAATCCACCTCCATCCTTCGTCTTGTTAGGGAGGTTTCCTATGAAAACAAAGGTTTTGATTTTAGGTGCAGGTTATGCGGGTATACTCTGTGCCAATCGTTTGCAAAAACAAAATAAGAATTTAGAAGTATTACTCATTTCCAATTCTGAGTATTTCCAGGAAAGGATAAGATTCCACGAACTGGCGACTCGGAGAAAGGAAAAAAAAATAAAGGTACAAGATCTCATCAGGAAAAAGATCCAGTTTACCATTGGCCAAGTTACGAAGATATCACCCAATTCGAATGAAGTGAAAGTCCAATCAAACATCGGCCCGATTGTATACCATTACGATTATTTGGTGATCTGCCTTGGAAGCCAAAATTCGAAAACCAAAATCGATAATGAAAATTCAATCCAATCAAAAGCGTCATTGGAAACATTTTTAAAATCAACAGTTCCAGAAAATATCGATCATCTATGTATATTAGGTGGCGGGCTAACAGGAATTGAATTTGCCTCGGAATGGAAAGAAAAATATCCAAACACAAATGTCACCATTGTGGATCAAAATTATTTTGCGAAATCATTTTCCAATGTTGGAAAGGAATATATCAAAAATAAGTTTGAATCTCTAGGGATCAGAGTGATCGAATCGAAGGTAATCAAGAATATAGAGAAGAACAAAATTCATTTCCAGGATAAAACCGAGATAGATTACGACATTCTTTTGAACTGTACAGGCTTTCAAGTAAATGATATACTTAAAAAATCCGGTTTTATCACAAATGAATCGAACCAAATCTATGTTGATCCTTTTTTACGATCCAAACAATACCAAAATGTATATGTTGCTGGAGATGCGGCGAAGTTGGAACCTTCCCATTTGCGGATGGGTTGTGTTACAGCCTTACCTATGGGAGCCTATGTTGCCGATACAATGTCCGATGTACTACACAACCGAAATCTTTCTCCATTTGAATTCCAATTTTTTGGACGTTGTGTCTCACTGGGAAGAAACGATGGCCTCATCCAATGGACAAATTTTGATGATTCTCCAAAAGAAAAAATTATCAAAGGAAAGTTAGGAGCATTGATCAAAGAAAGTGTAAACCGATTTACACTGATTGCATTACGTATGGAAAAACATCTACCGTTTCGATTTTATTTTTGGCCCAAAGGGAATGGACTTAGCAATACAAATGCGTTTCAGAAACCAATGATCCAACGAGGAGAATCATAAATTGGAAAATTTACAATCCTTTTTAGAATGGAAACCTTATTTGTTTTCCATTGCTTATCGAATCACTGGTAGTTATGCAGACTCAGAAGACATTCTACAAGAGAGTTACCTAAGGTGGCTCACTGTAAATCATTCGAAGGTAGAAAATCCTAAATCCTACTTAGGAAGTATCGTGGCAAGACTTGCTTTTGATTTATTGAAAAAAGCGTCGAGGAAAAGAGAAACCTATATTGGTCCTTATTTGCCAGAACCAATTCCCGAGTATACTTCCAGCATCGATGATGATAAAGTTAATTTTGCATTTTTAGTTCTACTGGAAACATTAAATCCATTTGAACGCGCAGTTTTTATATTGCGTGAGTCGTTTGATTTTGATTTTGAATTAATCTCAAAAATTATTGGGAAAACCCCAGGATACACGAGGAAAATTCTAAGTAGAGCCAAGCAGGCATTAAAAGAAAGAAGAAAAAAATTTGATCCAGATCCCAAACACCAAGAGAAATTATTAATGGAATTTAGTTTGGCATGTTTCCAACAGGATACGAAAGCACTTTCCCAATTATTAAAAGATGACGTCGTTGCTTATTCTGATGGTGGTGGAAAAGTACATGCAGCAAGGATTCCGATTCCTGGAATCATTCGTGTGATAATATTCTTAAAACAAACTACAAAAAAGGCAATTAATTCATCAACGGTTTACTTTGGTTATGCGAATGGGAGTCCCGTCACCATCGGTTATGGGAAGGATGGATTCCCCAATTTTGTTCAATTCATTATGATTGAAGGAAACCAAATCAGTGAAATTTTAACCATTGCCAATCCAGACAAATTGAAAGGGTTTCAAAACATGGACCAATTAAGAAAATTAGGATATATACGAAAACCTAACTATTTCCATTTGGTCTACTTATGGATCAAAAATAAAATCCAGAATTTTGGAAAATAGATTGAAGGATCACCTTACATCCTATCGTCATATTGGTAAAGATGTTCCTTCGATTCATTCTGAAAGTCACGATTTCGTTTTTAATCTTTACTTTAGCAGGATGTTACTCTTATGACAAACCGAATCCACCTACAGCTAAAGCTGGAGTCTTAGATTTAAGAAATTGGAATTTTGATCTATATGGGAATGTTCCCTTAAATGGAGAATGGAAGATTGAGTGGAAACAATTGTTAACCACTCAAAATGATCATTCCAATTTTACAAAAATTCCTGGCAACTGGACAAATCAAATGGGTGTTCCCTATAAAGAGGGGTATGCCACCCTACAGTTAAAAATCTTAGTGAATCCAGATGCAAAAACATTTTACTTACAAAACGGTGTCACAAGGAATGCATTTAAAATCCTCGTAGGTGAAGAAAAAATTTATGAATCTGGAAAGTTAGGAATTGATAGCGAGTCAGAGATTTCCAGTATCAATATACAAACCATTGCGCTTCCTTCTCGAATTAATAGTGAAATCAACTTAAACATCCAAGTTTCTTGTTTTCATTATCACGTTTGCGGAATTGCGACACCATATCTAATTGGAACACACGAAGGAATCACCAAATCATTTTTTGAAGCCACTAGCCGTGATATTTTAGTTATGGCATCACTTGGCACACTTGCCTTTTTTCACTTTGTTTTATTTCTATTTTGGAGAGACGAAAAAACTCATCTCTATTTTTCGTTTGTATGTTTTCTTGCATCTGTTAGGTTACTTAGTATTGGTGAAACTCGGCTTATTTACAATTATCTTCCCATGGGTGTTTATGAAATCATGGTTAGACTAAATGGCTTTTCATTTACTTTATTATACCTTTCCTTTGTAAGATATGTGAAAGAAGTTTATCCTGATAAAAAATACTCGTTTATCTATTTGTCGAATTATTTCTGTGCAATACTTTTGTTGTTTGGAATTCATTTTCCAATTCCCATTTATTCACAAATTCAATCCTTTCATTTAATATTAGCGTTACTTGGATTATTCTCATTAATGTATCCAATTGTTCACGGAGTTTTGATCAAAAAACCTGGTGCAAAATTTTTTCTATTTTCCCTCGTTTCAACAATGTTACTTTTTTCATTAGATATCTTAACCGAATTTGCAAAAAAAGGCACTGCTTACCTCGCACAATATGGATTTTTAGTATTTGGGTTATCACAAGCTATATTCATAGCAGATCGTATGATCCAAAATTTTAAGAATCGAGAAAAACTCAAACAAGAGAAAGAGTTAGCTCTTGCAGAAGTAAAATTTAAATCTGCTTTTTTATCCACCATGAGCCATGAAATCCGAACACCTATGAATGGAATTTTGGGGATGACCCAAATGTTTGGACAAACCAACTTAACTGATGAACAAAAGGAATATCTAAGTTTAATTCAATTTAGCGGTGAAAATCTTTTATTATTAATCAACGATATTCTAGACTTAACAAAATTGGAGTCAGGTAAGTTAGAATTAAGATTAGAACCAATTGTTTTAAAAAAACTTTTAAATGATATGGTGCAATTATTCAAATCGAAACTGAACACCGAATCTGTGAAAATAAACTTAGTGATCGACGGTGAAATTCCTGATACAATCATCACAGACCAGAGGCGTTTCACTCAAATCCTTTCTAATCTTTTGGGCAATGCAGTCAAGTTTACCGAAAATGGATGGATCTCACTCATTGTATCATCCGAAACAATCGATGATAAAAAAAGTTTATTGGTCTTGCAAGTGAAGGATACTGGAATCGGAATCCCAAATGAAAAAATTGGAGAACTCTTCGAACCATTTATGCAAATCCATTCTCACTTGTCTGGAAAAACAAATGGAACTGGACTTGGTCTTACGATCACAAAAAAAATTGTAGAAGAATTATCAGGAACAATCTCTGTTCAATCTGAATTAGGCAAAGGATCTGTCTTTCAAGTTAAAATCCCAGTCGAACTCACTTATGACACAATCAATACAAACACGGAAACAACAAACCAAAGTATTCTAAAAGTTGTAGAGTGGGAAAAACATTTAGCAGAACAATACCCTGCAAAAATTTTAATCGCTGATGATGATTCAATCAATCTGAAAGTTTCAAAAATGTTTTTGAAAAAACTTGGATATTCAGCCCTAATTGCAGAAAATGGCAATGATACACTTGCATTAGTCGAAAGAGAAAAACCAGATTTTATATTTTTAGATGTTCAAATGCCAGATCTGGATGGAATCCAAGTAACCAAACTAATTAGGCAAAATCAAATTTTAACAAAACAACCTATCATCATTGCACTCACTGCGAATGTTATGGAAGTAGAAAAAGAAAAATGCCTTTCCGCTGGAATGAATGATTTTATGACAAAACCTCTTTTAATGCAAGAATTAGTATATATGATCAAAAAATGGTCAAAGGAATAAATAGTGAGTAAGGAACATTCTTTAGTGATTGGAGGCACTTCTGATATTGGCGTTTGGGTAGTTGAATCTTTAGCCAAAAGAGGCCATTCTATTTCAATTACAGGTAGAGACAAACAAAAGTTATCTGATTTAAAAACAAAAATACTTTCCAAATATAATATTTTAATTCAAACCCATGAATTAGACATCGCAAATATGCAATCTTTTGATTCCTTCTATTCGGGACTGAATGTAGAACCAAATCATGTTTATATCCTCGTTGGTTATTATGAGGACCAAACATTTGCCAGAGAAAATTGGAGAGAATTAGAAAAAACCATTCAAATCAATTTTACTGGAGTTGTTGCACTTGTGAATGCCATTTCGATAAGTATGGAAAAAAGAAAATCGGGAATCATTACAGTCGTTAGCTCTGTTGCAGGGATCAGAGGCAGAAAATTAAACTACATTTATGGCAGCGCAAAGTCTGGTTTAACAACTTACCTTTCTGGTTTACGTGCACTTGTTTTTCCAAATGGTGTGCACATCGGTACCATATTACTTGGACCAGTCTATACGAAGATGTCAATGGGACACAATTTAATTCCTTGGTTAACGTTAACACCAGAAGAAGCCGGCGAAAAAATAGTCACTGCTGGATTGAACAAAAAGAATGAAGTTTATATTCGTTGGCCTTGGCGTTTCATTATGTTCATCATCCAAGTCATTCCTGAATGGATATTCAAACGTCTTCCAGCATTTTAGAAAATAAGATTCCCTACTTTCTAAAAGATTAAGGGTAACTTACATAATTCCAAACATTTTGGAATCCATTGAACATAGGGCATGAGTGCATTGCAAGTGTTCCCATTCCATTACAAGAAGTAGTCACCAAACGTTTGCTATTTCCATATGGACTCCCGACATTCACATTAGTCAAAGCCCCAACCATTCCTAGTGGACTCAACCAAACATCAGTTACCTGATTCATATTACCACTGAGGTTAGCAATTGAATCGTTTTCATGGATCAATCCATAATAAGAACCTGCAGGTGCTTGTTGTGAGAGCCCAAACCAAGAAGGGGTGGAAGCTGTTTGCAAACTATAATCTGAAACTCCACTGTAGATGGAAACTCTGCCAACAGTTCGAATTTTTCCTTGGTAAGCAGCATGTCCACTGCCTTGGGAATGCCCACCGACATAAACACTCGACCAGAGAATCGAACCACCTGATACATATTGGTCCCAACCTTGCCCTGGATAATTTTGCTTTAAGTAAAGTAATAAAGATAAAAGTCTACCTTCGATTGCATTGCCAGAGTCCACTGCAACATAAGGAGAGACAGATTCACCTGTTACGATTTCACGCCTAACCATTTCAAAACAACTGGCATCATTCCTTGCAGTACCTTGGTTACAAATCGTATTCACAGCTTCACCATTTGGATAACTAAGCCCAATGACATGGTATCCTCTTGTAGCACCTTGTTGTAAAATCGCATTGATTTCACAAGGAGTAGAATCAGTACCAGGGTAAAAAACAGATAATTTGTTTTTTTGGGTTGTACCTGTTTGTGGTGGGAATACTTGGTGAGGTGCGTTAAACGTTGTGATTTGAGAATTGGTTAGGGATGGGGCAATTTGATAACGAATAAGAGAACCAACAGCTCCATTGGAAGGAAATGCGTTCTGGCCTGCACAAGAACGCGCATACAAGTTTAAGGAAATAATTTTCAGCAAATCTTCATTGGTTTCAGACTCTTTTTTACAAAAGAGAAACAAATGAGAAAGAGAGAATATAACAACGAAAAAAAACAAAGTATTTATGTTTTTTGATAAGGATAGAATTTTCAAATTGGTTACTCTTCTCTCGATTCAGATCAAATTAAAAGCTTTTGTTAGTTTGGCAATTCAATTCTCAAACACACAACACCAATCAAAAACAAGGATTGGTGTCGATTATAACTCACTTCAGTTCTTTAAACTTAAGAATCATCGTGTCGACATTGGATCCAATCCCTTCGATTCTTGTTACATTCAAACCTTCCCGGTCAAATAAACTGATCACTGCAGAATGATTGAATTCTCCTCTTGCCATTTTTTTAAAATTGATACCAAGAACCACTGACAACATCCGAACGTCTTCTTCCTTTCCCGTGAGAAGTGTCCAATTTTGACCAAGGCCCATCTTCTTTTTATAATCTTTTAACACTTGGGGTTTATCATTTTCAGAATCAAAACTCACAAGGATGACATTTGGTACTTTGCCTGATTCTGATTCGATTTTTTTTGCCACCTGTTCCAAATCAGAAACTAACCGTGGGCAAATGGAAATACAAGAAGCATAAAACATACTGATGAGAAACGGTTTTCCTTTCCAATCAACAAAACTTACCGATTTATTATCTTCATTTTGCCATTGGCTTTTTAGCTCCAATAAACTCCCTTGTGCAGGTTCACCTGTAACTAACAGAGGTTCATGTTCATGGTGATGATTTGCATTATGTTCGTCACACTGAGAAAATGAAATTCCTATTGATAATAACATAAGATAAGAAAAATATTTTGAAATCGTTTGATTCATTTTGAACCTTCCTTTTTATTCTGGTCTGTCACACATCGAAATCCTAAATATTTGGCCGTATACCAACCTTTTAAGCCAGCGCGGTACCCAAATCGCATATAGGATGCATAATTCGAAAAATCATTTGCTTTCAGTGAACCTCCACCACAGAAGAGACTACTTTCAATATCTGAATCTTGCCTGGAATCACCCGTTACAGAAGTATTATTAAAGTCATACACCCATTCCCAAATCATTCCATGTTGGTCATATACTCCGAGTTTGTTTTTGTACAAACCAACCTTAGGCAAAACTTCTGGCCTAGGTTCCCCATACCACTTGAGTATCACTGCTTCAATCGCTTTTTGGTTTTTACCTTGCGGAGGAATACTTCCAACATATTCCCATTCAGATTCAGTGGGTAATCGTTTGCCTTTTGATTCACAAAAAGCTTCTGCAGAAAACCAAGACACATATGTCACAGGTGTCAACATATCAGATTCCTTAGGTTTCCCGTTTTTCCAATCTGCCAGGTAACCAGCATCTACAAATAAAGAAGATGGTTTTCCTTTTTTCCAATCTGGATGCAACAAAGTAAATTCGTAAAACTCTTGCTTGGTGACAGGATACTCGTCCATCTCAAAACTGTTCACTTTCACTTGGGCATTCGGCAAAGAAGATCCGTCTTTCAGAAAGGGTTTCCATTTCCCCGAAGGGATCTTGATCATTTCCGATTGCAGGGAACCAAAGGAAACAAACGAAACTAGGACCAGCAAAAGGATTGTTTGATGTTTCAATTTTGTCCAATTCTTTCGTTTTTCCATTTGATTTCTTTCCCTTTCCAAATATGGTTACCTCACTTCTTGTTCAGTTACCATATATCCTTTATTATCCCATTTGCTGTAAACATAACTCAATACACTTGCAATTTCTTCATTGGAAAGTTCTAGGTGAGGCATTACGTTATTGTATTTTTGACCATTCACTGTGATTTGCCCACTCAAACCCTTTTTTAACACTTGGATGGCTCTTTGTTTATCAGCGTTTAAAAAATCTGATTTTGCTAGTGGTGGGAAAACTCCCGCAACACCTTGGCCTTCTTTCATATGACATGCGGAACAAACTGACTTATAAACTCTTTCTCCATTCGCCAAAACTTCCTCTTTGGTTTTGGCAGAAACTTTTGGTTTTACCTCAGTTACCATCCTTTGGATGGCTGGTCCTTCCGGTAAATAAACAGTATCTTCTTGTTTTCCAGAATAAACATTTGGATTGGGTTCACCTTCTACTTTCAGCATCCCAAGTGAACCTTTGTTAAATGTTCTAAAAATGGAATGGTCTACGAGTATCAAAGTCCCTGGCACATCAACCGTAAAATCAACAATAGCAGATCCCCCGGCAGGGATGAGAGTGGTTTGTACATTTTTTTGGTTTGGCAATATTCCACCTTCTGTATACACATGATCAAAAATCTCTCCAATCACATGGAAGGAAGAAACTAAATTTGGACCACCATTCCCAACAAACAATCTAACTTTTTCTCCTACTTTTGCTGTAATCGCCCTATCTTCCACCAATGAACCGACAGAACCATTAAACACTACGTAGTCTGGAATTTCAGTTATCGCCTTCTCCATGCTAAATGATTGTAAACCTGGTTCTCCATTTTTCCCTTTTGTATAAAACTCACTTTGGACTACATAGTATTCCTTGTCCACTTTTGGTAGATCATCCTTTGGTTGTACAAAGATGAGTCCATACATTCCATTTGCAATGTGCATTCCCACAGGAGAGGTAGCACAGTGGTAAATATAAAGTCCAGGATTGAGAGCTTTGAACGAAAATTTAGAAGCATGTCCTGGGATTGTGAGAGAAGCCGCTGCACCACCACCTTGCCCAGTGACAGCATGCAAATCGATGTTATGTGGCATTTTGCTAGAAGGATGGTTTTTTAAATGGAACTCCACTTGGTCCCCTTCCCTGACACGGATCATAGGCCCAGGCACAGATCCACCAAAAGTCCAGAATGTATATTCGACTCCGTCAGCGAGTCGACCTACAACCTCGATCGTTTCTATATTGACGATGACTTTTGCTTCGTAAGTGCGATCAATGTGGGGAGGCACTTGTGGTGCATATGTTAGTTTTGCTTCCTCAATTGTTTCTTTTCCACATTGAAAAAGAAAGGTAAATAGGAATAAAAGGAACAGATAAAAGATGGTTTGTTTTGATTTTATGAAATTCATATGATTTACGATTTCCTATGTTTTGAAGTGTAAGCAGTTTTTTGTATTCTAACATTGATGTAAGTCAAGAAGATTGATTCATTGAGATCAAAAAACACTAAGAAGGTGATTTTTCGGAAGTTTACCTTTTCCCTCATCCAAAATGAAAACACTTAAAATTCTAAATCGACGGATCGGAATCAATTGGAAAAATTGGTATGTTGCCTCTATGACAGACCCACAAACTAGCCTGAGCAAATTCAGAAGTCTTCTTCATATTTCTTCCATTCTCAATGCAAACCTGGATTTGCACCAATTACTTCCTCTCATCATGTTATACTCCAAGGATTTATTGGAAGCAGAAGCAAGTTCCCTTTTCCTCTTGGAAAATGATGAATTTTTATACTGTGAGGTTGCACTGGGTGAAAAAGGAGAGATCATCCAAGAATATGCTAGATTGGAACTAGGAGAAGGCATCGTGGGGATGGTAGCAAAAGAAAAAAAACCAATCGCGTTAGTAGATGCCTACAAAGATCCAAGATTCAATCCTAGTATGGACAAACGTACTGGATTCAAAACAAAATCGCTTATTTGTGTCCCTCTCTTTGTTGAAGAAAGGTTGATTGGAACTCTGGAAGTGATCAATAAAACAAATGATCGTATTTTTAATGATTCTGATTTAGAATATTTGATTTCTCTCTCAGAGGTTGCTGCTACTGCCATACAAAATGCCAACGTAAAAGATAGTTTAGACAAACGGATCTTAGAACTTTCTCTTTTGTATGAATTTGAAAAACTTTCAGTTTCGGAAAAGAGCTTAAACGAACTTGGGAAATGGATGTTAAACCGAGTATTAGAATACTTAGGTGCAAGTTCTGGAACTATTTACTTAGCAAATAACACCAAACAAGAATTAGGGATCCTTGCTGCCAAAGGAATTCCGGAAGATGCTTATGATCAAATCAAAGTTCCATATGGGAAAGGTGTTTCAGGTTGGGTCGCAGAAAAAAAAGAAAGCCTACTCATTCATAATTTAGATATGGACCCTCGTTATAATAAACTTTCACCTTATAAGTTTGAATCCAAATCTTTGATATCGGCACCACTCATTTACCAAAACGAACTATTGGGTGTGATTAGCATCAATAACAAACTTTCGGGTTATGCTTTCCAACATTCCGATTTAGACCTACTTACAAACATTGCGGCAAGACTCAGTAATACGATTAAAAATGCGCAACTCTTCCACCAAATTGTAGACACAGGAAAAGAACTCAGTCGTGCGAAAAACATCATGCAAAAAATCATGCCGTCTGTTTTACCAGAGACAAAAGAATTGAGTTATGGAGTTTCACACATCCCACTCGAACAAGTTGGTGGTGATTTTTATGATGTAACACAAATTGATGAGAACCATTATTCCATTTTGATTGCGGACATTTCAGGGCATGGACTTTCCGCAGCAGTTTTAGCGGCCATGTCCCATATGGTTTTAAAAAACTTTGAACCAGAAATCAAACAAAGCCCCTCTATATTTTTAACAACACTCAACCATATGTTGTTTGGCAAATTGGCTGGAAATTTTCTCACAGCATTTTATGGAATCATCAACATCAAAGAAAATTCCATTCTCTGCGCCAATGCAGGCCATCATGCACCTTTCCTTCTCAAAACGGGAGAATCAAAAGCAAAACCATTGGATGTAAAAGGGAAAATCCTTGGGCTCATTCCAGATCTTTATTATGAAGAAAAAACATTTTCTTTTGGTAAAGGGGATAGGCTTGTACTTTATACAGATGGAATTACGGAACATATGTCAAAAGACCATAACAAACGTTATGATGACGAATTATTCCAAATGGCTATCACGAAAGGGAAATCAAACGTAGCACAAGAATGTGCAAACCTACTCATCCAAGAAGCAAAGGATTATGTAGGTTCGGTTGAATTTGCAGATGATGTGACAATTCTCATTGTCGATCGAAAGTAAATCTTAAACTATTAAAATCTACTTTGATGTTAGTCTTATTGGTTATAAACACATTCCGTTAAACTAGAACATTCTGACCAAAGAACCAAGGATTTCAAAGATCGATGGATTCGTTTCCTTTGTTTCGTAAGGTTTCGAGTAACTCTGGATTTTCCAAACAGTCTTTCGCTAAATCAGATTCAAATGCCTCCACTAACATCCGTAAGGATACATTGGAAGTTTCAAAATTTGAACCCCCATCCACCGAATCAGAGAAAATCGGAAGGACAATATAAAACGGAATGGTCAACCAAGAAATAATCCTACGACCTTGGATTGGGTATGTGTAATCACGAATGATTTTTTTGTCTTCGCGGTCCATCAGTGTGAAGGTTACATTGGAATGGGTTTCGACAAACGAGGGAAAAATCCCAAGTGTGAGTAAAAACATAATCGCAGAAATACCTGCCGAATCTGTTCCCGTTTTGGTTGTATACGTTAGGTTTAATTTGGAAGTCCGGCTGAGTTTGAAAAGTTTTGATTTTGCCAGTTCGAATTCAAGAGCTGGCGAATTGTATAAATTGGCTTTTGGAGATTCTTCCACACGAATGAGATGGAATCTGATTTTATCCCCAGTGATTTTATCTGGATCAACTGGTGTTTGATTCGATTCATTTGCCAATGCAAAATAATGAAAATTACAAGAAATTAAAGTAAGGAAAACAAATGCGAAAAAACAACGAATCAGGAATTTCATACGTCCCGTTATTCTGCCATATTACCATCCCAACTGCAAGCGGATTTCCGCGCAAGGGGGAGTAGCGGAAATCCTTTCGCGTAAGCGGAAGATTGCAGCGGATCACCCGGTCCCTTTCCGTTAGGAAAGGGATGTGCCCCCAATCCCTTCGTTGCGATAATTTTCTTTGTACTTGGTATAATTGTTTGCCGTGCGGGTGATGATCTCGCGGTCTTTGTCTGTGATGTCTCGGATGATTTTGGCGGGACTTCCCATCACAAGAACGCCTGGTGGGATTTTTTTCCCAGGTGGGACAAGGGATCCGGCACCCACAAAGGACCACTCTCCGATCTCCACATCATCCATAAGCATGGCTCCCATCCCCACAAAACTATGATCCTTCAGCACACAACCGTGAATGGTCGCATGGTGGCCGATGGATACATAATCCCCAATCGTGACAGGATACAAATCTCTTGCCACATGTACGAGTGTCATGTCTTGGATGTTCACATGTTTGCCAATGGTGATGGTATTGACGTCACCTCGTAACACACATTGGAACCAAATCGAGGACTCTTCCCCAATGCTGACTTTCCCAAGTACATCAGCGGAAGGTGCCACCCAGGCAGTGGGGTGGATAGAAGGTATATGGCCTTGGAAAGAACGGATCATACTTGCTACACATCGGTGTCCAAACTGAAACTCAAGGTCTTTTCGTTTTTTCCGCTTGCGTTTTTACCTTTAAGTAAGTTACGGTAGTCTTAGATTCAAATGGGATCTCACTCCTCAACAACGCTATTTTTCTCTAAAAACCTGCTAAGGAATATTTCATGGCAATAGACATCAAAGTCCCCGAGATGGGGGAATCCGTAACCGAAGCGACTATCAGTGCTTGGACCAAAAAAGAAGGCGATGCCGTAAAAGTAGACGAAGTGCTCGCAATTTTAGAAACAGACAAAGTCTCATTAGAAATTCCTGCTCCTACCTCAGGGGTATTAAAATCCATCTCCAAAAAGGTGGGGGATGTGGTACATGTGAGAGACATCATCGGTGCCATCGAAGAAGGTGCCGTAGCATCTACTCCTGCTAGTTCCAGTGCCCCTGCTCCCAAAGCAGAAACGCCAAGTGCGCAACCTAACACGGGCAAAGTGAATGAGGAACTCCCTCCTGCTGCGCGTAAACTCATTGAAGAAAATAAATTAGATGCCTCCAAAATCCCAGGCACTGGTCGCAACGGACAAATCACAAAAGAAGATGTGATCCTTTATATGGAAAAAGGTGGTGCAAATTCCGCTGGTCCTTCTAAGGCCGCAGCACCAAGTCCAGAGATTCCCAAAGCAGTTGTGGTATCGGCAAACGCAGGTCCTAGAGAAACAGTTGTGCCAATGACTAAACTTCGCCAAACGATTGCTAATCGCCTAGTGAGTGCACAACACACGGCAGCGATCCTCACGACGTTTAACGAAGTGGATATGGCTCCGATTATGGAACTTCGCAATAAATACAAAGACAAGTTCAAAGAAACTCACGGTGTGGGTCTTGGGTTCATGTCCCTTTTTACCAAAGCAGCAGTGGCAGCATTAAAAGCTTACCCTGCGATCAACGCAGAGATCCGTGGAACAGACATTGTTTACAAAAACTACTATGACATCGGAGTCGCAGTGGGTGGACCAAAAGGACTTGTGGTTCCGATTGTTCGTAACGCTGACCTTCTCAGTTTTGCACAAATCGAACAAGAGATCGCAAGGCTTGCGGGCAAAGTCAAAGACGGAAAAATTTCACTCGAAGATATGGAAGGGGGAACTTTCTCCATCTCCAATGGTGGTGTGTATGGATCCATGATGTCGACTCCAATCCTCAACCCTCCACAATCTGGAATTCTTGGAATGCATAACATCGTCAAACGTGCGGTAGTTGTGAATGACCAAATTGTCATCCGTCCGATGATGTATCTGGCTCTTTCTTATGACCACAGAATTGTGGATGGTAAGGAAGCAGTGCAGTTCCTTGTGAAGATCAAAGAAATGGTAGAGGATCCAACAAGACTCCTCTTTGAGGTATAGTTACCAATATGGAACAATATGATATCGTTGTCATTGGTGCAGGTCCTGGTGGGTATGTGGCTGCGGTTCGCGCAGCCCAACTCGGGAAAAAAGTAGCCATTATCGAAAAAAGAAAAACTCTCGGGGGGACTTGTCTCAACGTAGGTTGTATTCCTTCCAAAGCCCTTCTCGATTCTTCAGAAGAGTATCACAAAACCAAACATAAACTAAGCGACCACGGGATCTCCGTGAAAGATGTCAAAATCGACATCGCGAAGATGATGGCTCGTAAAGACAAAGTGGTAACTGAAGTGACATCGGGTGTTGATTACCTGATGAAAAAAAATAAGATCACTCGTTATTTGGGTCATGCAAGTTTCATTTCCAAAAACGAAATTGCAATCACTGCAGAAGATGGAAAAAAAGAATCTATCTCTGGAACGAACATCATCATCGCATCTGGTTCCTCTCCAATTGAAATCCCACCACTCCCTGTGGATGGAAAAAACATTATTACCTCGGATCACGCGATTGCTCTCGATGCAGTTCCAGAACACCTCATCATTGTAGGTGCAGGAGTGATTGGACTCGAACTTGGTTCTGTTTGGTTACGACTTGGTGCGAAGGTCACTGTGGTGGAACTCATGCCACGCCTCTTTGGAACTGCTGACCAAGCGATGGCAAGTCTTGCCGAAAGACTTCTCACTGGGCAAGGGATCAATTTTCTATTCGAAACCAAAGTGCACGGTGCTAAGGTGAAAGGGAAAAAAGTTGAAGTGGAAATCGAAGGCAAAGATGGGAAAAAAACCATCCTCGAAGGAGACAAGGTGCTTGTTTCCATTGGCCGTCGTCCGAATACAGATGGACTTGGTGCCAAAGAAATTGGAATCGAAATGACAGACCGTGGTCGCATCAAAGTAGAACCTAACAAATTCCAAACGAACATTCCTAATATTTATGCAATTGGTGACGTGATTGATGGACCTATGCTTGCACACAAAGCAGAAGACGAAGGCATTGCCGTTGCCGAACTCATTTGCGGAAAGTATGGTCATGTGAATTACAAAGCCATTCCTTGGATCGTTTACACTTGGCCAGAAGTGGCATGGGTAGGTCTTGGAGAAGAAGAACTAAAAGCCAAAGGCATTGAATACAAAGTGGGTAAGTACATGTTCAAACCCAATGCTCGTGCCAAAGCCATGAACGAAACGGATGGACAAGTGAAAGTCCTCGCTGACAAAAAAACGGACAAACTCCTTGGGGTTTACATCGTAGGACCAAGGGCTTCTGACATGATTGCAGAGGTTGCAGTGGCGTTTGAGTTTGGTGCGAGTGCAGAAGACATTGCTCGTTCTACACATGCTCACCCCACTCTTTCCGAAGTCCTCAGAGAAGCGGCGATGGATGCTGACGCAAAATGGTCCATCCATTCGTAATGAAACAGTTGTTTTGTTGTTTTAGGGAGATTATATGACAACCGATCAGATGATGAGTTTATACGGCGATAACGTTGTATTATTGGAAGAGTATTACAAACAATTTAAGGAAGACCCGTCTTCCTTATCTAAGGATTGGATCGATTTTTTTGGGGAATTAGAAAGATCCTCAGTTTCGAACAATGGTTCGAATGGAGGTGGGTTCAATGGGAATGGATATGTAAATTACACATCCACCGAACACCGTAAAGATTCATCCCTCAGTGATTTTGGTATCATCAACCTTCTCAATGCTTACAGGAGACAAGGTCACTTAGCTGCAAACCTAGATCCACTCGGAATCAACAAACCTAACCGCGAATTCATTGATCTCAAAATCAAAGCCCTCAAACAATCCGATCTCGATACAGAGGTGGATTCAGGGATCAACAATCTTGGAAAAACAAAACTGAAGAATGTCATTGATTGGTTTGAAAAAACTTACTGTGGTTCGATAGGTTGTGAACACTACTACCTTGTCAATGATGAGGAACGTGAGTGGTTACAAAACCGAATGGAACCACTTGCCAACAACGAACCAATCAGCAAAAAGACCGCCTTACGTTTGTTTGAAAAATTGTACCAAGCAGATAGTTTTGAAAACTTCCTCGCCAAAAAATTCGTAGGGAAAAAACGTTTTTCTCTCGAAGGTGGGGAAACCATGATCCCGATGCTTGATACCCTTGTGGAAGAAGCGGGTGGTCATAAAATGGATGCCCTTGTCATTGGTATGGCCCATAGAGGACGACTCAATGTTCTTGTAAACATCATCCGTAAACCTGCAGGCCTTATCTTTGCTGAGTTTGAAGAAAAACTAAACCCAGGCCAACTTGGTTATGCAGATGTAAAATACCACTTAGGTTATTCCAACCATGTGATGACCCATTATGGAAAAGAAGTCAAACTATCCCTTGCCTTCAACCCATCTCATTTAGAGGCTGTAGACCCAGTGATTTTTGGATCTGTCCGAGCAAGACAAGAAATGGCCAAGGACATGGACCGTTCGAAATTTATGCCAGTTGCCATCCATGGGGATGCTGCATTTGCCGGCCAAGGGGTGGTTGCAGAAACACTCAACATGATGAACCTAGAAGGGTATACTGTGGGTGGAACGTTCCACATTGTGATCAATAACCAAATTGGATTTACCACTCTCCCAAGTGAATCACGATCTACATTGTATGCAACAGACCTTGCCAAAGGGTTCCAAGTTCCTATTTTCCACGTGAATGGAGACGACCCAGAAGCAGCATACCGCGTCACAAAACTTGCGTTAGAATACCGTCAAAAGTTCAAAAAAGATGTGATCATCGATTTGATTTGTTATAGAAGGCTTGGTCATAACGAGACTGACGAACCAACTTTCACACAACCTCAGATGTATGACATCATCAAAAAACACCCAAAAACAATTTCTCTTTACGAAGAAAAATTATTACAACGTGGGGACATTACAAAAGAAGAAATCCAATTCATCAAAGACGGGATCCAACAAGGACTCGAAACTTCCTTCCAACAAGCAAAGGAAAAAGACACCCGCATTACAGTGGATACACTAGGCGGGGTTTGGTCAAGATACACCAAAGAACCTTTAGATTCGGATGTCCATACGGAACTCCTCCAACAACAATTAGGTGGAATTGTGAAAGCTGTAACGACCCTTCCAGAAGGATTTACAGCCAATCCAAAACACATCAAAGTGTTGGAAGACCGTAAAAAAATGGGGGCTGGTGAACTTCCGATTGATTGGGGATTTGCGGAATCACTTTCCTTTGGTTCGATTTTGGAAAATGGATTTCCAATCCGACTTGGGGGACAAGATGCGCAAAGGGGAACATTCTCTCATAGGCACGCAACACTCTCGGATATTATGAATGGTAAAAAACTCACACTTCTCAATCATATCAGCGACAAACAAGCAAAGATCGAAATTGTAAACTCATCTCTTTCGGAATACTCCTGCCTTGGTTTTGAATATGGTTATTCCCTTGCGGATCCAAGTAGCCTCGTGATGTGGGAAGCACAGTTTGGTGACTTTGCTAACAATGCACAGGTCATCTTTGACCAGTTCATTTCTAGTTCTGAAATCAAGTGGCAAAGGATGTCGGGTCTTGTTTGTTTATTACCACACGGTTACGAAGGCCAAGGTCCAGAACACTCATCCGCAAGGCTTGAAAGGTTCTTACAACTTTGTGCACTCGACAACATCCAAGTGGCAAACCTCACCACTCCAGCGCAGTATTTCCATATCCTTCGCCGCCAAATCTTACAAAGTTTTAGAAAGCCACTCATCATCATGACACCGAAGTCACTCCTTCGGTTGAAAGATGCAGCTTCCAGTTTGGAAGACATCACAACGGGTGCGTTTAAAAAGATCCTTCCAGATCCAGTGGCAAAACCAGAAAAAGTAGAAAAACTTCTCTTCTGTTCGGGTAAAGTTTACTATGACTTACGTAAGGCGATTGATGCTCAAAAATTAGAAAATGTAGCAGTCGTTCGTATCGAACAACTCTATCCTTTCCCTGAAAACCATATCAAACAAATGATCACGAGTTACGGAAAACTGAAAAAATTTGTATGGGTACAGGAAGAACCGAAAAACCAAGGTGCTTGGTTCTTTGTGAGAGATCGTATCGAAGCAGTGATGCCGGAAAACAAACGTCTACATTATGCAGGTCGTTCGGAATTCCCAAGCCCAGCTTGTGGACACGTAGTCACTCACTTAAAGGAACAAGACGATTTAGTAAAGGATGCTTTGTCTTAAAACAAACACCGATCGATTAGGGAGCAGGAATGATAATTCTGTAAAGAATTGACCACTGCTTCTTATTTGATTCCAAACGAAAACCTAAAAGCCCCAAATCAAATTGGGGTTTTTTATTTCCTTTCCTTAGGAAATTCTTTTCCAAATGTTACATCTTTTCCATTGACACACCAACAAGCACCCGTTAGAATTTGCGAATGAATCAAAACTTTCTCTCTAAATGGTTATTTTTATCTATTTTAGTGATTTTGAATGGATTTTTACCCATTTTCTCGCAAACACCTACACCACGAGCAGAGTATCCCATTGGTTTTTACCAAGGTGGATTTTACTTAAATTTACAAGGTGGAGAAACTGTTTATACGGGAGGTAGCCTTCAAAAAAGAGAAACATCCTTACAAAATGCAATGAAAACTCAAACCCAATATGGGTTATTACCCGTACGATTGTTAGCTACACAAACCGTTCCATCTGTCATCCCATTACCTGAAGGGAAGGTTGAGCCCGGTAAAACTGGGCGAGTGTTTTTCGAATATGGACTCACGGATCATCTGGGAATTTTTCTATCCTATGCCACAAATTCCGTAAAAGGAGAAAGATCTGATCAATTTATCTCTATCGATAGAAGTAACCCAACAGGATTTTCTCCCTTTTTAGAATATTCTCAAAACAAATATACACTCTATAAAGATCGAGTGTATGGTCTTGGACTCAATTATCATTTCTTAACAAAAAATAAATTTGATCCTTATGTTGGTTTAGAATTAGGACTTGTTAACTTCAATGCTTCTTATCGGTCAATGGGTTACACAAACCTATACCTACAAAGTTTAATGGCAAGTGGTATGGGTGTTAGCGGAAGAGCTGCTTTAGGGATCAATTATTACCTTACTCCCGAATTTGGATTTTCCTTTGAATTACATGGCATGAAACGAATGTTAAAATCAAATTCTTTTTCCAGCGAATCATTTGAACAAGTGGGTTTTCAATTTGGTGTTATCTTTAACTTAGATAATGTGAGTAAAGACCAAAGATGAATGGATCTAAATTTGTAAAATGGATTCTCCTACTAGTTTTATTAATTATCACCTCACAAAACTGTCGCTTGGGTTCTATATATAGAGAGGACAATTACCCAGGAAAATTAGGCAAAGCGGAAGGATCGGTTGAAGGCAAAGCATGTGCATTTTCGTATCTTTATTTGATCTCTACAGGAGATGCAAGTATTGAAGAAGCCAAACGAATTTCCAATATCACAAGAATCCGATCTATTGATATCCAAGTTCATTCCATCCTAACCTTTGTGATCGTCAGGCATTGTCTTATTTTGACTGGAGAAATTGAACGATGAAACCTTATCTTGGTTTACTTCTGCTTACTTTTTTTACTGTTTCTTGTTTTTATGGTGAAGTGTACAAACCTTTACCTGGCCTACTTTACACCAACATCCATTTTGATGGAGACTTTGATCCTGAAAATAATGTAAAAGAAGATACGATCGCAACAGGTTGTGTCCAACATTTCCTTCGGTTGTATTCGTGGGGTAATGCTGGGGCAGGAAGTATCGCAAAAGAGAATGGGATCATCAAAATTTCGTATATCGATCACCACTTGGTGGAATTTTTATTTATCTATGGGAAGTATTGTACTTATGTGCATGGCCAAAAAAATTTATAAGTTCAGCATCTTTTGTTTATTCTGCCTCACATACCAATGTATCCCTGAGTATCGAGTGCCTTTTGTTTCTCTTGTGATCAACGAAACTCATAGTTCTCGGGATGGTTCGCAAACCGGGAATCCAGGTATTGCGGCAAGTCTCGCTGAAGGTAAAATACTAAAGGTAGGACGTTCTTGTACAAACTCATACTTATATGTAAATATGTATTATTTCAAACGTGGTGGCAATATTCGGGACGCCGCTGAAAAAGCAGGGATTAAAAAAATCTCAGCGGTAGAATTTGCAAACAAAACCATCATGGGAATCTTTAATGAAGATTGTGTCCAAGTTTGGGGGGAATGATTCGTTTACTGGTTTTGTTCAGAAGTTGTCAGGGATTCTAATGAACCACTTAAGATTCCTTTTGTCGTGATTACATCATAATCATATACATGAAGTTTGATGTTTGGTTCAGGGAGTTTTTTCCTAACATTTTTTGGTTGAGGTTCTGGATTATTTCCCAAAATCAAAGTTAGGTGATTTCTCAAAGAATTAAATAAAAGTTTTCTGAAATGATACCCTTGCGGTAATACGGAATCTAATTTATTTGTTTCTGGATCAAAGAGATACACAAATTTGTGGTCTTTGTAATTGAGAACTCCATCCAAATTGCTATCTTCTGTCACAGCGAAGATCAAAAGTTTTTTCTCAATTTGTAGGACATCTTCCTTTGGATCATCAATGGTGTTGGCCACTGATTTTTTAGAAAACTCTCCCACAAAAAAATCCCAAATATAGACATCATGAGGGAAAAGTTTTTGGATTTTCCCATCCTTCAAACTAATCGAATATAAATTACGCGCATGTGTTAAAATGCCATCAGGTCCAAATCCACCTGATTCGGTCACAAGCCCATGTGGGTAGATAAAGTATTGTTTCCAATAAATTTTACCATTCCCATCTTCTAAATCTAAACTGTCAGTAGGTTCAGGTGAGGTGTCTTTTTCTTTTGACTCTGGGTTCTCCACAGTCACTTCATAACCACCATCATAGAGGCGCCAACTTTTAGACAAACTAAAAGTTAACACCGCAAGGATGAGTAAAAAGAATAAAAAGACTCCTACCCGAAGTTTTTCCATTATTTACTAGCGTTATACGCCTTGATCGCACTCAACACTTCATCCATTTCCGAACTTGTCATATAAGCAAAGAGAGGAAAGTTGAGAACTGATTTTGAAATCCGGCGAGCATTTCCTTCGTTTCCAAATCGTTCAATGAGGTATGGTTTAGCCCCAGGTTGGTCTGACATTGCACCTGGATAGATATTTCCAAAACCAATTCCTTTTTCTTTTAAGACGGCTTCTATTTTGGGACGAACTTCTGGATCCACCAAAGTGACGTTACAGTATCCATTTTCATCATACCCTTTTGGTGGTTGGATCACTCCAATCCCAAGTCCTGGTAATTCCTTATAATAGATGTTTTGTGAAGACTTTCGTGATTCGATTCTTTTTTGTAAGTGTTTTAGTGAGAGATTGAGAAATGCTGCTTGTAACGAATCAAGTCTTGAGTTCCAACCTACAAGTCCGTGTTCGTAATGTGAAGTTCTTCCGTGGTTCACAAGTCGTCTTGTAACAACAGATAATTCTTCATCATTTGTGAATACAGCACCACCATCACCTGCAGCACCTAACACCTTCGCAGGGTAAAAGGAAGTTGTTGAGATCAGTGCCTCTTTGTAGAGAGATTTTCCATTGTGTTTGACACCAAAACACTGTGCACCGTCTTCAATGAGGGCTACATTTTTTTCTTTGCAGAACTTACGGAGTTCTTCAATCTTTGCAGTTCCCCATCCGTATAAATGAACAACAAGAGCTGCCTTTGGTTTTACTTTTTCGACCGCTTCTTGGAACACTTGGAAATCCATTTGTAAATCCACTGGGTTTGTATCCACAGTGTAAGGATCTCCTCCCACATTTACAACCGCTTCGAAGGTTGCCCAAAAAGTAGAGTCTGGTAATAATACTTTATCACCACGACCAACTCCAACAGCGCGTAACGCAAGTTGTAAGGCATCGGTTCCATTCGCACAACCAATCGCATATTTGGTCTCTGCCCAAGTGGCAAGGTTTGTTTCTAAATCAGTCACTTCATTTCCGCCAATGAATTGTGCGTTTTCTGACATGGACTTTACTTTTTCATTCCAGGTGTCCAAAAATCCTGGTTCAAATCGTTTGATATCTATAAATGGAACTGCCATTGTTCGCCCTTTTCTTTACTTATTTGCAAATATTTGATGAAGCCATTCATTGAACTCTTTTGAATACAAGGTCCAAAGAAAAAATAATGCCCAATACAGAACCGTCCCATAGGCAAGTGTTGGAATCAAGGTTTTACTTAAATTATTGGATGCAGAATAATAAATTCGTATGAGGACAAGGGGCCATAAAAAAAACAAAAACACATAAATGGAATTCCCCATGGCAGAAATCCACTGGAGCACTTCTCCTTTGGGGTTTTCCTTCCAACGAGTGACCCCGAGCCAAAACTCAGGGAAAAATTGAACGAGGTAAAAACAGAACACAAGAAAGAAAAAGAACTTCCAATGTGGTTCAAGGTCCTTTCGAAAAAAAGTGAGAAGAAGTCCCACAAACCAAATGAATAAAACGGGAAAAGCTAAGGTTTCCAAAAGAGTCATATTGGTTTTATTTTGTCTCCACAAGTCGTTCTAAACAGGAGATGAGTCCCGTGGGATCAGCACATCCTTTTCCGGCAATGCCAAAGGCAGTTCCATGGTCAGGGGACACTCGTGTGAAATCCAGACCTAAGGTTATATTCACACCCTTCTTTCCTTCAAGCAATTTAAATGGGATGAGGCCTTGGTCATGGTAACCTGCCAAATACAAATCGTACAGTTTGGCTCCTGGTAAAAATGCAGAATCTGCAGAAAGTGGACCTTCCACTGTCAATTTTGCCTTTCTGAGAACACCAACTCCCGTTTTTAGAATTGTGGTTTCTTCAGTGCCAATTTTTCCCCCTTCTCCTGCATGTGGGTTTAAGCCAAGGTAACCGATGCTAGGTTGGTTTAGGTAAGGAGATCGAAGGATTGCATTCTTTAGTTCTTTCCAATCGAATGATTTTAGTTCTTTCACAACATCCTTCAAGGGGACGTGAGTGGTTAAGGGAATCACATTCAGCCTCTCCCCAGACATCATCATAAAGGTAGGTCGTTTGTAAGCCTCTGCCAAAGTTTCCGTATGACCACGAAATCCCCTCACCCCAGCTTTTTGAACCCACTCTTTGGAGAGAGGGAGAGTGATGAGGTCACCGCCAAATTGTTTTTGGAAGTCGATGGCCGCAAGGAGCGAGTCGTAAGCCATTCTCCCTGAGGTTTTGGATGGTTTCCCAAGGACAAAGGATTTGGGTTTTCCAGTCCCCCAGGAAATCGAATAAAATCCAGGTTCGTCTACGGGTTTTGTGAGCTGTTTGGCCTTGGAAAGGGTTTGGTTGTGAGGCCCTCGGATGAGGTAAATGCGGTGGTGTTTTCCTAAAGATGTTAAGAGTGGGAAGGAAGAACCCAAAAGTTCGTAATTGATACTCGTCGGGTCCCCTTCCGAAATGAAGATGGTTTTCAATTATTCTTTGGCGTTTGGTTGTTTCCCAAAAATCTTTTCTACACTGAGTGAGTCTTTGGAGTATTCCAATTCGATGAGGTCTTTTGCACTGTGTTTGAGGTCATTCGAAATCATACAACGACCTTCTAAGATCACCCCGTTTTGGATGATGAGTTCGGGAGTTTTGATGTCCCCAAGGATTTTAGAAGTAGGAAGGAGCATCACGCGGTTTCTAGCCGTTACGTTCCCTACCACAATCCCTTCTACGATCACACTCGCAGCTGTAATATTGGTTTTGACCTTTCCAGTTACCCCGATGTAGAGGTGTTCGGCTTGGAGGGATTTTCCCTCGAATTTACCGTCAATTTTGAGAGATCCATTGATGAAGAATTTTCCGTTGAAGTAAGAATTCTCACCAATAGTTGAATTGGTAACTTCGGTCTGATTTTTGACTAATGCCATGCGTTTGCGAGTCCGTGTATGTGATTTTTCACAGTGTCCTCTTTCCCCCTAGGAATGAAAAGGTTTTTTTACTTTCGAAACGACGGGAGACGAATCAAATCACATGCTTCCTCGGCAAATTCCTCAAATTCTCGGAGTCCTTCCATAATGGAACGACCTTCTAAAACCGTTGCCTTTTCAAAACGTGGATTAAATTTGATTGGTTCTTCCATGTTCATAATGACATTGTTTCCATCTTTTATGTCATTGTTTACGGCAACAAGGAAGTCGCGGAACTTACCCAAGGTCTCAAATGACTCAGCAATGAAAATCCTAGATTGTTTGTTTTTCATCCGAGAGAGCTGTTCGCGAAACTCTTGTTTGTCTGCTGCCGCATACTCCTCAATTGTTTCCACAAGGATCTTCATATTCCTACGAAGGTTCTCCATATATTTTAATACAGAGTCACGTTCTGTTGCATGGGAATAGTCAAATTTGATATGAGCATCCCCAAGGATTGGAATGTATTCCAAATCCATAATATTGATGAGAGTTCCAATTTGGTTGATTTCACTATCATTGGAATTGGGAGTGATTTTCATCACAGGGTATTGTGAAATGATTTTGTGTTTGAGGTTTTCTGGATTTTCTTCTCTCGTTTTTGCATTCCGCATGGTTTGTTCCAAGTTATCTGGAATTCCATCCGGAGAAACTTCTTGCATACGACGTCTGTAACGTTCGATGTCAAAGGCTACACGTTCTTTTTGAAGATCGTTTTTAGCATTACGTTCAATTTTCTCCAAATTCCTTAGCATTTTCTGCAATTTGGAGAGTTCCATGATCTGTTCTTGCGTAAGAGGCATTTATTCCCAACCTTCCGGTAATGTGATGGACTCATGACCATTCTCTAATGAACGTTTGATGGCAGAACTTAAAGTATTATCCCCTTTTGCTAATAAAACTCTCCAATACAGATTGAGAGCCAATGGTAAGTGTTTAAGCCTACCTGATTTTTGATAGAGTTTTAAAAACTGATCATATTCTTTTTTCACAAACTGGATACAAGCAAGTTGTAACGGGATCAGATACGAATACGGTTTTAAATTATATTCAGATGTTAGTTCCCTTTCAAACTCTTCCCCTTCATTCTTAAACCTTACCACGGTATCAATACACGGGTTCATTGTATGTGTGAGTTCATACCCAAACTCATTACCACTCATCCAATCCCCGCGTAGTTCAGTCTCTAAGTCCGTTTGGTATTTCAAAAAAACAGAATGAGGCAAATAACGTTTTGCATACCGAAGTGCAGAAAAAGGAGGAATTTTTCCAAAAGATACCCACTGGAACTTTTCTTTTTCCCAAGTTTCCCATTCTTCATAAAATCCAATCATAAACTTCCAAACACGAAATGCTTCCTTTTCAGGTAACAAACCAAGTTCAATGGCATGGAACAATACACCTATAAGTTGCCAATGTGACTCTTGTAATGCAGCATCCACCAATGTTGGAAAATGGATTTTTTCGAATTTGCCTTTTGCATATTCAACTAACATATGCAAGATGGAGTTCTCAAATGGAACCTCAGAATATTCCCAACCAAGTAGGGTTAAAAAACGACGGTTGTCATCGGTTTGCCCAAAAAACTCTTTTGTGGTGAGAACCCATTTCCGGAATTCAGGAACATTTCCTTCATACAAAAGTCCATAACCAATGAGTTCCCAATCCTCTCGTTCCATTTCCTCAAATTCACGGTTTTGGCAGAGTTTCCAAATCAGTTCCAAACTTGTTTTGGGGAAAGCCGTAGGTGATTGTAAAACAGGATCGTGGAAACGAAAGCTCGCATCATTTTCGGAAAGAACCGAACAAAGGCTGAACCCCCCAGAGAAATCGGTCGATAAATAGAAGAGATAGTTTGCAAAACGAGACTGGTAACCTGAAAAAAAGGCACGTAGGTCTGGCCATAACTCCTGGAGAGAAACTTTTTTAGGGATTTCTTCCGTTGGATGGAATTCGATTCTGTATTCTGGCCAGCGCAGTTTGTATTCTGTTTGTAAGCTCATAAGGAGGGGAACCTTCCCTCTCTAAATTCGTAATCATAGGAAGTATGCATGAGGCATTTTTGGTTAGCAAGTAGAATTCTTCTCTTTTTCACAACATCATTACTTGCCGAAACAGACCTTCAGTATCTAATCAAATCCCACCAATGGGGAGAAATTGAATCTCATTTCAGAAATACATCTCCATCCAGGGAAAGTGAAGTATACACTCTCATTGAATTCCATGAAAAATCACCTAACGGAGACAAGGAGAAACGATTTCGGTATTTGTTATCTCTCATCCGAGGTGTATTTGTCACTGATGCAAATGAAGAAGAAGTAAGGAAGATTCTCACGCAAACCATGCCTTTCCAAACCACTCTTTTCAAATTGAGTTATTGGAAATTATACAACGAGATCACAGCAAAAAACTTTTTAACTCCAATCGAACGGATTCAGTTTTTGAATCGGCTCAATATGGAAGAAGATCCGATTTGTCGAAAAGTATTGGATGAACAAATCCGATTACTTGCCTCGAACAACCAATGGAAGGAAATTTTAGATAAAGTCCAATCCATCCAAGATTCTCACAAACGTTACCTTTTAACGGGTGATAGTTTGTATCGATATGGAAAAGCAAAACTGATTTTAGGTGACGAAAAAGGTGCTACAGAAGAATGGCTTGGTTGTTTACAAAAAGAAGGACTCCAAGACCAAACCGTGCAAATGATCGCATCCGATTGGGGTAAATACAAAGGGAGTGGTAGTATTTTACAATTAAGTCCATCAGAGCTCACATTATTTTTACCTGCCATCAATTCAAATGACAAAGAAGCTTTGTTTCGCTCAAGACCTGAACTTTTTTCTAGCCGTCTGAATTATTACGAAGGTTTTAAACACCTAACTTCTGTCCTGACCAAAGTAGGAAAAACAAATGAACTATTTCGAGTTTTACGCGCCAATAAAGCCTTCGTAGATATGGACTCGTCTTGGATTGTCGCACTTGCTGACACTTTATACCAACAAAACAAATTCCAACAAGCCATCGAACTTTTAAAAACCTTTCCAGGAAAAGATGCTGGGTATTACCGTGTGCTCGCTGCTTCCTACGACAGGTTAGGTGAGAAAGAACTCTATTTTGAAAATCTTATTTTATACTTAGGCAAATACCCTTTTAACTTATTTTACCAAGACCGACTGATCGAATACTTAGTCGATCGTAAAGGTGAAAAATCACAATATGCACCACTTGCCAAATTTGAAAGAGCTCTCGCTGAAATTCCAAACTTACCTGTCAAAGGAAGGCTTGTGTATTGGTATTTACGTTCCTTAAAAGAAAACGGAGAAACGGAACGATTTAAAAAAGAATTAAAACGATACTATGCACTTTGCCCAGGTTCCTATTACACTCGTGTGATCAGAGAAGAGTTTTTATCGACCATTAAAGAATCCAATAAACCAGAAAATCCAACTTACAACAAAGAATATTTATTTGAGTATCTGTCCTACACAGCTGGTATTCCGGAAGAATCAAGTGCCCTCATTGGCCGTAATTTAGGTTTTGTGTATCCAAAGGACTCTTATGAACTCGGAAACAAATTGGGAGGAATGAGTTCAAGGATCCAAGGCCATAAACTTTTGAACCTAGCCAAAGAATACTTCCGCGTGGGAGAAGATAGCCTGGGTCTCCATCTAGTCAACTTCCATGTCAAAAGAGAAAATTTATCCGAAGATGAAAAAGATGAAATTTTAGTTGGAATCGGAGACCTTACGCGTAACACCTATTATTCGGCATTTCATACAAGGTCTTTACTCAAACGTTACCTCATCCCAGACGATCCGATTTTACTTCCCACTTCCCTTTCTGTTCGGATGTATCCAAGGCCTCACCAAAATTTAGTCTCCAAGTACGCGAATGAAAACGGAATCTCAGAAGACAATATATATGCACTGATGCGCCAAGAATCCTTTTTTAAGGAAACGGCAACATCGAGGTCGAACGCTCGTGGTCTTATGCAAATCATGCCGGCCACAGGAAGAGAACTTGCCCAAAGGATGGGAATTTCGTCTTACTCACTCTACGAACCAGATACTTCCATTCGGTTGGGAACAAAATTTTTAGCCTATTTACTCAAATCGAATGGGAATGAATTGAAATGGGCATCCATTGCTTACAACGGTGGACCTGGGAATTTACGAAAATGGAAAAAATCTGTCTACTCCGGTGATTTTAATCATTTTCTGGAAGACTTACCTTACAAAGAATCAAGGGACTATTGTCGCATTGTGGTTTCGAATTACTACGCATACGATATCATGAAAAAATACCACAAGTTGTAAAAAATGGCTTTTCCCCTCCCTTTCCCCTGTCTATTCTTTGAAATAGACAGAGATATACAGGAGAAGATATGTCCGAAAAGGCTATTCTGAAAGTGGATGGAAAAGAGTATGAACTTCCGATTGTAGCGGGAAGTGAAGACGAGAAGGCAATTGATATTACAAAACTCCGCCAATTGTCAGGTTATGTTACGATTGATTCCGGTTATTTAAATACAGGTGCATGTACAAGTGAAATCACCTTTTTGGATGGGGAAAAAGGAATTTTAAGATACCGCGGAATTCCCATTGAAGATTTAGCAGCAAAGTCAACCTTTACCGAAGTTGCTCACTTACTCATTTATGGAAAACTTCCAAATGATGCCAGACTCAAAGAATGGAATAGTTCAATCACGAAACATACAATGATCCATGAAGACCTCAAACGTCTCTTCAATGGATTTCCAAAAGATGGACACCCGATGGCGATCATGTCTTGTATGATGGGTTGTTTGTCTACTTACTACCAAGATAGTTATGATCCAATGAATGAGGAACATAGAGAAATTTCCATCATTCGCCTACTTGCAAAATTCCCAACCATCGCGGCGTATGCGTATAAAAAGTCGATTGGCCAACCTATCATCCATCCGTTAAACGAATTGGATTATGCATCTAACTTTCTCAATATGATGTTTGCTGTTCCTGCAGAAGACTATCACATCGATCCGGAGATTGTTTCTGCACTCAACTTACTCCTCATCCTTCACGCAGACCATGAACAAAACTGTTCTACTTCTACTGTACGTCTTGTAGGGTCATCACTTGCAAACTTGTATGGTGCCATTTCTGCAGGGATCCTTGCTCTGTGGGGGCCTCGCCATGGTGGAGCCAACCAAGAAGTTTTGGAGATGTTAGAAGGGATTAAAAAAAGTGGTTTGTCTGTGAAAAAAATCGTAGAACAAGCCAAGGACAAAAACTCCAGTTTCCGATTGAATGGATTTGGTCACCGTGTTTACAAAAACTTTGACCCACGTGCCAAAATCATCAAAGTTGCTTGTGACAAAGTGTTAAACAAACTTGGAATCAAAGACCCACTCCTTGACATCGCAAAAGAATTGGAAGAAGCAGCTCTCAATGATCCATACTTTGTCGAAAGAAAACTCTATCCGAACGTAGACTTCTATTCCGGTATCATTTATAGGGCACTCGGAATTCCTACAAACATGTTCACTGTGATGTTTGCTATGGGAAGATTACCTGGCTGGATTGCACAATGGAAAGAAATGATTGAAGACCCGAATTTAAAAATTGGTCGTCCAAGACAAATTTACACTGGTCCAAAAGAAATTTCTTACGAAACAGCAAAAAAACAAGCGTAAGACGATACTAACAAAAATGGACAAGGGAGTTTTCCCTTGTCCCTACCTACCATTGAAGTCATCCTTTTTCAAAATCACTTTCCTATTCCAAGTTTTTTTCTTTCTCAACTTTCCTGTTTATTCCGTGGATAAGGAAGATATTGGGGAAAAATATATTGCAACAAAGGAATTTAGTTATTGGATCGATACAAAATCGAATACGGGAGTCGACTCCGTATTAAAAGAGGGAAAGTTTCAACAAGTCCAAGATGAATTTGTCAATTTTGGTTTCTTAAAAGGAACATTATGGTTACGACTTGATCCAGAAAAATTTCCCAATCCAACAAAATTCCCTCTTCTATTAATTCAGGCACATAATATCGATTTGGTGGAATTGTATCATAAACATGATGGAGACAGTTTCATTGTTTCTAAATCTGGGCATTTACAACCTATGTTCCAAAGAGAATTCCCACATAGGAATTTTGTGTTTCGTTTGGGACACCAAAAAGAAACCATACTAATAGCAATCAAATCCGATATCTCCTTACAGTTTTCAATTGTTTTCACAAACCAAAGGAACCTTCAAAGAGAAGATTATTTAAACCAATGGGTTTATGGATTATTTTTTGGAAGTTTAGGAATTATCATTTTATACAATTTAGCAATCGCATTTTTTGTCAGAGACAAAAGTTATTTTTTCTATATAGGATATGTTTTCTTTTTTGGACTCGGCCAATTATCCCTCCTTGGATTTTGGGGATACTTTTTTGTTCCAAATTCGTATTATTGGAAACGAGTCGGTATCCCTGTCTTTTTTAGTATTTGCCTTTTTTTCTTCGTATTATTCACAGCTAATTTTTTAAAAATCAAAGTACGCTTACCTAGGACAACTAGGTTGTATCAACTTTTAGGTGCCTTCTCTTTATTTAATGTTTGTATCGCTTTGTTTGGTGGAATCGCTGAAGCATCAATCGGTGTGAGTTGGTTATCAGTTAGTATTTGTATTACTTTATTTGGTATGTTGGTTTGGGGATTAAAAAAACGTATCAGGTCTTTTTATTATATCTCAATCGCATTTTTTTTATTACTCTTAACATGTATCGTATATGGTTTACTCAAGTTTGGAATTTTACCAAGTAATTCATTTTTAGAAGAGATGTTATTTCCCATCGCATCCCTTGCTGATATCACATTATTTGCATTTGCTTTGGCAGATCGAATCCAATTACTCCGCCAAGAGAAAGATTTGGCTCTTGCCCAAGTCACAAGCCTTAGAAGGGAACGGAAAATTTCTCGTGACATTCTCATGCAATCCCTTCCCAAAACAAATCCAGATGTCAAAGGATTACAAATCCAAATTTACATCCAACCGATGAAAGATGTAGGTGGGGATTTTTATGAATACCACTCTCCCAATCAATACGAACTAGGAATTGTTTTATGTGATGTATCTGGTCATGGAATTCCTGCTTCTCTCATTTCAGCGATGGGTAAAGTTGCTTTTACAACGCAAAAAGATTCGATTTCATCCCCAAAACAGGTGTTAGAAGGAATGAATCGAGTTTTATACGGAAACTGTTCTCCTCAATATGTGACTGCTTCCTATTTGTATTTAAATAGTTCTACAAATGTATGGAGGTTTGGACGTGCAGGTCACCCGAGTGCATTTTTACAAAGGGCAAGTGGAGAAATCATCAAAGTCCATCCCAAAGGGAAAATTATAGGTGTGTTCCCTGAAATCCAAATTGATGAAATCACATATCCCGTTTTCCCGAAAGACCGCATTTTACTTTTGAGTGATGGGGTCCTGGAATGTTTTGATCCCAAAGGAAATATGTTCGGTGATGCAGGCCTTATCGATTTTTTAAAAACAAACCGTGAACTTCCCAACCATTTGTTTAAGGGAAAACTCATCCAAGAGTTGGAGTCATTTTCAAATCGAGAAATAAAAGACTGGGAGGACGACCTAACCTTTATTTTTCTGGAATTGGTATGACAAAAAGTTACGAATTATTGGATTCCGGTGACCTATCCAAATTAGAAATTGTGGGCGGTTACAAACTGCAACGATCCTCCCCTACTTCCGCCTATGGCAAAGAAACTCCTGGGATCTGGAAAGACTTACATGCCACTTATATTAAAAATGATTCTGGCTCAGGACATTGGAATTTCCAAAAAAAAGTTCCAGAAAGTTTCACCATTGAATTTTCGAATTTAACTTTCAAAATCAAACTCACTCCCTTTGGTCATATTGGTCTTTTCCCAGAACAGGAAACCAATTGGAACCGGATCCGAGAGATTGGCAAAAAAAAACAAGGCCTCGAAGTATTAAATTTATTCGCCTATTCTGGTGGATCCACACTGGCTTGCCTTGATGCAGGCATGAGTGTTTGCCATGTGGATGCATCGAAAGGTATGGTGGACTGGGCAAGGGAAAATGCAAAACTTTCAGGACTCGATTCCAAACCAGTCCGTTGGATCGTAGATGATGTGATGAAGTTCATCCGTCGTGAAATCAAACGTGGAAAAAAATACCAAGGCCTCATCCTAGACCCACCCAGTTTTGGTCGTGGTTCCAAAGGAGAAGTTTGGAAAATTGAAGAAAACTTATCAGAGCTTATGGATGCACTGATGGAACTCTCTGACTCCAAACCAGAATTTGTCATACTCAGTTGCCATAGCCAAGGTTTTAGCCCACTCACCTTAGAACGAATTCTTTCTTCTCGGATCAAAACCAAAGGGAATTACGAAACCACTGAACTTTATATCCCAGAAACTTCAGGAAAAAAATACCCTGCAGGTTTTTGTACATTTTTTAAAAAATCATAAGTTCCACTTTGCCTTCTATGAAACAACAACGATTCAACATCACAAGTTTCTCAAACCCAAAGGTCAAATGGGTCAGCGGCCTCAAAGAAAAAAGGAACAGAGATGAAGAAAAAAAATTTTTCATCGAAGGTTATAGAGAAATCAAAAAAGCCATCACAGGGAATCAAAATTCACCTATCCCTTGTTTGCCGGTAAAGATTACGAGTCTATTCGTTTCTCCCGAATGTTTTTTAGGAGAAAATGAGGAAGAACTCATTTCGTCCCTTCGTTGTCCGATTTACGAATTACCAAGAAAAATATTTGAAAAGATATCCTATCGAGATCGGCCTGATGGTCTCATTGCTGTTGCAGACACACCAAATGCAAATATTCCATGGGAACAATTTAGTTCCATCCAAACCAATCCCATCCTCATCATCGAAGGTGTCGAAAAACCAGGGAATCTTGGCACCATCCTTCGGACTGCTGAAGGTGCTGGTGTTGGACTTGTGATTGTAACAGACCCAAGGATTGATTTATTTAATCCCAATGTGGTCCGAGCAAGCACTGGAACTATTTTCACACTCCCTGTATACATCGGAGACTTAAAGGAAGTTTTATCTGAATTTCATAACATAGGATACAAACGGTATGCGGTCACACCAGAAGGGAAAACCTTATACAGTTCAGTGGACATGAAAGAAAAATCTGTTTTTTTGTTTGGCAGTGAACAGTATGGTCTGAGTCCGATTGCTAAAGAACTCGCAGATACAACATTATACCTTCCCATGCTCGGTGAAGCAGATTCTCTCAATTTAGCTATGTCCTGTGGAATTGTTTTGTACGAATCCATCCGCCAAAGATCCAAATGAAACTCTATTATTATATATCAGGCCATGGGTTCGGACATATTAGTCGCTCGGGGAGCATCATTAAACGGTTATTAAACGAAGATTTCATTGAAGAAATCCATTTAATAAGCACCCGTATCGGTTTTATCGACTATGAACATCCCAAATTAAAACTGCGTTCTCTCAAATTAGATGTAGGTATCTCACAAAAAGATTCACTTTCCATAGACATTGAAACCACAAAAGAGGAACTGATCCAATTTGAAAAATCCAAATCCATTTTATTAAAGGAAGAAACCAAATACTGTAAGGATCACAAAATCTCTCTGATCCTTACCGATAGTTCTTCCTTCCCGATTACAATTGCATTGGAAACAGGGATTCCCAGTGTCTTCATTGGAAATTTTACATGGGATTTTATTTATCGTAATTATGCAAAATCCGATTCTTACTTCGGAAATTTGAGCGACCATTTGGAAGTGGAATATGGGTTTGTTACAGAGGCTCTGGTTTTACCTTTTCAATGCCCTATGCCCAATTTTTTAGAACGATCGAGTATCGGTCTTGTTGGGAGAAAACCAACTCTATCGAAGGAGATGGCTCGTAAACAATTTGGGTTCCGAGATGAAATCACTTATATCCTGCTTTCCTTTGGAGCTTACGGTTTAGAAGGACATAGGTTACATACAGATTTATTGCCTAATCATATCCAACTTGTTGCGTTTGGAGTTCCTGGCATTCAATCTGATGGAATTTTGGTACCTGAAGTCTCACATTACCCGGATTTGGTGGCAGCTTCTGATTTTGTTTGTACAAAACCTGGGTATGGAATTTTAGCAGAATGTTATTATGCAAAAACTCCAATTCTTTATACAGATCGTGGAGACTTCAGCGAGTATCTTTATCTCGTTGGTGCTCTTGATTTGTATTTTCAATCGGTCTATTTGCCGTTAGAAAAAATTATTTCTTGTGAATTTGAAGAAGCCCTGGCATACATGAGAACAGTGGATGGAATGACTCCCAAATCGGAACTAAAAACAAATGGTGAAGAAGATGTGGTTCGTCATTTGTTAGAATATACATAAATGCCAGGCCCTGACTCTTATACCGATCGAATCTTACAAGACTTGGAAGCATCCGAAAATGGTTATTTCCAAATCGAAAATTCCAATGGAAAAGCCATATTAAAAATCACCAAACCTGGTGCAAAAGGCAAAAAAGTAGAATACAAAGATGTCCTTGCACGTGTGCAACTCTTCGGAGTCGAAGGTTACCAAACCGAACAATTAAAAAAAATCGTAGTGCTTGCCGATGGAAAACCAGTAGAAATTGGAACATGGTCCAAAGGGGATCCAGTTCCCTCTTATGCAGACATCAGTGTTTCCGATGATGGTATGGAAGCAAAAATGGTACTCCACCCTCCGAAACATGGTGGGCCACTCCTTACCGAATACCAATTAAGGGAACAAATCGCAGCCGTCGGAATTTCAGTTGGGATCATCGATTCTGTCATCCAAAACCAAATCAAAAATCCTGAATTTTTTGTACCGTATATCATTGCAAGAGGTGTCCAACCGATCCCTGGCAAAGATGGTGAAATTAAAATTTACTTCCGATCTGACAACAAACCACAGTTAGAAGAAGATGAACATGGAAGAATCAATTATAAAAACATTGGTGTCATCCAATCCGTTAAACCGGGTGACTTAATCGCTGAAAAAATCCCACCGAAAAAAGGTGAGTTTGGCAAAACAGTTACAGGCACCATCCTACCCTACCAAGAAGAAAAAATTGTCGAATGGATCCTTGGACCAAATGTAGAACTGAAAGAGGACAAACTGTACGCTAAAATTGCAGGTCGTCCTGTTCTATCAGCAGCATGGGAAATCAAAGTAGATGAAGTGATCCAATTAGAAGCTGTGGATTATTCCACTGGGAATATTGATTTTCCTGGTACCATCATTGTGGAAGAAAAAATTGGAGACGGATTTAGTCTTACAACCAGTGGCAGTATCATCATTCGTAACTCTGTTGGAAAAGCCTTTCTCAAAGCCAAAGGTGACATTGTCCTTTCTGGTGGTTTTATGGGCCGAGGAGAAGGTTACATCGAATCAGAAGGAAATATTTACGCCAAATTTGTAGAACAAGGAAAACTCACAGCCCAAGGTTCTATTTTTGTCGAAGAAGCTGTGATGCACTCGGAAATTTCAGCAAAGGATTTTATCCGTGTGATCGGTGGTCGTGGAGAAGTGATTGGAGGAACCATCATTGCAGGAAATTCACTCACTTGTGCGAAACTCGGTGCTGTCGTCGAAACGAAAACCAAGGTAGCCATCGGTACTCCACCTGAACTCTTAGATGAGCTCAACCGAATGAAAAAAGAAATTTCAGAAAAAGAAATCACCCTTCATAAAGTCCAACTCACACTCACAAAACTTGTGGAAAAAAGCCAAAAAAAAGAACTGAGCCAAGAAGAAAAAGATACCATCACCAAATTAAAAGATGCCAATGATAAATTTACAAAAGTTTTAGAAACTCAAATCAAACAGTTTGAAACTGCACTAGGATCCTATGAACCAAATCCAGATGCCTTTGTAGACGTTGAACGAGAAGTATACCCAGGTGTGGACTTGAGTTTTGGTGCAGGGAAAAATTACCGGATGGGAATGAGTTCACTTGTCGGAAAGACGAAATTTTATTTAGGAACCGATGGTTCTATTCAAACAGAACGAAATGTGATTCGAAAAGAGGATGACTTACTCCTCTAATAACACTCCATCCTCTTCATCTCGAGATATTTTTTTATCTGCTTTCATATCCGCATCCACTGAGTTAGAAATTTCATTCGAATTTTTTTTTCGTTTTTCAAATTTCAATTTCGACAAGTCGGTTTTATCAAACACAAGCCAGTGGCGGTTACGAAACCCGCCTACCTTTTTAAAACTAAAACCCTGTCCTTGTAAAACATAAGTAGATTGAGGGAAATGTTCAAAAGGGATATCAGGGATGTTTGACCAATCAAAATAATTCCCTTGTTCATCATAAGAGATTTCTTTTTGTAATTCGCCAAATAAAATCTCAATGGATGTGTCTGTTGACCAAATATAAAACGCAGTTCTTGAGTAATGAGAAACCACAGATTTCACTGGGTTGTATTTTGAGATCACAAGTAATAGTTGGTCTGGTTTTAATTTTTGTAATCCATCCACCAAATCGAGAGCAAACTCTTTGATTTCTTTTTCTTCAAAGATGTATTGGTTCACATCTCCATAGGAACTCTCTTCTCGGAATCGAATATTACCGAGTAGGTCTAAAATTTTATCTTCCGTAAGTTCTACTGGGTGAGCGAATGTTTTGGCAACTGAGGTTTCTTGTTTTAAATTGATTTTGTCCCTTGCAACTGTATAAATCGCAAACTCATTACTTCGAAAGAGTAAGGATCTCGATTTAACTCCAGAGGCACAGGATTGTAAAAAACCGATCAAAAGGAAAAATGGTAGAAGGAGTGAAAAGAATTTCATATTAGTTTAAGCCTCTAGAGTTTGTTGGAACTCTGGGAATTTGGAAAGGTATTCATCCAAAGTCAAAATCGAAAGGATATGATTCAGCCCAGACAAACGAAAAACAGAGTTTAAATTTTTATTGAGGTTGGTCACAAAAATTTCCACACCACGGTTGTGAAGGGCAGATGATGCTTTGATCACAGCTCCAATCCCACTCGAATCCAAAAATTTCACCAAATGAAAGTCCATTGTCAGTTTCCCAAAATTGGAACCTTCAATTGCTTTCTCAAACTCTTGGTAAAACTCGCGTGAATTTTCCATCAGGACATCCCTTTGGATGGAGAGTAACAGGTGGTTTTCCTGACGGTGGCTTTGAATCAACATACTTGGATTAACAATACGTTACGATTCTCTTCTTTTGTGTCAAGAAAATCGGGCTTAGGAAACTGGTGCCAAATCAGCGAGATCCATCTCTAAATCGTGAGGGTATCCTTCTTTGTCATTATAAACGACAATTGCCTTCTCATTTTGGATCTCTTTGATTTCAACGGTGGAACCAGTAAAAATAAAAATCCCTTTATGGAGAAAGGTTTGTTTGGTGAGTTTAGCTTTATCGCCAGGTTTCATTCCCCTTCCCCAGTTTTTAAATAGAGATCTTTCCCTGCTTTTTTCATCACATCAAAGATGTACATTTGGCTATGGTCTACCCGAGTTCCAATATCATATATGGCGTCAGTAAAATCAGCACCTTCAATTTTGGCCGAAGCTAGTTTTGCAAAACGTAGGTCGGCACCTCGAAAATTGGCGTTACGCAAATCTGCTCCGTTAAAAAAAGAAGCCTTCAGATTCGCACCTTGGAAGTTCGCTCCCACAAAACTAGAGTTTTGTAAGAAGGCATTGTGAAGGTCAGCGCCTGAAAAATCGACTCCGTCCAATTTTTCTTTTTCTAACATGACACTAGATAACTTAGCCTCCCTTAGGTGGCCTTGTTTATGAAGGAGTTCCATCGTTTGTGCTTTTGTGATTCGATTTTCTTTCGGAACACCTTGGCCCGATTCAAAATCTTCTACCGCTTTTTTGAGAGCAGCAACAGCCGATTCTGGATAATTTTTCCTACGTTCTGGGAATTCAAATAATGTTTCGAGAGTTTCTGGGGTAAGGGTTTTTAAATCAGAAATGGATTTCCCTTTGGCATATTCAGTTGCCATGGCAAGTGCCACAATCCCAAACCCACAACCTGTTGTGGTATAACTTGCGTCTTCCACAACTTGATTCTCGTTTAACTTAAGATAGATGCGGTAACCGTCTCCGCAACCTGTGTTGCGGTAATAGGAGACAACAGTTGCGTCTTCCATCTCACGGTAATTCATCCTTTGGTCGTTGATTTCTTTGTAGCGAGCAAAGTCCATTACTGCCATGAGTTGTTCCCCCGTTATAGTTTAGACGGTTGTGAGGCAAAGACCTCTTACTTCATTTTGTATTTTTTCTTGAACTTGTCTACGCGGCCTGTTGTATCCACAAGTTTGGATTTTCCTGTGAAGAACGGGTGGCAGTTGGAACAAATTTCCACACTGATGTCCCCTGCAGTGGAACGTGTTTCAATCACAGTACCACAAGCACATTTAATTTTGGCAGCAACGTATTTTGGATGGATGTCAGTTTTCATGGTGGCCCTTTTAGTTCGTATTCATGCTGGCGAGGAATTGGTCGTTTGTCTTCGCGCCACGCATTTTTTCAATCAATAGTTCCATACTTTCGGTGATACTCATAGGAGAAAGTACTTTTCGAAGGATAAAGACACGAGTGAGGGTGTCTTGTGGTAGGAGGAGTTCTTCTTTCCTAGTTCCTGAGCGGTTGATGTCGATGGCAGGGAAAATTCGTTTGTCAGCGAGTTTTCGGTCCAAATGGATTTCCATATTTCCCGTTCCCTTAAATTCCTCAAAAATCACTTCGTCCATTCGGGAACCCGTGTCAATGAGGGCGGTCGCGATGATGGTGAGTGACCCACCTTCTTCAATATTCCTTGCTGCACCAAAAAAACGTTTTGGTTTGTGGAGGGCATTGGAGTCCACACCACCGGAAAGGATTTTTCCAGATGTGGGAACCACTTGGTTGTAAGCACGGGCAAGCCTTGTGATCGAGTCGAGAAGGATGACCACATCCTTGCCGTGTTCCACAAGTCGTTTCGCTTTTTCGATGACCATCTCAGCCACTTGTACGTGTCGTTGTGCTGGTTCGTCAAACGTAGAACTCACAACTTCACCCTTTACATGGCGAGCCATGTCGGTTACTTCTTCCGGACGTTCATCAATGAGTAAAACGATGAGAAAAATTTCTGGGTGGTTACGAGTGATCGCATTGGCAATGGATTGCATGAGAACTGTTTTACCAGTTCTTGGAGGAGCCACAATGAGTGCTCTTTGTCCCTTTCCAATTGGACACATAAGATCAATCACACGTGTATCCAAATGGCTTGGATCAAATTCCATATTGATCCTTTCGTTAGGATAAAGAGGTGTTAAGTTATCAAATAAATTTCTCTTTTGAGCAACTTCAACAGGGAAACCATTGATGGATTCCACTCGTAACATCGCAAAAAATCGTTCTGCTTCTTTTGGTGGCCGAATAAGACCTGTTACAGTATCCCCCGTACGAAGACCAAATAACTTAATTTGAGATGGAGAAACATAAATATCATCTGGACCTGGCACATAATTGTAGTCAGGTGATCGTAAGAAACCATAACCATCAGGAAGTCTTTCCATTACCCCGGCAGCATGCACTTGTCCATCTTTTTCGGTTTGTGCTTGTAGGAGAGCGAACATCAAGTTTTGTTTTTTCAAACCATGAGTGTTTTCCACTCCCAAACCTTTCGCAAGGTCAGCAAGTTCATTGATGTTTTTTTTCTTGAGTTCTACTAAATCAAGTGGAGGAGGAATAGGTCCTTCATACCGGCTCTTTTTTTTCTTAAATTGTTTCGGTGGTTCGGAAGCATCGTCTTGGTCCATGATGCCATTTGTATATTCAGTTGGTTCTTCGGGGGGATTAACTTGGATTTCTTCTTGTTTGCGTGATGCCATAGATTGTTCTACATTGATTTGTTAGAGTATTTGATAAAATTCGGGAAACCATTTGTGCAAGTTATGTATGCAAGTGAAACAGCGAAGTGCGGAGGTGTTTTCTCAAACGGTAATGAAAAAATCGTTTCTGCACCATTTTCGTCAACGTCTTTTTTTTGTCTTTTGTGTTGGTTTTGCCTTCGTTTTGGTCCCTTGTTTCCCATTTCCTTGTTTTTTCGGAGGAGAAGTGGTTCGTTTCTCTGATTTTCCTTTTTTGGTTGAGTTTGGATTTTGTTTTTTCTTAGGGAGCCTTTGTTTTTTTTGCGATGTTTTGGGTTGGGAAGAGGACTGTTTTTCCGAATCCAGTTGTTTTTCGGATCGTTTTCTCGGGATGACCACTCGTTCCTTTTTATTGTTTTGGAAACGTTCCGATAAATTTAAAAATCGAATTCTATTTTGTAAGGTTGTACGTGGAATACCGAGTTCACTTGCAGCATGGGATATATTTTGCGAATTCCTTTGTAAGGATTTGTGGATATAGTGGGCTTCCATTTCCGCAAGGACAGTTTCCAGAGGGAGTTTCGAAAAAAAAGCCATGTCCAAATCAGGGAATTCCGATTTTGTTTTTCCAGCCCCAAAACCAACACTACTTGAAACAAAATGGTACAAAAATCCAACTACCTTTTTCTCTTTTTTTAAAGTGATGATCCTTACTTGGGATTGTAAGTCTGGTAACATGGTTGTTAGGACATTTGTATCCGCTTCTTTTCCCAAACTCAAATCATGTTCTTTTAGGTAAGATGCGAGGACTTCTCTATTTAAATTGTGTAAATACTTCTCAGCAGTTTCTATCGAGTCATCAAACAATGATTTTGTGAGAATATCCCTTTCAAAACTTTCATTATAAAAAATAGTTCCACCTGTTACGTCAGTTGCAAAAAGGCCATCAGGGAAATGGGAAAGGATGAGTTCCATAAACCACTGGACGGAATCCACGTTTTCTTTTTTTTTCTCGAGTTTGGATTCGATACCATCCAGTTTTGGATCTCGGACTTGTTTGGATTCTAGTTTGGTGAAAGCTGCAAGGAATCTTGGTTTGTCCCAATTGTCTTTTTTATCACCATCTATGCCAATCACGGGAATGAGAGAAGTTTCTTTAAAATATAATAGAATGGATTCGTTCAGTTCTGTTTCCAAAATCTCTAAAGGAATTTTGTCCAGATCTTCTCTTTCTTTCCCGAGGTCAGACAACTCACGATGGACTCTCTCTTTGGAAAGTAATCCAACAAGTTCCCCCTTCTCGTTTACAACGGGAATGTGAGTGGCTCTTGTGAGCAAAAAATGACGATAAAGTGATTCAAACTTCACTAAGCAGTCATTCTTTGAAAATTAGTGTGAATGAAAATGAAAATTTTTTAGTTTTCTTGGATGGAGTTTTGCTTTTGTTTGTGGAGGTTCATCCAAATGGGTTGCACCCATGCGGTATCTGCACTTTGGTAGGTTTCTGGAATTTCTGATTTTTGGGTACGTAACGTAAGTAAACTATACACTAGCGATCGTTTGTAGGTATGTAGGGAAAGTTGGTAATTTCCAGACAAAAAGTATTCTTTTGCATGGTCTTTTTCACTTTTTGCCATCACTAAATAACGTTGGATTTTATCTTTTGTATCCCACTCCAATCGACTCGACCCAGACTTTTCGTCATTTTCCATTTGGATCCAATGCCCCATGGCTTTTTGGTAGAGCCCAGTTGTGACTTCTTCCATGGGGATACAAAGTTTTCGTTGTGTGATGAGGATCTCACCTTCCGCAAGGGTTAAAACTTTTTCGATTTCCGCACGTTTTCCTACGCGGTAGGTTTCTTCTACTTGGTCACGAATGGATTCAACAGAAGATTTTCCTACCTCAGGTTCAAGTTTAAGGTGTTCTTTCAGCTCTAATACAAGTGCAATTTTTCCATCCAATTGTTTTTTCCTTTCCCGGTAAGATATCGTACTTTTGGCAACGAGTCCTAACGAAAAAGAAAGTAAAATCACACTTGTAAAAAACTTCATTTTATTTCTTCTTTTCTTCCGGATAAATCGCTTTGCCGTTTTCATCAAATTTTGGAGTTGGAGGAACTGATTCACGTCTTGCCCCTTCCGTCTCTTTGATTTGTGCATTAGCTTCAAGCAGTAGATCTAATTTTTTAGAAGTGATGAAACCGTAGTTATCATCATGTTGTTCTAGTAAATCCAATGGTTTTGCATCTGGGTTTCCTGGAGGGACAACAGTTCTTTCCATACGTTTGTTTTCAATGAAGTTGATGAGGGTATCTCTCACCTTTTCGTAGTTACGTTGTTTTTCTTCGTTACGAGCTTCTTTTAGGTCTTCATTGGAACGGTATTGGTATTCAGGTTTATCCTCATCTGGAGTTTTGCTATAAATCATCGCAAGGATGGCAAAACGTTTTGCACGACGAAGTGTCAAAATCCCTTCTTTGTAGAGCGTAAGTTTATAACGGTATTGGTGAGGGCTTGAATTGAGACCAGTTGTGTAAAGATCTTCCGAGGAACGAAGGTCACGAAAACCTAAACGTAACAAAGCTTTTGCGTTGCTATCATTTGATCTGATGATGGCAGGCGCTGCTGCTTCCAAAAGTGCTCTTGCATCTTCGATGTATTTTTGTAATACGATTTCAAAGATATTTTTGAGTTCCCCTTGGGCTTGTCTGAGTTGGCGGAATCCATACACATAATTACTTTGTAAGTACCACATGTTTCCACTAAAGTCAGATTGGTTTGCTGCTTTTAGGAGTTTGAAATAATCAAAATCCAAATTCTTTTTGGAAGGATCTGGGGTTTGGGTTGTTCCTGGTTGGGCAGTGCTTTGTGCTTCTTCTTGTGAAGGAGCCAAATTACTGAGTGCCACATTGATAAAATTTAAGTTTTCTTTGTTTTCAAAGATCAAAATCCCCAAATTCGTTTGTTCTGGAGATACTGCATTGATGTGGGAGATATGTCCCACAACCATTGCAAAAAAGAGGATGAATTTCCATTTTCCCATAGCTCTACCTTGTTTTATATATCGGAGCTATGGAAAAAACCAGGACTAAATTTTACATTTTTTGGATGCGTTCGATGGCAGAAATGACATCTTCTCGTTTTCCAAACGCAGAAAGTCGGAAATACCCTTCTCCAGCCGGTCCAAACCCAGATCCAGGAGTTCCAACCACTTGTGCGTTTCCTAGGAGTTCGTCAAAAAATTCCCAAGATTTGAGTCCACGTGGGGTTTTTAACCAAATGTAAGGAGCATTCGTTCCACCAAACACTTTGTAACCTGCCTTAGCAAGACCTTCGCGAATGAGTTTTGCATTTTCCATATAGTAGGAAATTTGTTCTTTGATCTCCACTTGTCCTTGGGTGGAAAACACAGCTTCCGCCCCTTTCTGTGTGACATACGATACACCATTGAATTTGGTTGTATGGCGTCTGTTCCAAAGAGAGTTAAAACTCACCTCTTCTCCTGATTTTGTTTTTCCTTTTAGGTCTTTCGGGATCACAAGGTAGGCACAACGAGTTCCCGTAAACCCTGCAGTTTTGGAGAAGGAACGAAATTCCATTGCCACTTCTTTGGCTCCTGGGATTTCATAAATGGATTTTGGAATCTCTTTGTCTTGGATAAAAGACTCATACGCGGAATCGTAAAGGATGATACTTCCCATTTTTTTGGCATAGTTCACCCATTCTGTGAGACGGGCTTTGGTTGCGACCATTCCTGTCGGGTTATTCGGATAACAAAGATAAATGATATCTGGTTTTTCTTTTGGAAAATCAGGTTCAAAATTATTTTCTTCAGTCGCAGGCATATAAATGATGTTCGCATAACGTCCATCAGGTCCTACTTCTCCAGTTCTTCCTGCCATCACATTTGTATCTACATATACTGGATATACAGGGTCTACGACGGCAATTTTACTATCGAGGGAAAAAATCTCTTGGATGTTTCCACAATCACATTTGGATCCATCAGAAACAAATACTTCGTCTTCTGCGATTTGTACACCACGTGCTATATAATCATGAGCGATGATCTTTTGGATGAGGAAAGAATACCCTTGTTCTGGTCCATACCCATGGAATCCACCTGCACTTCCCATTTCTTTGGCCGCATCTACCATTGCATTGACAATGGTTGGTGCAAGTGGAAGTGTTACGTCTCCGATTCCAAGTCGGATGATTTTTGCATTTTGGTTGGCTTCTGAATAAGCTTTTACTCTTCTTCCAATCTCAGGGAATAAATATCCCGCTTTTAATTTTAAATAGTTTTCATTTATCTGAGTCATTTTCTTCTTTATTTTCCTCTATGAGTTTTCTCGATCTAAATCCTTCATGATAACCATGTTCGTATAACACATCTTCTTCGCCCCATGTCCAACAGTAAAATCCGTTGCCATGATCGAAGTCTACGAGCCACAAACCCTTAACATCAATTTTCAAATTTAAGATTTCGTTTGTCCAATGTTTGATGATGTCCCCTATTTCTTCCTCTTTCGATTCCAAAACATTTTCAGGTAACATTTTGTTTCGTACATCATCTGCGAGAACACTTGCCTTAACATAGTATTCTTTTGTGATATCTCTGACAAGGGGTAAGATCTCCCTTGCTTCTTCCAAAGTCCAAATTTTTTTAGTCAAATTTGACCCCAAGACTTAGGCAGAGTAAAACCATTCTGACAACAACTCCATACTTCGCCTGACGAAAGTAAGCTGCATTTGGCAAATCATCCACATCAGTGGATAGTTCATTCACACGAGGGAGTGGATGGAGGATAGTTGTGTCTTTTTTGGACGCAAGGACAAGTTCCTTATTCACTTTATAGATATCTTTTAGTTTTTCATACTCTCTATGATCAGGAAACCTTTCTTCTTGGATTCGTGTCACATACGCAACATCTGCATCCCAGATGGCTTTGATGTCGGTTGTTTCTTCCCAAGTCATGGGAAAACCTTCTAAGTTCTTTTTGTACTTTTCAGGGAGTTTTAATTCTTCGGGACTGATGAGATACAAATGCACTGGATAATGGCGTAAGAGGTTGATGAGCGAATGGATGGTCCGTCCATACTTTAGGTCCCCGATGAAAGCAATGTTTAACCCATCTATTTTCTTCTTTTCCGAAAAGATGGTATATAAATCGAGAAGTGCTTGTGTCGGGTGTTGCCCTGCCCCATCTCCTGCATTGATCACAGGGATGTTGACTGCACCTGCGGCAATCCGAGAAGAACCTTCGACGGGGTGGCGGATCACAGCAATATCACAATAGGCTTCAATCATCTTCATGGTATCATACAAAGTTTCCCCTTTCGAAATGGAAGAAAACTGAAACCCTACCGTGGAGATGAGCCTTCCACCTAATCGTTCCATGGCAGCTTCAAAACTCATCCGAGTGCGGGTACTTGCCTCAAAAAACAAGGAAGCCAGGAGTTTCCCGTGAAGGATCCCAAACGCCTTTCCCGATTCATGTAGGGCACTCATTCGATTTGTTTTTTCGATTAGGAAATTAAGGTCTTCTTTGGAAAATTGTAAGGTGTCTAAAATGTTTTTGTGGGAGTATTCATACATAGGGCAGAAATCTTTTCTCTAGGGTTTTTGGTATCGAATAAATCGAAAACATATTTTTTGGTATTTATGGTCGAGACAATTCAGAACAAACTGCGGGATATGGAACTAGTCACCCAACACTTGGTCCAACCAGACGATTTAAACTACCATAACAATCTTTTTGGTGGGAAAATGCTCTCCTGGATTGATGAGGGAATGGCGATGTATGTCATGAACAAAATTCGGTACACCAATATCGTCACGATGAGTATGGACAATGTGGTGTTTCGTTCCCCAGCAAGGGCAGGTGACATCATCCAAATTTATGGAAAGATTGTAAAATATGGAAAATCTTCCATCACTTCCAGAACACTTGCCATTACTAACCACCCCCAAACAGGGAAAATGGCCGCCGTCATCGAAAGTGACATCACCTACGTATGCTTAGGTGAAAATGGGAAACCAACTGCGTATTTTAGAAACTTTACCCCTCCCACTTAGGGAACAGAGTTTGGGGGAGACCGATTAGATTAAAAATCCTCCCCGTGATAAAATCGCCAAGGTCATCCAAAGATTTTGGCATTTGGTAAAAACCAGGGGATGCAGGTAAGAGGATGGCCCCTGCTTCATCTAACGCTAACATGTTCCTGAGGTGGATGCGGTTGTAGGGAGTTTCTCTCGGGACTACAATGAGACGCCTTCTTTCTTTTAAGGTCACATCGGCGGCTCGTTCGATTAAGTTTTCTGTGAGACCTGCGGACATAGAAGCAACGGTTTTCATACTACAAGGGATCACAACCATCGCATCCCAAACATTGGAACCACTGGCTATGTCAGAACCGATATCAAAAAAATTACGAACATGGAATTTGTGTTTGGGTTTTACCTTCCACTTCTCTTCCACAAAAGACAAAATGTCTTCAGTGGTTTTCACTGTCGTTTCGTATTCTTCTGAAAAGATACGTAAAGATGCGGGACTTGATGTGATGTAGGTTTCCCCTTCGATCTCATACAATGCTTTTAAAAATCGAGCAGCATAAATGCTACCACTAGCACCTGCGAGACCCACAACAAGTTTCATCGAAAACTAATTCCAGAGGAAATCTTCAGTAAAAACTCATTCCATTTATCAAATAGGATGGCCAAAAACAAAACTACACTGATCCAGGAATTGATTTGGTAAAAAATAAGTGGGAGATCCTTTTGTTTGTATTGGTAAGAGATTTTGTGTTCATACAACACCAAAATCCCAATCACAGAGAGGATTAAAAAATACATAAACCCAAGTTCGGCACTAATCCCTGCGAGGATAAAAAATACAAACGAAAGAGTATGCAAGATAACAGCGATGATACGGGATTTAGTTTCCCCTAATTTGGAAGGAATGCTATGGAGTTTTTCTTTGGCATCAAAATCCATATCCTGAATGGCATATAACACATCAAATGCGGAAATATGGAATAAAAGTCCTAGTGAAAATAAAATGGGAACTAAATTCACAGTTTCTGTGATGGCAATCCAAGCACCGAGTGGCGCCAGAGAGATCGCAAAACCGAGAACCAAATGGCAAAACAAAGTAAACCGTTTGGTGAGAGAATACAGAAATAAAATGAAAAGTGCGGGGAAGGAAAGTAAGAAAGCCAGTTTGTTCACAAAAAAACTAGCAAAGATAAAAATGAAGGCAGAAAGCCCTATGAAGAGTAACGCCGATACCTTAGAAATTTTCCCGGCAGGGATTTCTCGATTTTGAGTGCGGGGATTTTTTTCATCAATTTCTGAATCCACATACCTGTTGAAACCCATGGCAGCACTACGAGCACTGACCATACAAACAAGGATCAGGGCACCGATTCGAAGCAGATCACCTGTATCGAGACTCGATTCAAGGTAAGCGAGGACGAAGCTGATCCCAGCAAAAGGTAAAGCAAAAAGTGTATGGGAAAATTTAACCATTTTAGCGTAGAGAAATAGATTTTTGAAGAAGTTCATGGCATCCTTTCTGCCCTTAGTTTAGACAGAGATCAGGTTTTTTGGTTCATTCTGTTTCGAATTCTTCCGTTCTTAGAACCAAGGTCACAAAATATGAATATCCGTCTTTCCTTTCTTGAAAGAAACCTTTGGTCTATTTTGACAATTGGGTACTTTCTTTCACTTTCTTCCAGTTTCGCGCATGAAAGCCTGGAAGACCGACCTTTACGTATGTTTTTTCACTGTGGCAAGGAACTTTTCACAAAAATGGATGAGGAAGGGCGTGGTGGTCTCAGTGCCCTCCTTGGTTTTGTGGAACGGGAAAAAATGGATTTAGATCTGAAACGAGGGAAAGGGTACATGTTGTACCCATTTTCCCAAAAAGACAAACCATTAGAATTCCCCTTCGATGGATTTAACCTGACAAAAACCATCGAAATGGACCATGGCCCCGTCAAACTCGGTTTAGGTTCCATAGACGGGCTCTTAAATGCGAAAAACACCGACGAATTTGATGGTTGGATCGTATATGTCAGTTCAGAAGACGAAATGAAAATCCCTCTCATCCCGGTTCAAAACAATCCCGAACTCCCAGTATTTTTACTCGTCGAAGGGAAACCACAGGCAAGGTTTCGTTACCTTTCCAATGTCCACCAAGTGGAATGCCCTAAAGACTACGGAAGACTTGGTACTTTAAATTTATACTATCGCAAACGAAACCTGATTCGTTTGGATTACAAAGTAGAATCCATCAATTTAACAGACCGCAATCGTTCTTGGAAACAGAGAAAGGAATCGGAAACAGAAGAAGGTCTTATGAAACCGACTCCGAATAAGAAGGACATAGGGAAGAAAGAGGACAATCCGAACAAAACGTCCGGCGAGCCTGGCAGTACTTACGACCGAGAAATATTAGGTAAAGAGATAGGTTTCGGCAAATTTCCTTAGGCGTGATTTTCATCATCTCCCGTTCAATTTGTACGGGATCTGTTTTTTTTGTAAATCCAAGTCGTTTGGTTAATCGTTTTACGTGGGTATCCACAACAAACCCTTCCACCACACCATAAATTTCAGCAAGCACCACATTGGCTGTTTTCCTTCCAAACCCAGGGAGTTTGATTGCCTCCTCCATTGTTTTAGGAATCTCACCACCAAATTCTGCTAACACCATTTTCGCAAAACCTTGGATACTTTTGGCTTTGTTTTTATAAAACCCAGTGGAAAAGATTTTTTTCTCAATCGCGGATAAAGGTGCTTTCGCAAAAGACTCAAGAGTCGGAAAGGTACGAAAGAGTTCTGGTGTGACTTGGTTCACACGTTCGTCCGTACACTGTGCACTGAGGATGACAGCGATTGCCAACTCATAAGGTTTTGTAAATGTAAGGGGGGTTTCGACGACACCGAATTCCGCCTCAAGGAGACGGTATACTTCGGTGATATTGGGAGTTTTTTTGGATCGTTTCAATCCAGAACAACGAAATCTAAGATTTAAGTTGCTGGTTGTGCTTTTGGAGTGATTCCTACGTATTTTTTAGGAGTGATTGCGGAGATATCACCGCCGTGGTCTTTGATTGCCACTTTCAAACCTTTTTTACGAAGGGTTCTCAAAGCACGTGTAGAAATCTTAACGCGAACCCAACGGTTCTCGTCTTCCAAGAAGATTTTTTTTGTGATCACATTCACCTTCCAGATACGGCGATTCTTTTTATGAGAATGGGATACGTTGTTCCCAGCCGTTGTTCCTTTTCCGGTTACTACACATGTTCTAGCCATAATTATTACCTTGTTTCGCTATGTTTTTGTACCCTCAGAATGGGTCAATTCGAAACGAATCTTTTCCTGAAAGAATCGAAGTGCCTCCACTGGACTGTCAGCAAATCCAAATAAATGTAGGTCTTCTTCCGAAATCAGCTTCATCTCCGCTAATTTTTTGAAATTGATCACTTCCGTCCAAAATTTTGTTCCATAGAGAAGGATGGGAATCCTACTTTTTTTTCCAGTCTGGACAAGGGTAAGGGTTTCAAATAATTCATCAAAGGTTCCAAATCCACCAGGAAATGCAATCATCCCTCGGCACGTTTTCATAAACCAAAGTTTACGCATAAAAAAGTAGTGAAACTCAAATGTAAGTTCTTTGTTCACATACGGATTCGGGTGTTGTTCGTGAGGAAGGACAATGTTTAACGCAACCGATTTTGCCCCTGCTTCTTTGGCACCTCGGTTCCCTGCTTCCATGATCCCAGGTCCACCTCCTGTGCAAATGAGCAAATTACGATTTGGGGCATCTAGTTTTAAAACTTCTGCCCATTCCGAAATCAATCGGGAAAACTCTCTGGCTTCCTCGTAGTATTGGCTTAAGCCTTCTAAGGGTGAAGGTTTTCCGGGTTGGATTTTTTCCTGAGACGGGATCCTCGCCGATCCAAAAACAACAATGGTATCAGTAATTCCATGTTCATTGAACTCCGCCTTGGGATGTAGGTATTCCGAAAGGATCCGTATGGGCCCTGCTTCATTCCCCCATAAAAAACTTTGATTCTCAAAGGCTAAATCATTCATCTTGTTATCATAGATCGACCGATTGGTATAAAAGATGTGGAAATTCCCAAAAACATTTGAACTCTCAATTTCCTTAAAACATCTCCCTATTGTAGAAACCAAATTACAAAAAAGGATCCTTGATTGGGAAGAATCGGGATTTCACAACTTCCATCCCTTCCAAGTCACCGCCTGGAAAACCAAACCGGAAGCATTGTCTCATTCGAGCGTTTCCTTCGATTTTTTGTATGAGTTCTCGAATTTGGAAACGATTACCTTTTTTTTATTTCCCAAGTCATTTGGAAAAAAGAAGAAGTCTCACTTAACAGACATATTACGATCAAACATCGAAAATCAAACAACACCTAAAAAGAAAACAACAGATTGGAAATTCATAGAACAGTGGTGGAAGGAACCATCTCAGTTAGAATTAGGAAATGTAAAAATTGTAAATGCCAGTTTGGATATGGATGGACTAGAGAACCCGATCGACCATCGCCATCTACAAATGGTTTCAGGGGCATCCAAACTGATACTCAGGATTGGGTATCTAAAGGGAATCCAATACAAATTCCATCATAAAACATTTAAAACACCTTACCCAAAATTTGGTGAGTGTTACATCAAAACAAGAGACACTCATTTGGACAAAAGTTTAGGTAAGGTTTATTTTAGTTTTTTAGGTTATCTATTCGAAAACCAATCTGACGAGTACTTATTACCTTATTTTGGATTAAAACCATTGGTTCCAACTTCCATTCGATCCTTGATCCCAAATGAAATTTGGAACCAATGGAACGAAGGAGAAACAACGGATTGGGTTGAAACCAACTTAATCGGAGAAGAATATGAATTTAGGCCTGTCTACCAGGTTTCCATTTCTTCGCAGCATCATCTAAAATAATGAAACGTGAATTTTTTCCGATCACGACTTCATTGATCTTTTGGTCTTGTAAAGCTCGGTAAACAGAAGTTCGGCTAGTGTTTTTTTTCTCTGCGAAATATTTGATTTCCAAAAGGTTTTTACTAATTTGTTTACAAGTATTCACTAGGGCATCTGACATTGGGGAACTATCCTCTTTTTTTTGTTAGACAGTTTGTTCGATAAAGAGAATATTTTTTTTTAGAATTGATCCAAACGAATCGAAAATTCAATTTTTTTTTCGGAATGTGCTTTGATAAGACTAGGATTTGCACCAGGGAAATGTAAAAAATTGCCAGTGCTTGTCATCGGTTCAATCGCAATTGACCTTCTATCTTGCGGAGTGTACACTTGGTAAAAATTCCCACCAGAGATGAGTAACTTCTCCTTTTTGTTCATCGAAAATAGACCAATGTAGGGAGTTTCATTTCCGGCGGCTCCGTACAAATCATCCAAACTTTTTCCCATGAGTGGAAGTTCACCATTGAGTAACAACTCACCACCTAATATACGTTCAGGTAAAAGGTAATCTCCGAGTTTAATCTGGTGGAATCCAGATCCGATGAGGAATAGATCATCGATACTTTCTTCTTCGTTCCAACGGAAATAGGGATGGATTCCAAGTGCAAAGGGAAATTCTTCTTCTGATTGGTTCTTTAATTCATAGATGATTTTGAGTTCCGAAGGAGTAAGTTGGTACACTTCCGTCACTTGGATTTTGGAAAGTAATGTCCCTTCCCAAGTTTTTGGGATGTCCATGGAAAATTTGACAATGGATTCCATCTCCCCTTGTGTTTCGGAAAGGATGGTTCTTGGCAGGTTGTGGAAGAGCCCATGGAGAGGGATTCCGTTCCCATCTGTCAACCAATGGATACTCGGATAAAATGGCTCTCTCGCCCATGGGTTTGGTTCCAATCGATTGACCCAGGGAAACATCAAAAACGAACCTGAAGCAAAAAATGGATCTGGGGCTTTGTGGCCTGCAACCACAGAAACTTTGGAGCCATCTACGGGAGAATGGAGATTCAAATGCAACCATTGGCCACCTCCAGTGGGTTCTGTCCCAAAACTAGAGTATTTTGTTTTCAGTAGGTGCAAGATTTATCTCCCAAAAATGATTGAAGTCAGAGTTTGCCATCTTAGAAAGGTTTGTATGCCTTTAAGAAAGTTTGGTCTAATTAGTTCCGTCGTTCTTCTTTCGATTCTTTTTACAGAATCATGTGTCATTGGGAATAGTATGAATTTATTCCCTCCAACAGCTAAGTCTGAATTCGAAGAGAAACTCATTGCTGGAAAGGATCAAGAAAAAATCGTAATTATCTCCATCGAAGGGATGATTTCTGATGAAGGAAAAGAATCCTTTTTTGGACCTTCTTCTGATTCGATGGTCGTCAGAGTGAAAGAATCACTCAAACGTGCAGAGAGAGACCCTGATGTCAAAGGTGTGATCTTAAAAATCAACTCTCCTGGTGGAACTGTTACGGCAAGTGACATCATCTACCAAGAAGTGAAAAAATTCAAAGAACGTAAAGGGATCCCTGTTTTTGCAGGATTTATGGATACAGCTGCTAGTGGTGCTTATTACATTGCAATGGCAACAGATTCCATTGGTGCCCACCCAACAACTGTTACAGGTTCTGTGGGTGTGATCATGTCGGGGATCAATGTGAAAGAAGGTTTAGACAAAATTGGAGTGAAAGACCAATCCTTTACCTCTGGTCCAAACAAAGCCCTTGGTTCACCTACAACAGAAATGACTGCGGAACAAAGAAAAATTTTACAGTCAATCATTGATAGTTTGTATGCTCGCTTTTTTGATGTTGTGAAAAAAGGCAGACCTAAAGTTTCTGAATCCAGACTCAAAGAAATTTGTGATGGAAGGATCTTCACAGCGGAACAAGCACAGAAAGAAGGGATGATTGATTTTATCGGTTATTTTGATAATTTTGTAATCGAACTCATGAAACACCCTAAGTATGAAGGCAACCCACAAGGATCACCTCGTATTGTTACTTACCAAAGAGGAAAAGTACCTGTGGAAAATATTTACCAAGCAACTGACGTGAAAGGAAATCCTATTTCATTTGGTATCGCTGATAAACTTCTTGGAACAAATACGAACTCGAAGTTTTTATACCTATGGGATATCTAAATTTTAAGGTTACCTAATTCATGTTATTCAATTCGATTCCGTATTTAATTTTATTTGCGCTTACCTATTTAATCTATTGGAACATTCCACAAAAGGGGAGAAAACCCCTTCTTGTGGTTTCTTCTCTTATTTTTTACGCCTATTTTAGTTTTCCTTTTTTATTCCACTTCCTTTTAGTCATTCTTGTTAACTATGCGTTTAGCGAATGGATGTTTCGGAAAAAAGAAAAAGGAGAAAATCACAACAGTGTTTTATACACAATTGTCATTTTAAACGTTCTTAATTTAGCGTTCTTTAAGTATTTTTACTTCATTACAGATTCATTATACTCTTTAACAGGGTATCCTAGTTTCAAAGAAATTGCTGGTTCATGGAGTATTTTTTTACCACTAGCGATTAGTTTTTATACCTTCCAGATCATTGCTGTACAAGTGGACATCCACCGTGGTATCATTGAAAAAAGAATGTCCACTGTGGACTACTTCTTGTTCATTTTGTTTTTCCCACAACTCATCGCTGGTCCGATTATGAGGTCACAGGATTTCCTCCCTCAACTCGACCACCCAACGATAGACTCAGACAGAATGAAAAAGGGAATCTTCCTTATCATTGGTGGTTTGTTTAAAAAGGTCATCATTGCAGAAAACATCGCACCAATCATTTCTCCTTTGTATCTAGACCCCGCGAAATACGATAGTTTTTCGATTTTCTTCAGTGTCCTTGCCTTCGCGATCCAAGTGTATTGTGACTTTTCTGGGTATACGGATATGGCAAGAGGATCTGCTAATTTACTGGGATATGAAATTCCAGAAAACTTCCAAGGTCCATTTTTTTCACAGTCTTTCCGAGAACTTTGGAGCAGATGGCACATCACATTATCCTCTTGGTTACGTGACTACATTTACATTCCGTTAGGTGGAAGTAAAGGGAGCATTTTCCGATCCAATTTGAATTCCTTTATCACCATGTGCCTTGGAGGGTTGTGGCATGGAGCCAATTGGGCCTTTGTCCTTTGGGGGGCGTATTTAGGCGCTCTCATTTGGATTGAAAGGTCTTTATACCTCCATCGTGGGAAAAAGAAATTCATACCAGACACATTCCCACTTGCAGGAATCATACGAACCATTGTGATCTTCATTGTATTTACATTTTCGGGAGTATTTTTTCGTGCAGCAGCAAGAGGAGCAGAATCCTTAAATGTTGCTTATGAAATTTTTAAAGGTGTTTTAACTCTACGAAATACTGGTGATACCTTAAGCCGAGTGGATGAACTTCCCACCTTCATTGCTTTAGGACTTATGTTCAACTGGTTCCAATACTCACCGTTTGTGTATGAAAAACTAAAACCTTTCCAAAATATTTTACTCCCCATTTTATCCGTCGTAATTTTACTTTTACTCGGAATTTTTGGAGATGGTGGACAAGATTTTATTTACTTCCAATTCTAAATCAAATTGTAATACCAATTTGATTTCAGCTCTACACCAAAAGAAGAAATTCCTTCTTCTTTTGGTGTTTTTATTCCCACTTTTTTGTACACCAAAACTTGGATGGATACGGACTTTACCAACAGAATTTCCAAAAGATTCAGATTTACTCCTTGGTTCATACAAAAGACCTACAGAAAAAAAATCAGCGATGGGATCAAAAGATTTCCAACTCTTTTGGACAGAATCCATTTACATTGAACCAAATTTCGAATTTAAAAAAATTTGGAGAGAATGGAAGGTATACAAAGACCACTTGCAATTTCGCCAAATCATTGGGAAAGGTTCCATTGAGAAGTCAAAGGAATGGGTGCTTTTAACAACAAAAGAATTGAATGTAAAAGAATGTCGATTGGAACAAACTAAATTCCAAATCACAAAACAATTCACAAAACGGATTCCATGCGAGGTCTTTGTTGTCGATTCCACAAAAAACTTCGAACATAAACTACTCTATTATTATGACGGAAAATCTTTATACCCACTTCAATATGAATCTGGTTATACAGAAGCCAATTTTGGGATTGCTTGGGAATCAGACATCCCATATGAAAAAACGAGATTATTTGAAATTGCGATACGTAAGTATGGGAAAAAAGAATTCCAACCCCACGTGTATCATCACGTGAAGTTGGATTGATTCGAAGGAAGAATCAAAAAAGGGTAACCATCTCTAGAAAGAATCATAACAACAAGTTTTATTTAACGAACAGCCACCACCGCACAAGCCTTTGCAAATTCTTTTGACTCCAATTCAGCTTTGTGTTCGAATTTAGAAATTCCATGTGCACGGAAAGCATCACTTGCTTTTTTTGCATAAGTAGAAGCCTCACAAAAGTTACCAGCTTTCGAATACGCTTGGCTTGCTAAGTATTGGATCGAAGCAAAACTTTTATGGGATTTCATACCAATAGCTTCACGGATTTTAATTGCACGGTCATAATGAGTAGAAGCTAAATCAAACTCTCCCATTCCTTCTTCTTCGTTCGCCATTTTCACAAGTTCATTGGAAATGGCAGCTAAGGTTTCGTTATCGTATTGGCCAATGAGGGAAGCTACATCATCATTCAAAAAGGAGGACTCTCCAGCTTTCACTGAGAAGTTGATCGCTAAAATAATGATGGTTAAGAGTAGTTTTTTCATATTCCCTCCGAACTGCTGTTCAAGAGAATAGATGCAACTATCGTGCCAACATGAGATCCCTCTAAAACCGCTTAGAATTGTCGTTTCGGGAGATTCGGAAAGGAATGGACCTTTCAATCTGCTGAAAAATTACGCAGATTGAGTGGTTTGCAAGAAATTGCCTAAAAAAACAGGGATTATAAAAAAAATCCCTCCTTGCTTGGTTGGGAAGAAGGGATTTGATTCTCATTTGACTGGTCTTGGTAGGCTGATTTTTTAGCTGAGGCTTACTTCAATTCGTCGTCAGAGATTTCCAATTCACGTTGTAAGAAGTCATTTAGATCCATCGATCTGTAGTGGTCTCTGTCCCCATCACATTGCCGTCCACCAGGGACAGACAAGGTTCGGCCTGCAATCGTGATTGGTTTTAAGAATAAATTTCCAGTGAGAGGGCAATTTGGTCCTGGCGAAAGTCCATTAAATGCACAAGTGGCACCCTTAACCACATCGGCAGGAATTTCATCCGATTTGCCATTGGGGTAAAAACTTGGATAAGGTCCTTCGTTGTAAAAACGAGAATACATTTTCCCCCAAATCGGTGCCGCTACACCAGCAGCAGTGACACCCTTTCCTAGAGAAAGAGAGGATTTATCAAAACCCATCCAAACAATCGATGTGTATTTTGGATCAAAACCGGCATACCAAACATTGGTATAAGAAGATGTAGAACCTGTTTTTCCGCCAGATTCCCCTTTATAATTTCCTTTGTCTGCAGCACGCAAGGCTTGGGTTGGTGTTCCTCCCATTGCCACACCGATTAACATTTGTTTGATGATATATGCTGTGGCTTCTGGAATGATTTGGATGGTTCCATTTTTGGCTTCTTCAGCCAAAGTTTCTTGGACTTCCTTTTCTTTATTATAAACAACAGTCCCACTTTGGTTTAGCACATAACGAACACTAAATGGAATTACATCTTTTCCTTTGTTTGCAAGGATAGAATACCCAAGAGCCATTTCATAAGGTGTGAGTTCTGCAACTCCCAATGCCAGGGCTGGACCTGTTGGGAACCTAGCTTTATTTGTTTTTGTAACTTTGGAGGCAAAATCAATGACGGAATCTGTCCCAGTTCGCATCAGAACCTGCACCGACACAATGTTTAAGGATAAAGAGAGTGCGCGAGACAGAGGAACCATACCTCGGAAATCACCAGAAATGTCTTGAGGCGAATACCCTTCCCCTTCTTCTGTAATGGTGGTAAGTGGTGCATCCATAATCCCTGTTCCCGATCCAACAGCACGGTTTTGGATAGCAGCTGCATAAACAAATGGTTTGAATGCAGAACCTGTTTGGCGTCTCGCTTGCATTGCACGGTTAAATTGGTTTTTGGGGGAGAACCTTGAACCACCCACCATGGTTTGGATATAACCAGTTTGGTGGTCGATGGTAATGATAGCACCTTCTACGTGTAAGTTGGAAGAAAATACAAGAGAGGATCTTTGGAATTCTTTGACTGCTGCACTTTCGTTTTCGGAAGGGATAAAATCCGTTAACAATTCCAGAGCCGGTGCCATTTCTTTTTCTAAATGCAGACGAAACACTTGCCTGTCATCCAAACTTGTTACATATGGGACACCCACTGGGAAAATGGAACCAAACAAATTGTATAAAGAAACAAGACCACGATCGGCACGCCCCGCATAACGGAAGTTTGCACCAAATGCAGATTTGTCTTGTTCGATTAGGCCTTTTCGTAATTCTTCTTCTGCAATTTCTTGTTTTCTCACATCAAGTGTGGTATAAACACGAAGTCCACCTGTGTAAAGAGCCTCCTCTCCCAATTCCTTCTCTAAGATTTGGCGAACCCACTCTGTAAAATAAGGGGCACGGTTGAGTTTAGCACCCCAAGTAGAACGTGAAGGAGATTGGGTGATGACAACAGGCCAATACCGTTCCCAAAAATCATCGTGAATTTTCTTTACTTGGTCTTTGGGAATAAAACCATTTTTTGCCATGAGGCCAAGCACCACCATATGCGCTTGTTTGGCTTCTTTCGGGTTTTTGAAAGGTGAATAGGTAACAGGTGCTTTAGGAAGTCTTGCTAAAAGTGCTGCTTCAGCAATACTTAAGTCTCTTACATCTTTTTGGAAATATACATTGGCTGCAGACGACAAACCAGTTGTTCCATGGCCCAAATAAATTAAGTTAAAATAAATTTCTAAGATTTCTTCTTTGGTGTATTCTTGTTCGATTTGTAAGGTGAGAAGTGCTTCGAGGAATTTACGTCCAAAGGTTTTTTTCCTTTGTTGTAAGATAGTTTTTGCTAACTGTTGGGTTAAGGTGGATCCACCTTGGACAATACGGCCGGCAAAAACGTTTTTAATCGCAGCTCTTACAATGGCTAAAAAATCAATACCAAAGTGATTGAAAAAATTATCATCTTCTACTGATAAAAATGCATGGATCACATGAGGTGGAATATCACTATACTTTAATAATTCTTGTTTGTGGCGGTATAACTCTGCAAACAAAACTCCATTGGTATCATATAATTTAGTAGGAGTTGTTGGTTGGTAAGATGCAAGTTTTTGTAATTCTTTCCCTTTGTTCACTTCGGAAAGAATGTATCCAAAAAAGAGTCCTCCCAGAAGTGCAATACTAAAGAAGGTAGTGATGGTAATTCGAAGTGTTTTTTCTTTGTTCATAGTCATTATAAGTGGAATCTAAGTCCTTCTCTTGCTAAATGAATTTTTAATTTCTTCTCGCCTAACTGCTGCTGGTGGAGTTTTGCGTTTTCATAAATATCATAAATTTTTTCATCAGAGTAACTTGGTTCATGGTGGGTGAGCACTAAGTTTTTCACACGCCAAGAGGAAGCACAATTCACGGACATGGTATAAGCTGTGTGCCCCCAATCAAATTTGGAAAAGGATTCATCCAAGGTGTATTGAGTATCTAAAATGAGTAAGTCTGCATCCGCAAAAAAAGGCAAACATTCATGGATGAGGTCCATGTCAGCCCCAGTAAATTCCGCATCGGTAGCAAAGATAAAAATTTTACCAGCCCGGTTCGTGAATTTATACGCAAACGAACCACCTGGGTGTTTTAATGGGTAACACTCTACTTTGAGACCCGAAGGAAATTCTAACACATCGCCTGGGAAAAAAAGTTTAAACTCTTTTGCAGAACCTGTTCCGTCCAGTGGCACTGGAAAAAATTCTGGTTCTTGTTGTCTTTGTAATCGTTTTTCTAAATCAGCATAAGGAGAATAAAAATGCAAATGGAAGTCTGGGAAATAAATGGGCTTAAAAAAAGGAAGGCCCTGGATATGATCCCAGTGGGTATGTGTGATAAAGAAGGAGACAGTTTTTTTCAATTGGTTTGTGAAATATTCGGAAACAAGTTCGTCACCTAAATTCCTAAGTCCCGTCCCCATATCCAAAACATAGGTTTGGCCATCATCATCTGTCACCGAAACACAGGTTGTGTCAGATCCTGTGACAAATTTTAAATGGTAGGGAAGATTTTGCCAAAACTCATCCACAGATCCTTCGGCCCCTGATTGTTTGTAGAGGTCTAGAATCTCGATTATCTTTTTGCGGTAGTCTTGGTTTCGGAGTGGGCTCGCAATGGAACCGCGGACTCCGTAGAGTTGCACAATCACTTCCTCGATGCTAGGAAATCGACTTTCCTTGTCACTCAAGATTTACGACCTTGAATTTATGGCCTCTCGTACCCCAGGATATGAACTCCGTTTTGGACCACCTATGGTTCCCGTTGTCCGAACTCTGATTTTAGTCAATGTCATCTTTTTCATTCTGCAACTTTTGACAAAACTCAGCTTTCACACTCCCCTTATGGAACTCTATTTGGGTCTCTCACCCGAACTTGTGTTCCGAGGATGGGTTTGGCAACTTGTGAGTTATGCATTTTTACACGGAAGTTTTATGCACATCCTCTTCAATATGCTGAGCCTTTGGATGTTTGGTTCAGAACTTGCTGAAATATGGGGGGAACGTGCCTTTCTCAAATTTTATTTTTTCACTGCCCTACTAGGTGGGATCGGAACCATCACAGCCCAATATTTGGGAATTCCACAAGGTGTTGTTGTCGGAGCAAGTGCCAGTATCTACGGGCTTCTTGTTGCGTATGGTATGACATGGCCGAATCGTGAACTTTTGGTATTTCTCATTTTTCCCATGAGAGCCAAATACTTTGTGATGATTGTGATGCTTATGGTACTGTTTGCACAAGGGGAACGAGTTGCACACTTTGCTCATTTGGGTGGAGCGATTGGTGGACTCATCCTTATGAAATTGTATACGGGTTGGAAAGGCACAAAGTCTTCCCTTCCCACGTGGTCACTCTCTCGTTACTTACAAAAACGTAGGTTTATGCGGTACCAAGAAGAAATGGCAAAACGAGAAAATGCCAAAACCAAAGTGGATGAACTCTTAGAAAAAATTTCTAAAAATGGAATGGAGTCTTTATCCCGAAAAGAACGTAAGTTTTTAAACGAAGCCTCACAAAAATACTTCAACGAGTGACAAAAAAAGTTTTTTTCTTTCCCCCTACTCCTCCAAGATCGCCTTACTACAATTTGGCGATCGAGGAATCCATTGCCATCCAAATGGTAAGTTCTGGGATCACTGCGGGGATCAGGTTGTGGAAAAACCCAGATTCCATCATCCTTGGGCTTTCTGAAAATCCATACCGCAATATCAAAGAAAATGTAGTGAATGAATATGAAAAAGAAGTAAGGGAATATGGATTTGGGAAAAAACCAAAACCAAACTTCTGTTATATTGCAAGGCGTGCGTCAGGTGGAGGGACAGTTTTCCATTCCCTTTCGGGGAATATCAATTATTCGCTTTATTTTAACTTAGAGGAACGAAAGGAATTATTCCCTGTCAAAGAAAGTTACGACCGTATTTTAGGAATCATTTCCAAATCCCTCTCCCATCAAAACATCCACTCTTTTGCCAAAGGGAAATCAGACCTTGTGTTAGAAAAAGAGGGTGTATTTAAAAAAATCTCAGGAAACGCACAGTTTCGAAAACGTAATTGTATTGTCCAACATGGAACTCTCATCTTAGAAGAAAGTCTCATTGAACGTGTTTCCGAAGTATTACACCACCCTCCAGAAGAACCGGATTACCGAAAGGAAAGAGGCCATAAGGATTTTTTAACCTCCATTCCTGGTTTTTTTTCCGAAGAAAAGTGGGCCATCGATTTGGTTAGGGAAGTTTTTTTGTATTTAGAAGAGCCACTTCCCTCCGATTTTTCAAACATTTCCTTCTTTGGAAGGGACTTTTCTACTTTTCGGAAACAAGTGCTCAGAGAATCTGAATTTATTCGCAAGAAGAAATACCAAAATCCAGAATACACACTCCACAGAGAAATTCCGACATGAGTTATTTACAAAAACAAGACCCTGAAGTTTATGCTGCCCTAAAAAAAGAAGACGAAAGACAAGAACATTCCCTCGAAATGATTGCGAGTGAAAACTTTGTTTCTCGCCCTGTTCTTGAAGCTTACCACTCTACACTGACCAATAAATATGCGGAAGGTTATCCTGGAAAAAGATACTACAACGGCTGTGAAAATGCTGATAAAGTAGAAGAACTCGCCATTGAAAGAGCCAAAAAAATGTTTGGCGCCGAATATGCAAACGTACAACCACATAGCGGTGCTCAGGCGAATATGGCGGTATTTCTTGCCACTCTCGAACCTGGTGATAGTTTCCTTGGAATGAATTTGGCACATGGTGGCCACCTAACACATGGTAGTGCAGTCAATATCAGTGGTAAATATTTCAAACCAATCCCTTATGGAGTGGATGAAAAAACAGAAACTATCAACTACGATGAAGTGGCAAAACTAGCCAAAGAACACAAACCAAAACTCATCGTTGTGGGTGCATCTGCTTACCCTCGAATCATCGACTTTAATAAATTTAGAGAAATTGCAAATGATATCGGTGCCAAAATCATGGCAGACATTGCGCATATCTCTGGTTTGGTGGTCGCTGGAGAACACCCAAGTCCTATTGGTGTATGTGATTTTGTGACTACCACAACTCATAAAACATTACGTGGACCTCGTGGAGGTCTCATTTTGTCTTCTTCTGAAAACGAAAAAGTTCTAAACTCACGAGTGTTCCCTGGAATCCAAGGTGGACCTCTCATGCATGTGATTGCTGCAAAAGCTGTTGCCTTTGGAGAAGCACTCCAACCAGAATTCAAAACCTACATCAAACAAGTTGTGAAAAACGCGAAAGTCCTTGCAGAAGTTTTCCAAAAACGAGGGTTTCGTGTGGTATCAGGTGGAACAGACAACCATATTGTTTTACTAGATGTGTCTGTAAAAGGTCTCACTGGAAAAGATGCAGCGGATGGACTTGATCATATCGGTGTGACTGTGAACAAAAACGCAATCCCATTTGATAAAAACCCTCCGGCTGTTGCTTCAGGGATCAGACTCGGAACTCCCGCTCTCACCACAAGAGGACTCAAAGAAAAAGAAATCGAAGCCGTTGGAAATTTGATTTGTGATTACTTAGATCATTTTGGTGATGTTACTTGGGAATCAAAGGTAAAAGCAGCTGTTAAAGAAATCACTGATGCTTTCCCGATGAAACATTTCCGATTGGAAGACTAATACCTACCAAATCAAAATATTTCTCCGTTCCGTAAATCCATCGGATAACGGATCGGAGAACGTTCTCTCAACAATCTCGACAGATTCTTTTCCATAAAATACTAAAGTGGAAGCCCTTGTTCCATACTGAGGAGTTTTGATGCGGACCGAGGAAAGACTCTTTTCCCGTTCGAGCCCAATCCCTGTGTCTGGTAAGTATTTCCCATCACTGACAAGTTCCGCATCATTTAACGAACGAAAGAGTTCCCATTCGATTTCGGATTTGGAAATATTTTTCTCCTGCCAATTTGTTACCAATGGTTTCATTTGGGACAAAAGTTTTTCCGTTTTTGGCCAATGGGTATCCCAACTGGCATTACTCACCGCATGAAACCCAAACTCCACTTTTTGGGTGGCAAATGGATCTCCACCGAGTGCGAACGCCTCCTTCCCATCAAAGAGGAATAAATTGAATCCTTCATAAAGGTTCTGGTTGGCCTTTACTTCGTTTGCATAGAGGGCTGAGGATACGGAGTCACTTGATTCTAAAAAACGAATCACAAGTTCCCCTCTGGATTTTGGATTGGGATGGTGGGGTTTTCGGAAATTACGAACATTGGTGAGGAAAGCAACTTTCCCATCTTTGTTCCCACCAAGCCAAGTCCCACCCGCTTTTAGATCTTTGCCTGCGATGATGGAAGGTTCTGTTTCCCAAACATGTAACCCCTCGGTGGGACGTTCAAAAAATTCATCACGGTTGGAGGCGACTACCAAAGGAAAATCTGGGTGGATGCCATAAGCAATACCAACTAAACACATCTTTTTTCAAAAGATCTTGTGCTTTGGTAAAAGAAAGCGAAAAACCTAAGAAATATTTGGATTGAACCCCAAAAACCATATGAAAACGTGAATTGCATTACGATATGAAAGCATTGGAAGCCATAAAAGCCGTCGCTATTTTCCAAGAATCTGTTTTGGATTGGCATAAAAAAGAAGCCCCCCATCCCAATCCCTATCCTGAGGGAACTTTAGAATTCACATTATACCAAAAAAACCACATCGATACCATCCAGTGGCACATCGAAGATGAAATCCGTAGGCCAGACATTGCGTTAGAAGAAGTTGTGGCTCTCAAACGGAAAATCGACAAATTGAACCAAGACAGAACTGATATGGTGGAAAGGTTGGATGATTTTGTCATCGAGATGTTTCGCACAGTGACACCAAAACCAGATGCAAGACTCAATTCCGAATCCCCTGCTTGGTTACTCGATCGAATGAGTATCCTAGAATTAAAAATTTACCATATGGAAGAACAGGTAAATCGGAAGGATTCATCTGCCACCAAAGAACATATTGATAAATGCCAAGCTAAGTTAACTGTATTACTCGACCAAAGAGAAGACTTAAAACAATGTTTAGAAGAATTGTTTGATGATTATGCCAAAGGGATCAAACGAGTCAAAGTATACCGACAAATGAAGATGTACAATGACCAAAATCTAAATCCATCTTTATATAAGAATCAAAAATGACAAACCTTCTTGTACTTCGGTTTTCAGCGATGGGAGATGTTGCCTTAATGACACCAGCTCTCATTGCAATCGCAGCAAAATATTCCAATATCCAATTAACAGTAGTTACAAGAGGAAACTTCGCACCATTTTTTTATAATATCCCCAACTTAAATGTATTAGGTATCAATCTAAAAAAATACAAAGGAATCCTCGGTCTTTGGAGGATGTACAGAGACATTGATAAACTTGGGCCATTTGGTTATGTAATCGACCTTCATGGTTCTTTACGTTCCAGGCTCATTGCCTTTTTTTTCCGATTAAAAGGTGTCCCTTATTCTAAGATCATCAAAGGTCGAAGAGAAAAATTAGCTCAAACTAGACGTTATAATAAAAAATTAAACCAACTCCCCCATACTGTGGAACGTTACTTAAATGTATTTCGAAAATCCGGTTTTGATGCACCAATTCGAAAAGGTCCATGGTTAAATGTAGATGGTGAATCCAAAATGTTCGCCAAAGATTATTTTAAATCCATTGGCATCGATAAAAAAGATGGGTTATGGTTTGGTTTTGCACCTTTTGCTGGACATGCACTAAAGGAATGGAGTTTTGAAAAATGCAAACGCCTTGTGGAAGTTTTAGTTTCTGAATTTCCTGATTGTCATGTATTCTTATTCGGTGGTCGCGATGAAGCCAAGGAATTGGAAATCTTAAAAAACAACCTAACACAAGTTCATATCGTACAAGGTGGTCATTTAGGGATTCGAGGGGAACTTGGGATTATGGACCGTCTGGATGTCATGATTGGAATGGATAGTTCTAACGTCCACATAGCAGCCTTATTAAAAAAACCAGTCATTGGGATTTACGGAACCACTCATCCCGTTTCTGGATTTGGACCATTTGCACAAGAAGATTCTGGAGTTTTGCAAGTTGACTTACCATGTAGACCATGTTCCATTTATGGGAATACAAAATGTTGGAGAGGTGATCACGCATGTATGGAACTCATCGATCCATTGGACGTTGTGAGAAGGATTCGCCTCATCCAAAATGTAAACACTCTCTGGTAATTGGGTTTCCTCTATCATAAAGAACGAATCGGAAGGGAAAATACTGTGAATCAAAAGTTATTCCGTTTGAGTTTGGCCTTTATCCTTCCTTTTCTTATTGATGTTATTTTTTTTACTCCTCTATTTTCCCAAGAATTTGATTCCCAATTCCAACAAGTCGAACTTCCTTCGCCTAACAAAAAAGACTACGAAGAACAAATCAAATGCCAAGATGGAATTTGTAAACAAATCAAGTTCACAGAAGATGGGAAATACTTAGATGAGGTTTGGAATGAACTGGGGAAAGGGGGAGGAAAAGTTGTCGTAGATTTTTTAGATTTCCCCATGTCATTCAGCGAATCACGAATGGAACCAATCGCTGAATACCTTCGTGAAATAGCAAAACGAGATGGTCATGTCAGTTTTGAACCCTTTTATATTGCGACAAGAGGGATCGGTTTTACAGACATTCCCGTCGTAAAAGATTTATTTGGATTATCATATAACATATACAGACGGATTCGATCTTTTGTCAAATTCGGAAGGATGGAATCTTATAACGCAAAAGTACTGTATCATCCAACAAACGGAAAAGTATTACAAGTTTTCTTTTTTCATAAAAATTATGGAAACCTTTGTGAAACTGTATATTCCACATGCGATCGCATTGAATACATAGATGACGAATTATTTGACAAACAACTTTCTTTACGTTTAAAAGAAACAAGACAAAGGAATATTGAAATTAGATTTGGCCAAACACCAGCTGTATTACCAACTGCAAAACTTGATATTGGCAATTTATTAGATTCAAATCGATCCGCAAGGCTTTATAAATGGCTCATCATTTCCAAAAAAACAGAAACTAAAACTGTAGTGAGAGAACGTTTTTTAAGTTTGGAACTAGCAATCAAAGCATTGGATTATACTCTTAGTGCCTATGAACTTGTTGAAGCAGTCCAGATGTATTTACCTGCCAGGTCCAAACAGGCAGAAGTGACTTATGAAGACACTGAAGAAGGAAAACAAGTTCGTTCCGTTGTTTTTTATCCACTTCCAGCCAAAGAATCACCTTAACACTTAGATCGTAATTAGAACTCAAATTTTGTTTTGTCGGTATTTCACAACTAATACAAACACAAGACAGGCAATGCCCGCAGAACCAGGGAAGAGTGTCGTGGTTAAGTTCCATTCAGCCAAAGCCAAAATCGCTAATGTGTTTCGGAATAAAAAGATCAAATAAAATCCAAGTGGTTCCGAGTGTGGCAAAACATAACCTTTTCGGATTGTGGGTATGAATCCAAGAGAATCGGCAAACGAAAGGACAAGGACAGCCGCAAGTGGGCTCGAAAAATAAAACCAAAAGGGCAAACTAGAAAATGCTAAAAGAAAAAAGAACCAGTCTGAGTTTGTAATTTTTATTTCGCCTCTTTTTTGATACGCATAGAGAGCCACAAGCAGAGTTGTAAAACCAGAGATGGCAATGGGTACAGTTCCAATTCCACCTTTTCCTACAAGTTGTGCAAAAAACACAATACAAGTTGTCACTCCCCAAATAATCCAAGAAAAAACATGAGGTTGGACTTTCCCCGTCCTGATTCCTTTTAAGTACGGAACGTACGCATAGAAAGTGAGCCCAACTGCTAGGGCACTGAGAAACGATCTAACCTCTATCCTCAAAGGATTTGTCATTGCATAAAATCAAAAAACAAATCGAAGATCGTTGTCTTTTTCACTTTGCCTTTCATTGCTTCAATGACTTTTCCATACACTTCTTCCATTGCATCCACACATTTTTCCATTTCATGCCCAGAAGCAACGTGAATGGAATGTTTGGAAAACTTAGAATACAAACTTGGATTGCGAACGATCTCAAGTGCACCTTGAGCGATTCCTTTTGCATCAAATGATTTTGCGATGAAACCATTTTCACCGTGACGGATGAGTTCAGGAAGAGCAAATGCATCAACACCAACAGCAGGAAGACCACATGCAATCGCTTCCAAAACAACCAAACCTTGTGTTTCCATAGTGGAAGCAGTTAAAAACACATCATACTGAGGGTATACTTCATGCAAAACTGCATTCGGAATAAATCCTTTGAATTCCACAGATTGATCGATGCTGAGGTGTTCTGCTTGGCGTTGTAAAGATGGAATTGCTGGTCCTTCACCAATGATAGTTAACGTGGCCTTAGGAAACTGTTCATGAATGAGTTTGAATGCATTGATGACGATATCACAATTTTTTTCATACGAAATTCGTCCTACATGCAAAAACTTCGGTGCTTCACCACTCAAATATTCTTTTGGTTTTCCTTGGAATCGTTTTAAGTCCATTCCATTGGAAACAACTGTGATCGGGCGAGTGATGCCATATTCAATCAACTGTTCTTTGATCAAATGACTAGGTGAAATGACCACATCACATCGATTATAGATATCATTACAAATTTTCAGAATGATTTTTTTTCGAATGTTGAAATTATCAAATTTTACAATTTTATCCAACTCTTCAACGTTTAACTTTTTTTTAAATTTGTTGGCTTTAAAAAATAATTTGTCGAGTTTGAAGAGTCGGTAAAAGGAAACATACATCTCCTGCTCTGCCATTAATGTGTGATAAGTTCCAATGGTAGGAACACCAAATCGTTCTGCAGCATTCACCGCATAAAGACCGAGAAGTCCCGGTGTATGGATATGGATGAGATCGGGTTTAAAATCTTCAATGATCCTTTTGATTTTTCCAGGAGAAGGTAAAACCACCTTAATATCTGGGTAACTTGGCAAATACCCCGATCGAAATCGAATCACTTGGATATTGTCAGTCATCCGATCAAAGTCCCCATCTCCATACTTGGGGGCACAAATACAAAATTGGTGGCCTCGGAGTGCCAAAAGCTCTGAAAAATTCTTAATGGAAACAGCAACCCCATCGGTTTTTGGCAAAAAAGTATCGGAAAAATATAAAACTCGCAACTGTTACCTCTTTACAAATGAGAGAAAAGGATTACTCTCATCCAAAGTTATGATTTACCGACTCTATCGTTCGTTTCTTGCCTTGTCCATCATTTCCTGTGCCCTTTCTGTTTCTCTAAGCCAACTTTTCTTATTGTTATCTTTTGTTTTTTTCCTTTTCCTCGACGAAAAACCCAAACTCTCAAGCCAAATTGTCAAAATTCTTTTTATTTTTTACCTCTGGCAAATTGTAACGGTTTTGTATCATTTCGCAGGTGATGGCTTTGATGTCACTTCCATCAAACATGCATTCCGCGATGAAATGAAAGATATCTTTTTAGTAACTGCTTTTGTATCAGTGCAAGGAATCAAAAAGGAAGATAAGACTTATTTATATAAATCATTCTTTATCTTTTCGACTCTAATTGTAATCTCTGGATTTATATCTATCTTTTCGATGACTCGTTTATCTAGGCTTATCTCTGATTTGTACAAAACATCTAGTTCCTGGCCATACCAACACCATTATGGTAACATTGGAAAACTAAATATTTATCTTCCCATTGGGCTCATGAATACGCATTTGACTTTTGGTGGACTGCTCGCATTTATTTTCCCAGGTTTTATATTTCGTTTATACGATTCTTGGTACAATAAATCCTCAAAAACCAAAATCACCATCGATGCTGTATTACTTCTTCTTGTCTCCATTGTCTTTTTATTTAATAATGCAAGATCATCTTTATTCGGAGCATTCGTGAGTGTTCTGTTTGGAATTTATATCCTTATTTTTGTCGACAAAGACATTTCCAAAAAAGTAATCAAACGAACCAGTTTCGCTATTTTTGCTTTTTTGATTCTACTCTTGATCGGATACCTAAGTACGAATGCCGTCAAACGAGTTGTAGATCCATTGTTTGGTGGAGAAAAACATACGGATTCAGGTAGAACATTTATTTGGGATTCAACGTTTCCACTGATTGAGGCAAATCCTGTTTTTGGGATTGGGTCAGGAAACTACCAAAAAGAAATCGAAGTTTCTAGGAAAACGAAAGAAAAAGAAAACCGAGAACTCGCTTTTTTTTATGAAGTAACACAAAGAGGCCATGCACATAACGATTACTTCCATTTAACAGCTGTATTTGGATTTCCACAAACTGTTTTCTATTTAGTCTTATTTGGCTGTATTTTATACACTCTTTTGAATCAAAATATACCAAAACACATTCGATTTATGACCTATGGACTTGTTGGTTTTTTCTTTTCTGGTTTATTACAATGTTACTTCCAAGATGATGAAGTTCTGATTGTATTTTATTTTTTACTTGGATATCTAAACTTATACGCAGAAGAAAATTTGAATTTATTACAATCGATAGGAAATAAGGAAAGTAGGACCAATACATGACATTAAAAAAATTATCTCCAAAAGGTGAATGGTTTGTTGATGAGTTCGGAAGTAAAGTAATCCTTCGTGGTGTAAACTTAGGTGGTGATACGAAAGTTCCCTACCCAAATGGTGGAACTCAATTTCCAACAGATTTTTCAGATCATAAAGAAGTAAGTTTTATAGGTAGACCTTTCCCTTTGGAAGAAGCAGATATCCATTTTACTAGATTAAAATTATGGGGATTTAATGCCTTACGCCTCTTAACCACATGGGAAGCAGTGGAACACAAAGGCCCAAACCAATATGATGAAGCTTACTTAGATTATTTTACAGAGATTGTTCGTTTAGCGGGTGAATACGGATTTTATGTTTTTATTGATTTTCACCAAGATGTTTGGTCAAGAATGACTGGTGGAGATGGTGCTCCCGGTTGGATCTTTGAAAAACTAGGAATTGATTACAAAAAACTATCGGAAGCGGATGCGGCAATTGTAATGCAACGCGCGTATGATTATTCCAATCCAGGCATTCGACAAGAAAATAATTATCCAACTATGTGTTGGTCGCAAAATTACCGTTATGCTGGGAATGGGATTTTGTGGACTTTATTTTTTGGAGGAAGGGATTTTGCTCCCAATTTCCTCATCGATGGGAAAAATGTCCAAGATTACTTACAAGACCACTATCTTGGATGTATGAAACAAATCGCAGAACGAGTGAAACAGTTTGATTTTGTTTTGGGTTTTGATTCTTTAAATGAACCTGGTAAGGGTTTTATCGGTCGTGCCATGAATGATCGCGGGTTAATCAATAAGGAAGAAGACCCATCCAAACCAGGACTTGCTTGGTCTCCTATTGATGCATTGTTCTCATCTCATGGACATTCCATTGATTTGCCTTACCTGACTCTTAAAGTTTGGAAAGGTGGTTTTGTACCTACAAAAACAGTTACCGTTAACCAAAACCAAAATTCGATTTGGTTACCAGAATCACCAGGGGATCCTTTCCAATTAGAAGGAGCTTATACCATCACTAAAGATGGAACCCCTTTCATCGAAAAAAATGATTTTTTCCAAAAGGTGAATGGTAAAGAAATTGATTTTGATAGAGACTATCTGATTCCATTTATGCGAACTGTTGGGAAAACGATTCAAGCCATTCGGAATGATTGGATGGTCTTCATTGAAAGAGAAGCTTCCGATGCATTCACTCATCCACACTTAAATGGAGAAGTTCCTAAACTTTCAGTGAACGCTGCACATTGGTATGATATTCTCACACTTTTATTCAAAACGTTTTTGTATCCAATCGCAATTGATACACTTACCAAACGACCTGTTTTTGGAAAGTCAGGGATTGAGGCCATGTATGTACGGCAACTAACAAGAATTAAAAATACTGCTGATTCCGTTCCAGGTAAAATTCCAAGTCTTGTAGGCGAATTTGGAATCCCCTTTGATTTGCAAGGTGGCAAAGCCTACAAGGAATGGAAAAAAGGAAATCACTCTCCTAAAATCTGGAAACGCCATGTCATGGCATTGGATGCAATGTACAATGCAATGGACAAACTATTTTTATCAAACACACTCTGGAACTATACTGCCTCCAATCAGAATGATTTGATGGTAGGTGATGGTTGGAACCAAGAAGATCTAAGTATATTCTCTCTGGATCAGATCATCCCTGGCTCAGACCCAGATGTCTATGGTGGAGGTGGAAGGGCCATCGAAGGATTTTGTCGACCTTATGCCGCAAGAATCCAAGGGACTCCAACCAAGATGGAATACAAATTAGATGCAAGAGAATTCATTTTAGAATGGGATTCAGATGTTTCCTTAAAAAATCCAACTTTGATCAAAATACCTAGATTCGTTTACCCAAATGGCGTACACCTTGTACTTTCCAATGCGGAAAAAATTTCCGAAACAAATGGAGAATTAACAGTCAAAGGAAATGGAGGGAAATCCTCGGTTATTGTTAGGCCATTATGATTGATTTAAATACCATCCTTCAAAAATACACATGGGAAGATTCGTGGAAATCAAAAGGGAAACCGATTGATTGTCTCTGGGAATTTGATTTGTCCGTGACGAGAGAAGAAATTTGGCCATATCTCATTGATACCTCATCTTTTAACAAACGGATCGGTCTCCCAAAATTTCAATATGTAGAAAAGGATGGTAAACTCATAGGGAAAACGAAACAAGCTGGTTTTCAACTTGAATGGGAAGAAGTTCCTTGGGAATGGGAATACCTAAAAGAATTAGGAAATGCTAGAATTTATTCACGAGGATTTGCACATTACATTCGAACCAAAATCATTGTAGAACCGTTAGGTGAGTCTCGCTCGAAAGTTTACGTATACTTAGGCGCGATACCTAGAAATTTTTTCACTCGAAAGATCTTAAACATTGCTTTACCAAGACTTAAGGAATCCTTCCAAAATGGATTCCAACAACTAGAAACTGAAATCAAACGTGGAAAGCCAAAATTCAATTTGAACTCATCGAAGGAAAAAACGTTCATTCCTGATGCCCAATGGATTCACCCCGAAAAATTAGAAAAACAAATTCCTATCTTAATCCAAAAGGGAATTTCGAAAGATACAATCTCTAAGGTATTCGAATGGATCAAATTATCATCTGATAATGATTTAGATCGAATCCGGATCAAACAAGTTTGTCGTATCCTAGACCTCGATCCAGACGAAGTCCTTTATTTATTTTTACAAGGATGCAGACTCGGTATTTTTACTTTAAGTTGGGATATTGTATGTCCACATTGCAGAGGTGTTAGAACTTCTCTCACAAAATTGGGTGATATGCCAGCAAAAGACCAATGTGACGTTTGTGAGATTGATTTTGATACAACTGGTGTCAACTCAATTGAAGTTACCTTTCATATCCATCCAAGTGTTCGTATAGTAGAAAAACAAATTTATTGTGCTGCAGAACCTGCAACCAAACAACATATTTTACTGACTAAAAGAATTGGAGCGAGGAAATCATTTTCTTCCAGTCTACTCATTGGTTCCGGTGTGTATCGATTACGTAAAAAAGGTGAAAAAAAATACAGGTTAGTAGATTCCAAACAATCCTACCAACAAACAGATATTCTATGGTTGCCAGAGACAAACGAAGAGGAAATCAAAGTTAGTCCGAAACCAAACTTAGTGTTTGAAAATGAATCCGAACATGATGTTACGATTGTCCTAGAAGAAAGAAGTGAAGACCAATTTAGTTTACGTCCAACCGAGATATTTGATTACCAAGAATTTCGTGATTTATTTTCAGAAGAAGCAATTGCCACCAATTTACAATTAGATATCGGAATTAAAACCATCCTGTTTACCGATATCGTTGGTTCTACTAAGTTCTATGAAACCGAAGGAGATCACGGTGCATTTTTGCAAGTTCGAGAACATTTTATCAAAACCAATCAAATCATTCAAAATTTCAGAGGTGTAGTTGTTAAAACCATTGGTGATGCAGTGATGGCAAGTTTTTCATCGCCTCTCCAAGCATTAAAAGCAGCGAAGGAGATGCAAGAATGGTTTCATCCAGAAAACAAACATACTCCTGTTCGCATTCGGATTTCCATTCATACTGGGAATTGTTTGGCAGTAAATTTAAATAGCAATATAGATTATTTCGGAAATACGGTCAACTACACCGCAAAACTGCAGTCAGTTGCAAATTCTGGAGAAATATCCTTCAGCGAAACTATTTTCAGGGACAAAGAGATTAGGGACTACCTTCGCCAAGGTGAAATCAAACTAAAGAAAGTGGAATTCCCCCTTCCCTGGGCCAATCGTACAGACTTCGTGTATGTCTGGAAAGTGTGAGGATCAACGTTTCTCTGGGATTGGTGGTACTTTGGTGGATATAAAACCATTGGTAATTTGAGGCTTATCATTAATCACTTTTATAAGCGTAATCTCTTTGTACTTATTTCCCGTACTTTCATCTTCTCTTATGAAGTCTCCATTTTCCAAAGTTAGTGTTAAGATATAATCTCTAATATTTGTATCATATCCCGCATAACAACTAATGTTCACTATTGACAACTCAATTTTTTCACAAAATTTATCTTCACAGGAATGTTGATAATACCATTGGTCATTTCTACGTTGTAATTTTCCATGTCCGGACAAGTCGTCTGGGACACGATCGGGACCTCCTCGCAATACTCTTATATTTCCAAATTGATCGATGAGATAGCGAAACGACTGTATATCGCTACTATACCAATCTCCATTATAAAAAATTTTATCTAATCTAGATTTCTTTAAAAATTCCATATATTGATAACATAGTAAATTTTCTTTTGTTTGGATACATCCATCTGCAATATTTTGAAATGGAGTCTTTTTGATACATCCTTTCTCTAGTTCCATATAAAATGGGTTATCCTTTTCAACTTCCAATTCTACTTTTTCCTTACATTGCAGAATGAAAAATAGAAGTACTATTAAAATAATTCTAGTTCGAACTTTCATACAATTCTCGTGTTTGTGGCTTTAATTCATAAAATTCAGATCGGGTTAAGTAATCGGATTCAATATTGGGAAGTTTTAAATTTTTCATTTTTAATTTTATTTCACTAGCAGAATAATTTTCTCGCAATAACTTACTATGATATATTTCTCGAATCCTTGCATTCGTTTCTGCTCTAATCCAACGATTTTGTACGCCTTTTCCCCCGGCTGATTCCGAGATCAGGTATTCCGTCACACCTAACGTAGGATTGATTTTTTTTCCGATGATGATATAGATATGATCTGATTTCATCGCATCTCGATTTGTTCCTTCAACTGTTTCCATTTTCCTCGTGATTCCAATGGTACCAACCTTTAGATCTGGGATGACACCTTTCGCCTTATGAGCTATCAATTCACTTTCCGTTGTGAGTCTTTCTGAAACTAATTTCGTAAAACTACCAGCTTGTCGGAAGTATTCCACTCCATTTTTGTGAACAAAACCAGCCTTAAATTCAGAAGCCATACGTTCCATTTCTTCGGGTGTTAAGTATACATCTGAATTTAAATTGGCAAAATTCCCTTTCTCTGTTAATCCCGCACCAAATAACACGGCACCTATGTATCGGATACAATCTGTCTCCGAAATTTTGCGAAATCCATTTTCATCTACCGTGTTTACAGCTGATGCAACTTCTTTTCCATCAATTAATTGGGATTGTTTGTATTTTATTTTGCTCATGAGGTTATCACCAAGGAGTTTGGCAACATTAGCGCAATGTAGGGATACAAGTTCATTCGTAGAAAGGTCGACATCTTCTGAATATTTAGAGATTTCATCCCCCAAACGTTTTACATAAGCATCTATTGTTTCCTTCTTTGGATCAAATGTAGCGTTTACCTTCGAAAGTGCATCACTGGAACTCACGTATTCCACGACCTCGGATCCTATGGGACGAACTGAACGAGATTCGCGTAACCGTTTGTATTCATTAAGGGACCTTTCCACTGCCTTAGACATGGGAACATCTTTTCCACCACGTTTTACTTTGATTTTCGCTTCAATTTCAGTGATATCCACTCCAGCTTGTTTCAATTCATAAAGTTTTTTTTCTGTATCTAACCTCGAGTCTTTCTGATAATCATCAATGATACTTGTTTTTAATTTGGAAATACGATCAGTTTCTTTTGCCGATAATGGTTCTTTTGTATTTCTAACATTCTCTTTAGTCTGATCAGGAGTGAACGAATCAGCATACCTACTAACAGATTCACCAAACCAAAAAAGTCCCTTTTGGATCGGGTCAGTCAAACGACTAAAAATAGAACGATCAGAATTGGCTTCAAATTTCATTTTGCCCATATCAGATCCAACTTGAAGGAAACTACTGCCTCCACTCATTCTATTTCGAAGTAAATTGAATGCTCCAAATCCACCTAACAATAAACTGCCGAACATCCCAATCTGTCCTGCTATATCAGAGAGAGGACTATCTCCTTCATTTTCAATCACATTCCCATTTTGATCGGTAACATCACTGGTATCTTGCGCCATATTGATATTTTGATTGGCAAAGTTAAATTCCTCAAGTTGGAATCCATCTTTCGAATTGGTTCCAATACTGACTCCCTGTAAAGTTGAAGTATACGAAATTTCATTTGGATCTATATTAGATATGACTCCGAGTTTTGAGTTTGGCTCTGTATATCCGACACTACCACTGAGTCCCGATCCCTTTAGATCATACATCAAAGAAAAATTCCAATTTTTCCTTGGGCCTTCACCTGAAGGGTTATAATTGAGACCAATTTTATAACTTTGATTCGATGTAAGCTCTGTCGCAAATTGTAGCTCTTTTGCGATTGCTTGTGAAAACTGTAAGGAGGAATTTCCTTTTTCAGCTATCGAATAACTTACATTATTGATTGAATTACCAATTCCAACACTTCCACCCCATCCATTTTGTTCCGAATATGTGACACCAACACCAGGCATCATACCTTTGAAAATACCTGTTTGGAACTTTCCAAATGAATTTGTCAGACCTAACAAAGAACCATTGGCAAATCCGGCAACTGCACCTTTCGTCCCTTCCTGACTACCAGCTGCTGTTTGTAAGATTGTCGTAGTGACCACTTGCCCCACTCTTGCCGTTGCGGGTATGACTCCCTTTGTCAAAACATTTGCAAATTTTCCAACTTTCGTAAGTGCTGAATTGGCACTGCTCCAAACTCCACTTGCACCTAAGGTGATAGCCAAAGAAGCTGAATTAATAACCGTTTGTCGAACAGCAGTATTTTGCGCTTTTTCTTCCGATTTTTTCTTCTGGTATTTTCCATACACTCCGTCGAGTGATTGTCTCACAAATGATTCATCAATCCCATATTCTTTTGCTAATTCTTTTGCTAACAATGATTTTCCAAATTCTGTCACCACAGCATTATTATCATTTAGATCAACATTAGAACTTTGGTGTTTTGTCCAATTGGCTTGTAAACCGAATGTCTGCAAAGTATAACCATAGTTAGCTAATGAATCAGAAGTCTGGTCTAAATTTCTTGCATTGGCAAATCGGTGGGCATCTGACATTAGATTGTAAATTTGGTCATCAGGGATACCAATAGCAACAACCGCTGTTTTGAGAATCCCTCCAATTGCTCCCGTGATTTGTGATCCGATATCTGAAATGATATCATTTGACATCGCTTTATCAGCTTTTTTTGCTTTCTGTTGCCCACGGATGTCTCCGATAAGTTTTGCAATAGTCTCCGTTGGTAAACCTGATGCTCGTGCAAGAGAAAGTGATACACTAGATTCTATAATTTGTTCTTCGTTTTTTTTGATTTCTTCCAGTCTTGTATTTGATCCTGAAATTTGTTGGTTTAATTTTTGATAATTTTTATCACCTATGAATTGTTTCGTTAGTGCCATAACACCCGATAAGGCTAAATTTATAGGCACAGTCGCCAATCCATTAGTCACCGTATCGATTGCCTGTATTGTGCTAGAAAGTGTTTTTCCTACGATCGTTTCTAAACCTTGCACTGGATTTTTGATGGAAACGTATTGATCTCTTGCATTGATTTTTTTGGCATTCAAACGACCTCGCATAAAATCGATTGCCATCGATGCCATTTGGATCTGTTTTTCATTCCCTCCTGATGCTTTGATCCAAACTTTTGCGATTTCGGTATTAATTGATGATTCTACCTTTCCCTTTAATGAAGCTTTCACACCCGCAACACCACCAGATAAATAGGCGAGTGCCATTTCCTGTACAAAAGAATCGATATTTTCTTGTGATTCTTTTTTAGTTACATACTTTTTATAATTATTTACATTTAGGGATTCAATGGCATTTAAATTTGTAATGAGCTGATTTTGGTCTTTTTTTAATGACTGAGTCACAAATGTATCAGCGATTTGATTTTTTCTTTTTTGAAGAACTTCCCAATCTTCCTCTGTCCATTCTGTAAAATAATCTTTTCGATCGACACTTTGAATTTTTCCAATAGTGCTCAATGAAATCTGTTTGCTTATCACAGACATTGAGGCATCATATTCTCCTTCTTTATCTCGAGCACCTAACATTCCATTGTAAATTTCTTTACTAATCGTGATATTTCCATTTTTTCCTGGATCAGAAACCACATATTCTTTTTTTAACAATCCATTACATTGTGTGACACTTGGATCATCATAACATTTTCCAAAGTTGGCTTTTTCTTCATCTGATAAACTCTTATAATCTGTGCTTCCAACTAAGATCATTTCTTCTTTTGTCAATTTTCGATCACCGATCACATCCGTGTTTAAACCATAAACGTATTGGTTGATCAATTTGTTTTGTTCCTTTTTTTGGAATTCCTCAAGTTCATGATTCATTTGGACAACACTTGCGTATTGATTAACCCCATAAACCGTCCTTTGGAATGTTTCAAGCAATGAACTTTGCCCAAGCTGTATTTCATGTAAATCATTCCCTAAAAGAGATTCATTTCGAAAACCCAATAGTCTCCCTTGGTCTTGGATTGTTTTAACATTGGTTTCGAATTGAAACGGTTCTCCTATGGAAACTTTTGTTGTTACATCCCCTCTTGCATACAATTCACTCCAAGATTTCCATCCTTTCTGATTTTCTTCTTCTAACTTTTGTAACCAATTTTCTTTCGACGATTCTAAGTTAATTCGATTTTTCTGGTATTCGAGTTTTGCTTCTTCTATGAGTCCCTCTCTTTCTTCAGACCAATTTCTAAAACTATCCGAATATTGTTTCACTCTTGATTCCCAATGGGTGATGGCTGGCAATAGTTTATCCGTAAAACTATTGTTTTGCTCTTTTAATTGTGAAAAATTAGTATCCCAATATAAAGACGTAGTATAGGAAGTGTCATCATACATTTCATATAAAACAGAATATCCGATAGCACCCATTTGGTATGAATAGGTTCCTGGAGTAAAAATTGTTAAATTTCGTTCCGCTTGCCAAAATCCATACTTATTCTTTCCATCTAAAATCAAATTCCCTTGAGTATGATATGCTTGTTCAAAAGGAACTCCCAACCCCATAATCGTGAAATTGTTAATAAAATGGTAAGCATCGGTATACAAATTGGCGTTGATCAGATTTTGCACCCTTCGACCGTCTCCCAACTTAGCATTAATCATATCTGTAAGCTGATGATAATCTGAATTATGAATGGAACGAAAAAATGATTGTAATTCCCAATCTTGAATCCCTGCAAATACCCCAACATCTCCAGGAATGTAACTCCAATTTTCATACTTAACATCACTTGATAATTGATTGTAATTTTGATTTCTCAATATCCATTCTGCTTCTCCAATATTAAAACTTGTTTTCGAATTGTTTAAATTAATTTGTAAGCCGGTTTGGTAAGTATAAATTCGATCATTGTAATAAGTCTGTTCAACTAATGCTTTATTGGATTCATCTGCTAAAAAGTCCCGCATCTTTGTTGCAACATTTGTAAACAACAATTCAGGATCCTTCGCATTCGAGGAGATTACATCGGAGATTTCTGTAATTAATTTAGAGAATATTTTACCTGCTTCGTTATAACTTCCATCAAAGTTTCGATACAAACAACCAGTTGTTATCTCACAAGAACCTTCGATTCCTTCTCTCATTTGTTGGATCATCGAATCTAAAGCCGTATATACCGTTTGCCTATATTCATCAATCGCATTCAAATTGTTAATGAATTGATTTTCTGTCTCTTGGAGAGTTGATAAGTATTTAACATAGTCTTTGTCAAGTGCTTCCAATGAAGAAGCAAAAGAGTCCAATCCCTCTTGTTTCGATTTTTCCCATTGGTATTCCCATTCTTCAGCTGCTCGTAAGATATTTTCCCGATTCTCATGTAACAACATCTCTTCCTGAGTGTATGATTCAAAAATGGTTTCTTTTCCTATCCTTTGGAAGTAAAGGGCATCAACTTTACCTGTTTCTAATTTCTCCAAAAAGCTGGCACGGTTTATAAAATAATCATTTACTAAATTACGCTCCCATTCTGAATAAAATACTGATGCTTCCGAAAACAAAGTTCGCCTTCTCTCATCCACATAACCTTCGTTTGTGATAAATGCATCTTCTCCAATTTCCTTTTTTAAAAGTTCATCAATCTGATGATTCGCCTCTGATTGCCAAGTAATCACCGCATTTGTCAATACTGACTCTACACCTTCCTCCCAATCTTGCAATGAAGTGGAAAAATACAATCTCCCATATAAATCTGCATATTCATTTGCCTGATAAGATGGGATCTCCCAGGTATCTTGCAGAGATTGGGAAAAAACATGATTTGAAATGAATAAATAATAACTAATGAAAACGAACGATATGGCTCTTAACCAAAAATGATATGATAACATAAAGAACCTCAGATTTAAGAGGTGAACCTTTTGTTATCTGGTTCTAAATATTTTTAAATTGTTTTTAAATTTATCACTTAATATCCCGAAAACTTGGAATAAAAACAGTGACTGGAATAAATCAACACCTGCTTTCCATGGATAAAAATAAGTACCAAATAACAATCCAAGATACGGAAGACTTAGATAAAATGGAATGTTATTCTTCTTATAAGAATTCATCCGAAAAAAGAGGAATAAAAATGGGATAAAGCAGAATTGATCATAATTTCTGTTAAAAAATTGGGTTTGCCATTTACACAGAATTACGTAAGCAAACATAAACGATAAAAATTCGATAGAGTATTTTTTACGAAAGAAGAAAGGTATGAAACATAAAAACAAATATATAAACCGATATCTGCTTGTCTCGTGATTCGTTTTGGACCGCTCTACCAATTGAGTCTTATCTTTACCGAGTAATGTTCGAATCCCTTCTTCCATTGAATGCCAATTGATACTCTCACCTTTAACAATGATTTCCATACTTGTCTCTGCATTTTTATGGTATATTTTTCCCAAATTTTGACGGGTTGAATAATGCCTTAGCGATTCAATATAATGGATTCTTCCATTTCCAATGACAACTGGCTGTTTTTTGAAATTCTCTTTTGAAATCGTATGAATTGAATTCAATTTCACATCAACTAACTTTCCACCGTATAACATTTTACTCACAACATTCGGTTGTAATAAAAGATTTGTTTCCCGAATTGAAGGATCAAAACCGACTCCCATTTTTGCTAAATGAAACGGATCAGCCTTAAACTCGATACCTTCTGTTGAAGGTTGGAATCCTAAGATTACTTCTGTTACTTTTTTTTGTGCCTGAATCCATGGAATGATCCTTAAAACTGATGTTTCTAATGATTTTGGATCCGTATTAGTGAATCTTAAAATTGTAGATTCAAACCCATCCATTTCTTCTATAAAATGGAAGTAACCCATTTCCGATGGTAGGTTTTTAAAATGAAAAGGGAAAATACCTTCCTTCCATTTCATATAAAAATCAGACCTGGTATTTTTATGAGTCACTACAAGTAAGTTTGTCAATTGTTTCTGCAAGATTGATTGTTCGACTTGTTTTGTAATTCGGATCCTCTCTGATTCTGCAACATAGGAAGGAAACTCCAATTTTGCCAATTGTATATTATCCATATGAGGAAAGGAGGATACAGGTTTAAACAGCAGAGGTAAAGAATATAAGAAGGATAAAACAAAGAACGAGAATGATAAAAAAGGAATCGTATGTAAACGCGGATGTTCCTTCTTTGAAACCAATTCATTCAATTTTTGTATTTGTAAATCTTTTAAGGAAAAACTTTGTTTTCCTTCCCTTTGCCAAAATATAAAAAACGAATGTAGAAGAATTGGATATAAAACGAGAGCAAATAAAAAGATCAGGACTAAATTTAAAATCGAAGTGGGAACCAACTGGAAATAAAACGAAACAAATAAAATCAAACTTCCCGCATACAATTGTTTCTTATGTAGAATCATCCTTCGAAAGTGAATAAAAGGCAATTGTACTTTCAAAAGTAACAAAAATACAAAACTTGAAATACCTATACTTATTCCCAAACTTGTGAGACTAAAAAACAAAATCATAAGGAAGAGAATAAATATTAACGTGTGTTTAATGGTCAGTATCCATTCCCTTTTCAAAAAACCAAAATAAAGGAAATAAAAAACCTCTATTACAAGGTAAAAGTAAAAAATGAACTTTATGTTCTCTATCAATTCCTCATGACTTGAAAACACAAATTGCCAATCAGGGTCTTCAGGCAGATATGAATCCAAAAATAACGACAATTGGATGAGATGGAAAGGATTGTTCGCAATGATCACGATTGATTCAAAACTCGAGCCATTGATTCTTGTGTGATTTTTTCCGTAAACTTTCGTTATACTAGTCGTTGCTATTTTTCCAAGAGGAAGAAAAGTTTTCCCTTGGGCCAAAATTAAAACTTTTTCCCATTCAGTTGGATCAACTGGGTATTCCTTTAAAAAATATTGATTTTGTCCAGGTTCAAAGGAAACCGAATCTACATGATGGCGTAAACGATCATAAATTTCCGACATGGAGGGACTTACGCCATCTAGTAGATGGTTATGGTCTACATTGATTTGGATTTCCGCTTCAGACTCAGGTTGGTATGTAATTTTTTTAACACCAGTTAGATTCTGAATTTTTCGTAATAACTCAGACGGAGGAGGCATCTTCGTTTTTGAAATTCTACGGAGGAGGATCAAATTCGAATCATTTCCAGAATCAAACGTAAACCTTGGAAATAATACACCTTTGGGGAATACATTTTGATTCAAAATGTATAAATTTCGAATTGTTCGTAAAAATTCCTCTTTTTGGATTCCTTCATTCAGTTTTAAGTGCATGGAAATACTTCCAAATTCAGAAACAGATTTAATTTCCAAATACCCACTCACAGATTTTAACATCATCTCCCAAGGTTTTGTAAGCGACTCTTCCACTTGGTCAGTCGTTTTGCCTGGCCAATTTTGTGTTATCACCAATGTATGTTGGTCAAATATTTCCCTATTTTCGCTTAAAATTATTTCTCTACATGTCATCAGGGAAATCAAAATGATAGTTCCAAAAAACATTAACCATTGGTATGGAAACCGTGTGACAAAGAAGAAACTCATGCTGGGAAATCATAAAAGTTTTTGAAAATTTTTGGATAAAGGTAAAAAACAAACACGTAAGAAACGAGAATTCCGATACACATTGTCACTGCTATTGCTCGGACAAATTCGGAGCCAGGGAATACAATGAAAACAACTGGCAACAATCCAAAGAACGTACTTCCAAAATTGAGTAAAATTGGTTTTTGTAACCAATCAAACACGGTTTTGATTCTAAGAGAAATGTTGGGGATCTCTCGTGTTAGTTCCCATCTTTCACCATAAAGAGAAATACTATCAATGGATAAACCTATCAAAATAACAAGTCCCATATAATGTCCAAAATGAATCTCTGGAATAGTAATAATCAATAACACTGTCACCGACAGAAAGTAACAGAAACTAATTGAAAGATACAAAAATGGTCGATAAAATGATTCGTAAATTCCAACTAACGCCAAATAGATTAAAGTATAAGAACAAATTAATAAAACAAATAATGTCATATAAAAATCAAATGTTTCTTTTTTGGAAGAATTGATATAGTATTGTAGTCCTTCTATTTTATTTGTAAGGATACTAGTTTCGATTCCAATTTCGCCACCCCACTCTAAATAAAATTTTCCTGATTCCCTTTGGTAGACAGAATACGAGTTTTGCTCTGTCATTTGGAATAATGATTCAGGGAAAATTGGATCTTTGCCTGCTGATTTAAAAACTGGTAAAGAAGAAGATGGAGTATTTTTTGATTCCTCACCTCCCTTACCTATTGATAAATACATTGGAAGTGGGTAAACTTTACCCAAATTACCCAAGAATTTTGGAGAATTTCGGTATAGAAGATTTATTTCTAGATCATCTATATCCGGTTGAACTTCAGAATTGGGTACAATTTTGGATTTCCAAACTTTCATTTTGATGGGTGAAGGGATAAAGTAAAAATTTCCACCTAACTTCTCTTCAGTCTTCAAATGAAGAACCTGATTTGCAAAACGATTCAATTCCTCCCAATTTTCATGTAGGAAAACAATCTTATCTACAGGAAGGAAAGGTAAAGAATGAGATAATTCAGAATGAAGTTCGGAAACTGCCACTTGCCAGCGATTCAAGTTGATCAATTGAAGCGTTTCAGAGAGCCATTGTTCAGATCCATCAAAGTCAAAGTATTTGATAACAAAAGGAACAGCATTTATATTCGGATCCATTTGATCCGAATGTATATTTTGAGGCAAGATCACAATATTTTGTGACAATTGGTTTCCATTGGATCGATTCAGAATTTCATTCATGAGGAATGTTTCTTCCAAAAACTGAATTTTATATTTTGGTTCTACATGAATCAACTTTCCAATCGGCTTTGGTTTAGGAAAAATATGGAATTGGTCTTGATGCGGATACAAAACAAATGTTAAAAATAAAAACGTTAAACAAAGTATCACAATACAATGTTTCCAATGGAAAATCATATTTGAATCCAATGACAAATGGAACAGAACCTTCTCTTTCTGATCTGTTTTTTTACGAAGTGTTGGATTAAAAGTAAGAAATAATAAAGGAACTACCGTGACAGAAGTCACTAAACTAGAAAAGATTAACAAGACAATGCTTAGGCCAATATCATAAAAAAAATCCCTCCACTCATGTGCATACAATAATAAAGGGAAAATCACAACCATTGTTGTTAATCCTGAACAAAACAGGGAAATCAAAACATTTCTTACACCATCCGTGACAGTTCTTACATTCACCCCTCCCTTCTTACATTCTGATTGAATTGAGTAATATATCAAATTATTCGAATCGAATAACATACCGATTCCAACGGATATGCCACTGATACTCAATAAATTGACCGAAATAGCGAATAGATTCATAAGATGGAAAAAACAAACCAGAGAAAAGATGACGGAAAATAACAAACACAAAACGGGGAACCATTCTTTATACAATGAATAGGAGAATATGAGAGCACATAATAAACTTGCTAAGAGAAAGAAAAAAAATTGTACCAATTGTTTTGTTAATTCTGTTGAAGTGTCTGAGTATACAATAGGTTGAATCGATTGTTTGTATTCTTTTAAAATCCGTTGGATTTGAGATGAGAGTTTTAATGGATCTTGGGCTCTATCGGCATAAATAGCAAAATAGACAGAATCATTCCCACCATTTTGAACAATTTGATTCACTGAGGATTGAAGAATCGATGTTTCTGCAATCTCTTCTAAAGTAATGTATTTGGAATCTCCTAAATGGATTGGAAATTTTCGAATCTCTTCCAATGAGGATATCTCAGGTCCATACTTAATTTCCGTTTCCCTGCCTACATCAAATAGTTTTCCAAGTGATCCAGCTTGCATGGCAGAAATAATTTGTAACTCAATGTCCTTGATTTTGACTGGATGTAAGTTTAACAATGTATCTCGTAAGTGAATTAAACCAAAGGATTCAGAATCACCAATTTTTTTCACTTCGATCACTCCAGAAATTCTCTCTAGTTTGTATTTCAATTGATTGATCAAAAATGAGAAATTTTCCTTTGGTAAATTGGTTCGTTTGGAGATCGTAAATTCAAAAAATGGATTTTGGTTTTCACTTCCCATTTGTACTTTGGGAGTTCCAACTCCAAGTGGTAGTTCATCTTTTATTTCAAATAATAACTGAAATAACTCTTCCTTAAATTCCCAGACAGATACTTCCGATTGTAATAAAATTTTAATCTTTGATAGTCCATGTTCTGAATGTGTTCGAATTTGTTTGACTGCTTTCAGTGATGAAATGCGTTTTGACATTGGCAAACTTAATGTCTGATCAACTTCTTCAGCTGAATGATTGGCGAATGATGTCGTAATCTGATATTGTAAGGGAGTCAGGTTTGGTAATAATTGGAACCGAAAACGATTCATTTGAAAATAAATACCAATGAACATCAAAATCATAGAGACCCAACACAATCGATTGTGTGTTTCAAAAAATTGGATCATATTTCTAACGATGATCATCTTACATTGATTTGGAAAAAGTCTTCTTCAGTGATTCCCGTAATGATTTCCATTTCAGATTGGTTGAGAGGTTTACATTCAACATATCGTTTTTCAACAGATTCACCAGATTTAACCATCAGATAATATCCAGAAGATTCATCACCTAACATAGAATTTGTTGGAACGACAATACTATCCCTCATTCCTTCTGTTTCCACATGGACAAGACCAAACATCCCAGGAAGTAATGATATTAGATTTTTTTGTAACTTTGCCCTAACTCCGATTCCATGGGAACGAACATCCAAATAACTACTTATTTTATCGATTTTACCAATTACAAATTGAGAACCTTCTAAGCTCGGGTGAAACGTAACCTCTTTACCTAGTTTCATCAACCTTAGATCTGATTCACCTATTTGATACGATACCGACAAATCTCCATTTTCAATGAGTGTAATCGCTGGTAAATGATTGGTTAGTTCTCCTTCCTTGAGGTGGACTTTAAAAATTGATCCAGATTTAGGAGCATATAATTTAAATTCTGAAATCATTTGTTGATTTGTTTGTATTTGATTTTCGAGAATTTTCGTATTGGTAACACTTAAATCATATTCTGTTTTCTCAATTAAGGAATTTTGGCGTTTCCAAATTTTAATCTTATCGCTTATTGAGTCTGTATCTTCCGGAAAATCTAATCGAAGTGTAGTGAGTAAACTCTCTCTGTCACGGATTAGATTTTTATAATAAGCCAGTTTTGTATCGACATCCAATTTCCAACGATCAAGCTCTGATAAAGAAACAAAACCTTCCTTCCACATTGTTTCTTTTTTCTCTTTTGTCACTTTTGCCGTTTCCCATTCGGCTCTTGCAACTTCTACTAATTCTGTTTTTTTATCGATTTCTCGGATCTTAACTTCGATTAGATTTTCTGCTTGTTTCCATTTTTCCAAAGCGATGATCTGATGTGCTTTTGCTACTTCCAATGAAATCGATAGTTTTTCACCCTCTAATCGGAGTAACTCATCATCTAATTGTAATAACAATTCTCCCTTTTTAACGGACTGGCCCTCAGCAACATGAAGGAATTTAATCCTACCTAAATGTTTGGTTTGCAATTGGATTTCCTTTGTTGCTTCCACTGTTGCTGGAAATTCCAATGTAATTCGTTTTTGGATCACGTGTGGTTTTTGAAATAAAGGAACATCCTTTAGATACCCAATTGCATATACATTTTGATCAGCTTGGAACCAGTCCTTGTGATACAAGATTGTTGTCAGCCAAGGGAATCGATCTCGGATGTTCTCATTGGAAAACCATGTAAAAAGAATGGAGAGAGTTATGGAAACAAGGAAGTAAAGTATAATGTATTTAAGTTTAGATTTTATGATCTGAAGGATTTTTGCTTTCATACACTAACAATCCAAAACATCATTCCTGACCATAAGAGTGGGATGAAATAACCAAAACTCTTAGTAAATTTTGGATTTGTATCAGTTTCCCCTTGTATCGATTGGGAAAACAATCTTCCATTGAGTTGGATAAAAACGATAAAGAGAACAAACCACAAACCAAAGAGGTATAGGGAATAAAAATAAGACTCATGTAACAAACCAATTGATAAATTCCCAAGGAACAAACAGAGAATGAGGAAAAAAAACGACTGTGTCATTTTTTTCATTAGTTCTGAAAGTTGATTTGGTTCGTTGGTATTTTTGAACTTTAAAAAAAGAAAAATCAAAACCATGTAAAAACAAAAATAAAAGAAATACAGAAAGTAAATCGATACGATTTGAAACGGATACAGTTGCCAGAAGGAAACACTTCCATAGCGACTCACCATCTCTAATTCAATCTGGATGTTTGTTAATTTCAGTTTGTCCCAAGAATAGAAGCAGTGGAGAAAATACAAGATGGTATAAAGGAGAAAAAAAGACCAAACCTTTGACCATAATAGTTTCCAAATGAAATGTAATACGATTACCATACGATGGATTTGTGATTGGAGGAAGTGTAAAACCTTCATTTTTTTGTTAACTCCTGGTTCATTCTATCTAGATAGTTCTGAAATTGTTTACTCTGGGCCAAAAATAATGATTTGTGTTTCGATTTGACCTGTTTTTTATTCCACTCAAGATACAACAAACATGCCTCAGGTGAGACAGCCATAAGATCTAATAATTGTTTTTCTTCCTCCATTCCTGCATGTTTTTTCTCTTTGGAAAGTAAGATCACTTTAAAATAATAAAGAATTAGTTCTGGAGTTTTTTTCTCGAACCCTTCCCATTCTTTCAGAAATTCATTCCATTCACTCAAATAAAAAAGCGATTTTAAATATAAACTTTCTTCTTCTAAAGAAAGATTCCTTTCCTTTTTTCGGTCCGATAAGATCGCCTGTACCACCGTTAAATGGCCAGTACTGTAGGCATCTTTGATGATTTGAAATTCTTTTGGATCCATTATTTGATCTTTCTCACAAGCTATCGAAGAAAAAATAAAAACAAAAACTAATATCCAAACTCTTATAAAATTCTCTAAATTCATGGGTTACCTACAGGAAGTGGAAACAAAGGTAAGTTAGAATCGGGATTCCAATCCCAATCAAATTGTTCGATTTGATTTTCGTTTAGATGGTAAAAGTACATTCTAATGGATTGGTTTGGATTTCCAACCCGATACGGGAACCTAACAAAGAGAACCAATGGGATTCCAAGACCATTTGCAACTTTTGACCAATACGAAAATCGGGAGATGTTATCTGCATTTTTAGGTAAAATTTGTCTTTGGAATTCACCTAAGTGATTGTTACTTCTCGGCTCGTTTTTGAATTCATGGATTTCATCTCGATGGAAAACGGAATACCCACTTCGTTCTAACGATTCCGAAATCTGAAGGATCAATTCCTTTTCCAAGAGGTAATGATCAGAGTAAAAGGAAGAAACTGTGGGTACCAAAAGTATCAATTTCCCATGAGGAAGTGGAAATTTTTGATACCTCACAGTTTCATGAAAGAGGGAGCAGGAAACAGAAAAAAGTAGAACTATTGTGAAGAGGAATTTCATTTTGCCTCCATTTGGATGATAAAGGGAGAAATCATTTTTTTTCCATTTGCAGAACGTACGTCTGCATCTAATTTAAATTCATAATAAGGATAAAAATTGGGAGCGGTTGATGAACTTGCCAGATTAAAGTCCCCACCAGTTGTATTATTTCCAAACAAAGTTCCATTACAACTAGCCTCACTTTCAGCAAAGGAATATGTGATTTCCTTACATCCAAATGGATAGGCTGATTGGCAATGGCTCCATTCCCAAGTCGATAAACGTATGTTACTTGAAGGTGGTGATATTTTTGTCAACCGACTGGAAGAGATAACAGAAATAGGATCCATATATTCATCAAAAAATAGTTTGAAATTATCGGTATTCACATCCGCACAAGCAGATGAACTCGCAATACCACCTGTTCCATCATCTCCACCTCTAAATTGGTAATGGTGTGGAGGAAGAAATGCTAAACCTTTACTCCAAAAACATAGGTTTGAATCCCAACGACTCCCCACGGTACTTCCTAATTCTTGGATCCCGATTCCACACAATTGGGAAGCAAGTCCAAAGCCGATGACTTCAGGAGCCTTTGCCCCTTCGTTTGTATAAAAATCAAATCGGATCGGTTTTTCTATTTTTGTTCCATCCAAAGCTGATATACCTGAAGCCAAATTGAATTGGTATCTCGTTTGGCTTTGTAATGGTGCATCCAATTGAACTTGGACTTGGGTGGAGTCTGTCCATTCCAAATGGTAGGATGTGCTTGGTTCCATTCGGAATCCCAAGGAAACATCTGTTTGGTTCATGGGTTTTGAAAATACAAGAGTGATAGGTGTGGTTTGCGGAATACCGGAACAAGCAGTATTTACATCTTGCAAAATACGATCCGCTATAGATCCACCCGACAAACATTCGTCATATGTTCCTACTGAGATCAAAATGGAATTTATGGTAGGTGACAATGGTGAATCTTCGACTTGGACTCGAAACGGAATTGAATACACACGATCCAAATCTTTTCCTTTTTTGTTTTCACATTGTTTGGTGAGGCGGAGCACAAACCCACCAGGCAATAATTCTTGGTTCGGAATGAATTTTAAGGAAATATCAGTTGTTTCAAAAATCCCTTTTGTGTTTGGATCAAGCGAAAAGGCAGTCACACAGGACTGTATTTCCATCGGTTGGTTCCAAAGGATAACTATATTTGTTTTAGGGGAAACCGATTGTTCCCCAGAACTAGGAGTAAAGGATACCACCTTTGGCGTATCATCATTGACAAACATAGCTAGCCAATCTTCGGAGGAACCCATCTTCGCATGGCAATGATAGAATGTAAGCAATGGCAAAAGATAAACACTCCATTTAACGTATTTCATACGGATCCTCTAAATAAAATGGGGTAAGTTTACCTTTGTTTGGTTCCCTTTTTTCCAAATTTTGAAATGGTATTTCTTCCTTCCATTCAGTCAAAAGTTGACTGAATTCACTTTTAAATTTACGATGATGCAAATGGTAATAACGATTGGAGAAAGGATCTTCTCCTAATAAAATGACTAACTCTAAAGCTGTTGCGATGTAATTAAAATAATGATCAACAGTATGTTCAAATGCGACAAAAACTTCCTCTTCGGTTTTTAAATATTCAATTTCCGTAATCTGATTTAATCTTTTCTCTTCAGCTTTTTGTTTAAGTGTTAAAAATGCAGATTTTAAAAAATGCAAATACAATGTATATTTTTGGTATTCTTCCACTAACTTAACTTCAGTGGATTTGGAAACATTTCTTAAATAAAGTTCCGTTTGTTCTCGTTCTACGTGAGACTGAAGTAAATTGAATCTGGAATCGTATCGTTTTTTATCACGATTTACTTCATCGAATAAATTGAATGATCCACTTTGAAATGCATTTTCACCTGGTCCAACTGCTTGGGGACCATACCCTGGAATTCGTTGGATTCCATTCCCCTCTGACTGCATACCATTTTGAGTATTGGAAACAAAACTAGAACCACCTAGATTGGCTTGGAACCCGATACTCACTCCATAAATTTCATTTTGAAGTGGGAATCCTTGGTTTCCATTCCGTCCCAAATAACCACCTAACACAAGCCTAGGTTTCCAATCGTTTTTCAGAGATTCCTCGTCCAAATTGGCAAGTTCCAATTGGTATCGATTTTTCTTTCGCAGAGGGTGGTTCGCATCAACTTCAATTGGCGAATGGGTTGGTTGGAAAATTTCAATCCTTTCTGTAATACCAGGTTCCAATTCCAAACTTTCACTTGGGTCAAGGAACATTGATGATTTTAATTCTAAGTAAGATGATTCTCTCAATGCTCGGGAATGAATTCGTTTTGCATAAAAATCGACCTCCCATTGTTTTAAGGATTTTGCTTCTACTGCTTGTAATAAGTTGGTTTGGATTTCTAGATCTCGTTTCCTAATTTCTAATTGGTAACGTTCTAATCTTTGGTCAAACATCGATTGGATGAGAATTCGTTTGTTTGCATTGAGGTAAGCAAGGGAGATGTTTTGGAAAATTTTTTCTCGTAAGATTTTTTTTTCCTCCAATTGGATGAGTTGTTTGATTTCTATTTTCTGTTTTTCTCGTTCGATTTCACCACCGTCATACAATAATTGTTGGATTTGGATCCTGACATCACGATACTCTTGGTCTAATTGTTCTCGGTTCCTTGAGAAAATTCCAAAATAATGAACTCCTAATTTAGGTAGGTATTGTTTCCATTTTTCGCTGAGTAAAATGGGAAATAATTCTGATTTTGTTTTTTCTAATTTGAATTGTGCATTCCGTTCGAGACCTACCCAAATACAATCCTCCCATAAAAAGCTACCTTCAGCCATTAAGGATCCAATTCCCAAAGAAAGATACATTGTAAGTAGGAAGAGAACACGCCACATATCAAAAGATAGGTGGTATAAATTGATTCTGGTTCTAAATTGAATGATTTGTAGGGAATTTTTTGATTTTTTTTTCTGATTTTTGGCTTGTAAGGTAGCACTCGCCCCTTATAAAAGTGGCATGATCCGTTTGATTCCCTTATTTTTGTTTTTAATCACGACCACTACCGTATTTGCTGAAGAAGTAGGAGTCGTTAGTTTCATCCAAGGAAACAATTACCTCTCAGGTCCCCGTTTTAAAAAAGCAAAAGAACCAGTTAAACTAGGGAGTGTCCTAAAAAAAGGGGATACCATCACATCGGAAGATGGAACTTGTGAAATCCAATTGGCAACACAAGCAACCATTCGTTTGGCGAAATTTTCGACTCTCCGCATTGACGATTTATTGAATCCAAAAACCAAATCCACCACACTCAATTTGGTAGGTGGCAAATTATTTGTAAAAGCACACAAACCACCAGGTGGTGGTCCTAGTGATACCCAACTGAGCGTAGTCAACCCAAGTTTTGTTGCGGGTGTACGTGGGACAGAATTCCTCGTTGCAACACCCAACCAAGGTGGAGAAGACGAAGACTTAAAAGAAGTAGAAACTGGTGTGTATGTGAATGAAGGTACTGTTGCCGTAAGTCCCGACAAAAAAGGCAAACAAACGCTAGTGGGCCAAAACGAAGAAGTGGTAGTTTCTGGCAAAGAATTGAAAAAACAAATTTTAGATGAATTTGTGAAAGAAAAAATGCGTATCTTCGAACAATTCAAAGCCATCAAAGAAGAAAACTACCAACGCATCAAAGAACAATACGAAAAAAATGATCAAATCATGAACGACTACAAAGGACAAGGTTAATCATGAAACGTTTTTTGGTATTATTCTCAGTTGCCGTTTTAACTGTTTTCTCAGCAGATCGGATTGGTACAACACCAGTTTACAAAATTGCGATTGAAGCCTACCCTTCCACAGAAGAAAGTCGGGCTTTACGAGATTTTATCAAAGAACAAATCCAAACCACTGGTCGTGGGCAAATCATGGTCACCTTTCCTTCGAGTGGATCAAAAACCTGGGAATTCGACAAACGAGGGGAAGCAACAACTGAAACAAAGGCCAATTTACAATCCTTAACCCAAGTAGATAAATTGGTTCTCGTTTCTTTAGAAGATGGACAAGCACTTGTTTCCTTTGTGGATGTTTTACACGAAACATTAGAATACCGAAATGCACTTCCTGAGTCTTTATCCAAAACATTAGTAGAGGACTTTCTAAGTTATTTAGATAAAAAAAATATCTACCAGGCTCTCTCACACACTGGATCGAGTACAACGTCCCAAGTGAAAATCAACTCTCTCAAATCCACCTATGTTGCGGGTGAACCGATCCGTTTTGAAATTGAAACTGCTGAAGACAATTATGTGTATGTTGTTGTGGTTCCTGAAAACCATAAAGGGGAACCGGTGTTACTCTTTCCCAATCCCATCCAAAGTGATAACTTTGTGAAAAAGGGACAAAGGATCACAATCCCTGACAAACGGATTTCATTCAAAGCGGCACCAACTCCTTCGAAAGATAGAATCAGAGCCTTTGTCACAAGAGAAGAATGGAAAGAATACCAACTCCGTGGCAAAAAAGAAGATTCCTTCTACCGGTTATTACCACCAGCAGTTACTGGCACAAAAACATTAGCTCGTTCCCTCACACCACCACCAACCATCACATCACCGATCGAACAAAGTTTGGTGAATGAGTGGGAATACCAAATCTTATCTCGCTAAAATTCTTGCAAATTACACTCATACCTTTTGTTATAGAAGGTATGAGAAACTTTCGAACATCACTTATCACCATTTTACTCTTTAGTTCTCTCGTCTCTTGTTCACTCTTTCAAAAAGAGGACAATAAGGACAAAGATGCCATCAGTGCACTCTTATTATCCCTATGGGCTTATAACCAAGCGGCAGGATGTTCTGGGCCTAAGTCTGGATTCACCATTTGTATTCCCAAAGGGATTGCAGACTAAATCATGAAAAAAGCACTCTTACTCCTACTTTTTTTGGGAATTAGTTTCCAAGTATCAGACTACCAGAACCAAACACGAAAATCCGAAAAAACGATCCTCTCTGAAATATTGGGGGATTCCATTCATTTTGGATTTGGTTCCGAAAAACTTTGGTCAGCCACAAGTGCAGATAACTGGGGTTTTGTGAGGCAATCCGCCACTTGGGCAAGAGGGAATTCCGGTATCATCGATAACTTAATTTTGGCTTTAAAGAATGCTGGTTATTTTAATAACCCAAGTGCCTCCCGTACGGATGTTCTCAGTAATGTCAACCTAAGTGGTTTTGGATCTGCTACTCTTACAATCAAGATCAACACTCCAACCGCAAATGTTGCGTCCACAGCATATGCAGGGAATAAAACCTTTAACCATTTTCTCGAAATCAAAAAAACAGGAGCATCCACTCCTTCTCTACAACTGTTCTTTGATGACCCAAACACAACCTTGGGCAATGATGGTGCACTCGTTTACTACCGGTTAGTTGACTTTGGAAACCCACAGTTTGCCAATGTAGGTGATGTGATCACGGAAAGTTATACGGGAAATGATTCTATTTATGGAACCAAATTCCAAACCTATACTTGGAGGAATGGACCCGAAAACTCCTCTTGGATTAGCAAACATGGAAGAGTGGTATTAACAGAGGTAGATTCAGGTAGGCAACTTTGTTTTCGTTCTGTCGTACGTTTGAGTTTTACCAAATTAAAGGAAATCAATCCATCCAATGCAACTGCTCTAGACCAATTAAAAACTGCATGTGGAGGGAGTGATCAAATTTATTATGTACTAGCATACATGCAAAAATTTGATTCACCTTTCCAAACAACTGCAAAAGCGAGTTTCACAACCAATGCGACACGTTATGAAACAATTTGTAACCTATCTGCTTCCTCATTTCCAGGAGCAAAACTTTCTTATGGAATTTTTAATATCAATGGGTATGTAACGGACCAATTGAATGCAAACCAAGTCCCAGCAGATTATCCAAGTCCAACCGTTGGTGGTACTGATTTTATGTCTGTAGATGAGGCATTTAATCGAACGTATGTAGCAGCTGGTGCGAGTATTTCTGGCCAAGCAACCTTGGGTGTTGTGAAACAATACGAAGAAACATCAAAAACGTATTTAGATGCTTTTGATGGGTCTGCTCAAAATCTCACATTTAAATAAGGAATTAAAAGGAACAATTAAACCACGGGTAACAGTCAATTCGTTCTAAACATTGCATTCGATAGGATCGAACCTGTGAGTGCAATGAGTTCCACTCGGACATAAGGATCCGATACCAACATTTGGTAAGTTGCCGAACTCGTATCGGGACTCACTTGTAAGATTTCTCCCTTTTGTCCAATGAAACGAATTTCCAAATACCGTTCTTTCGAAGTCACCTGGATTTGGTTTTTGTCATTCATTTGGATTTGAGGGACCATTGGATCACTCGCACCTTGGAAGAATTTTTTCACACAAAAAAAAGAACCTGATTGTAATGCCTCTACAACAGAGGTTTGGTCTTTGGCACCGGCACTTGTGACAATGTAACGTAAAAAACTTTCCCCTTTCCTTCCTCGTTGTCCACCTAAGGTTTGGATCCAGTTTTTCCAAAATGGTTGGTCAAATTTTTGTACAATCGTTTCTGGGAAATAATGCAAGTCATCACTTGCCATACAGTGAACATTTTTACCAGAACTGAGAAGTGTATCTAATATTTTCGCATCATCGCCAAACGGAGAGTATACTTCTACCGCTTGGAATCCATCTAGAGCAGACATCTCTTCCTTGGAATACGAATCAAATAGTTTGGGATGCGGTAGGATAACATACCCACCTAACTTTTTCATACGATCCATAACCCAATTTAAGTTTTCTCTGGATGCATAGATAGGGAAATAATCATAAAATGCTTTTTGAATTCCAATCGCGAGTATATGACGTTTTTTCACATTCTGACCCCATTCCAATCCTCGGATATAGGATGGGTCTTCTGTATTTGAAACCTGTCCATAATCAGTGACTGCGATATTGGAAAAACCTTCCTTCGCATATTCCGCTTTGATTTCTTGAATTGTATGTCTCTCGGGAGTGAACCAAACTTCATCAGAATGTGTATGTAGGGAAATTTTTTCACCTGCATTTCCATTCCAATGGGTGTATGGGTTTATGATCTTAGATCCAGAAAATGGTGCATCGGAATGTTGGGAAGATTTTCGAAGGAGTAGAACCACTGCAAGTTGGTAGAAGAAGAGAATCCCTAACATTGCCAAGGCAAACAAAGGGTAACGGTACTTCCAGAGGGAAGGCCTTGTGACTTTCGCTTCTATCTCAAGGACAGGACCAGGGATGTGCAGTAACATAGGAAAAGTGTATGAAATCTATTTTCCAATTTGATTCCAGTTTTGTTACAAAATGGATACAAAGGTTGTTTCAGAAATTTGGTTTTGACATGGGTGAGAGGGTTTTCCTTCTAGGAATGTGCAATTTTTCACTCCAAAACGAACCTTTTTCCTCTTATTTTTAGTTCTCTCCGTATACTTGTTTTGGGGGAATTCTTCCCCTCTGATTGACCAAGATGAAGCAGCCTATGCGGGTTTTGCAAGGACCATGACGGAAACGGGAGATTATCTCAATATGGAGTTCCCCTATTCCGAACCTCATAGAAAACCACCTCTTCATTTTTGGATCACATCCTTTTTATTCCAAACATTTGGAACCAATGAATTTGTTCTAAGGTTATTTCCCACAATTTGTATTCTTGGCACAGCAGTATTAACTTACCACTTAGCATATGTTATGTTTAATAGCAGGACAGCTTTATATGCATTTAGTATTTTGAGTTTTTCTCTCTATTTTCCACTCAATGGAAAAATCGCACTTGTAGATTCCTTATTGGTTTTTTTTGGAATGTTAGGATTTGTAAACCTTCATCATTTTATTAGATCAACAAAATGGATTTACGCTTTTCTATTTTGGTGCTCTGTAAGTATCGGTGTTCTCATCAAAGGACCACCTATCCTAATCTTTTTAGGAGGTACTTGTTTTCTTTTACTCTTTTTTGCAAAAACAAGACCTATCATTTGGAAACTCCATCCTTGGCTCGGATTACCGTTGGCACTAGTTCCCATTATTATTTGGGGGTATTTCTCATGGCAAAAAGATGGAGGGGTTCTCATACGATGGATGGTCGATTGGTACATCTTACGTAGGGCCACAAATCCAGTCTTTGGACAATCAGGACCACCAGGCACCTATTTGGTGTTATTTGTCATTACACTTTTCCCTTGGACAAGGGTTTACCTTTCCTTTTTAAAAGAAATGTTTTGGCGATTTGTGTCTCATTTGAATGCTAAGGAAATCAAAGATTCTATTTTTTCTTCCTTTCGCAATGGAATTCTTTTACCACTCTCCCCTCGCTCTTATTTAATGATTGGTCTTGTGTTCTCTTGGATCTTCTATGAGTTTCTTTCAAGTAAACTTCCCTCTTATCCTTTGTCCGCTTACCCAATCCTTTCCATCTTACTTGCCGAACAATTATCAAAAAAACACAATCAAATTTATTTATACAGGTTGTACTTAACAACTTCAATCCTTATGATCCTTGTGATTGGATTCTTTGTGTTACCAAAATTCAATGGAATGAGAACGGAAACTATAGTTTTAGCAGAAACAATCAAAGAGAGAATTCAAACAAATGAAACCTTATATTCATATGGTGGACTTGGAATTCCCAGTTTTGCCTTTTATTTTCATAGACCTATAAAGGAAATTGATTGGAACGAATTCATGAAGGTAAGTGGATCCATTCTTATGACCGAATCAGATCGAATTCTCTTTGATTCCATGGGATTCAAAATGAAACAAATGGGAGAACCCATCTCCCTTTATGCGTATGATCGAAACAAAACGCTAAAACTAGTACTTCTGAAAAAAGAACTTTAGTCTAAAAACCTTTGTTTCAATTCGGGGGTTGGTACCATACAAGTTTCCGCTTTGCCAATCCACTGGTACCGGTGTTTGGCGATAAACCGATAAAACAAATTGCGAAGTGTTCTTGGCACCACCCAAAACAAAACTCCCAATCTCCAAGGGAAATTCAATTCGTTTGTGATCCCAAGAATGGCATCTGATTCTAAGTAGAGTGTGCCTTCCTTCCAATACAGAATGCTATCGGGGAGAGAATCTCTAGCAGGTTCGGGAATGAGTTCTAAAAAAGTTCTGGAACCAATCGCTGAAAAGGAGAGGGATTCTGTTTTGTTGTGTTTCAATAAGAATTGAACCGAACCCATACAAAGATGGCACACTCCATCGAAGAAAACAATTTTCCTTTTTTCCACTGGCAGACATTCCCCTTAACTCCAAACTGGTTGATAAGCATTCGAAATCGAGTCTAATTCCCAAGAGGTGCCGATGTTTCCAGAATTTCATTCCGACAATTTATCACAAAAAGAATCGACCATTTTAAATAAAATGGAGTCGAACAAAGAATTCATCCAATCTCTTCTTCAAAAAAGTCCTCTCACTTTTCAAAATTTTCTGAAACCATACCAAAGGATACAAACAGAACTTGGAGATTTGGTGACTGAAGTCTCTCATATCAACTCCGTTAAAAATAACGAAGAGAGCCAAACAATCTACAGTCGATTGTTGCCGAAACTAAGTGAATATTATACTGACTTAGGACAAAATGAAGAAATCTATGCGGCCCTACTCAATATCCAATCCACTGACAAAACTCTGAACGAAGAACAAACAAAAGTTTTAGAAAATGAAATTCGAGATTTCCAATTGTCAGGAGTTGGACTCAATCCAACGACAAAGGAAGAACTGAAAAATATTCGTATCCAGTTATCAGATCTTACCAATCAATTTTCTCAAAATGTCTTAAACGCAACGAATGCATTTGCTCTTTATTTAAAAGAGGAAGATGTAAAAGGAATTCCAGAAAGTGACAAAGTTTCAGCCAAACAAGAAGACGGAACTTTTAAATTCACACTTCATTTTCCATCTTACATTGCTTATATGACCTATGGGGAAAACAGAAAGATCAGAAAAGAATTATATGATGCATATTGCACAAGGGCGCCAGAAAATGGTGCACTCATAGAAAAAATTTTAAATTTAAGAGACAAAGAAGCAAAACTACTAGGGTTTGAAACCTATGCACATTTGAGTTTGGCTACAAAAGTTGCGAACACTCCAGAAGAAGTGATTTCTTTTCTCGATCACTTAGCAGAAAAAGCAAAACCGATTGCAGAAAAAGAATACACTGAGATCAAATCCTTCGCAAAAAAACTGGGAGAAACACAAATTGAACCTTGGGATCTCACATACTATTCAGAAAAATTGAAAAAAGAATCCTTTTCGTATGATGAAGAAATATATAGACCTTATTTGGAAAAGGAAACCGTCATCCAAGGAACCTTCCAATTTTTAGAACAACTACTTGGAGTTAGGTTCCAAGAAGTAAAAACAAATGTATGGGAACCATCTGTCCTTTGTTATGACTTAGTTGTGGAAGGGGAAACTCGTTCCAGGTTATATTTAGACTTAGAAGTGCGAAGTGATAAAAAAGGTGGGGCATGGATGCACAACTGGAAACCTCATTTCCAAGACGAATCTGGCAAAACAGAACTCCCCATTGCCTTTGTCGTCGCTAGTTTTCCAAAAGCCACAACCACTCAACCTAGTTTACTCAGGCCAAGTGATGTTGTGACATTATTTCATGAATTAGGCCATGCACTCCATCATTTACTCTCCAAGGTGAATGAAGCGTTTGTGAGTGGAGTGAATGGTGTGGAATGGGATGCTGTCGAGTTTCCATCTCAATTTCTCGAAAACTTTGTCTATGAACCAAAGGTATTACAACTGTTTGCAAAACATTACCAAACAAAAGAACCAATTCCCAATTCTTATATAGAGACAATGGTGAAAGCAAAAAACTTCATGTCGGCCATGGGAGTTGTTCGACAAATCGAATTTGCAAAATTTGATATGTTGGTTCATAAAGAAAAACCAACTGAGGCACGAGTACAAGAAATTTTAAACCAAGTTAGAAAGGAAATCGCTGTTGTTGTCCCTCCTTCCTATAATAAATTCCAAAACTCATTTACTCATATCTTTGCAGGTGGTTATGCTGCGGGTTACTATTCCTATAAATGGGCGGAACTATTGTCAGCGAATGCATTTTATTCATTTGTAGATAAAGGTGTTTTTGATTTAGAACATGCTTCTCATTTCAGAAAAACTGTTTTGGAAAAAGGTGGTTCTGCCAATGCCATAAATCTTTTCCGTGATTTTTATGGAAAAGATCCAGACATCCAAGCACTACTTCGATTGAACGGAATTGCTGCTTAAAGCCAAAATCGTTTTGGAAATTACCTCTTTCCCATCGGTTGACTTGATGAGTTTTCGAGTTTTCCGTTGGGAATCCAAAACATAAAGATACGTCGAGTGATCAAAAGCCAATCCATCTTTTGTTTTTTCCACATAAGCCGCATATTGTTTTAACAATCGATTGGTAGTACTCGGATCAAAACTATAACCAATTGCATTGGGAATATAAAATTGAACATACTTCGTTGCGGTTTCTGTAGAATCTCTTTCTGGATCAATTGAAACAAATACAACACGGAAATTTTTCGTTTCCAGTTCAGAGAAATGTTCTGTCGCAGATTTGATTTTTGCTAGTGTATTCGGACAAAAATCAGGACAATATGTGTATCCAAAAAAAACGAGTAAAACAGGCTCGCTAAAATTTTTCAAATTCACCTTTGTTCCCGATTTGTCCATAGCCTCTATGTTTCCACCTATTGGAAGTTCTGTGAGCTCAATTGCCGACCCACAATAGAGAATATTAAAAAAAAGGAATATGGCAAAACTAAGAGTTAAAATTTTCTTCATAACGATTTTTTCTCCACAATGTGTTTTTGAACCAACCCATTTGAAAAATGAATTTGAATCAAAAGTTCACCACTTGAATTTTCTTTCTCATATAACATAAGGTGTGTGCCATTTCGTTTAAGTTCAATAGATTCCTTTGGTTTCAATACGATTGGATAGTCTAGTTTTCTCATCCTCATGATCCCTTCTTTGCCCATATTCATCGTATGGAATTCTACAGTTTTGTATTGGTTACTCGAAACAGTAAGGATGGAAACATCAGAATCAGTTGGATTTTGGATGGTTCCATAAACAGCCGTTGTTTTTGCTACATCAGGAACTATGGGAGTCCAGAAAGTATGTTCTCCATTCGTTTTGTGACAGAAAATGAACAAATTGACTTGAATTAGAAACAGAATTCCTAAATTTGTAGTATTTACCTTTCGTAACAAGAGAACCTCGATGAGATTAATAATCAAATGGGTGACCGCAATCACTCTCATTCTTTCTTCCTTTCTTCTATCCACTTACAACTGGTCTACTGGTGAATACAATTATGATTCCACTCGAAAATTCGAAAATTTCGAAAGCTTTTACCAAAACGAACTTGAGATCAGTAAAAAAGAAAATACCAAACCAAATAATGAAGAATATTTAATCCGAGTTTCAGAAGAACCTACACCAATCGCAATTTTATACCTGCATGGATTTGGTGCCAGCCGTGGTGAAGGGGAAGAAGTCACAAACAAACTCAGTGAATACTTTGGTGCCAATACTTATTATGTACGCCTGCCTGGCCATGGAACCAATATCGAAGACCACCTCCATACTCCATTCCAAAAATACTTACAAGACGCCGAAGATAGTTTAATTTATTCGAAAGAGTTAGGTCATAAAACAGTTGTTATTGGAACAAGTATGGGTGGAAACATTGCAACCTACTTGGCTGCAAAACACCCAGACTTAGTTGATAGTTTGATCCTTGCCTCTCCTTTTTATGATTTTGATGATCCCACTGCTCACATCTTTCGTTTTTATTGGGGAAAATCTTTTATCGATGCCATCAAAGGAGAAATTCGAATTTCAAAAACTGATCCAAAAGATGAATCCGCTAAGTATTGGTATTTGGACCAATACTATGGTGCCATTCAAAACATTCTGGATCTAAAACGATTTATGGATAAAGAAAATCCTTACCCGAAGGTTAGCACACCTACTCTTTTAATGTATTATTATAAATCCGAAAGGGAACATGATTTTGTTGCTTCCATAAAAGCAATGTTAGATGTATTCGACAAAATCCAAAAAGGACCTAATGCCAATCCTAAAAACCGATTATTAAAAATCGAGGATGGGGCTCATGTACTTCTCTCCAAGTATGTAAAATCCGACAAATCACTGATCGAAAAGGAAATGATCCAATTCATCAAAGATACAACTGGAGCCGAAGAATTCAAAAAATCAAAGAAATCCAAACGATAACAAAATCGATTCGTATAATTCATCAACGGATATTGGTTTAGACCGAACCAATATCCCTTCTTTGGAAAGTTCTTCCGCGTCCAATCCATCCATATTTCCAGTATACAAAACAGCAGAAACATCAGGTGATACTTGTTTGATTTTACGAATCATAACAAGGCCACTCATTTCTCGTAAACGGTAATCCGATAAAACAAAATCCGGAATTTCCTCATTCAAATATTGAATCGCAGACGAAGAAGTTGAAAATACTTTGGGATTGATTTGTTTTTGAGATAAAACAAAAGAAATGGCTTCACTGGCAGCCTCGTCATCTTCCACAATCCAAATTTTTTTCTTTGAGATTTCAGACCAAACATCTTTAGGTTTTGGTTCAGAATTCAATTTGTATGGATGATGGAGTGGAATTGACTCCTCCAAAGGTAAATAAATAAATACCTTTAATGTCATGGGATCTGGTTTGTCTAAATAAAACTCACCTCCCCAATTCTTCACATAACGATTGATTAAATGAATTCCCGTCCATTGGAAATCTTCATCACGAAAATTTACCAAATCCAAAGTGGTTAATTCTGATAAACTGGGCAAGGACAATCCTGTAAATTCCAAGGATATCAGTAATCTTACTTCATCCATGGGCTGTGTTTGGATTTGGACGAGTCCACGTTTCCTGTCATCCCAAACAAAAATACCACCAGAAGTTAATTCACATAGAATTTTAGAAAACTGAACAACATCTACTTTGGTAATTAATGGTGATTTATAAAAATCGAACTGAGCCTCTACGTTTTTCGGTAATCCGGCAACAAGTAATGGAATGGTTGACTCTACAACTGATGATATATCAATTTTGGAAACAGAATGTTCGTTTTTTGTTTTAGAATAATGAATGATTCGATGGATCATAGAACGAGCGTTATCGGCACCCATTCGAATCTTTTCTAAATAATCTAAAATTTGACTTTGATCAAATTTCCCTAATGTAATTTGTTCTTTTCCGAGTTGGGAAAAGACATGGATTGGCTGTAAGTAATTATTGAGGTCATGTGCAATATTGGTAGCAAGACTTCCAATGGTTTCCATTTTTTGGGAGTGTAACTGATACGATTCTAATTGTTTTTTTTCAGTAACATCATCCAAAAACACATAATAAAAATCTGGTTTTCCTTGTGAATTTCGGAAGGCACTAATTCGTCGGTAAACATTGATTCGTCGGCCATCCTTTCGAGTGAGCCTTGATTCTTCTGCACCTTCTTTGAAAAAACTAAAGTATTCCATTTCTTCGTCTGAAATGGGTTCCCCTTTGATCCTTCGAATATTAAGATCCGTTAGGTTTTGAAAACTATATCCTGTGATTTCAGTAAATCTTGGATTAATTCGGAAATAACCACCCTCCCAGTCTTGTAATGCCATACCTACCGATGCGTTTTCAAAGAGGCCTAGGAAAAATTGGATTTGTTCTACGATATTGATTTCGTTTGTTTTTTCATTTGTAACGTCTCGCACAAACACAAGATCTAGAACTGAATCCATTCCAGGAATGTTCACTTTTCTTTTTTCAAACTGAAACCAGCGAACAAGCGTTTCATTCGGCATCTGGAACCGGTAATCTCCGACAATTTGTTCGCGATCATTTCGTTTGTTTGGTGAGAGGATCTGTTCTAAAAATGCTTCTTTGTCATCCTTAAATACCCAAGCAAGTAAATCAGATTCCAAACAATCTTTGCCGGGTTTTTGGCATCCTAAATTGTCCTTAAAAAAATCATTGGAAAATAAAATTTGGCCGGATTTGGGATCAGAGAGATACACTCCCCCAGAAAATAGGTTTGGCAAGACCTTAAAGAATTCTATCATTCCGCTTGCTTCCAGATTCGTTTGCATAACTCTTGCCTTAAGAGGGAAATATGCCATCCAATCCGTTTTCTTTTCAAGCACCTATTGCTTTTTTTAATTTAGGACCATGGGAGATTGCACTCATCGTTTTTTTAGCCTTACTTTTTTTTGGTGGAAAACGATTGCCAAGCCTTGCCAAGGACTTAGGTTCCGGGATCAAGGAATTTAGAAAGTCACTCACTGGCCAAGACGAAGAACCTACCCAAACGAGTTTCCCTGTGGAAGAACCAAAACAGACGTCACAGTCCAACACAAAATCCACTAAAAAGAAAAAAGCTTAATCCCACCATTGGCTGACAAAAAAAGAACCGCACTGCCACTGCCGGAAGATTCGGAAACCAGGGAAAAATATATGTCCCTGGGTGACCATTTAGAAGAACTCCGGCAAAGACTAATTTATTCAATCTTAGTTGTTTCTGTTTTTATGATAGGAACTTTGTATTTTGGAAGTGAGATCCATAGCATTCTCATCCAACCTTACAAATCGGTGCTTGGGCCGGATGCTCATTTTTTCCAGATCCAACTCATGGCTCCGTTTCTCATTTATTTGAAAACGTCCTTTATTTTGTCGGTTCTCGTTTCCCTTCCTTTTTTACTCTACATCCTATGGGGGTTCATTGCTCCCGCGGTCAATCCAAGGACAGAAAAATGGGGAAAGTTCATCATCCTCTTTTCTACTTTGCTCTTTTGGTCTGGCCTTGCACTTTGTTGGTTTACAGTCTTCGAAAATTTTTTGCGAGTGTTCCTTGTTGTCTTAAGGCCAGATGGAGTGGATCCTTACCTTCCCATCGATGAATACTATGATTTGTTTTTTAACTTACACCTAGTCTTTGGGGCATCCTTTCAATTACCAATCGTTCTCATTTTACTCGGTCGTATCGGAATCCTTTCTTCAAGGTTTCTGATTTCCCGATGGAGGGAAGCAGTGCTTATCATCGCGGTTGTGTCTGCTGTATTATCACCAGGACCTGATGTTTTTTCTATGCTAATGTTACTTTTGCCACTTAGTTTTTTATTCTTTTTATCTGCTATTTTAATGAGAGTATTGGAAGCCACTGATTCAAAATGAGTTACCGTGTTAAACTTCCCATTTTACTTGGCATCATCAGTTTTTTATTTTTTTTCATTCATTTTTTATTTGCTGAATTCACTTTCACACATTGGCAAAATCCAAAAGGTGAAAATACTCTTAACTTCAATTTAGTTGGGATTTATAGTTCTTTTCTTTTGGCATTGTGTATTAGTTTTATCGTATATTATTTTCTTGGATTTTTATACCAATACATCCTCCATATCATTTTTCATATCCAAGATAGTGAAAACCAAATCCCTAAAGACATACGTAATTTAAATCGAAACTCTGATGAGTATAAAATTTATAAATCCGTCATGTTCACACTCTTACAAGGCGAAGAGGGACTTGGAGAGGAACAATTTGAAAATAAATTTGATTGGAAAACAATCCAAGCAACTTCCTTAAACAAACAAATTCCTGATATCAAAATTCCAAATTCACCTGGTTTTGACGTAGCAGTCTTCCCGTCAGTGATGCGTTATGCGGGTGCTGATTACATTCGGATTGTTCGAGCAAAAGATGGACTCTTTGGTATCATTGCAGGCCACATGGAACCTGGAATTTTAGAATCCTCAGAAAAAATATTCATCCATGGGATCGTATCATCCTTTGGAGATGGGCTTTTCTCTACAGAAGAATTATTAGAAAAACTAAAATTTGCCCTCCACCAATTTGCATTCCTAAAGTTAAAACTCTCAGCCTTTGTGATCCAAAACAAGGATGATAAAATGTCTTTTTTGCATTACATGGATATGCCCATCTTCCAATTTTCTGATCATGGCATCCAAGTGATTGAAGGAAGTGGAGATGACCATTGGTATCCCAATCACAAACATCCAATCTCAATAGCCGACGGGATCGAAGTGGGAGATTATTTAGTTTGGGCGAGTGACAGAACTCTCACTCAATTTGGTCTCACATCGTTTGAAATCATGGAAGAATTTGTGGACTACTTACTTGACCTGAGGCCCAGTTCTTCGAGACAAATGTTACTCGCCATTGCGAAAAAAATGAGTGCCCTTGGAAGGGAACGAAACCTAACAAACCCGATGGAAAAACTTTCGATTTTAGTGGTTCGGCGAAATAAGTAAACGGATTGTATGACGGAGTAAGTCGAGTTTCCCCCAATTCCCGTGCCCTGGCACAACCACTTCCGCATCTGGATACCGAGAGAGAACTCGTTTCACAGAGGATTCCCATTCCACCACATTGGCATCTTTCAGATTCCCCAAGTCTTCCGCTTCGAGAGCTTTCACAAGGCAACCTCCAAAGAGGATATGAGTGTCTGGAAGCCATACCACTATATTGTCAGGAGAATGCCCTGGCCCTGGGTAAAACACTTCGACCGAACCATTTCCTAAAGAAAATCGAGTTTGGATGTCAAGGATGGGACTTGGCATTCCATATCCATTTTCCTTGGCTAATTTGGCTGTCAATTGGGTGCTATAAACAGGGATTTTTCTTTTTTGGAAGGAAGAAACTCCCGCCATACGGTCGTCATGTGCATGGGTCACGATGACAAAAACAATTTGTTTTTGAAACTTTGTCTGGATGGATTGGATCAGTTCTTCTGTTTGTGGTTCGGTCCAAGGAGTGTCGATCACAACGATTCCCTTATTTGTCAAAACCACAAGTCCATTGGATGGATACGTTATCCCTTGGAAACTGCCAAAACTTTTGTGGATCCAAACCGATTCTTTGATTTTGATCCATTCAATCGAAGTGTCGATTGGGTTTGTAGTTGGATTCGGTGGGTAGGAGGGAAACTCTTTTGCCGTATGGCATTGGGCAAACCAAATACCAAACGACAAGTATAGAACTAAAAGGGAAACGTTAGTTCGCATGAACAAATAGAATTTATGCGATCTTTTCGATATCACCTTTTAAAATCGTAATGGGTGCTTCTTTTTTGAGAACGGTTTCGTCAGTAACTACCACTTCCAAAACATCCTTACGTGAAGGAATTTGGAACATGAGTTCCATCATGATCTCTTCTACAATGGCACGAAGTCCTCTCGCACCACTTTCCCGTTTGATTGCGGTTTGGGCAATCGCTTCGATCGCGGACTCTGTGAACTTGAGTTTTACATTCTCGATATCAAACATCTTTTGGTATTGTTTGAGAAGGGAATTTTTTGGTTCTGTAAAAATAGATTTCAAACTTTCGATCGTTAACTCATCGAGAGTGGCAATGATAGGAAGTCGTCCTATAAATTCTGGGATCAGACCAAATTTCATCAAATCATCAGGGATTACATGGTGTACTACCGATTCCCCTTCTTCGATTTTCCTTCCTTTGTCGTTTACCACTTCGTTGGAATGGAAACCAATGGATTTGACACCAACTCGTTGTTTGATGATGTCAGTGAGACCGACAAAGGCTCCCCCACAAATGAAGAGGATGTTTTTGGTTTCGACTGGGATGTATTCCTGGTGAGGGTGTTTACGTCCGCCTTGTGGTGGCACATTGGCAACAGTTCCCTCAATGATTTTGAGAAGAGCTTGTTGGACCCCTTCCCCACTCACATCACGAGTGATGGAAGCAGAGTCGGACTTACGAGAAATTTTATCAATTTCGTCAATGTAGATGATTCCCATCTCAGCACGTTTCACATCATTGTCTGCGTTTTGAATGAGTTTGAGGATGATGTTTTCCACATCTTCTCCCACATACCCGGCTTCAGTGAGTGCTGTTGCATCCACAATCGCAAAAGGAACTTTAAGAATCCTAGCGAGTGTTTGTGCGAGTAAGGTTTTTCCTGAACCTGTAGGTCCAATGAGCATGATATTGGATTTTTCCAATTCCACGTCTCCCGCCTTACGTTCGTTATGGAAGATTCGTTTGTAGTGATTGTAAACGGCAACAGACAAAGCTTTTTTGGCTTGTTCTTGTCCAATCACATACTGGTCTAAGATTTTTTTGATTTCAGTAGGTTTTGGGATGTCTCCCACAATTGCAGTTTTTTCACCACTTTGAGGTTCTTCTGCGATGATTTCGTTACACAAGGAAATACATTCATCGCAGATATAAACACCAGGACCTGCGACAAGCCTTCTTACTTCGTCTTGGGCCTTTCCGCAGAAAGAACAATGTAATTTTTCTCTGGAATTACCCGTTTGGCTTGCACGTTTGGTCATGGAGACGCCCCCTTAGGCTTGTGGCATTTGTTTGCGTTCTTGGATCACGTTGTCAATGATGCCGTATTCTTTGGCTTCATCTGCACTCATAAAGAAATTTCTTTCGGTGTCTTTGCGGATTTGGTCAGCAGACTTTCCTGTGTGTTTACCATAAAGATCGATGAGTTTGTCCTTGATCTTGATGATTTCTTTCGCAGAGATCTCAATATCAGAAGCTTGTCCACCTGCTCCACCATACGGTTGGTGTAACATAATACGTGAATTCGGAAGGGCAGAACGTTTTCCCTTTGCTCCACCAGCAAGTAAAAGAGCCGCCATAGAAGATGCCTGTCCAATACAAAGGGTTCGCACCTCTGGTTTGATCAGTTGCATTGTGTCATAAATCGCAAGACCAGAACTCACATAACCACCAGGGCTATTGATGTAGAGATAAATATCTCTGTCTGGGTTTTCCGCTTCTAAAAACAAAAGTTGAGCGGAAATCACATTCGCATAGGTTTCGTCGATGGCAGAACCTAAAAATATAATCCGATCTTTTAATAACCGTGAAAAAATGTCGTATTGGCGTTCGCCACGGCTTGTTTGTTCAATGACATAAGGCATCAGTGTGGACATAGTTTACTCTTCTTTCCCGCTAAGAATTTTCTCAGCTTCTTCCGTTGAAATTGCTTTTGGCGATTTTTTCTCTACCTCAGCGTAAACAAACTCGTCAATTTTATCAAACAGGAATTTGTCACGGTAGTAGGTTTCCGCCTTCTGTTTTTGGACTTCTTTTTTGAGAGTTTCGGCAGGAATTCCTTGGGCAGACGCCTCTTTTTCGTAACCGGCCTCAACTTCCTCGTCAGAAATGACAATTTTGTAGTCATCAGCGATTTTTTGCTTCAAAATGTAAGTTTGGATGCGTTTTTCCGCTGCTTTGGAGAAAGATTCCCTTACTTCTTTTTCTTCTTTTCCTAGGCGTTTTGCATAGTCGGAAAGAGAAGTGACAGGAAGGCCAAATTCACGCATGAAGTTTTTGAAAACAGTTTCTGTTTCTTCATAAATGAGGGATTCTGGGATGATGAATTTGGATTCTTTGATGATTTCGTTGTAAGCATCATCTGTTGCACGTTTTGTGAGTGCATTTCCAAAAATCTCAATTAGTTGTTTTTTAGTTTTTTCTTTTAACTCTTGTAAGTTGGCAGAACCATCCACTTCAGAAGCAAAATCATCATTGATTTCAGGGTAAGTTACCTTGTAAATCGCAGTCACTGTTACTGTGTAGATGATTGATTTTCCAGCAGACTCAGGAGATGCAGGGTATACATCTGGATACGTGAATGTGAACTCTTTTGTTTCATTGAGTTTCATTCCAAGGAGATTGTTCTCAAACCCTGGAGGGTTTTGGGGAGCACCCATTTGGAATTTTCCCGTTTGGTTGGCATCTGGGTATTCTTTTCCAGTTTCCTTAAACTTATAATTTATTTCTAGTAAGTCGGATGCCTCAACTGGTTCGCCTTCTTCTTTCAAAGAATTACGAGCCATGTTTTTTTGGATTCCTTCCAATTCTTTTTGGATGTCTGCATCCGAAATTTTAATTTCTTTCGGTTGGATTTTGATTTTCTTTAACTTTGGTAAGGTGACTTCCGGTTTTGTATCGTAAGTGGCTTTTGCCTTTGCACCAGTATTTTTATCAAACGTTTCCATTTGGAATTGTGGCAAACGGATTGGTTTGTGTTCCAATTTGTCAAAGAGGTCTGCCATTGCTTGGTTTAACATGATGTTGGCAGCATCGTCCATCACGGTGTCACCTAGGACTTTTTCCACCATATTCAGGGGAGCTTTTCCTGGTCGAAACCCAGGGATTTTTACTTTTTCAGCTGCATTTTTGTAAGCCTGTGAGTAGGCGGTGCGGACTTCTTCAGCGCTAAATTGAATGCTGAGGTCACAAGTTGCGTTGTTATTTTTTTTAGCCGTAAATTCCATCGTATTATATCCAGTGTAAAAAAAGAGAGTGTAGTGGAAAGAAAAAGAAGAAGACCTTCATTAGCGGGAAACGGGACTTGAACCCGCGACCCTCTCCTTGGCAAGGAGATGCTCTACCGCTGAGCTATTCCCGCAGAAGGTTTGTGAAACCATCATTTGGAACCTAATCAAATCGGCAAGGAAAAAAGTGGAAAAGCATGAATGGAAATCCATCCCAATGGGGTATGGAATTGAATTTAATTTCAGTGGTAGGGGTTCCATCTGAAACCACCACCTAACAACATCGTATCGGGAGGGTCGTTCTGGGAAAGGATAGGATTTGATTCCGTTTTCTGTCAACGATCGTTACTCCATCCAAAAGGGACTTCGGATGGAGAAGGATCTTATTTTTCTAAGAGAGGTTTGAGATAAGGATACACTGTGTCTGCAACGAGTTTGTGGCCGGCTTCCGTAGGATGGATTCCATCCTTTTGGTTGAGTTTGCGAATGGTAGCCACTTTTTCTAAGATAAAAGGAACAAGTGGAATGTTTTCTTCTTTTGCAAGTTCAGGATAAATTGAATTAAAAGCGGAGGCATATTTTTTCCCCATATTCGGTGTTGCCATCATACCAACTAACAGAATTTTGGTGTTAGGGTATTGTGATTTTATTTGTTTTACCATGGTTCGTAGGTTTTCTTTTGTGACTGTTGGACTGATGCCACGTAACATATCATTTGCACCTAATTCCAGAACAAAGATGGATGGTTTTTCCGCGAGTACCCATTCCAATCTCCCAAGGCCTCCACTCGTTGTATCACCTGACACACCTGCATTGGTCATTTGGTAGGAATACCCTTCACCATTGATTCGATTTGTAAGTACATGAGGCCAAGCATCTTCATAATTCAGAAGTCCATAACCAGCCGTTAAGGAATCTCCAAAATAAAGAATCCGTTTTGGTTGGTTTTCAGATGGAAAACCTGTTTTCTTTTCTTTCTCTGGATCAGAAGGATTCCCACATTGGAACAGGAAGAGAAGTGATACGATTGTAATGAAGTAAGGCATCACTCATTAGATTGGTCTCAATCTAAGAAAATGCAAACATTTTTAGCTAACAAATTTGAATACCATAACCAATTCCAAAGAAAAAACATTTCGAAAGGAAGGACTATTTCCTAATAAATTTTATCCTCGTCATAGTAGAAGGAAACACCAGGCATGATATAAAATTCTGTAACAGTGTGTTTGATGGATGTTGACATCTCCGAAAATCCTATATAAACACTTCTGGCAGAATAATCACTTCTTGGCACTGATCCCACTGTGTCTCCCAAATAGGTTTCATAGGTCCGTTTGACATCTTGGCGGATCATTCCTATGTCCAAGGAAAAACGACAATATTGGAAAGATGTTTCTAAATTGAGAATGGTTCCTTTATCTCTAACCCTTCCCCCATACGCAGGGATCACTGCCGTGAGAGAAGAGGAATTATCATTAAATACTTCTTGGATGATTTGAGAACCTAACACAGAAAAATTTCCCTTCCTGTCCAGAAGTTCCAAACGTGCTCGGATCTCCCACCAATCCCTAAGTTTTAATTTTGAATAAATACCTGGCAAAATTCCTTTCATGGAATATTCGGCATTGGCATCACCACCAATCGACCAAGTAGTTTTATTCGGTACGTTTGCTTCAGGACGACTTGTCGAATAAGAACCATAGGAAATATTGTTTCGTTCCGTATAACGATGGAAGTTGATCGAGGGACCAACCATCAATATTTTGGTAATCGGATGTGTGTAGGAAAAACGTAAATTTTGGCTTACTCCTTCAAAACGGAGTAATCGGTTCCCTTCAAAACTACTTGCCCAATAGGAATCTGTCCGTGGAGAAATAAAATTATTGGAAGCAGGAAGGTTACGGCTGTAGACACCTAACGTAGTATCTTCGGCATACTGGATTTCATATTTATTTTTATAACCATACCGAATGTCAAAAAACTGCGAGTTAACACCTAAATCTTTTGCAGGTTTATAGGGAATGGCAAGTGGAGCACCAGGTTCTGTGATTTGGCGAAATAAAGAATTTTGGAACCAAGCAGGTCCCGTCTCATTCAGGATCGCTGGAGACAATTTTCCAAATCCGAACCCACTTCGAATCATCAATCTGTGTTCGTATACTTTGTTAAAAATCTCCATAGGAGTTTGGTTGTCTTCTCTCCGTTCCCAACTCACGAGTGGATTTGTACTGGGTGGTTCGGAAACCGAAGTTGTATCGGTTTTTGGAGCCACAATTGGATTTGTTTTTTCTGGTGTTGTTATCGAATCTTTTTTTGGTTCAACAACTGGGTTTGTCTTACTTGTTTCTTCTGCTGTTAGTTGACTCGCACCAAACACAAAACAGATAACCAATACAAGAGTGAGAATCAATAGCCTTTTTTTTCGATTTAAATTTTTAGTAAACAATGCGAACTGTCCCTACGTAAATTTCAGTTCTACGATTTTTCTTTTCAGCTAACATTGTATCTACGATCTTATGTAAATCAGCATAACCATCCACTTCTTTAAATCGTTCTTCTGCGATTTTATGAACAAGTTTGAGTTCTTTTTTTACAGATTGAGATCTTTCTTTACTGAGTTTTAAATTCATGGAAAATGCCCCAACACTATCTGTGTGACCACCAATCCGGCAATTGGTTTCCGGATAGGCTTCCATGGCGTCTCCCACTTTTGCGATGAGTTCCTTTGCTTTGGGTGTTAACGTAGATTTTCCTGAAGGGAAGGCAACGTCCCCGTCAATGATGATGAGAAGTTCACGAAGTCTTTTTTCATCGTCTTCGATTCGTTTGAGTTCAACACCTTTGGCAACTAAACTTCCACCTACTTCTTCAAAAGGAGTACCTGTATGTTCAAAATCACTTCGTAATCCTTTGTATAATTTTTCTAGGTAATCAGGAGTTCCTAATTTATCGAGAGAACCAACAGGTAAACTTCCCAAATGTTCACTGGGTTTGGATTCATCAATATGAACACAGCCACAAAATCTTTGAAAAGTCTCTGATTCCATCCACTCTGGTTTGGTGGTCGTCTGACAATAGGTAATGGATAATGAAAGAACTGTGAAGAATAATTTTCTAAACATAGAACGAACTGTCCCTATCTTTTGCACCAAGAATAGAAATCAATTGATAATTCTCTTAAGAGATGATTGGAAATTAATTTCAAACTCTTTCCTTCAATTTAACGTAACTTTGCCACATTTGCCTAGTAAAAATACGAATCGATTGAATGACATTTACAAATCTTTGTTTCTATAATAAACATTGTTTAACGTAAGTTATTTGTACACTCTTTCTACACTAGGGTGAGATTGTCGTTGCCATGAATGGAAAGGCATCCATTTATTGTTTTATAAAAAAGATTGGTTTACGGGAAATTTAGCATGAACTCCACCAAACAACGACTGGCATCTTCCTTGTCATTATTCTTAGTATCACTCCTAGTGAGTTGTAGTGGAGCCGCATCAGCAGGAGACAATCTATTATTTGGAATTAGCGAACGTTTTGAACGAACATTCGGGAATCCAACAACTACTTGTTCGTCGGATGTTACCATTTCAACCAAACTTGTTTCCCTTTCGGAAGATGGAGATGTGAACTCTACCTTTAGCACAGTGAATGAAAATGGTTTGGATGATGTGGATACAGATGGTGGGACTTCTTGGGGTTATAAATCCTTCCAAACCTGTATTTATCCCAGTGCTCCGTTTAGCGGGAGTTTGGAGATACCTGTTTCTGTAACTTCGAATTATGGAACAAGGATCACATCACTCAAAACCTTCCCTGCTCCCGATGTTGCCATCCCCACCAAACTCACGTTCACTGGCAATGGAGTCACACAAAGACAATGTTTTACATTCACAGTGGTTCAAGATGCAGTTAGAAGTGCAAAAGTAGATCCAATGACAATTGCCCTTGGAACGATGACTCAAAAAAACGGAAGTGGTGAGGAAATTTCAGGGACCTATACAGGAAAGGATGCATGTGATATTTCTGTTGCGGTAGATGATGATGAAGGCCCTGGTGTTCGTGTGTCTAATATCTCTCGAGTGATGGAAGAACCAGGCCCATCTGCAACGGCAACCAATGGGACCTTCCAAGTGGTTTTACGAACGGCACCCACTGCCAATGTTACCATTCCCATCAATGAAGTGTATGATTCGATCAATGCCAGTAACCGCGAAGGAACAGCGAATCCAAAAACGTTAACTTTCACGACAGGAAATTATAATACTCCACAATCTGTGACCATCACATCCGTTGATGATTTGGAAATTGACGGCATCAAAGTGTATACGGTAGAAGTATCAAATACAAGTAGTTCTGACGCCGATTATAATGGAATCAAACCAAGAAATGTTGTGGTTTACAACCGAGACCAAAGTGTTCCTGGTTACGCCTACCAAAGGTTTGATGCCACAACGGGAACTACTGGTGCATCAGGTGGAGCGATCAATCGTTTTGCCACAGATGAAAGTAATCGTTTTGGAACCAAATACTCACAATTCCAAATCAAACTCCGCACCAAACCGACAAATACGGTCACACTTAATTTTTCTTCCAATTGTGGGAATAAATGTAATATCCTCACACCCACTCTCAGTTTTACAACATCTGATTGGAATGTATACCAAACCTTCCAAGTCGAAGGGAAATCAGACTCAGCAAACACAGGCAATGCGGATTACACGGTATCCTTTGTCGCATCTTCAGCTGATGCTACCTACAATACAACCGTGGCCGAACCAACCTTTTCTGTGCGTTCTTGTGATAATGATGGAACCCATCTCCTCCAACCATGTAATTTTTCAGGATCTCCATTGGGAACTTCTGTCAACCGATTGTCTGCTGTGGAAGGTGGGTCTACAAATATTTGGATGATCTCCCAAGCAGCACCAAGTTCAGATATCAGCATTGGCCTCACAAGCTCTGATACAACAGAAGGAACTGTTCCTGGAACTGTCACTGTATCCTCATCTAACTATAATTTTATGGAATCTGGCGGGACAAACCAAATTGTCCTCACACATTTGGATGATGTCCTCGTGGATCTCACCCAAAACTGGACTGTCACAACGGCTTTGTCTACGGGAGGTCTTTCCTATGATCCCATTGATGTTTATGCAGCCACAACTGATGATGAAAAATCTTTTTATATCTCTCATGTGGGAAACACTCGGGAAGGAACTACCAATACAGCAACGGTATCGGTTTGTTTAGGAGGGAATAACCCAACACAACCGGTTGTTCTCAATATCACTTGTAAATCGTATGCAGCGGGAACGGCTGCCTCTGGTGAATGTGGGACTATCACTTCCTCCCCTATCACCTTCCCTGTGAATAGTGAAGTGGAACCTGGCAATGCTTCTGATAGTGGATGTGCAAGTTCTGCCAAAAAACAAACCTTCACTGTTGTGGGACTTGATGATACCTATTCGGATGGAAACCAAAGTTTTGACATCCAACTCTCCATGGTTGCAAACACAGACACAAATTACCAAAATGCAACTAGCCCAAGTGACCATACGATCACCAACGAAGACGATGAACCAGCCGGTAAAGCTATCTTTGTAACCACTGCTAGTTATAACGGAGAAATGACCGCACAAGGTGTGTTTGGTGCTGATAACACATGTGATAATAACAAACCAGGTGGAGTTCCAGTGGGAACTTATAAAGCCCTAATTGTTAGTAATAGTGGTGGTGCAGTTAATGACAGAATTCCGAATGGAACCAACTGGGTACTAACAGCTGGAAATCATTATTACCGTTGTAATAGTTCTGGGTATACCAATTGTAGTGATGAACATACGAGTTTATTTGTAGCAAATGGTTCCGCTGGATTTGATCCAACAAGTATCTCTCGTTCGTTTTCTACAGTGGGTGATCAGTACTGGACGGGGATGACAACGAGCCTAACAGCGGCAACACAGGTTGGATTTACCCCCGCGTGTACGGGTGATGGATTGACATACCGTCACAATTGTAATGGTTTTACGTATCAAAACTGTCCTTCTACACCAAGTTCTTACTTGTATGGACAAACTTGGACAATGGCATCAAATACAAGTGTCACAAGCCAAGAAGCCATTTGTTCTGCTACGAAGAAATTAATCTGTGTGCAACAGTAATCTTTGTGTTTGCTTCGGGATCAGACAAACAAAAGTTCAGTGAAACAAACAGATTTGGATCAATCACTTGAGGGCTCAAAGCCCTTTTATTTTTTCCTTCAGGGATTTGGCGGCCATCGCAAAACCGCCATCCGCTCCATCCACAAAATGAACTTCATCCGAGGATGCTACTTTTAAGACACAAGTCATAAGTGACCTGTTGGATACAAAAAGTCCATAATGTAATAAACCTTCCGCTTCTAATTTTTGCAAAAAGGATTCTAAAGCTAACCGATGTTTCCTGGTCCCATCAATCACCATTTTGAGAGTGCCATCATATTTGCGAAAATCAGCACTCATCACCTGGTATTCCTTTAATCGATCCAAGGAATAATGCCCCGACTTAAGTGGCAATTTCCATTTGATGGCGATCGCCATTACTGTCCTTTCGATCCAAATTTTGGTTAAGGTAAGAGCGTATTTGAATCCAGAATGTTTACCAGTCCTTGCAACCGCCTCTTTCTTGAGTTCATTACCTGAGCCCAAGTTGATTTGATCAAGGTTTAGTGGATGGTATTCTTTTTCTTCACCATATTCAGACTTGATAAAGTTTAACACTCGTATTATGATCTTCTTACAAACTTCTAAATCAGTATGATTAGGTTTGACAATAAGAGATACAATTTCTCCTCTTTCACTTGGGACATCCTTCCAACGGCATGTAAATCCAGTAAAGTCAGCAGGTAGAATTTTTTCATTTTCACGGACCAAATAAGATTCATCTTTTCCTTCTTTGATCCATTGTTCCGCAAGAGGAAGAGCCGTTCCAAAGAGGGAACATTGAACATAATGATCAGAAGCTTTGAATTTACTTAAAAATAATTCTGTCCCTGCTCGGTACAATTCTTGGACAGGAACAATACCTGCTCTCATGGTAAGTCCAAAGGCAGACTTCACTTGCAAAATGGTATCTGCAATCGCAGAACGAATGGGGAATAATAAATTGATGGGTAATAAAAATGTGACACCATCGCCACCAAATACAAATGGAAAGTCCATATGCCCATAAACATTGGCAACCGCAATGGCAGTAAGTCCACCGGCAGTGTTTACATCTTTGTATCGTCCTTCCTCAATTGCTTTTGTGGAACCAACAATATCTGTGATGAGGACAAACCAATCATCGGGGACCTTTGCGACGGTTGTCTCTTCAAAGATACTTTGGAACTGAGAACTAGGTTTTATGTTTTTATAAAAATCATCCACTAGATACTCAGACGACCCAAACCAAAGAGATATGAGAGATTTTTCGTAGTTGTCTTAGAAAAGCGGATCGTAAAACGTACAATCATACTCTATGAACCAAGTTCTTCTACGTACCACCTTTTCCCTTTTCCTTTTGTTCGGATTTTTTGGCTCCTCTTATTGTTTTGGTTTTTACCTCACGGAACTTGCAGCAAATGAAAGAAAACGATGGTTGGATGAAAAAGCATGGTCGATCACAAACAACATGTCGGAAGAAGAATTGGTAGGCCAAACCATCCACATTGCGATTCCTTCCAAAACTGTAGACCAAATTGCGCTAGATGAAATCAAACAAACGAAACCAGGTGGTATCATCCTCTTTGGTAAAAACTTAGGCAAAAAAGAAGAGATCCTTTCCCTCACTGAAAATCTTCAAATCGCTGCCAAAGAAAACGGCTTACAACCTTTTCTCATCTCAACAGACCAAGAAGGAGGTCGTGTGTTCCGTGTCCAAGATGGGATCACACATTACCCTGGTGCAATGGCTGTGGGACAAACTGGGAAAAAGGAATGGGGAGAAACTGTAGGTTTTGTCACATCCTATGAACTGAGAAGTTTAGGTTTGAATTTTTTATTTGCACCTGTTTTGGACATCAATAACAACCCACTGAATCCAGTCATTAACACTCGTTCGTTTGGATCAGATGTTAATCGAGTTTCGGAAGTTGCCGTTGCTTATGAAAAAGGTGCAAGAGCCGGTGGATGTTTACCAGTGATCAAACATTTTCCAGGTCATGGCGATACCACTGTTGATAGCCATCTCGGACTTCCAATCATCAATAAAAGCCTTGAGGATTTAGAAAAACTGGAACTAGTTCCATTCAAACAATCCATCCTAGGTGGGGCAGAAGCGGTGATGTCTGCTCATATTGTGTATCCAAAAATTGATCCAAATTTTCCAGCTACACTCTCTAAGACGATTCTAACAGATGTTTTACGAAAATCACTCCAGTTTGATGGGATCATCATCACAGACGCAATGGAGATGCATGCCATTTCCAAAAACTATGAAAAAGACAGACCTGGTGTTTTAACAATCCTTGCTGGTGCCAATATCGTTTTACTCACAAGTTGGGGAGAAACTGCCAAAAAATTCAAAGCTCAATTGATGGATGCTTACAAAAAGGGAGAATTCCGCTTTGTAGACAAAGAAGGAAAAGAACATGACATCTTAAAAGAAGCAGTCCAAAAACAAGTCCGCAAAAAATTGGAACTAGGTATCTATGATACAAATTCCATCTTACCAAAAGTATACGAAGAAAACCAAAAACAAAAAGAATTCCTGACGGCTTGGGAAAAAGAAAGAAACGATCGTTACACAACACTCAGTAAGTCACTTTTTTTTGCGAAAGAAATCAATGAAGATTCGATCCGTGCTTACCCCAAAGCGGTGAAAACATCTCAAATTTTACCAGAACAAACTCTTTCCTTCGTTAAAAACCAAAAACTGAAAGAGGTTTTGAAATCAAAAAAAATCCAATCAGTTCCCACCAAATCATTTGGAAGTTATGTGAAACAAAAAACATATACTACATATCTGTTTGATTCCACTTCGGAACCAGAAATTCTATCTGTTGTCAGTCTTGCCAAAAAATTTCCAAACAAACGTTTCCTTGTACTCCACGGAGGAACACCCTTCATCCAATTGCCGGAAATGGAAAACGTAGAGTATCTATTATCTTTTTCGTTAACGGTTGGTTCTTGGGAAGCACTTGGAGTGAAACTCACTTCTGGAAAAGAGATTCCAAAAGTGGATTTGATTTTATTAACAAAGGAATTAAAGACACCTTCCAAAGGTGCTTTTCCTGAAAGTTTATAATTTAGATTAAGATAAAACCTCTCTCACTCCACCACGTTTGCGGATTTCTTCATACAAAGACTTCCGCATTGTTTCATCTGCATCTACATATCGTAACAAATATAAATCTGACTTTTGTTTGGTGGGCATCATCTTTGAGCGAATATGAAAAGTGGGTCCATTATCAAAACTAAAACTAACTTCCCATAAATCTTGGTGTTTCCAAATTTCCGAAGAAATCCCCGAAGGAAAGGTAAACAAAATACCTCGGTCAGACAATCGTTCCGAAATTGTGATGAATGGTTTTGCTGTTTCTTTGATTTCGAATTTTTTTTCGTTATTCTCTTTTTGGTCTTTGGCAATTCGTTTTAAGACTTCTAATTGTTTATCAATGTTTTCTTCACTGAGTAATAATTTATGTTTATCTAATTCTAAATCCTTTTTTTCTTCAGGAGGTGGCCAAGGTGAAATGGTAATCGACATTTTGTCCATTAACATCAAATGCGATTCCCCTTTTCTTTCAATTTTACCATTAAAGTGAAAAATCACTCCACTATCATTGGTTCTGATCACTTTGCCATCTAACAAATAACCACCACTACTAGGACGGAATACATATAATTTTGCTTCTTTTCCTGGGACCAGTAAGTCTTTCGACAAACCCTTTGTGGATAAAAGTAATTCGTCGGAAGTTTTTTGCATCACATAGGTTAGTTCTTCTCGTCCGTCAGCTTCCAAGGCTGCTACTTCACCAACGGTTAAATCGTTTAAGGATAAAATTTCTTTTTTGAATTCAACACCAGAACGAAAGAGTTTATCAAAAAGATTCACTTCCTTCTCGGTTGTATTTGCATTGGATTTTAGAAAATAACGATACAATGCATTTTTGAGTTTGTTCCTATTTTCAGGGAGAAGGTAAATTTCGCGTTCATCATCATTCAAATGGTCATAAAAACTATGTAGGATATTGAGTTCCACTTGGTTGCATTTTCTTGCAATGGCGTATCGTTGGAACTCGACCCAGTGGTTTACCACACTTGTTTGTTTGTTTTGTAAGTAGTTCATGACCTTTACGTAAATAAAGGCTGCAACTCCCATGAGAAAAATGTAAAAGATGTAGATTGTATCAAATTTTGGAAAAATCCAAACGACTTGTGCCATAAAATTCATAAATTACTTTTCCTCATATCTCCGTTGTGTCGAATGGAAGCAAGGTGAGCTCTTCCTACTTTAAAATTATCGGCAAAAATCCACTCCACGGGACAATTGTTCCCCAAGGAAATAAAAACGAAGCACTTCCACTCCTAGGAGCTTTACTCTTATGGGAGGGAGACGTGATTTTAGAAAATCTACCCGAAATTGCCGATGTCCAGAAGCTCATGGATGTCCTCCGCCACATTGGTGTGGAAATAACTTCCCTCGATACCAAAGGATCTTACCTCTTTCAGAAAAAAAATCCAGTGAAATCGGATTTACCATATGAACTTTGTTCCCAACTGAGAGGAGCTGTGACTCTTGCTGGCCCCATCCTCGCAAGAACTGGGCGTGTCTTTTTACCTAAACCTGGTGGAGACAAAATTGGTCGCCGTCGTATGGACACCCACCTCCTTGCTTTGGAAGCCCTTGGCGCAAAAATTGAAGTCTTTCCTGACGGTTATATGATCACAGCGGATCGTTTGTTCGGTAAAGACATCCTACTCGATGAGGCGTCGGTGACTGCGACAGAAAATGCAGTGATGGCAGCTGTTTTTGCAGAAGGAACCACGATCATTCGCAATGCGGCTTCCGAACCACATGTACAGGGACTTTGCCGATTTTTACAAGCGGCAGGTGCCAAAATCGAAGGGATTGGGACAAACCACCTAACGATCACAGGTGTTACTTCACTTTCTTCTCCGAGTGGTGGTTTACGACACCGCATTGGTTCAGATTATTTGGAAGTTGGATCTTTTATTAGTTTAGCGGCCGTAACAGGTGGGGAAATCCATATTACCGATGTTAATTTAGAAGACATCCGAATGATCCGAATGGTCTATTCCCGACTTGGGATCGAGGTGCGACCAACAGAAACTGGTATCCTCGTCCCCTCCGACCAAAAAATGGAAATCATACCTGACTACCATGGAGCCACTCCCAAAATTGATGATGCACCTTGGCCTGGGTTCCCAGCTGATATGACATCAGTGGCTTTAGTGACTGCTACTCAGTGTAAGGGAACCGTTCTCATCCATGAAAAACTCTTTGAATCCAGACTCTTTTTTGTGGATAATATCATCGCAATGGGTGCCCAAATCATCCTTTGTGACCCACATAGGGCCATTGTGATTGGTGCCAACAGATTGTATGGACAACGAGTGGCAAGCCCTGACATTCGTGCGGGAATGGCGATGATCATTGCTGCTCTTTGTGCAGAAGGCCAAAGTGAGATCCATAACATCGTACAAATTGACAGAGGATTTGAGTCTATTGATACAAGGTTACGGTCACTTGGGGCACAAATCGAAAGAATTCCGAGTTAAATGAAACGAAAGGATCTTTTCCGAGAAGGATTTAAATCCGTTTTCCAATTTACCTTCACGAAAGCGGATGAAATTTCCGAAGCCATCAAAGAAGTTTGGCAGGAAGAAACAGACCAAATCCCTAAAAAAGGTTCCAAATCCAATCCAAAACCAATCACAAAGAAAACAAAACAAAAAAGCAAGCCGACTCTTGTTCGGAAACGTAAGACAAAGATGTTCCAAACTCTGTCTTTACCTCCTGGAGCAACAAAAGATTTTTTTTCTCTCTGTACAGGTTGTAACGAATGTATTTTTGCCTGTCCTTATGCCGTCCTATTCCCTGTTACAGCAACAGATTCAGAAAAAACATATCCACATTTTGATCCGAATGCAAAAGCCTGCCACCTTTGTTCTGATTGGCCATGTATTACGGCTTGTCCCGAAAAAGCATTATTACCGTACGAAGTGTCCGAAACAACACCAAAGTTCGGTAAGGCGAAACTTTTAAAAGAATTTTGTATCAATGAAAAAACAGGGGAATCAACCTGTAATGCTTGTTTTGTTACCTGCCCTATCGAAAAAACCGTTAAATTTAAAGGGAATTTACCAGTTTTTGCACAATCGAGTTGCACAGGATGTGGGTTATGTGTAGAAACTTGTCCAAGTTTTCCAAAAGCAATTCAGATTAAATTATTCAAAAGCGAATGATCACCTATCAAACGTTTTAGAAAAAAAACTTCGCAAAACATCAAAAAATTGTTATTCGGTAAAAAAAATATCTTGAATTTTTATGAAAGAAGAGAGATACTCTTGTTAGGGCAAGGGATTTCCCTTCGTCAAAAAAAATATAAATTAAATTTAAAGGAAAAAGAAAGCTATGGAACCACAAAAAGTAGGCCCAGGACAAATCGACAAAATCGCGGATGATCTTAAAAAAGACCCAGAGAAGTCGATTGGGAATTACCTTTTCAAAGGATTCAGAATTCAAATCTCCAAGTACAAAGCATCTGGAGCGGAGAGAGTTCAACAACTTTACAAAAGAAGAAGAGCACAAGGTCTATGCATCGTTTGTGGTACCAAAGTAACTCGTAAAAATCCGGTAACAGGAATTCTTTACAGACTTTGCGACACTCATAGAGCAGAAATCGACCAAAAGAATAAAGAAAAAGCAAAAGCGAAAAAAGGAAAATAATTTCCTTTCCATTCACTTTTCTAACTGAAAGGGGACACTAGGTCCCCTTTTTTGTTTACAGAGACTCATTTTACCGTAACCTCATCTCCTATGAAAACTCTCCTTCCTTTTCTCCTGCTTTCTGTTTTTGGTTGTTCACAACTCATTTGGCGTGATGCACAATTGCCAGAAGAAATTTCACCTAGTAATGATCCGAATGTAAACTTGGTTTTAACAGTTGCTTACCAAGAGAAAGATTCTTGGAACCCTCTCAATGGAACCACTGACAAACGTGATTACAAAAGTCATATCAAATTAGTAACGAACGGTGTTACAGGAGGAAAAGTAGTAAGGGAATGGGATTTACCATCTTGGGCGTTAGGGGATGGAATCTTTTACCATACAAAATCGAACATGTTATTTGTGTTATATGGTAAAAATGACGAATATGGAACTCTTAACCAAACTCTTTCCATTTACCCGGAAGTAGGTGGTGCATTTTCATATCCAGCAACTCCTGAAAGGAAAATCATTTTCCAAATGGCTCCGTCTCCCAACGGAAATTTAATAGCACTCATCACAGCAAGTCCAACCAAAGAAGATGAATTCACTGAATTCGAATTGTCCATCCTGCAAACTGCTGACAAATCGGTGCAGTCCTACCCTCTCAGTTTCTGGACCGCATTGCCTCTGTATGGGATTCGCTGGTCAGAAGAGGGAACCAAATTGTATGTACGAACACCGGATCGTATCCTCGTTTGGACAGGCAAAGATTTGACGGAAACCAAAACTTTCCCTGATTGTTTTACAATCCCAACCAATTTTGGCAAGTGGGCTTACGAATCGGCAAGCCTTGCCGAAGGTGGGAATGTCAAACTTGGAAAAAAACTGCCCTCCCCTAAACTGATCTCCAATATGGACCAAATCAAACTCTGTCGATAAAGGACAGAAGGGAATCGCGGGGTCTCAATTCGCTTGATTTAATTATGTCTCATGATTGGATGAGTGAAAAGACCCCATGATCGAAAAAAAATTCACAGAACAAATCGATGCCATTTCGAAATACCTGAATGTCGTCGAAAAAATCGAACCCATTCGCAAAAGTGGGGTCGTTGTTTCTGTTGTGGGGAACGTGATCTATTCCCAAGGTCCACCCGATTCCAAAGTGGGTGAAATTTTAGAAGTCGAACGTGGGTCTGACAAAGGTTATTTAGCTTGCGTACTCGTTGGATTTAAAGACCATCTTTACACCTTAATGCCATTAGGTGATACTCAAGAAATTTTCCCTCATGCCTTTGTATTTTCCTCTGGTAGACAAATCACATTAAATGCAGGTCCTGAACTTTTAGGACGAGTTTTAAATGGTCTGGGAAAACCAATTGATAACAAAGGGATCCTCATCACAAAAGAAGAAAGAGCTTCCGAACCTAGGTTCTTAAACCCACTCGATCGCCCTCCTATCTCTGAAATTTTAGAAACAGGGGTTCGTGCCATTGATGGTATGTTAACAGTTGGGCGGGGACAACGGATTGGAATTTTTTCAGGTTCTGGAGTTGGTAAATCCAGTTTACTTGGTATGATCGCCCGTTATACGAACGCAGATGTAAACGTAGTCGCTCTCATTGGAGAAAGGGGCCGCGAGGTAAATGAATTTTTACACGTAGAACTTGGGAAAGAAGCATTGGCAAGATCGGTTGTTTTTGTTGCGACTTCTGATTCTTCCAAAATGGAACAGGTAAGTTGTGCTAACCTAGCCTGTTCTGCAGCAGAATACTTCCGCGAAAAAGGAATGTCTGTCAATTTGTATATGGACTCCCTCACACGGTATGCAGAAGCATTAAGAGAATTATCCATAGGTGAACCTGTCGTCACAAAAGGATATGCATCAAGTGTGTTTACCAAAATGGCAAAACTTGTCGAACGAGCCGGCACTTCACATAACGGCGGTTCCATTACTGGATTTTATACAGTATTAACTGATGCAGAAGATGATATGGATGATATTGTGGCAGACAAGGTGCGAGGATTTATCGACGGACATATTGTCTTAACGAGAAAACTTGCCGAACAAAGCCATTACCCTGCCATTGACGTTCCTTCTTCGCTTTCTCGATTGATGCAAAAAATTGTGAATGAAGATCACTATATGCGTGCTTCCATTGTAAGGGAGTTAATATCCAAATACAAAAATTCAGAAGATATTATTTTACTCAATGCCTATGTGCGTGGTGCTGATGAAAAAATAGACATGGCAATTGATAAAAAATCGCAAATTGATGACTATTTAAGACAACGAATTGAAGAAAAATCTTCTTACAACGAGGCGATCAAAAAACTAGAACTGATCTTACAAACATCATCAAGAACTGATGATGAATTCTAAATCATTCAATTTCTAAGATGACGAGTGTAACGTCATCATCTGGTGTTCTATTCCCTGTAAACTCTTTGATTTTTTCGAGTAACAATCGTTTTGATTCTGTGACTGGATAACCACTATAACGGTGCGACATCATTTCCCAATTTTCTTGGCCAATCATATCTTTTTGTGCATTGGTAGCTTCTGTAATTCCATCTGTATACAACACAATTCGATCACCTGATTGGATTTGAATATGGTCTTCCTGAATATCAAGTTCCGGAATCCAACCAATTAGTTTTCCTTGTGGCATACTGAGTTTGGCTTTGTTTTCCCCTTTTCGGTTGAGGATAAGAGGAGGGTGTCCACAACGAGCATGGATCATTTGTTTGGTTTCTAAATTGATATAGATATAAGATGCAGTCACAAATGCACCTTTCATCTTTCCAAGGAGCGTTGCATTGATTTGGTTCAAAAGTTGGGAAGGTTCTTTCGCAAGCCTCACTTGTGTGGAAAATGCAATTTTTAACATCGCTGACACTAAGGCAGCTGGAATTCCATGCCCAGATACGTCCGCGATGAGAACTCCTAGTTCTGTTTCAGAGATCGCATGGAAATCAAAAAAGTCTCCTCCAATACTATCCATTGGTTCATAATAAAACTCTGTTTTGATACCTACTACATTTGGTGCTTCTTCAGGTAGAATGGAGTATTGAAGTTTTCGAGCTAATCCCAATTCGTTTTGAATGGCGATGAATTTGTTTTGTTCTTCTACTGCTTTTTTTAAGGTAATTAGATTTTTAGCACGAGAGATCAATTCACGTTTGTCGAAAGGTTTTGCCAAGTAATCATTTCCACCTGCTTCCAATGCAGCGATAATGTCAGCAATTTGGTTTTTTGCGGTTAAAAACAATATAGGCAATTGGTATAAAGAATATGATTCTCGTAAAACAGCACAAACATCATATCCACTCATTCCTGGCATCATAATATCGAGTATCATGAGTTCAAATGGTCCTTCATCTCTCACAAGACGAATCGCATCCACACCATTCGCAGCTTCACTTACATCACACCCAATCAATGTTAAATGGTTTTTTAACACCTGACGGTTAATAGGTTCATCATCCACAACGATGACTTTTAATTTTTCACCATCAAATTCTTCTTCTGTGTCTTCTATTGGCTCAAAATCAAAATTGTCTCCACCAAACCACATCTCTGTTTTTTTCATTGGAGGTTTTTCGATAGGGATTTCTCCTTCTCTTGCTAAAGGTAATGAAAAAGAAAACACAGAACCTTCTGAAGGAACAGATTCTACCCAAATATTTCCTCCATGGAGTTCAACCAACCGTTTTGAAATGGCGAGCCCAAGTCCAGTCCCACCAAACTTTCGTGTTGTGGAAGAATCCACTTGTTCAAAGGAACGAAAGATGTCAGAAAACTTATCTTTAGGAATTCCAATTCCAGTATCTCGGATGGAAATCACTGCCATTTTATCTGCGATTTCACAAGAAACTTCAATCCTTCCCTTTTCTGTGAACTTAATTGCATTCCCAATGATATTGAACAAAATTTGTTGGAGTCTTGCTTCATCACCGAGAATCGGTGGAAAATCGATAGGAACATTATTCCGAACGGTAAGATTTTTTGTTACATATAAGGGTCTTGAGATCACAAGTACAAAATCACAAATTTGGTGTAGGTCAATTGCCTTCAGGTCTAAATCCAAATCACGATTTTTCATTTTGGAAAAATCTAAAATGTCATCAACTAACGAAGAGAGTCTTTTCCCTGAACTGACAATCATACCCAAATTTTGTCTCTGCTCTTGGTTTAGTTTCCCACCTATACCATCAAACATAGATTCGGCGATGCCAATAATTCCATTTAATGGTGTTTTTAATTCATGGGAAGTATTTGCTAGAAATTCATCTTTCAGTTTATCTAAAGCCAATAATCGTTTCGATAAAGTTTCCACTTCTGAAAATGCACGGCTAAATCTTCTAGAAAGTGTAAGAGATTGAACTAGGATAAAAACAAAAATACCAATCGGAATTGCTTCCACTGAATAAAAAATTTGGTTTGCGTTTAACAAATCTACAAGTGCTGCAATTGCAACTGTGCAGATTCCCACTAAAAACAAAAACCCACTTTCTTTTTTGTGGATGGCTGCTCGGAACACTCCTTGCAATATCATGAGGATTCCAAATAAAAATACAATTTGGTAATAACTATTTAGTTCTGTATAAACTTGTGTTGGTAGTACTATCAAAAATGAAATGAATAATAATGTGGGAAAAAGAAGTAACCTGTGCATCCATTTTGGATAATAATCAGGATAAAACTCACGAAAAAATGCAAAGAACAAATAAGGTGAAATATAAAACGTAAAGTATTCGATTCGTAAACAAATATTCCAACTTAAAATTGGGGCAAGTTCATTGAAGACAAATCTTTCACCAGTGAATAAAGTGCGAAGGGCTAAAAGTAAAGCGGCAAATCCAAATAATAAATTCCCTTTGTCTGTGCGCCGAAAGTAAAACAATCCAAAATGATACAATGCAATGATAAATACAGATCCTGCCAAAAACAAGGAAGAGGCAAGGTCTGATTCACTTTCCCTATACAATTGGTTCCACTCACCGATGTAAGGTGGTTCCCATAACCCACCCTTAGCATGATGGAAATTAGAAATTTCAATGAGTAACTCGTTTGGGCCATCCTTCCATGGTAAAGGATACAATTGGAATTGGTAAGAAGGGTCAGACTTGTCTCGTGTTTTTGCGACAACACCGGAAGAACCAAGTTGTTTGCCGTTCCAAAACACACGTGAGGCAGTTGCCACATCCAAAATTTTGATTCCAAACACTTCCTCATTTGCCAAATAACTTGGCTTTTGCAATACAAGGCGGTAGGTCCCATACCCTTCTCCATTGCCAAGGACAGAGTTCCAAATTCCAGGGACTGTTAACATTTGGAAAGGAAGATCCCGAGTTTCCACTTCCGATAAAAACACTCTGGGGTAAAACTCCCAATCCCCTTCCAAATGGATCGGGTTTCCACCACTGGATTCCACTGAATCTCCGAGTGAGGTGGCAAAAGCAGGAGAAAAGGAACCTAAAAACTGGCTCCAAACAAACAATAGGAGATGTAAGTATTTATGGGACAATACTCCAAGTTTTACGTATTTTTTTAAAAATACGAGTAAAAAAGAGTACAAAAATTATTTAGAACCGAAGAAATAGACAGCTGTGAAACGATTTCGCTTCAGTTTGGAGACGGTTTTAAAACTTCGAGGCTTAAAAGAAGAGGAAGAAATCCGCCGTTTGTCAGTGGTTGTATCCAAACTTAATTCCCTCATCTCCGAAAAAGAAAACAATGAAAAAGAAATCGAATCTTCCTACGAAGCCATTTTATCTTCTGCAAAAGTAGGGACAAGTTTATCAGACTATTTATCCATTGAACAATACATCAAAGGGCTCATCCGCCGGAACGAAGAATTAGATCATAGGATCTCAAACCAAACCGATGAAGTGAATTTGGTACGTAAAGATGTGATGGTTGCCAGGATGAATAAAAAAGTCATCGAGGTCTTAAAGGACAAACGATTCCTCGAATGGAAAAAAAAGCGAAATCGAATGGAACGTAGGGAAGTGGAAGAATTCAATTTTCACCTAAACAAACAGTCGTTATTTGATTCGTTTGATAGTTTTGGGCCGAAGGCTTCTAAAAAAATTCCAAGAACTTTCAAAATTTTAAACAGGGAAGATGGCGGAGACGAACTCGCATCTGACTTTAAAACTCTCCGCGATTTTTACGAAAAATATTACTTAGGACAAGGCAAATCATAATGGCAAGTGTAACCGACAGCACAAGATCCTTCTTTTTAATTGTTTTGATTTTTTTTCTAGTAGCGATTGGTTTTTTTGTTTTTGACTACTTCCAAGTCATTAATGCAGAGGATTACCTTCCTTTCTTAAAAAAACAAGCTGGCCTTGTGAACCAAGACCTACTCTCTCCCACTGAGCTCGAAAAGTTGGAAATGGAAAAAGCAAAAGAAAGACTGATTGCTGACCGAGAAGAACTCGAACAAATGAAACGAGAGTTAGAGGAAAAATCTTCATCACTCAGTGCCGACAAAGAACGATTGGAAGAACTCAAAGAAGGGATCCAACGGAAAGAAAAAGAAATGGCGGAAAAGGCGAGAAAAGACAATGCGCGTGCCGAAAAAGTAAAAGTCCTCGCAAACAAAGTGGCGAACATGCCTCCCGAATCAGCAAGAGATATGCTCCTCAATTGGCCTGACTATGATATCATTGAAGTATTCGAACAAATGGACAAGGATGCAGAAGAAGATGGAAGGCAAACCATCACAACCTATCTACTCACTTTATTCCCTGCCGAAAGAAGGTCTGTCATATCGAATAAATGGCTCGATGCAGGTGCCAAAAATGTTCCCAATTACGGCAAAAGTATTGATGAGGAAAACGACGAACCTTAAATCACAATTAAGTTAACTTTTTAGTTCGTGTTATTTTTACTTAGAGTTTCGATTTTGTACCACAAAGGATTGCCTTCACTTCTATGATGGCATCTTCTAATTTGTCATTCACAACCACATAATCAAAGCTAGGTGCTTCATCTAGTTCATGAATTCCATTTTCAATCCGTTTTTCGATACTTGTTTTAGAATCAGTCCCTCTACGGATGAGGCGTTCAATCCAAATCTCACGGCTTGGAGGTTCGATGAAAATGGTTACCGATTCAGGCCTTAGTTCCTTTACCGATTTGGCACCTTGGACATCCAAATCGAGAAGTGCCACACGGTGTTCCTTGATAGCCTGTAAGATAGGTGCTTTTGGAGTTCCATAATAATTGCCATGGACTTCCGCCCATTCATAAAACTCGCCAGCAGCGATTCTTTTTTGGAATTCAGGAATGGTTAGAAAATAATAGGTTTTCCCTTCTTCATCCCCAGGCCGTGGGTCCCGTGTGGTGCAGGAGATGGAAAAATAAAACTCTGGGTTCTCTTTGAGAAGGGCTTGGATGATGGTCGATTTTCCTCCACCAGCAACAGAAGAGATGATGTAAAGATTTGGATTTGCTTTCAATCTTCTGACTCCTCTTCCCCTTCTCCAATATGGTTGTCACCAGTTTCCAAACGTTTGGATAAACTTTCAGGGCGAATGGCTGATAATAGAATATGGCCTGAGTCAAGGACTAACACAGACCGAGTTTTCCGTCCACAAGTAGCATCAATGAGACGGTTCTCGGATTTTGCTTCGGTTCGGAGTCGTTTTGCCCCAGCTGAATCTGCCAACAAAATGGTCAGAATCTTGGAAACAAAAACAACGTTAGAGAATCCTACATTGAGAACCGGAAACGAAGACATGGAAACATATTTTTAGATTCTTCTAGATCGATCAAGTCGAATCGTTTCAATCAAATGAATTTCATGGATACCAATGTTCATCGCCTCTGAGATTTCGTCGTGTTTGTATCCCTTTTTGATGAGATGAACCACTTTATCTATCTTCGTTGCAGATGTTGGTAGCTCTTCCAATGCAGATTCAATGGAAAATTCCACCTTGTCTAAATTCATCCGTTGGTAAGAAGCAAACGCTGGATCATTCGCTTTGGAAACTTCATTTAAGAATTCTCTTTTTTTCTGGCCTTCAATGGTTTCATTCCGAATGGCTTCCGTTGGTTTTTCTTCTGTGAAAGGATTCCCACCTACCGTATAATTCATCTTAGGTTGAAATGTTGGAACTTCTAAATTTTCCATTGCTTCTTTGGATGGTTCACTCAAAGGTTCCATACCAAACATTCCTTTTACGGCCTTTCCCAGTTTTCCAAACGCCTGATTCACTGCCCCTTCTGTTGTTTCTGCTTCATCGATCGTAACAGGGATTTGGTTTGCTTGGTAAATTTTACCAATACCAGTCCTTTGTTCTTTTGTATCAAGGATTGGTTCTTCTGTTTCAACTGGAGTTGGAACTAACTCTGATTTCATTGAGAGTCCTTGGTTTTGGTAGTGTTTGAATTCTTTTACCAGTGCCTCACCCTTCTCCATCATTGTTCGAAGTGCTACCATCTTAGATTCAATGATACTTACAGTGGCGTCTAACTCGCGTATGGTTTCCGCGGTGGCCATATCAATGGCCCGGTTTAGTTTTTTATCGTAGTATTCACTGACAGCTTTTTGGACTTTTGCAGAGATGAAAACATACATCATCCCACAGAATAATAAATTAACAAGTACGAGAGAAAAAAGCTCCATATGTTTCTCCTAAAGAACATTTCCAACAACATTCCGTAGAAAAAAATTATGCTTTTGAATCAAAACGAGATCCACGTTCCAAATTAGGACGATCATAAATGATCCCTGCTTTGGAATAAGCAAATACCGAATTTTCTTTATCTTGTTTCGGTTTTGCTGCCGAACCTTGGTATCCGGATTTTGCATCAGGAACCGTTTGGGCTCGGTTTTGTGTTTGGATCACCACCTTTTGCAATTCCACCACTTGGTTTTGGTGGGTGAAGGGATTTTCAGCCTGAGCCCTACGTGCAAAATCGTAGTGGTGGGCGATACTGGCAAAATTTTCGTTGAGTATCATCTGGCGTCCCTCCTAATTCTTAGACTTACCACGCCCTCTCTTTTTTCTCCAGTCATTTTTCGTTTCGTCTGGGTCTTCGTATGGCTGACTGCGGACTTGGGACTCTTCTTCGTAGAAGGTCTTGGCCTTGGTCTCGTGGCGGAGTTTGTATTCGGCATTGCGGATACGGATGGTAACACCTGGAAAGATAGTCTTTTCTACGGAAACACGACCACTAGCTGCCTGTTCGTCCATGTATTCGGTGAGGGTTTGGATGTCCTTACTGGCCTCAGCGATTCGTTTTTCGAGTTTTTTGGTTCCTGCTTCTAATTTTTGCAAATGGGCATCTTGTTCCGCGGTAAAACTAGCAGGGTCAGCGTCTTTTCTCGCTTTGAGGGTACGCATGGTTTTTGTGAGTTGGTCGAGTTTGTCTTGGTTTTCTTTTTTCTTCTCTTCAAACTCACTAATTTGTTTTAAGATCTTTGGATTGTTTCCTACGATGAGATCGGTTTGTGGGTTTGCTTGGGAACCAATGATTTTGGCAGATATGAGTTGGGCTGCTTGGATGGTTCCCCCTACAATCTGTCCCCGTTTTCCTTTACAGGAAATTTTTCCCCCAGCCATGAGATGGGAATGCAAAATCCCTTCTTGCACAATGATGTCTTTTTCTGTAATGCAGGTGGCGTTCTGGATGAACTTGGCAACGATATTGCCTCCTGTGGACTCCACACGTGCCTCCTCGCGCCCTGTGACCCCTTGGCGGACGATAATGTCCCCATCCGCTTCCACGATAGCTTTCTGGACCGTACCATAAATTTCGATATTCCCTGCAGCTTTGACCGAATAATTGTCTTCCACGTTTCCTGTGATGATGATGGAACCAAGGAAAGTCACGTTTCCTGTACGTACTCCCACATCCCCATTGATGCGGTAGACAGTTTCCACAGAAAGGCGACCAGCAGCGTATAACACTTGTCCATTGACTTCGGCCGTTAGGCGCATCTTGTCTTCGGAGAGAATGGTTCCTTTGCCTTGTTTGAGTTCGGTGTCCAAACCATCCTTGGCTGGTAAAACCATTCCAAATAAATTGCGACCAAACTTTCCTTTTTCAGCTGGGAGCTTTTCAGCTAACAATTGTCCAACGACAACGTTTTCGATCATATCCAAATCTTTGTAGTCCACACGACCAGTTTGGTCTTCTTTGAAATTGATTTTCTTTTCCGTGCGAACATAGTATTTGATTTCGGCGTTTTTGCCGTTTACTGGGAAATCACCTTCGGCTCCAATGAATGGTTTGTTCTGAACTTCTTCCTCCAGATGTTTTCGGATTTCGTCTTCTTTTAAACCATGAGCCACACCCATCCCTTTTAGTGCGGCAACGATATCAGAAACTTCTAAATCACGCCCACCAGGTCTTGCAGGGAAAACTGTGACAAAGGCACGCATATTCTCTTGGGCAATCTCCACATTGCAACTGGAGTCATTTCCAGGTTTTGGTTTTTGGTTGGAGATAAGAACTGGTTCCCCTTTTTTCTCTTTGAGGATTTTATTGATCAGGTTTTGATCAACACCTGCCACACCACGAAACGACAGTTTTTTGGAAACATCTGCCATTGTCATTTCGAGACCTTCGCCGGAAGGTGGGTAAACAGTTAAAAACACACCGGTTCTGTATATTTTCACAACCACACGCCCGTCTTTGTTTTTTGGTGTGACAAGTTCTTTTAATTCTTTTGAGACTAATTTCCCGCTACCACCCGTTAGGTGTTCATCTAGTAAACTCAGTTCATCGAGTAACATATCATCAGGGATAACAGATGCTCGAATGTGGTAAGGTTCAGAAAAAAATAAGGATTTTTTTCCGCGTTTTAAAACAGTATAATCGATTTCGTGAACTTTACGACCCAAGTGACTTGAAGCAATTGCCAGACACTCTTCGATGGTATCGGCAATGACTTCCACTTGTTCTTTTTCCTTACGATCGAACTCTTTCAGTTCCTCTGTAAGAAATTCCGTGAGAGACATCTTCTATTACCTTTTTTGAATCGCTGATTTGACTTTAGAAAGTTTACTGCGGAGTCTTGCGACTGCTTTGGTATGAAGTTGAGAAATTCTAGACTCAGTGACTTCCAAAACTTCTCCAATCTCTTTTAATGTTAAGTCTTCGTAATAGTATAATACAATGACTTTTTTCTCTTTTTCAGGTAGGGATTGGATGGCTTCGACAATTACGTTTTTGATTTCTTCTTTTTCGATGATATTGTCTGGGTTCATATTCATCGGAGACTCTAACGTTTCCATAAAGGAAACTTCATCGTTCTCATCACCGAGAAACCAAATGTCGTTTAATGAAACAAGAGAGGTACCAGAAAGTTTAGCAAGAAGAGAGTTATACTCTTCCATCGACACACCGAGTTCTTTTGCGATCTCTTCATCATCGACTTTTTTGCCCTCTTTGTTTTCGAGCATGGCAATGATGTTTTCGAGTTGTTTTGCTTTTTGGCGGATGGAACGAGGGATCCAGTCCACACTTCTAAGTTCGTCGAAAATGGACCCACGGATACGGGTCATCGCATAGGTTTTAAATTTAATTTCTCGAGAAGGGTCAAACTTCTCAATTGCATCTAACAGACCAAAGACGCCATAACTGACGAGGTCTTCGAATTCCACATTTTGTGGCATTCCGATCGCAATCCGCCCAGCCACGTGTTTGACGAGAGGTGAATATTTTTCAACAAGGTAACTTCGGATCTCCGCGTCTTTTTTGACACGGTATTGTTTCCAAAGATCTGTCTCATCAAACTGATTGTATTTGTCTAGCAATCTTGACATTGGGAACCGGGGTACGGAATCTCTTTACTTTATAGAAAAAATCGTAAAGAAACAAAAATTACAAGAGGATTTTTTCTTATGTCCTCTAAAAACCGTAATTTTTCAGCCCTCTTGCGGGTCATCCTTGGCCATCATGGTGCGAATTGCCTCTGCCATGAGTTTTGGCTCGTTTTTGATCGCAATTTTATCCACGATGATATGGTCTCCAAACTTTCCTGATTTTGCCATAGCGAGTTTGGCGTCCATTGCAGCATCACCCACAGGTTGCACACCAAAGTCATCAGATGAGCCACCAGAAGCCGAGGTTGGTTCCATTCCCCCATGTTCATGGTCGAATTCATCTGCATGATCTCCGCCCCCAAACCCACCAATGGAAAAGGTAGATAAAAACTCTAAAAATTCAGGAACTTTTTTTTGTAAGACACTAAAAATGCCAAACCCTAACCCACCAAATGCAAACGTGGAGATGAGAGAAACAAAGAAGATATAACCAATTCGATTTCCAACTAAAAACCCACAAACGGAACTAATGATGGCTCCAAGGATTGCAAATCCCAGTACAAATCCGATTAACACTTAGTTGTCTTCCTCCATTCTCGATTCCATTTCTTTTTCCTTGAAGTCGACAAAGCTAAAGAATTTCTTAAAAAATCCTGTGAGGCCCTCTTCATCATCATAACCACCTTCTGTTTGTAAGAGGGTGTGTGTGACTCGTGTGAGACAAGCCGCTGCTTTGGAACGAGGAGCTCCAATGATAAATGGTTTTTGTTCCCTGATGGATTTTTCTACTTCTTCATCTTGGAAAATAAACCCTAAGTTTTCCACTTGGACTTCCAAAAATTGACCCGAGATATCAATGACTCGGTCGGCCACTTTTTTCCCTTCAATGGCAGAGCGCACACGGTTCACGATGATTTTCAGATTTTTGTCTTTGGATTGTGAGACTATCGATTTGATCAGACCATAGGAGTCGGTAATGGACGTTGGTTCTGGGGTTGTCACCACCACCACTTCATCCGCTGGCATCACAAGGCCAATGACGTTTGCCGAAATCCCAGCACCTGTATCAATGATCATCACGTCATAACGATCGAGTTCCGCAAAACCTTTGATGAGGTTATTCCTTTGGGTTTCGTTGAGGTTGGCAAGTTGGGAGTACCCGGAGGCACCTGCAATGATGTCCACACCCTCGGGAGTGGAAATGACGATGTCCTTTAAGGACTTATGGCCTTTCACCACATGGTATAAATTGTATTTCGGAATGATGCCGAGAAGGACGTTCACATTGGCAAGGCCCAAGTCACCATCAAAGATGAGAACCTTTAGACCAGTTTTTGCGATGGAGATGGCTAAGTTGACAGAAACTGTACTTTTACCCACTCCTCCCTTTCCAGAGGCAACCGCAATGATTTTGGTCTTTTTAGCGGCGTCCTGGGGTTGAACGAGTTTTAATCCAGTACCAGTTTCTGTTAACTTTCGAAGATTTGCTGCTTGGTCCATCGTTACCCCTAGGTATCAGGATAACGATGCGCACCTTACACAGTCTTCTCGAAGACTTCGCCCGCTATCCCTTTCAATTTTTCAGGGAAAATTACACATTCGGCAAGGATTTTTTTGGTGGCATTTAGGATATCAAATGGAACATCCTGGCCAACACTTAAGAATGCGAATTCCCTGTGAATAGTATCGGCTAATTCTACTACAGAACCTAAAAATTCTGCTTCATCGAGCTTGGTTAATAAAATTCTTTTATAACCAACCGACTCATACGCGTTTGTTACCGCAAGGGCATTGTCTTTGGAAACCGTAGAGGAAAGTACCAAGATGGTTTCGATATGATCCTTTTCCCCAAATACTTGGTAGAATTCCTGAAGTTTTTCTAGGTTTTCCGATTTACGGTGGGAGTATCCGGCCGTATCCACTAGGATGAGTTCGGATCCATCTCGGAGGATTGACTCTTTCCATTTGCGTAAGTCTTTGGCCGCATAAAACGGAAGGCCCATTGCATCAGCATAAAACTTCAATTGGTCAATGGCCGCAATTCGATAATTGTCAGTTGTATACAGAGAAACTTTTTTCCCCATATGCAAACTGTACTTAGCAGCTAACTTTGCAATGGAAGTCGTTTTCCCTGAACCAGTTGGACCTACAAAAAAAACAACCTTACGTTTGCCACGAGGGGTTCCACTAAAAAGATCAGAATCCACCTGGATCCTTTCTTCTAAATAAGTCACAGCTCTGTCAGTCACATTCGCATAACGACTTAGGTCCACTGCGGAAAGGCGTGAAGTCAAAGTGACGGCCATTTCCTCTAAGTAAGATTCAGAAAAACCTTCACGTAACAGACGATCGACGAGCTTTTGGATATGGGGGTGTCTTTCTTTTGTTTGGGGAAATGATTCCGTTTTGGGTTCGAGTAAGGATTCCTTAGCTTCTGCTAAAGACAAACCAACAGGTCTTTCTTCATACGATTCGATTTCGTAAACAGTTTGGTCCTGTCTTCGTTTGCGTTCGGAAAAAGGGCGAACGGATTCAATATTTTTTTTACGATTGTTATAAGATAGGTTTGTGTTTTGCGAAGAGGAACCGACACCAATTCCCACAAGTCCAGATTCAGGGAGGGATTCTGTTCTTTGTTTTTGTTTGATGAGTTCTTTCAGGTCTTTGAGTTTTCGTTCGATTCGTTCTTTCGAATTTTGTTTTTCAGGAACACCCACATCGATTTCATACATGCGTTGTGCCATAAGGCCAGTTCCAAAGAGACCACCTTCTGTGATCACTCGTTGGTCATACAAATGGGCCTCGGGACCATATTTCATTTTCATCTGCATGATGCAGTCTTGTAAGTCTTTGCCTCGGATTTTCACAAAATCCATAGAATCTCCCCCAAACCTGGGAAAAATATGAATGGTACCCTCAATTTGGAAAGTCTTTTTTATGAGACATAATAAATTTGACCAATTCGGGTCCGTTTTTACCCATTTCCTAGATACCAGATCAGATTCCGTTTCCCTTCCTCTTTTGTTCCCTCATTCTGGCAATAAATAGAAACCTAAGATGGATCCAAACAATCATAAATTCGGAATTGAAATTAAGGATGGAGTTCCCGTATCTCTTTCGTTTGATGATGTATACTTTTCCAAAGAAGGTGGTTGGGAAGAATCTCGTTATGTATTTGTGGAAGGGAACCAAATCCCCAGTCGATTGTCCGCAAGTGAAACGAAGTTACTCTCCATAGGAGAATTAGGCTTTGGTACGGGACTCAATGTATTTGTGACCTTGGATCTATGGTTAGGTGCAGAGAACCCAACATCCCTAGAGTATTTCAGTTTAGAAGGATACCCTTTAACAAAAGAAACCTTACTCACACTGAATCATTCCTTTCCCGACAAACCTTTATGGACAAAACCATTACTTGAGTCCTATGAGGAACAATTCCAAAAATGGGAAATGGACCCAAATCAAAAAGAATGGAAAACAGAATTCCCTCACCCAAATGGAAAGGCAAAGTTTCAAGTCCATTTGTTCTTTGGTGATGTGAGTGAATGTCTAAACGAGTTTCCAATCATCGATTTTTGGTATTTGGATGGATTTTCACCAAATAAAAATCCGAAGATGTGGTCTGAGGACACATTATCTCAATTACGGAATCATTCTAAAACGGGAACTCGATTTGCGACTTTCACAGCTGCCGGGTTCATTCGCAGGAATTTGGAAATATTGGGGTTTCATATCCAAAAACAAAAAGGGTTTGGAAAAAAAAGAGAAATGTTAACAGGAGTTTTACGCTCATCCTCATGAACCCATCTGATTCCAAAACAGCCTTAGTTGTGGGAGCAGGAATCGCTGGTGCGAGCGTATGTTATGCACTTTCCAAACGAAATATCAAAACCATTTTAGTCGAATCTGAACTTAGTGCTGCAGGAAAAGCAAGTGGAAATCCAATCGGAGTTGTTTATCCTTTTCTCACCAAACACAAAACAGCTGAATCTGAATTTTCCCTACTTGCATATCAGTATTTTTTAGAACTTTGGGAATCTTTGGAATTGGGGAAACGTGTCCCACATGTGGATGGAATCCATTTTTTACTCGATTCCTCTTCAGCTTATGACCGTTATTCGCACTCCCTACATTCCCATCACATCCCAGAATCGTTGGCATCTCTTTCCAAAGAACCAAATTCAAATTTAGATGCGTTACTCTTTCCAAAGGGGAAAGCGCTTTCCCCAGTTTCTCTCACAAAAGAACTCATTCGCATCGCAAATCCGATGGAACACTACCTTTCAAAACTCCTTTCTTGGGAAGTGAATGAAGGAAATGGAAACTTGATTTGTCAGTTTGAAAAGGAAATCTTACATGTTGATTATTTATTCTTAACACAAGGATACCAATTTTTAGCTGATCCAAAACTCCAATGGATCCCTATGAAACAAGTTCGTGGGCAAATCGTACAAATTCCATCCTCCATCTTCCAAAATCAATTTTCTATTTTGTATGGTGATTATCTAACTGCAGACATTGGCGGAGAACGAGTGCTTGGTGCCAGTTTCGACGAGTTCCATTTGGAAGAGGAACCGAGGCCAAAGGAGACATTCGATTTATGGAATGGATTACAAACAAAACTTCCCAACTTACTCAAAAATTGGGAAGAATTCGATATCCAAAACTTTGGCACGCGAGTGAGTCATAGAACCCAGTCCCAAGATAGACACCCAGTTGTCGGTAAACTTCCTAATTTATCAGTTTTAGATACATCCATAAAATACCAAAACTTATTCCGCAAAAACGCCAAAACCTTTGAAATTCCTTATTTTGAAACGGTTGGGATTCTGAATGGACTTGGATCTCGTGGGTTAACACATGCCCTACTCGCAGCAGAAATTTTAGTTTGTGATCTTCTCTCTCAGACGTTAGAGATTTCTGACACAATTAAGAAGGCTTTGAAACCAGACCGTTTTTTACTTCGTAAGTGGAAACGAGATGAGCTAACATAGACTCAAAAACTGATTGTTCTTGTAGCACCACATCAACTCTGATGACAAAAAGTTGCATTTTTTTACGTTTCATTTCTTCGATAAACTTAATTTGTGTTCTTACCTTTACCCAATCTTTTTCCGTTATCACAAAAATCGTTTTTTCATCTTTACCATCCAACAAGGAGAGTAATACTGTTTCTTCAAATTCATAGTGGTCGGGGAAAAATCGAGACTGGATTTGATTTGTATTTAAGGTAGAGATCGTTGTTTCCAAAACATGATTTGGATTCCCAACACCGGTGAACAAAAAATAACTATCGCTAGGTGAAGCTTCCTGCATTAAAGAATTTTTGGGAACTAATGATTGTTCAAATGTATCTAAATTGATTTGGTAGGCATCTGCTTGGAAGAAAGAACCAAAGGTAGGCAATTGAATTCCTAATTGGTCGAGTGTTCCTTTTCCTTTTTCGAATTCTTTTTGATTTGTTTCCGTAATTTTTGTAAATACAATGACGTTTGCACGTTTTAAATGCGAAATTGGTTCTCGTAAATACCCAAGTGGGATCGTAAACCCATTTCCAAAAGGAGCATTATTATCGAGTAATACAATATCAAAATCTCTATGGATTTGGTTGTGTTGGAATCCATCATCCAAAATCACAATATGTTGTTTGGACTGAATTTGATTGTATTTGAAAAAACTACCAATTCGATCCTGCCCAATCATCACTTGAACACCAGGAAACCGTTCTTTGTGTTCGCTAGGTTCATCGCCAAATAGATTTGGAGAATGACCGTCAGTAAGGATTGCACCTTCTTTTGACAATTTTGCTTTGTATCCACGAGATAGGATCGTGATCGCATATCCTTTGTTAGCTTTCTGAAAGTATTGGACTAAATATTGAACAAAAGGAGTTTTCCCTGTACCACCAACCGTGATATTTCCAACACTGATCACGAGTGTATTTGGCAAAACGGTAGTTTTTTTTCTCCCTTGAGACAACCAAAAGAGAAACTGATACAACCAAGTAAGAGGTAAAAATAAAGTGAAAAAAACTTTCATTTCGTTTCGCGAGAGGAAACTACTACTGTTAACTGTGTCTTTTTTCTAATTCTTTTGCGATCGTTGATAAACTAATCCCTTTTTCCACCATCAACACTTCTAAATGGAAAACCAAATCGGCAATTTCGTGAATGAGTTCTTTTTCGTTTGGATTTTTTGCAGCAATGATGACCTCACCCGCTTCCTCACCGATTTTTTTAAGGATACGGTCAACACCGTCGCGAAACAATTCAGCTGTGTAAGATTTTTCAGGTAATTCTTCTTTTCGTTTGCGGAGTAAATCTTCCAATTTTAATAAAAATTCCATTTCGTTTGCCTTCTAACTACCATGGAAACTGCCCATTCTATTTCGAAAAAGCGAAAATTGGTTGTTGGTAATCTCTGAAATCAGCTAGAATGTGAATGGATGATACGATTTACCACTCTAGTTTTTTCCTTCATTTTATGCTCGAGTTTATCTGCTGAGTCAAGTTGGGGCAATTCCATTCAAAAGGGATTTGAAACCGCCAAACAGGAAAATAAATTCATCATCGTTGATGTATTTGCAGATTGGTGTACGTATTGTATGGTTTTGGAAAAAGAAATTTTCCCAGACCCAGAAGTGAGTCGCATCTTAGACCAATTCGTTCGAGTACGACTCGATGGGGAAGAATTTCCGAACCTTCGTAAAAAATACAATATCGAAGGTTATCCCACAATTTTGTTCTTAGATGGGGATGGAAATTTTGTCACAAAGATAGTAGGCCTTGCAACCAAGGAAGATATTGTCTCCCTTTCAAAAAGAATCTTACAAGAACCAAACTTAGAATCTTTTTTAAAAACTGAAATTAGAAAAGAAAAAGAGAACCCTCACTTACACTTTCGTTTGGGTTTGTTGTACTTTCAAAACAAGGAATATGAAAAAGCAGAAGAACAATTTCTCAATTCCATACAAAAATCAAAAAACATTCCCATCGTAAAAGAGAATTCTCACTTTAATTTAAATCTGATCCGGTCCGTCAATGGACCAAAAGATGGTGCTGTATCTTCTTGGAAAGAATTCATTAAAACTTATCCAAATTCGAAACGAATCACAACCGCGAAATTGTATTATGGGATTAGTTTAAAAGAAACGGGAGACTTAAAACTTGCTAAGTCCATCCTTACCGAGATCCAACCGAAGTTAGTCTCGGAGTCAGACAAAACCATTTGTAAAGAAACTCTATTACAAATCGAAAAAGGTTTTTAATCCAGAAATCACTTCGGCAAACAATGGTTTGCCGAAAATAAATCTAGCGATTCCCAATAGAATAATAAGTGAAACCTAATTCTTGCATAAGTGTAGGTTTATATTGATTCCTTCCATCAAAGATAAGTGGAGCCTTTAACAAGGATTTGATCTTTGCAAAATCTGGTTCCCTGAATTCTCGCCACTCCGTTAATAATAACATAGCATCTGCACCTTCTAAAGTTGAATATGCATCTTTTTTATATTCCACTTTGCCATCAAAGTAATACTTTGAAGTTTCCATAGCCGCTGGATCAAATACTTGGATTTTGGCACCGTTTTTATGTAGTTCATAGATTAGCGGAATTGATGGAGCTTCTCGCATATCATCCGTTCCAGGTTTAAACGAAAGACCCCAAATACCAAATGTTTTCCCTTTCATATCAGTTGATTTGAAGTGTTGGAAAATTTTATCAGTAAGTCTTGTTTTTTGTTTTTCATTCACATCTTCCACTGATTGGATGATGTGCATTGGTGCATTGACTTCTTCTGCTGTCCTAAGAAGTGCTCTCACATCTTTTGGAAAACAAGATCCACCATACCCAATCCCTGCATATAAGAATTGACGTCCAATTCTTGAGTCTGTTCCCATACCTTTCCGAACATCATCATAATTGGCACCTAACGCATCACATAAATTTGCAATCTCGTTTACAAAGGAAATCTTTGTCGCAAGGAAAGCGTTACAAGCATACTTTGTGAGTTCCGCAGAACGTATACTCATCGTGATAATTGGGTTTCCATTCAAAACAAATGGAGAGTATAACTCACTCATTTTTTTAGCAGCGTGGTCTGATTCAGCACCAATCACAACTCGCTCAGGGCGCATAAAATCTTCAATTGCGGCCCCTTCTTTCAAAAATTCAGGATTCGAAACCACATCAAACGAGTGTTTTGTGTTTTTTGCTACGATTTCCTTTACTTTGTCTGCAGTTCCAACGGGAACAGTTGATTTATCAACAATGATTTTGTGTCCATTCATTGTTTTTCCAACTTCTTCTGCTACTGCGAAAACAAATCGTAAGTCCGCGGATCCGTTATCGGATGTTGGAGTTCCAACAGCAATGAATACGAATTCAGAAGCCTCAACTCCATCCTTTAAGGATGTGGAAAATTTAAGTCTGCCTTCTTTATAATTACGTTCTACCAGTTCTGACAAACCTGGTTCATAAATCGGTATGATTCCTGTTTTTAAATCACTGATCTTTTTTTCATCTTTATCAATACAAATCACATCATTGCCATATTCAGCAAAACAGGTACCTGCAACGAGACCCACATATCCGGTTCCGACTACGCAAACTTTCATAGGATTTCCAGAATTTCTATTTTGACCAAAAAGGAAACTGTTTTTCTAAAAGGAAGAACCTAGTCTTCTCGGATGTGGAATTGTGTTGGGATATGACAAATTCCTACGAATTTTTCAATTTTCCCTGATTCTACTTCAAAATCTAAGATGGACTCCCGCCAGAAATAACTCCCTTCAATATGGGATTCACCTTTATGGATTGAAACCCCAATCGTATACTTCCCTTGGGAAAACTGAATCGGAAAGACAAACTCAACTTGGTATTCTTTGCCCTTTTGGAAACTCCGTTTGCCATCGCCTAAGTGGTGGGTATTTGTTCCAAAGATACGAATCCCTTTTTCATTATCGATATGAAAACCAACGGTAACATCCTCTATAAATGCATCGGATAGGAATGTCAGTTGTAACCGAACTTGTGCTCCGATAAAAAACACATTCGAGGAAACACCATTTTGATTTTGTATGCTGACATGTAAATTTTGAATGGATTTGGAAGAATAGGAATCTGATGGACTTGTCTCACCAGCTAACACATGCATATATTGTTCAATTGTTTCTTTGGGATTTCCTTCATAAAGAAGTCTGCCCTTATCTAATAAAAGGGCACGTGTACAAAAATAGGAAACCAATCCTAAATCATGGCTCACAACAAGAATAGAGGTTCCTAATTCAGAAAATTCGCGAATTCGTTTCAGACATTTTTGTTGGAAACTTGCATCTCCCACAGCCAAGGCTTCATCGACGATTAGGATGTCTGGTCGTTTTGCAGTGGCCAAACTAAAACCAAGTCTCATTGCCATACCAGAGCTATAGTTCTTTAAGGGTGTGTAACGAAACTCTTCTAGTTCCGCAAAGGCAAATATAGTATCAGACAACGATTTGATTTCTTTTGGTTTGTATCCCCATACTAGTCCATTGAAGTATACATTTTCTTCTCCTGACAATTCAGGGTTAAATCCAACACTTAATTCAAGTAAGGCACGAACGGAACCATTCACTTGTAAATTGCCCTTATCTTTTTGGATCACACCTGTGATTAACTTTAAAAGAGTCGACTTACCTGCTCCATTCCTTCCAATGATGCCAAGAATTTCTCCTGGATTTACTTTTAGGTTCAATGAATTGATTGCCGTAAATTTTGAGTCAATTCCGAAGTAACCAAAACTAAGACCTGCAAGGATTCGTTTCCAAGGTTTGGAAAACCCATGATAATCCTTGGAAAGATTTTCAATAAGAACAGAAGTCATTGGAACTTAAAGATGATCCAAAATTACGGATTGGAATTTCCGTTTGGCGAGTAAATAAACAAGAAAAAAGAAAAGTAAAAACGGTGTTATGTGTAACCACTCAAATTGAGATTGAAACCCACTAATCACAGTTGTGCGAAATACATCCAATGGGATAGTGAAAGGATTCCATTCATTCCATTGTTTAAGATATCCTGTTGGGTAATACAAAACAGGAATCCCCCAAAATACCAATTGGCTCACCAAACGAATCAAAGGTGAGATATCCTTTAGGAGAATATTGAGTCGTGAAAGGTAATGCAATAGTAACATCAGATACAGTCCAGACAGAACAAGGACAGTGTAACCAAAAAAGATTCCGGTTAGATTTAATGTTCCTGAATACCCTAAGTAAAGGAACACAGGAATGGATGTGATGAAACTATGGATGAGAAACTGGACAAATGGAATCCATAAAAAAAGATCAATGCCAAGGCTTGAACGTTTGAGTAAGGAACGATTGTCAGTGAGGATACCTGTGCCCCGTACAAGTAATTCTTGGATGGGTATCCAAAACAAAAGGCCAGTGAGCAAATAGGCAGTGAAATCTTCTTGGGTGGATGGGTTTCTTAGATTGAGGACTAAAAAGACAAGGGCGTACAAACTGATGAGTACTAAGTTCTGCAAAAACATCCAGGAAATTCCCAAAAAGGAACCTGCATATTGCAGAGCATAGTCACGCCGAACAAGAGCCCAAAGTATGGATAGTTTCTCCATACTTTGATTGTCGGCCCCGAGTCTCTGATTCTAGACCAGAAACCAGGGTATTGGTTCTTACATCTTCCTTAAGTTCTTTTGCCCTAAGTCAGAAAGATTGGGGGATACCCAATTCCCTTTTTGGACTACCTCACCTTGGAACGCTTCCATGAGGTACTCTTCGAAGGTTTTTCCGGATTGGTTTTGGGCAAATCCCTTTTTAGGACCTTGGCCAGCGAGCCCAGAATCCTTATGGCGGTTGTAAGCGGGTTGTTGGATGGATCGAACGATCATAGGTTTTTCCTCCCCGTCATCATGTTAGACGACATAAAACTTAAAAATAATACCAATAATATACTAAACGCTTGTTTACACTACTTAACATTTGAGAAGTTAAGTCAATATTTTTTTCACGTTTTTATCGGTTTGTATTAACAATTTAGCATTCCTCTGGGACAAAACCCGCCCCAAGATGGATTTTTTTTCGCCGTTCACTAGAATATGTCCCTTTTTCAAAAAAAAGCAAACGGAATGAGGGAAAAAAAGAACAAAATCGAACCCCAATCCTGGTGGATTGGCAGAAAATTGCGCTATTTTTGTGGTTTATCTTCGTACAGTCATTGTTTGCTGGAGAAAAATCACCGAAAGACGTCCCTGTGGCCAGTTTACTACGCGTTGGATTTTCCCCAAAACTTGTGGCCATCTGGCAACAAAAAGTAAAAGCCCCTAGGACAGAGTTTTTCCAATGGAAACGTTCCCTGGCAGGCAAGGATGCGGCACTTGTCTCGAAATTATGGAAACTTGAGAATTTGAGTTATCCCCCTCCAACCAGGGAACCAAAACCAAACATCCCCCATGACAAAAAGAAAATCGGAAAGCAAGGTATTACCGAAAACATACCCAAAGCAGAAATTCCTACCAAGGATGCATTTTTAGAAGATCATTTGTTTTTAGGACTTGGGTACCAAAACTTAGATGTCCAATACCTTCCCCGGGAAGAAAAAAACCATTCCTCCTTTGCCTTTGGAGGATTCCAAAAAGGCCAACGATTTTCCTTTGAAAAACGTGATGAAGATTTTTTATATGGCATTCATTTCAAATACAATTCCTTCCACATAACATCCGGTAATCGGTATAAACCAATCCCTCACTTTTACTTTGCCAAAGATCCTAATTTTTATTCCCAAATGGATAGACCCAATTCACCGCTCCCCCAACCCATCCAAAGTTCTCATTTTTTCGGAACCCAAAATTCCTTATTTGGGAAACCAACTTACTATGGAGTTTATTATGCACCTGGGTTTTCATCCTACCCTGGAATTTACTTCTCATCACCAAATAAATCTTATTCGGGTGTTTGGTCCCCTGGAGAAAATAAATCCAGTTTTTTTGTCAATGACACATTACAATTACAACAGTTTGGGAAACATAGAATCCAATCCGAATCAATTTTGAATCGTAAGGAGACTGTTGGTTTTTACTATTCCAAATCAGAATTTGTGGACTCTAAATTTTTAGTTGATGTTACTGTTTACCGTGACTCTCCACTTTTGTATGGGAATGTATCCAGTGGAGACATTCGCCCAGAAATCCCACAAACTTTAGGTTATATGAGAGGTAGTTACCAAAACATTGTTGGAGGAGAGGTTTTATCCTCGCAAGAAGGGCATCGTTATGAAAGTGGTGGTTCAGGTTTTTTACCCTTCATCGTTTCACAGTATGGTAATCTTCTCTATCGTTATAGGCAATATAATGAAGTTGGCAACTACCAATACCAAGAAACGGGGAGAGCCCTATTCTATGAATGGAGAAGAGATCGTACGGTTTATTCCATTGGGATGGAACGAAGGGAATTAGGAAACCAATGGGAAGGTAAAATTGCAATCCCGATTCAAATTGGACATTTATTGGAACTGAGTGCCATTTTTAGAGAAGGGAATTTAAAAACAAGATCGTGGTTTGAAAACTGGACGTATGCATCCGATTTTAATATCAATTTAACAGATAGAGAAGAAATCATTAAAATTAAATATGTAAGTCAATTTCTATCATTAAACGTCAGTTACTCTGAAAAAAAAACATCACCAGCACCAATTTTATTCATCAATTTTCAATTTTTACACTTAATAGATCTCTAATACAACAAATCATCGGTTCTGATTTCTTGGTAGGTTTGTAATTGAAAAATAGGGATTGATTGTTTATCGATGAATTCATTTTTTTCGCCCGGAAGTTTTTTTGGAGTGGGTAATGATGACCTTTTTCCTCTTTCATCTACTGCATAAAAATAGTATCCGATCCATTCCCCTTTGACTAAATAAGGATTACCAATAAACAAATCTTTGACAAAAAATTCAGCATCCAAATCAAACTTATTTCTACGATACCGAAAATGGATTTCATCTCCATTTAAATCGTAAAATACAACAAAATCCCCTTGTTTCCCTTTAAAATACAACTTCCATTCTAATGGGAAAACTCCCGTTTTTTGGAATTCCATTTTACCATCTAAGATTCGTTTTTCGGAACGAGAGATAGGACCTGTGTATTTGGAATCTGCTTCTGAAAAAAGACTAGTGGTTAGAAATAAAAAACCTATGAATCCAAAGATATATATCTGAGATAAAAACATCTTAGTTTGAATGGAAATATTTTGATTTCGTATTTGATTCCATACCAAAAGATCCTGATAGAAAAAATTTGTGTACCAAAAGAATTTCATTTCGGTTCTTCTTCTGGTTTATCCTCAGTGGTTTTGTCGTCGTCAGAGGGATTGTCTTTTCCATTGATCATATCAATGGCTTTTTTTGCTGCTTTTTGTACCTTGGGACTTGGGTCACGGTCTCGTTTGTATTCCAATAACTCCAAGGCTTTGGGATCACGTAAATTCCCCATAAATTCAATGGCACGTAATCTTACCATACTATCATCATCCCGAGCAAATTCATTCAGTTCTTGGAAAACTTCTTTATCACCCATAGTCACCAAAGCACCAATGGCATAAATTTTGAGTGATTGTGCTTTTTTAGCGTCCAACTTTCCAGATGTTTTTTTAAGAGAATCTAGCAGTTCATATAACTTCGGTTTTGCTGCTTCTGATTTTAGTTTTCCTAACGTATTCATCGAATAACAACGCAGTGTTGTAGGTTGGATATCGTCAAAAGCTACTTCGAGAAGTGCAGACTCTGCTTCTTGGTATAAAACAGTTCCAAAATAAAGTGCAATTTGTCCACGGATATCGGCATTATTAAACTTCTCTCTAAATTTTGTTTCCAAATATGGTGCCGCAATTTTTCCCTCAGGTAATTCGGCGAGAGAACTGATGTACAAACTAAGGGAATTTGAATTTTTAGTGAAATCTTCTTTTTTTACTTTTTCTAAGAGTGGGTTTGTTGCTTCTGCAAGTTTCATTTTTTTGGCAGAAGTTACCGCTTGTTTGTTCACATCTTCATTTGGATCTTCAAAGAGTGAAATGATGGTTTCATGGTTTTCTTTTAGATTCAAATCTCCTACTGTTTTGAGTAGGACAATCTTCATCCCCATATCTTTTTCTGTTTTAAGTTGTTCTCCAACCAAAACATAAAGTTCACCTGCATTTTCTTTAGGGAAACGCACAAGTTCACCTAACGCTTGTTTTCGCTCCTGGCTCGTGCCATAACGAATCATTTTTGAAAGTACTTCTTTTTTTTTGGAAATTTGTTCAGAAGAAAGTTCTTTCTCTTTTCCAAATAAAGGAGAAAGAGAGAGAACTCCAATGAATAAAAAACTGAGGAATTTATTTTGGTTGGTTTGTTTCCAACTCCAAGATCCTACGGTTGAGGGCTTGGATAAGGTGTTGGTTTTCCAAATTTTGACGGAACTTATCCAGTAAGTCTTTGATGTCTTTGGATAACTCTTCAATGTTCCAAGGTTTTTCGACATACCGACTGAGTCCCCCATTATTGATGGCGTAAATTGCGGAATCAAGTCCCGCTTGCCCTGTGAGAAGGATTTTGATCGCATCTGGGAGGCGTTGGTGCACCTGTTCCAAAAATCGATCCCCTTTCATTCCTGGCATCACCTGATCAGAAACGATGAGTTCTACAATATCGTTACTACCAATGATTTCATCAATGAGGGAAAGTGCTTCTTCTGCACTACTTGCTGTCTCGATGATATGGGATTCTCCAAACCGAGCCAGTAGTTGTTCCGCAAGCGTCTCCAACACTGATACTTCATCATCGACACATATAATATAACCTTTACTCATTTGAAACCCTTCCCTTGGAACGATAATCCTTCTGTTCTATACTGTCGATTCAGTTTTGTGGCAATTTATAGATAGTTTGGGGTGGAATTGTGTCAAGAAGAGGGACTTTCCAAATGTCCTTGGCATACTCCCTGATCGTCCGATCTGAAGAAAATTTGCCAGACCTAGCCACATTGAGAATGGATTTTTTGGTCCATGTGGTACTATCTAAAAAATCATGGGCCACTCGGTTTTGGGTTTCGTCGTAAGAGCGAAAATCAGCCATCAGCAGGTAATTGTCAGTGTAAAACAAACTATCATAAATGGGACCAAAAACTCCTGGTTCGTCCAATGAGAAAAAATTCTCACGGATCATGAGTAAAATTCGGTGTAAGTCTTCATTCTGGTGGATAAAATCAGTTGGTTTGTAACCCGCTTCTTTCATTCGAAACACCTCTTCCGTATGGAGACCAAAGATATAAATGTTTTCTTGTCCCACTTCTTCCAAAATTTCAACATTGGCGCCATCCAATGTCCCGATGGTCAAAGCACCATTTAACATGAATTTCATGTTACTTGTTCCTGATGCTTCTGTTCCTGCAGTCGAAATTTGTTCTGACAAATTACTTCCAGGAATTATTTTTTCCGCAAGGCTCACACGATAATTTGGAATAAAGACAACTTTCAAACGTTCGGCCACGTCCTTATCACGGTTTACAACCCAAGCCACATTATTAATGAGTTTGATGATGAGTTTTGCCATGTAATACCCTGGAGCGGCTTTTCCCCCAAAGATGACAGTTCTTGGTGTGATTTCTGTATTTGGATTTTCTTTGATCCTACGGTAGAGTGCAATCACTCGCAAAACATTTAAAAGTTGGCGTTTGTATTCATGGAAACGTTTGATTTGAACATCAATGAGTGAATGTGGATCAATTGTGATACCTGTTTCACTTTTAATGATCCTTGCGAGTTCATATTTTGCCGTAAACTTTACTTGTTTCCAATCGTTTTGAAAATCGGCATCATCCACAAACATCTCTAAATCATTTAACTTGTATAAGTTGGTTGTGAATTCATTCCCTATTTTTTTAGAAATTAAATTCGCAAGACTTGGATTCGATTGTAACAACCATCGTCTTGGTGTGATTCCATTTGTTTTGTTATTAAACTTTTCAGGAAAAACTTTTGTGAAGGGTTGGAAAATGGTTTTTTGGATGAGATCTGAGTGTAAAGCAGCAACTCCATTCACACGGTATGAACCGATGACCGCTAAATTTGCCATTCGTACACGTTTTTCACTTCCCTCCTCTATGATACTTACTTGTTGGATTTCGGATTCAGTTAAAACACCTTTGTTACGAACATCAGTTAAAAATCGATGGTTGATTTCATAAATGATTTCCAAATGTCTCGGCAATAATTTTTCAAATAACTCAACACGCCAAGACTCAAGGGCTTCTGGTAACACAGTATGATTTGTATAAGAAAATACTTTTGTCACAATCTCCCATGCAGGGTCCCAATCCATTTCCTCATTGTCTAAAAATATGCGCATGAGTTCTGCAATTCCAATGCTTGGGTGTGTATCATTTAATTGTATGGCTATGTAATCTGGAAGTTCCTTCAAATTGTATTTGAATTCACGAAATTGGATAAGAATGTCCTGTAAGGAAGCACACACCATAAAGTATTGTTGTTTGAGACGTAACACCTTTCCTTGTTCGGTGGTGTCATTTGGATATAATACTTTGGAGATATTTTCAGAGATTGATTTGTCTTGGACGGCTTTCATATAATCACCGTGGTTAAAATAATCTAAGTTAAATTCCTCTGACGATTTTGCTGCCCAAAGTCTAAGATAGTTCACCGTACTCGTGTTAAACCCGGGAATCGGATAATCGTGCGCGGAAGCAAGGACGGTTTCATCTGGCACCCAATCGTGTTGGATTTTTCCTTTTCCTGAAACTCGAGTTTCTGTGTGCCCAAAAAATCCAACTGAAAACGAAATATCAGAACGAACGACTTCATAAGGGACTCCATCTGCATCCCAGTGGTCCGGCATTTCTAATTGGCTACCATTGGCAATGATTTGATTAAAAATCCCATAATCATATCGGATTCCATAACCAAATCCTGGTACGTTTAAGGTAGCCATTGAATCTAAAAAACAAGCTGCAAGTCTCCCAAGACCCCCATTTCCCAAACCAGCATCAGTTTCAAATTCTAAAACATCTGTTAGTTCAAATCCGATCCCTCGTAACATTTCTTGAATCGTTTCGTATAACCCAAGATTGATGAGAGCATTCATAAGAGTCCGTCCCATTAAAAACTCTAAAGAAAAGTAAAAAACTTTTTTTGGGTTTTGTTCTCGGTAACGTTCATGAGTAAAATTAAGTCGATCAATGAGAAAGTCACGAATGGTATGACCTAACGCCTTATAGATGTCCTCATTCTTTAAATTATAACGATTTTTTCCAATGGTATATTCTAAGTGGTGAGCGAATTGTTTTTCCATAGAAGCCAGGTCGGCTTTTTGTTCTTCGGATAATAAATTGATGAGACGAGCGTTATTGACTACCATGATTCGAAATGGTAAACATCTCGAAATGAAGATTCAAGTAAAAAGAGAAAATTTAATCTTTTGCGGAAACTTTCCTTTCTAGGGTGAGCACTGCATCTTTCCCAATTTTATGCTTCGCAAACCATCCTTGGTTCACCTCAAGTGCATACATCGCAGGTTTTGTTCCGTTGTATACCTCATCGGTTTGGTTTGGTTTCATATCGAATGATTCTAAAAGTCGCATATCTTCTGAAAAATAACCAATGGACAATGGGATCAGGGTATTTTTCATCCAAAAGTTTAGGTAATCAGGTTTGGGGAATACAAAAAGCATCCCCTCGTCTTCTCCCAATTTCGTGCGGTACATCAGTCCTGTAGCACGAGTGGATGGTGTATTTGCGATTTCCAATTTTAATACACGGTCAGCTACACTTCCAAACAGAACTTCTGGAGTATTGGTTTGTGAAGGGAATGACTCCGCTTGTTTACAAACCAATCCTAAAAGTAAAAATAGAAGGAAAATGAACCGTGTCATCATAATTGAATTCCTTAAAAATTTGGTTTTCGTTTTTCGAGGAAGGCAGAAAGACCTTCTTTTGTTTCTTTGTCTGCGAATCGACCACCAAACAACTGTTTTTCCCACTCAAGTCCACGATCCATATTTGTTTCTAAACCTTGGCGAATCGCAGTTTTAGCCGCCTTGATTGCGTTAGGTCCTCGAGATAAAATTGTGGATAGAGTTTTTTCTGATTCGTTTAGGAGTTCTGCTGGATCACAAACTTTGTTGACTAAACCTAATCTGTATCCTTCCTCCGAAGAAATCATATCACCAGATAAAATGAGTTCTGTTGCTCGACCTACACCAATGAGTCTTGGTAATCTTTGGGAACCACCAAATCCAGGCAACAATCCTAAGGTTACTTCAGGTAGACCCAATTTTGCAACAGTAGAAGCATAACGAATGTCACATGCCATTGCTAATTCCATTCCACCACCTAGACAAAATCCATTGATAGCAGCGATCGAAATAAGTCCTGACAATTCCATTTTACGGAATACAGTTTGTCCGAGTTCCGAAAACGATTGTCCTTCTTTGACATTAAATTCTTTCATTTTGGCAATGTCAGCACCAGCAACAAATGCCTTCCCCTCACCAGTAAGAATAAAACCCCTTACTTGAGGATTCGATTCTAATGTATCGACCATGGCGCCGATTTCCGTGATGACAACATCGTTAAGCGCATTGAGGGCTTCTGGTCTTTTGATGGTGACAATTGCAAAATTGGATTTGATTTGGATCTCTAAAAAAGACAAATGATTTCTCCTTATTCTTCTACTTCCAATATAAGGAACATGGTGTCATCAGAAAAAGTATCTAAACCGAACTTGGTTTTGAGTTCATGTAATAGATTGTTCTCTAGTTCTTTGACGTTTTCACTATTCCTGTGACGATTGAGGAGAGCCAGTAAGCCTTCAGTACCTAAACAATTGCCTTTGTGGTCCATGGATTCAATGAGTCCGTCTGTATAGATAAAAAACCGATCCCCTTTTGTGATCGGAAGAATCTTTTCAGAAATGGGTGGGACTTTGATATTAAATCCGAGGATTGCACCTTGTGTTTCCAGTTCCTGGAAATCCTCTCCTTTTTTTGCCAAAATCAGATAAGGATGGCCTGCATTTCCAATTGTAAGTTTTTTTTCGATAAAATCAAAAAACAAATATATCGCAGATGCATGGTATTTATTGAGATCATGTGCGAGTCGGTCATCTAAGTAATCCATCAAACGTGCAGGTGCCGTTTTAAAACGATAAGGGATCGTAGACACAAGTACCTTCATGATGGAAGCAACCATCGCAGATGAAATTCCATGCCCAGCAACATCCGTAAGAAACACACCTACGTTTCCTTCCCTGAGTTGTACAAAATCAAAGAAGTCACCACCAATCACGTTTGGACTTTTTCGGTAAAAAGTAAAAGTTAAGTTTGGGATTTTGATATTCCCTGGAAAGAGTGCGTCTTGTACACGTTTTGCAAGTTCTAACTCTTGTAACATAAATCGTTTTTCTTCAGACAAACTGTACATATCAGTCGTATCTTTACGTTTATTATAAACAAAAACGACACCTAGAAGAGCACTGCCCCAATACACAAGGAGTAAGAAGTATTGACTGAAATAAGAAGATTTTTCAGCAATCTCAATCGGAATTTGGAATGTATACGAAAGATGGAATCCTGTAAAGTAAATCGCACTCAAGATACACCCCCAAGGATTGAGTCGTGTACTATATAATAAAATGGGAATGATGAAGGACATGAGGTAAGAATTTAAAAGATAAAAATGACTGAGCGTAGGAAATGTTTGGATACCTTTTAAAAATACCAAATAGATAAGCCCATCAGAAAGAAACCCACTAAAATAAATTACCTTTTCAATCGATATGGATTTTGTATAAAATTGTAATAACAAAACAAATCGTAGAATGGTAACACCAAGTAAATATGGAAGAATTTCCATTCGAATTTCTGCAAAGGGAGGAACGAAGAGTAAACTATAAACGATGAAATGGGTTAAAAAAACGGAATATGTATATTCTTTATCAAAACGGGGTTCCGCTAGTTTTAAAATGTCCCATTCTTGTTTGGTTGGCTTATGAAAAATTTCTTTAAAATAAATATAAAACGAACGAGTCAATCGGGTTCTCCCCATACCAAAGTTTGGATTTCGGATCCATTCAAGGTGATGGTGAAACTTTTTCCTGTGTCCAGAAACTTGTCCATTTGATTCGCAAGTTCCATCGCTTTTTTCTCATCTTCCATCCGAAAAAAAAAGGGATGGGACATTGCTTTATAATTGTAAGGGAATCGTTCTGAAACGAGTAATGTCACTCGGAAATGATCGGGGCGTTTTTCCAAAACAATATGCGAAACTTCTTTTCTAGTTAAGATACGCACATTGGGTCTAAGGTTCCATGGATTTATTTCTGCGAAAAGGATTCCAGGCAAAAAAAAGCATAGACCAACAAATCCTTTCATATAGAAATACCATCGGCAAATGAAATCAATTCCTTCTCTCATAACCTTCGTATCATTTCTTTTTTTGGGATGTTCCCCGAAAGATATCCAGTTACCTGAGAACACATATGCCACTTGGGCCAAAACAAGCCCTGGACTACAATTCGATACAATCCCTAAATTAAAACCAGAATGGAAAGATCGTATTTACCCACTGGATGCAAAACGATTGAGTTCACTTGTTGAAGTCAATCAAATTGATGGTATCGAAGACATTCCAACTGGAACGAAAGATTTGAGCTTATGGAAAGAACGAATCTCGGGAATCCATTCATCCTTTCCAAGTTCTTTAAACAAATTGGCAAATGAATTATTAGTTGGCATTTATTTTGTATCAAATCTTGGTTCAACTGGACTAACAGGGATTTTGCGAGATAAAAATAGGAAACCCGTTGCAGGGATCATTTACTTAGATGCAGACTTATTGAATGTAGGAGGAAATGATTGGGTAACCAATCGAGAGAACACAGTTTTCAAAAAAGATCCCATTTACTCCGTTAAAATCCAATTGGACCCAACCAATTCATTCAATTCAGCTCTCTCATTTATCATATTACACGAATTAGGTCATATTGTTGCCATTGTCAAAGGTTATGCACCTGATTATACAGAACCTAAACGTGACTTTCGAACTTATCCTTTTTTTGAAGGAGTATGGTTATCTGAAACATACTCTCCCTATGAAGATACTTTTTTCCCAGAACGATCCAAGATCAAATTTTATCAAAAAAATCCAACAACTCCCATTTTCCCTGATGGAAAATTCTTATACAAAAAATTGACAAACACACAGTTTGTTTCATTGTATGCTGCTACCAATGCAGATGATACATTTGCAGAAGCCTTCGCACAATATGTTCATGTGCTAATGTTAAAAAAAGAATATAAAGTAATTTTCCAATCGAAGGGAGAAGAGGAAGTAATCCTACTCAACCCTATCTTGAAAGAAGGAGGTAGAAAATTTCGTGAATTATTCCAAGATCTTTTTGCGAAAACTTTATGATATTATTTTCATCACTTTCTTCTTTTTGATTTTACCAGTCCAAGTCAGATCTGAAACAAAATCAGATGATTCCAAATCCATCACAATTGATACTCATACAGAAATTGTGTCGGATTTTATTTGGAGGGGGAATTCATTTGCAGGGGAAGGACAAAATCGTAGGAATGGAGCGTCATACCAAAGTTTTACTTATGCTCCTGCATTACAACCGACGATTACAGTTTTATCACCAGACAAAAAAATGGAATGGATGTTATTTGGAAGTTTCCAATTGACAAACCGAAGTGATAAAGATTCAGACAAACGACTTTTCCAATCGAGTCCCGGTGGTGTAGGTCCCTCCTATTTGGGAGAAGAATCAAAGTATTATGATCCTTATAACCAAGACCCATGCGTACAATCTGTACACAACCAATTGATCTCAGGCACTCCTTCCAACTCAAATTGCCAATCGTACCTGCCAAACCAAGGGTATGGCCCAAAAAAAGAACCCAATGGTAACAAACGTGTGGATGGGATGTTTTTTTCCATGATGTATCATTTTGACCCTAGTGTTTTTGGTGACTTCAGTGTGGGAATTTGGTTTTATAATACGTTCCAAAAAACTCCAAACTCACTCCTTCCCCCAGCCACACAAAAACAAAATGCTGTGGTTTCTGGTGGTCCGAGTAATACATTTAATACAAACAATCCCGATGCACAAACAAGACTCTCATGGCATGAATATTTTTTCCAATGGAAACTGCCTTGGTTGCGAATTGTAAAACCAACGATTTCCTATTACACCCAGTATTCGACTGAGAATGGTGGGTTACTTGCAGGGAAAAATTACCTTTCTTTATCCGCACAATATACGTTTTTTGAAGGGGATTTTTTCCGCATCCAACCCCATTGGAACCTCGGTTATGCCATGAGTAATAATGCAATTGACAATCGAAATGGGATACAAGACATAACGTCATCTCTCTCCTTCTTCTTTGGAGATTTTTTTCTGAAAGGAGCACATATCTTACGACCCAATTCTTACCTCTTTGATACCAATAATTACTTTGGATACCCAAATGGGGATCCAGACAAAGCAAACTGGAATCGGAGTTCGGAAGATGGAAAAGTTGTGAACCCATCACGGATTAATGGTGCGTACAACACCTCAATCCTCAATCTAATCGACCAAGTTTCTACAGGGAATTCTCTAAACGATACAATCATCAAAACTGCTTTACGAGAATCCTATACCTTGCAGAAAATTCCTATCCATTTATTTTATGTTAGCTTTGGCTATTCAAAATCATTCTAAGTGATTTGGGATTTATAATTTTAATCAAGAATATTAGGAAAGGCTTGACTACCTAAGATTTCGATTCATACTTTGCCCCACCTCTTGGGGACCAATTATGAAATGGATTCAAAATTTAAAAATTCGAGCAAAACTCCTACTGGCATTTATGATCACGATTCTTTTAATGATCGTGGTTGCTTCCGCTAGTTTTTATTCAGCCAATCAAATTTTAGCATCCTTACATACAGTTTTTGAAGACAGAGTTGTCCCCATAAGCCAAATCAAAGAAGTTTCAGATGCTTATCTCATTGGAATTGTGGATGCAGCGAACAAAGTTCGTTCCAAAAAAATGTCGGTGGAGGAAGCTCTCGAATCCATCCGAGAATCAGAAGCAAAGGCGGATGAAGTATGGAAAGTTTATTTAGGAACGTATCTTGTCCCTGAAGAAAAAGTCATCATCGATGAAATGGAAAAAGAGTTCCCACCACTGAAGGCTGGGGTCAAACGTTTACGAATCCTATTAGAAACCAGAAATGAAGCAGAAATAGAAAAATTTGTTTCTGTAGATATGTACCCAATTTTCGAACCACTCACTCACCATTTGGATGATTTGATCCGAGTGCAGTTAAAGGTAGCTAAAGAAGAATACCAAAAGTCAGAAGCACATTTCCAACAATCATTGGTGATTGTAACAGGAGTGGTTGTTGTTTCCTTTGTATTGGTATTTTTAATCGCATTCCTCTTTTCCGATGCAATTGCAAGGCCAATGAAAAAAATTGTGTCGATTGCCCAATCAATCTCCATTGGTGATTTAAATGTAAACCTAGAGTCAAACAAAGACACAATCCAATCAAAACACTTAGAAGGAAATGAAATCCAACAACTTTCACAAGCCTTTATGGAGTTAGTTGACTTCATTAAAGAAAGGGCAGAACATTTAGAACGGATAGCAAATTCTGATTTAAGTTCTGATGTAACCTTAAAATCAGAACGTGATCAATTGGGCCTGAGTTTAAAAAGAATGTTAATCAATTTATCAGAAGTTGTGGAGAAACTTTATTTCACATCACAAGAGGTTGATTTAGGGGCACAACAACTAGCAGATGCAAGCACTTCCCTCTCAGAAGCCGCAAGTGAACAAGCAAGTGCTGTGGAAGAAATCTCTGCAACCTTGACAGAAATTAGTAATAGTTTTTTATCCAATGCGGAAAATGCAGAACAAATGACAGAATTTTCAGAATCCACCGCAAAACAAGCAACAGAAGGAAACTCTCGCATGAAAGACCTTGTTTCGGCGATGGGCGAAATCAGTAATTCATTTGAACAAATTTCTAAAATCAACAAAGTGATCAACGACATTGCATTCCAAACTAACATACTTGCTTTAAATGCTGCAGTAGAAGCAGCACGTGCTGGCCAACATGGAAAAGGATTTGCCGTTGTTGCTGAAGAAGTAAGAAATCTCGCTCAAAAAAGTGCCAATGCAGCAGATGAAACAACTCTCCTCATCGAAGCTTCCTTAAAGAAAGTAAAACTTGGCAATGAGGCAACGGAAAAAACTGCTGAAGTCCTTGGGAAAATTTCAGAAAGCGCAGATAATGTCAGCAACCTGACCAAAGATTTAGCACTTTCCATCAACGAACAAAAATCTGCTGTTTTACAAATCACACAAGGAATCGACCAAGTAACTACAGTTACATCAACTACAGCTGCTTCAGCCGAAGAAGTTGCAGCTTCCAGTGAAACACTCAAAAGGCAAGTGGAGATTATGAGAAACGTAATAATGGGATTTAAATTAAAAGAGGACGGATCCAAATCGACAGCTTTAACTCGAATCGAAAAACCTAGAATTATTTTATAGGAAACTGCCATGAACACTACATCCAAATCATGGGAGACGATGGAAGATGAAGATACAATGCGAGATTTGTATCTTTGTTTTAGCTTAGAGAATCGTTTTTATGCATTCGAAGTTCGGTATTTAACGGAAATATTGGCCCTCCCAGCCATCACAACGATTCCGGGCACGGCTCCTTTTCTGAAAGGTGTGATCAATATCAGGGGTAAAATCATTCCTGTAATGGATGTTAGATTACGTTTTGATATGGAATTTCAACCTTACCACGAACGAACTTGTGTTTTACTCGTTGAGTTGGATGGACATCCATTGGGACTGATCGTAGACAAAGTAAATGATGTAGTCAAAATACCAGCTGAGAATGTTGATTTAGCACCAAAAATCGGAGAGTCCAAATCATCTCGTTTTATTTATGGTACAGGTCGTGTTGGCGATACTGTTAAAATACTAATCAATCTTCAAAGATTACTTACTCCAGAAGAAAGTTATATGATCCAAGACATTCCTGGAAATTGAAAAATGGAAAGAGAAGATGTTTTAGAATACCTACTCGAAGCCAAAGAAAGTTTAGAGAGTATCGAATCTGGATTATTAAACTTTGAAAAAACTACCTTAGATGGCAGTTTGGTTGACCGAGAAATTTTAGACACATTATTTCGGCATTTCCATACAATCAAAGGTAGCTCTGGTTTTTTTGGATTGTCCGGAATCGTTAAAATTGCTCATGCAGCAGAAAACCTTCTTGATTATTTACGCAATAAACCTGAATCACAAGACGAAGAAACATTAGAAATTTTACTTACCGCCTTAGACCTATTAAATGAACTTGTGATCCATGAAGAAGATTCACCTACAGGTGGGGATTTATATTCGGAAGAACAAAATCAATTTTTACAAAGGTCTAATGATAAATTATTAGAATTAAAAAATTCGGGATTGGATTTAAGTCCAACTAATGAAACGGAACCAAACAAAGAAGAATTCGGAATCTTTCAAGACACTAATAAGACATTTCCAGAGAAAGAAGAATTTGGAATTTTTACAACTGAGGTAAAACATTCAGTCTCAGATGAATTCGGTTTGTTTCAAAATGATACAAACGATTCCCAAAATGAAGAATTTGGATTGTTTGAGCCAAAACAATCAGAAACAAATGCAGAATACGGATTGTTTGTTACAAATCAAACTGATTCAAAACTCAATAATTTACCATCTAATATCTCAAAACCGAAACCAGAAGAAAAAAAATCCAACCAGAAAAAAGACATACGAATTGATACCGATAAACTTGATTCACTATTAGATATCGTAGGTGAAATTGTAATCAATGAGCCGATGGTCACAGAACACCCTGATTTAAAAAAATTAAAATTAGAGAACTTTCAAAAGTCTGCCCTACAATTAAAAAAATTAATCAGAAGTTTGCAAGAGATCACACTCAGTTTGCGTATGGTTCCCATTTCAGGTGTTTTTTCACGAATGGAAAGATTGGTTCGTGATACTGCGAAAAAAACAGGTAAACAAGTAGAACTCATCATTTCAGGAGAAGATACAGAAATTGATAAATCTATCATTGAAGAAATGTATGACCCACTTGTTCATATCATTCGGAATGCTATCGATCATGGTTTAGAAACTCCAGAAGAAAGAAAAGAAGCAGGTAAACAAACAAAGGGATCAATTCATTTAACTGCCGTTCAATCAGGAAAAGAAGTTTGGATTGAGGTGAAAGATGATGGGAAAGGTCTGCAAAGAGATAAAATTATCCGAAAAGCAATTTCTTTAGGACTTATCAGTCATCTAGAGGCGGAGAATTTAAAAGATGAAGAAGTTTGGGATTTTTTATTCCACCCTGGTTTTTCGACTGCAAAAGAAGTAACAGATTTATCGGGTAGAGGTGTGGGTCTCGATGTAGTTCGTAAGAATGTCAGCACACTCAAAGGATTTGTAGATGTAAGTTCCAATTTTGGACAAGGAACCGTATTTTTAATCAGAGTGCCTTTAACTCTTGCCATCATTGAAGGACTTGTTGTTAGAAAATCAGAAACTTACTTTATCCTCCCTTCCATCGATGTCAAAGAATCTTTGTACATCAAAGAAGAACCAATCCACGAATTGTATCGCAACAATCACAGCATCTTATACCGAGAAAATCAAATATCGATTGTTGATATCGACTTATTATTTGGAAAAGAATCAGAACTTAACGATCAACATTCAATCCATGAGAAGTATATGATCGTAACTGAATCTCATGAAAAACAGATGGGAATCGTTTTTGATGAAATATTAGGAAACCAATCCATTGTCATCAAACCAATCTCACCTTTATTCAAAAACATCAACGGCTTAGCTGGTTGCACCATCCTTGGTAATGGGCATGCTGGATTGATTTTAGATGTCAGAAAATTAATCAACCAACACATGGCGATCCAATCAACATGAAAAAACACAAAGCAATTATTGTAGATGACCAACGTACAGTCAGAAGTATGATCAAACGTTGGATAGAATCGGATGAAAATTGGGAAGTGGTTGGAGAGGCATCCAATCCTTTTGAAGCAAGAGATCTCATCATCGATAAACAACCTGATGTAATGACACTTGATGTTCATATGCCTGAGATGGATGGCATCGAATTTTTAAAAAAATTACTCCCCCAACATCCGATGCCAGTCATCATGTTTAGCTCATCGACGACAGAAGGCACTTCCATCACTTTAGAAGCACTTGATGCAGGTGCATTTGACTACGTTACGAAACCGACAGGTACACAAGAAAGTTTACTAGAAGCCAAAGAAGATTTATTAGAAAAACTAAATGCGGCATTAACTTACAATGCCTCTCTCTTTGAACAATCTAAAAGAGTCATTTCGGTTTCACCCACAGTACCCAACAAAACTACAAACTTTCGGACAAAGTTGATTTTAATAGGATCGAGTACAGGAGGAACAACTGCACTACGGAAGTTACTAGATGAAGTGGATCACACCTTTCCTCCCATTCTCATCGCCCAACATATGCCAGAAAATTTTACTGCACTATTTGCAAGTCGGCTCAATGCAGAATTAAAAACAAAAGTAGTGGAAGCAAAAGACAAACAAATTTTAGAAAAGGGAACGATTTACATTGCTCCTGGGAATTATCATTTAGAAGTACAAAAATGGAATGGAGAATTCTATACAAAAATACTCCAATCGGAGAAGGTAAATGGTCATAGACCATCTGTAGATGTTCTTTTTGATTCAGTAGTACAAAATGGTTTAGCAAAAGATTCAATTGGAATCTTATTGACAGGTATGGGAAGTGATGGAGCCAAAGGTTTACTCAACTTAAAAAATAATGGTTGTATTACACTTGGACAAAACAAAGAAACTTGTGTTGTTTATGGTATGCCTAAGGTAGCTTTCGAATTAGGTGCAGTGATGTACCAACTCCCTCTAGAAAAAATTCTAGAAAAAGTAAAAGAGATAGGTGCCAGATGATTCCTCATAGTTTAATTTTAGAATCTTCAATTTCGAACCATCTAGTAACGATTCTAGATGATCTCCACTATACGTATGAACGACTGGAAAAGTTAGATACTGTTTTGGATTCTTTAAAAAAAGAGAAATTTCATTTTTTAATCGTGCCAATTGAATCTTTAAATAAAGTAAGCTCCCAAGAAATTTTAGAGAGAATCACAAATTCATTTCCTAATACATTGATCCTTCTCATCACCAATTCTGAAAACTGGGCACAAACTGCTTCATTACTCAAAAGGCACAGCGTTTATGATTTTTTACAAACACCACTGGAGGTTGATCACGTTAAGTTTACCTTGGATCGTTCCTTCCAATACCTTAATACAAAACTAAAAACTCAATTTATTCATGAAGCAGAAAATCATTTATACAAAAGAGTGATTGAAATCTTCGATTGGAAAAAATCACTTACCCATAAAGAAAACCAAAATATATCTGCAGATATTATCCACCAAATGAATATTAACTTATTCCAAGGAAGTGGGATTGGTACTTTAATGAGTGTCGTGAGCATCTTACTTTCAAAAAGTAAATGGGACCAAGACAACAATCATTATACCATTCAGAAACCAATTTTAGATTTATTATCAGAGAACTATGATGCCGCAAAGAGTATGTTTGATAGTATGTCCATATCTCAGAACGTAATTGACGACAATGAATTGATCCAATCAATGGAATCACCTGTAGAACTCTTAGCAATCATTCACTCAGAAATCCAGACATTAGAAGAAGCATTAAAAATCAAATCTCAAAAAATCAATGTAAGCCAAATTCCCAATTCGGTGAACCAACATGAAATTCGTTTTGATCAGGTTAAAATATCCTATGCAATCAGAGAAGTATTACTAAATGCAATCAAATATTCAAAAGATGGTGATGAGATTTATGTAATCTTTTTTCAAAAGGAAAATTTTTTGGAAGTGAAAGTCATAAATCCGGCTTATCAGAATGAAGATAGCACCGTAGGCATTCCTGAAAAATTTGAATCCATTATATTTGAACCTTTTTTCCGAATCTCTTCAGTAGTTGATGATAGTTATGCTAAATTCGAACAATTCCGATTTGGATTAGGCTTAACATTGGTTAAAAAGATTTTAGACCAACACCAAGCCAATGTTCAGATATATAACATTGAAGATAATCTAAAAAATGATAATAAAATAGATGTGTGTTTAACAATTCGATTTCCATTAATCAAAAAGGAGAATTAAAATGGCGAGAATATTAACTGTAGATGATGCACCAGCAGTATTAAAAATTTTAAATTTAGTACTCACCACTGATGGTCATGAGGTAGAAACAGCTTCGAACGGAATGGAAGCATTGGAAAAAATCCAAAATTCAAAGTTCGATATTGGTATCTTTGATGTAAACATGCCAGGAATGACAGGGATCGAGTTAACTGAAAAAACTTTAAAAACAGAAAATGGAAAATCCATGAAAATAGTGATGTTAACTACAGAATCTAGTGAAGAGATGAAAAACAAAGGCAAAGCTGCTGGTGCAGTTGGATGGCTCGTAAAACCTTTTGCAAATGAATCACTAACGAAGCTAATCTCACAACTGAATTAAGATGAGTAATATTTTAGTTGTCGATGATTCTCCTGCAGTATTAAAAATTGTGCGCCTTGCATTGAGTAGTCAAGGTCACAATATTATCATCTGTGATTCAGGAGAATTTGCCCTCGAAACTTTAAAAACAAATCCAAAAATTGGTTTAGGGATTTTTGATTTTAATATGCCAGGAATCCGTGGGATTGAGTTGATTCAAAAATCAAAAAAAATTATGGCTCACTTAAATTTTAAAATCCTGATCCTATCTGTAGAGAACAAACCTGAAATCATTTCGAAAGCATTAGTGGAAGGTGCGGATGCTTGGATAGTAAAACCATTTAAAAATGAAGATCTAATAAAAAAAGTAAATGAGTTAGTTGAAGTGTATGATTCCATTTGAATTTGATGTTGTTTTTGCCGTTACTGCACTATCAGTAGTTGTCAATTCAGTCATTTCGATCATTATCTATTTTTTATCCAAAAACTCCAAATCAGAAATCAAACTTTCGTATACATCATTATTCTTAGCCATTTTAGTCATTCGGAATTATTCCTTATTCATTTATGGGAGCACTCAAAATGAACTTTATTTCTTTTTCTCAGAGTCATTAACACTTCTAAGTTCTTTTCTATTATTATTATCTATACTTCCGATCATAACCAAAACCATTTCCAAACACTGGGTATTCCTTTCGCTCATTGTCACCTATATTATTTTTATATCCTTACTTCTCGGTGATTTCAGTTTTTTTTGGTTTGCATTACCTACTGCAATCTTCAATGGATTTACGCTTTTATTGTTTGGAAGCATCATATTCGGTTTAATTGAATACCCAAAAAACATCCGCCTATATTTTTTTACAGTATGTGTTTTATTATCACTCCAAAGATTATTTTTCCCTTATCTATTTACAATCGATTGGTACAAACCTTTAGGTTATACAATCAATACCTTGTTTATGTTTTTGTTTGGTGTAGCATGTATTCTTTTTAGTTTCCAAGTACAAACAAAAATTTTAAACTTATCGTTATTCGAACTGGAAACACTGCAAAAGGCAATCAAAGATGTGAATGTACGACTGCTCATTATGTACAATCAACTTCCAGCTATCATCTATAATATTGAATTTTTGCCGGAACCAAGAACATCTTATATCAGTTCCAAAATGGAAGAAATCACAGGTTATGGTATAAATTATTTTTACGAAAATTCAGATTTTTTTCGAGACATTGTCATCCCAGAAGACCAACACAAAATCGAAGATTTATTCTCTGGTATATCGCCTATTATACTAAGGATGATCCATGCTAATGGATCCATAATTTGGACGGAACACTATGTAAACATCTCGAATGATATCCTTGGAATCAAAAAGCGAATTGATGTTGTTGCACTCGATATTACCAATTCTAAAAAAACTGAATTTTCTTTATTACAGGAAAAAAATCTTAACTCAACTGTCTTTGACAATGCAGCTAATCTAATTCTCCTAACAAATGCAGATGGTTTATTGGAGAATATCAATCCAGCAGCATTAAAAGTTCTGGAATTGGACAAAAACGAAGTAATTGGAAAGTACATCCAAGATATCATTCTCGCAGAAGAGGATAGGGAATTCTTAAAAGAAGTTTTGGCAGATATAAATGAAATCCAAAACATTGCAGAAAGTTTAATCCTACGATACATAACAACAAACAGACAAATTCTATATCTAGAATGGCGCCTTGGTATCATACGTGATTCCAAAAATGAACCTTCCAAAATCATTTGGATAGGAATTGACCAAACTTCTAAACGAACAGCAGAACTAGAATTAAAAGAACTCAATAAATCTCTAGAGGAAAAAGTTAAGGAGAGAACGAAGGAACTGCAAACAAGTAATACTGAACTCAATTCTGCATTATTTGCCTTAAGAGAGGCACAAGAAAAATTAATCCAAAATGAAAAGTTGGCTTCTTTAGGACAACTTGTATCTGGTTTATCACATGAAATCAATAATCCGATTGGCATGATCAAATCTTCTGTTGAGACATTGATTGCAGAGTGGGAAGAAGAATCACATGATTTAAAAAATCAATCACTTATCGACATCCTAAATTTAATTATCGATTCGAATGATTCAGGTTTAAGAATCTTAACTGGACTCACAAATCGACAAGCTCGCAAATCACTAGCAGAATTATTGAAAGAGAATTCTATTTTATACGCAGAGGAACTAGCAGAATTATTTGTAGACTCAGGGATTCGAAATCTATCACTACCGATCTTAAAAAAGATCCAATCAGCAGTTACCAATCAAAATGATTTTAATCAATTGAGAAAGTTTCTATTGATGAAACAATCTTCAGAACATATACTCTACTCTATCAAAAGATTATCAAAAATTACATTTACTTTAAAAAACTTTGCAGGTCTTCAATCCAATTTGGAGTTAGTTGATTTTTCACTAAAAGATACAATTCACTCCGCGATTTCTTTATATAAGGAATATTTTTTACGAGATATTAACTTAATTTTAAATTTAGATTTTGAAGGCAAAATTCGATGTATCCAAGGAGATTTAGTCCAATTATGGAGTCAGATGATTTGGAATGCCATTCAAGCTGTCTCTTCCAAAGGTACGATTTCTATTAGGAGTTTTAAAACGAGTGATACTGTCATCGTTGAAATTGAAGATTCAGGAATTGGAATCCCACCCGAACACCAATCCAAAATTTTTATGCCATTTTATTCAACAAAAACATCAGGTGATGGATTAGGACTTGGACTCTATCTGGTAAAAGAAATTGTGAACCGACACAATGCAAATATCAGTTTTGAATCAGAACCAGGAAAAACAATATTTAGGGTGGGCTTTCCTTTTAAGTCGTAATCGAAATTTTTCCACTATCATTCGTTTTACCAATCACGAATGCTTTTTCTCCTAACTGATCCAACTCATTCATGGCCGTATCTACCAAACCATTTTCAAGAACGAGTATGTAACCGATTCCCATATTAAAAGTACCGTACATATCATTTAAATCCAAGGAATGGTCTTTTTTTAATTTTGAAAAAACATAAGACTCAGGTAAAGAATTGATCTCAGCTCCAATACCATTTGGTAATACGCGTGGAATGTTTTCGTAAAAACCTCCACCAGTAATATGAACCATACCTTTGACGAATACTTTTTGAATTAAGGAGAGTATAGATTTTACATAAATATTTGTTGGAACAAATACATGATCTTTAATAAAATTTAAATCGTTTTCGGAAGTAGGTAATCTACCATCTTTCAACAATAATCGACGAAGAAGAGAAAAACCATTGCTATGTGGTCCAGAGGAAGAAAGTCCAATGATGGTATCACCTGGTTTTATCGATTTACCATCGATCATTTTATTCTTTTCGACAACACCAACAACAAAACCCGCTAAATCATATTCTTCATCAGGCATGACTCCAGGGTGTTCCGCAGTTTCTCCACCAACTAATGCACATTCTGCTAACTTACAACCCTTTACAATCCCAGAGACAATACCTTCCATGGTTGGTAAATGTAATTTCCCACAGGCAATGTAATCCTGAAAAAACAAAGGTTTTCCACCGTTGACTAGAATATCGTTTACGCACATTGCAACCAAATCAATACCAACAGTGTCATGAATTCCCAACAGTCTGGCTAATTGTAACTTTGTTCCAACTCCATCGGTCCCAGATAATAATATAGGTTCCTGATAAGATTTTAAAAAACTAACATCATAACAAGCTGCAAACCCTCCAAGTCCACCTAACACATTTTTATTATGGGTTGTTGCAACATTGGATTTGATTCTTTTTATGAATTCTTGTCCTTTTTCGGTATCTACTCCGGCATCTTTATAAGTTACTTTATTTTGGTCAGACATGGAGTTTTCCTATAGTTGTATTAATTAATGACAGAGTATGATTTGGAGTGATTGTTTTTGCAATTCTTCCTGCTAAGTGAACATAATCGGATTCAGAAGTATTCAATAGAATATCAAGTTGGTTTCTATTCTCTTTAGATCCATCTGGTAATTGTAACATTTTTTTCATATGTAATGATGTTCCGAGATTACCGTCATAAACTTTTAAATTTGGATAATGATAATGAATTCTTTCTCTCAAAAAAACGTAATGAGTACAACCTAAAACAACGATATCAGTTTCAGATAGTACTGATTTAATTTTAGCATCTAAAAAATCCCAAGCTTCTTCCCAACGATCAGAGTCGATCAGTTTGGCCAAACCTTCACATGGAACTGGTAATATTTCTGAACCTTTCGTAAGCCCTGTAACCAAATTCTTAAACTTTTCTTCTTTTAATGTGAGTTCGGTAGCAAAAACGGCAATTTTTACACCTTGATTTTCAACTAAGGCAGGTTTTATGGCAGGCTCCATTCCAAAAATTGGAATCGAATGTTGTTTTCTCAAAAAATCAGCGGCAGCAGACGTCGCCGTATTACAAGCAAACAAAACTGCTTCACAATCTTTTTCGATCAAATATTCAAATGCATTTTTTGAAAGTTCAATTACCTTTTGTTTCGATTTTTGACCATATGGCGAATGGACCAAATCTCCAAAATAAATATAATCGATGTTCGAAGTTTCTTTCCATAAAGTACGTAACACGGAAAGACCACCTAAACCTGAATCAAAAATTCCAATCTTGTATCTACCGCGAGAATTCATTTAGGATGCTAGATATTTTTTAATATTCTCTGCTAATGTTTGGTAAATCCATTCAAACTTGGAGTCATCTTCTTCGAGAAGTGTCACTCTAAATCCATTTCGATTACAACAAAATGAACTGAGAGGGACAACACAAATCCCTGCAGAAGCTAACAGATGTAAAACAAACCTTCGATCAAGTGCTGCTTTTTCCATGAGTGGAGAAACAAAATCTTTCACCTTTTGGTTTGTAATTGGTAAAGTCATATGAGATTTCAAAACATCATCTTCAAAAAGAACCGTTAAGTAAAAGGCTCCTTTGGGTTGGATGACTTTGACACCAGGAATTCCAGACAACATCTGTGTTGCCTTTTCAGCTCTCTTTTTAAACTTTAAATTTCTGAATTTTAAATGATTTAAAAACTCAGGATGCGAATATACAAGTGGTATTGAAAGTTGAGGTAATGTCGTTGAACATACTTCCAACATTTTAGCATCTAACAATGATTTAATGTAACGTTCGAATGTTGGATCATTTTTTCGATTGAATACTTCTAACCATCCACACCTTGCACCAGGCCATGGGTATTCTTTTGAAATTGATCGAAGTGCAAATCCACAAACCTTGTCTCCAATGACTTCTGATAGGTGTATACTTCCCCATTCTGAATAATTTACATGAGCGTATGTTTCGTCACAAATCAGTATGATATCATATTTTTCACAAATTTTTACAATTTCCCGCATAACTTCTTTTGGATACACGGCACCTGTTGGGTTATCTGGATTAATGAGTAAAATTCCTGCAATCGAATCATTGTATTTAACTTTGTTCTCAATGTCTTCTAAGTCAGGCATCCAATCATTATTTGGGTTTAATTCATAAGTCAAATGTTCATAACCAGAATGAGCAGCTTCGGCAGAGGATAACGTAGAATAGGCGGGAGAAGGTCCGAGAATCCGAGCTTCCCTTCTCATAAATCCAAATATTTTTGCGACTGCATCACCTAAACCATTAAAGAATAAAATGTCTTCAGAAGTGATTTGAGCCCCACCCCTTTCATTTACTTTTTCTGCTAAAAATTTACGAGTGTTTTCGTCACCTTGAGTAGCCGTATAGGCCCAAGATTTATTTTGGTTCACAAGTCCGCTGACAATGTCTTTCATCCAATTGGGAACACTTTCCCCTTTTTGGATAGGGTCACCGATGTTTTCCCAAGTGATGGAAACACCCATGGCTTCGATTTGTTTGGCAAGTGCCACAATCTGGCGAATTTCGTAAATGAGGGCGTCTGCACCCGAATGGACTATATTTCTTCTCATAAAATTATTTGCCCTTTTGGTAGGCTGCTTCCACCAAAGGGATCGATAATTCCATCTCTTGGGTATCCCGTAATATCTTCAACCGTAAGACGCCCCCAAGACCAACAAGTCCCACTTGTTCTCGTAAATCGTTGATATGGCGTACAGAGAGTCCATTTGCGCCTTCAATGAAGTCGTACCGGCGTAAACCACCTTTCTCAGCTGCCGAATTTGGTTCGATGTCGTACACGAGAACTCCGACAGCATCGTTTGGAATTCCTAAGGATTTTCTATGGTCTGGGAGAGGGGTTGTTGCCATCACACCGAGGGTTGCGGGTCGAATGTTTTGGCCTACATTTTGCTCAATCTGGCGGAGCACTCTCTTTGCATAATTGATAGGAATGGCAAATCCAATCCCAGCACTGGCCCCACTGGAAGAACGAATCATTCGATTGATACCCACAACCTCACCATAAATATTGAGGAGTGGTCCCCCACTGGAACCTGGATTGATGGCTGTATCTGTTTGGATATGGGTTTGGCCAGTTTCATCCAAATCCTCTCTCGACTTTGCAGATACAACACCCACAGTGAATGTTTTTTCCAAACCATAAGGGGAACCAACAGCAATGGCCCAATCTCCCACTTCGATTTCATCTGAATTTCCAAGAAAGGCAGGAGTGAATTTATCTTCGCTTGGGATTTTGAGAAGGGCTATGTCTGCCCTTTCATGACTACCAACATAACGTGCTGGGAATATCCTTCCATCGGACATGATGATTTCGATGATCTCAGCATTTTTGATGACGTGGTAATTGGTAACAACAAACCCACGTTCATCAATGATGAACCCACTACCAATGGATGAAATTCGATCTTCCCGACTCTCTCCAAAAGCATAAGGATGGAAAATCATTTCTGTTTTTTTGGTTCGGATTGAGACAACAAATTGTTGGGCTTCTCGGTATACATTTCGAAAACTCGATTGGATTTGGATGGCTTGGCTCTGCTTACTTGCAGAAATCGGTTTGGGTGAAGAAAAGAGTTTTGTGACAGCGGAACGAATTTCAGGGAAAAAAATAGCGAATAAAAGTACAAAGACTAAGGCAAAGTTAATGTAGACGACTGGTGGAATCGAATTTTTTCTTTCCATAGAATGCCAAAACCCCTTCCACTTTTGCCGATTCCACTCCCGTGTCGAACTAAAAAGAAAAAATTGATCATGACAATCTCGTTCTTTCCTTTTTTTCTCACTAGCTGTTTGCCCTATTTATACCACTTGGGGAAGGAACAATCTGCAATCATTTTAGGCAGAGAAAAAATCGAAACGGTATTAAACAAACCAAACATCGATTCCAAAACCAAGGAAAAATTAAACTTAATCCGTGAAGTTAGGAAGTTTGCCATCGAGGAACTGGCGCTAAATGAAAACGGTGGGTTCGAATACTTCACCAAACTAGAGCGTGACGAAATCGGATGGAATGTCAGTGCTTCGGAATCCTTAGCTCTCAAATCCTATACCTGGTGGTTCCCCATTGCAGGAACAGTTCCATACAAAGGATTCTTCGATAAAGATATGGCAATTGAGTTGGAAAACGAACTCAAGAATAAAGGGTATGATACAAGGATACGTGCCATTGGTGGATACTCTACGCTGGGTTGGTTTTCAGATCCTGTATTGTCTCCACAACTAAGTTGGCCTGACCATCGTTTGGTGGGACTTGTCATCCACGAAATGGCACATGCGACTGCTTATTTGCCAGGCGACACTACATTAAATGAATCCTATGCAAGTTTTGTCGAAGAAATTGGAACTGAACGTTATTATCTAAAAAAAGAAGGGGAAAAAAGTCCTCACTTAGAAAAATTCAAAAAAGAAAAAACAAGAAGGGAAACCACTATCAAATTACTTAAAGTTTATGCAGATCGCCTAAAAGAGATATACGGAAGTGACAAAAATGCAGAAACAAAACTACTACTAAAACAAAGTACCATCTCACAATTTAAAAATAAAGTGATTGAAGATAAATTAATCCCAGAAGAAAAATCAAAAGAATTTTTAGCACGCGATTGGAACAATGAAGACTTTCTGGGAGCCCTTCGTTACCATTCTGGTGAAGTAAGTTTTAATCATCTATTTGCGAAGGCAAATTATGATTTAAAATCATTCCATAAAGAAGTAAAAAATCTTTTTGATCTTCCTGAAGACTTACGAAATAATTTTCTAAATGAATCCCATTAGTCTTCGATCATAGCAGACGTATAAAGTCGATACCCGATCCAATATCTGTCATCAATCGAGTAGGATTTTGCAGCATTTTTTCCATCAATCAAACGGATATGCAAAGGTTTTTCTAACTCTTCATTGGCTAGAAATTGACGGATAAAATATAAATTATGAACTCCATTTTGATTACCAGAATGTAAGACAAACAAACCTTTGTTTTGTTGTCCCAAATAGTAGGCAATGCCACTAAAATCATTGGTAAATTGCAAAGAAGGTCCGATTTTCTGATTTGCATACACGATTGCAGTTTGTGAAGATTTGGATTTTGTATCCATTAATGGATGAGAATCTAAACATAAATAATTCAAAGAACACCAACCCAATTCTGAAAAATCAACTTTGTAAGGGGATTCAATCTCTTTTACACCATTTGTTTCCCATTGCACCAAACCAGCACTAATCTCGTTTTCCAATGAATTACGAAATCCTAATGTTGTTACCTTGGGATTTTTTGGAGAAATGTCTTTGTATTTAAGACTAGGGTTTGTTAAAAAATCAGATACAGAAGAAACAGAATAATATTCTGTGTCAGGGATAACAAATGGAACCACTGAATGGATTCCTGATGCAAACAGATAATGACGATTTTTTTGATTTAATCGTAAATTGGTTCTATATTTATCTGCAAGTGATTCTCGCAAAATCACTTCTTGGTTACCTGATTCCGATGAGCGAAAGTATCTCACCAATTCTCTATAAAGTAATTTGTTGTCAGGAAACAATTCCCTACCCAAGGACTTACCTTGAGCAAAACTTAATAGATATGTTTTACGACCTAAATCAAAAATACCATGAAACTCTTGGTTGGCCACCATCTTCTTTTTTAATCGTTCAGCATACAATTCAAAGTTTGGTAGATGTTTGAGGTATAAATCTTGGTTTGAGAATCTTTCTGAAGTATAACGAAAAATCTCTCTAGCAATCGCAAGGTCAAAAAAACTTTCCGAGTTATTTTTCTCTAAACATTTTTGCAAAAGAAAATAAAACAAAAATTCATATTCCGTTTTTAACTCAGGGCTTATGAATTCATTTCGATTTCTTCTATTAAAATCGTTTAGTAAGGACAGGTATTCTTCAGGTTTTTTAGATAAAGCAGATTCATATACTTTACTGAATAAATTCACAGATCGAACTTCAATCTTGGACTGGTTTCTTAAATAATCCCTTTTCCATAAAAAATCTGACCACTTTGTAACCCAAAAAACGTTACCTTCCCCCACTTCAGAATGTGTTTTCTGGATTTTGGTAACCAACTGTTCTGCCAATTCCCAATCACCACGTAAATACAAAGCTTTTGCCAATTCCAACTGAAAAAATAAAGATCTGTAAGTTCGCCCCTCGTTTTGTTCCATTTGTAAAAGTAATTCAAACAATGAATTTACTTCTTGGTTCTTTTGGAACGGTATGGAACGTAAAATCATATGAAAAAACAAAGTTCGATTTAGATGAGAAAGTTTTGTTAAGACAGATTGTCCATTTGTCAAATATTCAGGGGTTAAAGATAAAATCTCAGAATACCCTGTTTGTAACTGTTCTTTCCAAGTTGTATATAACCTTAATCGATAGGTATCATATATGGAATCAGAATATCCAAATTTTGTAAAATCTCTAGATAGGATTTTTTCATCAAACAGTTTCCAATCTTTTTTGAATCCATAATTATATGCGGATGTGGAAGTTAGATTGGTAAGATAAATTTCTTTATCACCAAATACAAATGCTTTATGAAAGTAAATTTCCAAAAGCCGATTTTTTAGGACATTTTTCTCTTTGGATGTCTTAACTAGTTTAGCTAATTTTTTAGTTTGATCATCAGCTTCCACAAACATATAATTTTGGATGTACAAACTTCCCAATCGATACGCTTGCAAAAATGGATCTTCTTCTTTTTCAACTTTTCTTCGCAATTCATCTTTTGAATTAAAATCTTTTAGTTTTCCTGAGCGTAATTGTGAATAAAATTCAAGAGCACCTAAGTAAGTATCTCTTTCTTCGCCAATAAAATCTGATGATTTATAACCACAATCTTCCTTTTCCTTTGCAGAAAAACAGGAAACCAAATACTCATAACGTACTTGGTTTTGGAATGGTAAATCTTTGTATTTTCTCCATAAAGGGCGAAATATTGAACGTTTAGGAATATTTGAAAATATTTCAGCTCGTAACCTTGCTAATCTCAATTCCAAAGAAGGTAACAAGGGGCTACCTTCATCTAACAAAGTAGATGCGGTATAATAATTCTCATATGCCTCATTCAATTCCTTTGATTTTTCATTTTGATATCCAAGATCGATGAATGATTTGGCTGTTTCTATCAAACTCTCAGATGAAATTGAAAATGGTTTCCAATTGCCTATAAAAACCTGATTCTCTTTTTTTACGTATTGTTCGAGTTTCGAAGGAGTAAAATCTGGATTTTTATCTTCTCTAAATGAAACTATATTCTGAATTCTTTTAGTTCTTAAGATTTCATAAATGAGTCCAATTTTATTCCATTGTGATTCAGTTTTAAAGTTACTCTGATTAAAACCAACAATCGATATCTCAGAACCACTTCCTTGGAACAATTCTCTAAGTGGTAAAACCTGTGAAAGTTCATCTCCAAACAAACTTGTTTGACGATCTAAATTTTCCTTCGATACCAAATAATCGGTATCAGAAAGTAAAATCCCCAAATTGCCATTTGGCACCGCACGTATATGGGTGTCCTTTTTACGTTCCTGTTTCTCTCCATAAACAGTTACCCACTTAAATCGACGTTCATTTCGTTCACTGAATAATTGAATATGATTACGATCAAATATAACGGATGGATACCGATCTTTATGTTTACTAAATTCAATTAGTTTCTGAAGATTATCTCCTTTGTTTTGTTTACCCAATAATTGGATTTTTGGAGACGTGGGACTCAAATTGGGTAAACACAAATCTAATTCTTGTTTTTCACTACATTTTGTATGAACAATTTTCCCATCCTTCCAATAGAAAGTATGGATATTATCTCCAAATTGGTAAATTCCATTCCAATCAGGGAAATAGGATTCGCTGACAGGTCGTCTAGGTTCAAAAAAGGCAGTTCGTTCGGGAGACACAGATTTTAGTTTACCAATGATTGAGCCTAATTTAGTCGATTCTTCATTTTCTTGTTTTATGAATGGTTTAATATCTTCGCGTTTGATTGTTTTTTCAACGATTTGATTGGTTACTTTTTTATAACCTTTATACCATCGCAAAAGATCTTGGTAATTTAAATTGAGTTTAGAATCCTCAAACTCAAATTGTGCAGAAATCAGATCTCTAAAAATTTCCAAACTTCTGTAATTTTCCCAAAGATTTACCATTGGACTTATTTCAGAATTCTTCAAATGAATCTCTGAAAATGTTTCAATGAAATTTTCCAATCTATTTTTAGGAGTGAACATTCTGACTGACAAGTTTGTTTGGTAAGACTGTACTGCTTCTTTTAAATATGGATCTGAGGTAGAGGGATTTTGCGAAATTTTAGTTTGCCACTTAGTTCGCATCACATTCGACCAAAACTTTTCTTCATCCAACCGAAATTCAAATGCCAACTCAGCTGTTTCTTTCCATTTTTTCTCAGCCATGATTTGGTCACCTAACATCATGTAAACTGAATATAGGTTTAATAAAACTCGTACTCTTGTTTGTCTCGAAATGGGATCACTCACCAATCCAATTAATTTTGGATCAACGAGTCCTGGATTTTCTAATAAGGGAATCGCTTCTGCTAATTGTGGGATATATTCTTTTCCTTCTCTCACATTTTGAAGAGCTAAATAATACAATCCAAGTCCATAGTATAAATCAAAATTTGGATTTATGATTCGGAAATTAATTTCACAGGTTTCTTTTGCCTGTTTACACTTTTTTAACTCTCTGTTTTTCCAAGAATTAAGGTCTTCGAAATAGGATTTCAAAGTATTTTTCTTATATTGTTCAGAAAGGTGATCTGTTTCTTGCACAACAAAAGCAGAATGACTATAATTATGAAAAACACGGTCTAAATCCTTATTGGATGCAGATTCGAGTAATTTATCAACTAACTCACGGTAACGATCATTTGCTTCAATTGGTAAATTACTTCTTTGGTATATTTGTGCTTCGACTTGTCTTGATTTTGCTAAGATATTTTTCCCGATGATGGTTCCATCTAAACCTTTCGAGGTAATTAACTTATTCCTAATTTGGATTTCATTTAGAGCGGAAACATATTCTTCTTGTTCAATATGGTTTTCGATCCGAACACCAAGGGTTAATAAGTATTTGAAGTCATTTGGAAATTCACCGGGGAAACGACCGTCTCCAATCACTCGCACGTTATCCCCTAAAAATAGATTCCAAGGACTCCATTTTTTCCACCTAGCATAAAGGGATACATTAGTTGATTTATATTCCGATTCTGCCAATTGTAACATCTGATAAGAATCCCTAAATCTTCCACTTTTCTGAAAGGCAATTGCGAGATAATTGGCTAGGTTAATAGGGCTTATGAATTTTACATCTTTGTTATAAGCAATGGCTGTTTGAAATGAGACAATCGAATCTTCAAAGAGACCAAACTCCAATTCAGACAAACCACGTAACGCAAATAGTAATGCTAATTTGGATCGTATTGCGTTCAGTTGTGCTTGTGTGATTGAATTTGGTTCTTGGGCATACTGGTTTACATATTGAAAATATTCATTTTTAAAATAAATATCAATAGATTTTGAAAATTGTTCAGATGCCTTTTTATACTGACCCTGGTAGATCAAGGATTTACCATAATTAAAACGATAGATTGCTTCTTGTTTATAACCATCAAATTGGTTTTTGGAAGACAATGCAGAAGAACTCTCTTCCACATTCCGATAACTCTCATTTGCCTTTGGATAGTTGTTTAATAAAAAATAATTATTCCCTAAATTTAGATTTAAATCCGATATCACTTTTTTATTTGCATAATCATCCCCAAGGAACACTAATATTTGATTATATAACTCAATATTAGCTTCTAAATTCTTATCAGGAAAATATTTCTTGTATAAACTTTCATAAACCTCAAAATCAACATTCCCTGAATTTGGATCCTTTTGCAATTTCATCAAATCTACATATTGATATAACCAACCAAGCAATTGGTAAGCATCATAATGAGTAGGATCTGCATAAATGATCCAACGTAATTCTAATTCCGCACGTTTGAAATTTTCTAATATTTCTGCTTTTCGCACGTCAGTCATCGTGCCAGTAGAATAATAATACGATTCATACGTTACATATTTATTAATTAGATAATAAGAATAACCATAAAGTGTAGCTAAATCTAAATATGGCCTTGCTCGTGGAACTGCTTGTTTATAATACAACTCTGTCCAATTGAGAGCTTTCCCAGATAGAACTTCAATTTTTTCAAAATCTTTTATATTTACAATGTTTCTGACAAGCTCCCTATCAGTAACAATCGAAGTGATATTTGCCAAATTCCCAATGACATTGAGTTTATCTTTACTCAAAATATTGATTTGATTGAGTAGGGCCCGTTCTTCTTCCTCTCGAATTTTTTTACCGTAACTAAAAATGGTATCTACCATCTTCCGTTGGTAATAAATTGCATATTCTTTGTATAAGGAATCTAAATATAAATTTCTAGTTTTGACTAGAAACATGTTTTGGTTATTAAAGAAATAATGAAACGAAGATTGTAATAAATCTCCAATCCTTTCAAATTCAACTGCCTTATTTTCAAAATAAAAAAATGCACTTTTGATGTCCTCAGCACCCAAATCAACACCAAGTAATGGATCAAAAAACTCTAAATAGATTTTTAAGTTTCGTAGTGCATCGGAAGTATTTCCAGCTGCTTTTTGATTATAGTATTTTAGCAAGTTGGCACGCAACAAAATTGGGTTTTTGTAGTCCGCCATATAACTTCTAGTTTCAAAAACTGATGGTTTTCCTGGTGGTTCTAAATCGATTTGAAGTGGAATTGGTATAATGGAGTCGAGTGTAAGATTCGATTCATTGTATCGCCTTAAATCAGAAAGTGCTTTTGCCTTAATGTACAAAAGTGTATGCCTGAATACATTTTGTTTCACACTTTCCTTCGAATCCAAAATGGAATTTACATAAGAAAGTACAACTTCACTATTTTTGTTATCAGAAATTTTAGAGATAACATCTTCTAAAAGGTAACGAAGGTCCCTTTTACGATCATTTGAAAAACTATGATTCAGATCACTCAGATAAAGGAACTTTTCTTTTTCCCAAGTATCAATCATTTCCTCATAAAGATTGGATAGTTGGTAGGTGTTTGGATTAAAATCGAAACCACCTAACCTTCTTTTGATTTCATCAATTTGATGGTAACTTGGATAAGATTGGTAAATTTTGAATAATATATCTTTTGCGTTCGTTATTTGTTTTTCATTTTCTAAAGAATCAGCATAAAGATGATAAAGCATTGCTTCACCATCTGGTGGGAATTTTGATCCAGAGGATTGACGTATTTCCGTTAGTAAATTAAAATTCGAACGAGTTTGTTTCGCCTCATTCCATTTGATAAGGATGATAGCGAATATATTCTTATCTAATTCTACTTTTCTTTTGTATTCGCGAATCAATTGGAAAGCTTCTTCGTTTTTACCAATGCGTTTTAAGGTTGCATATTTTAGTAAAGAAACTTGCGCCTCATAGATTGGATATAAAGGATCTTCCGAATAAAATAATTCTACTGAGTCTAATGCCAAGAAGTAAGATTCAATACTTTGACCAGGAGCCAGAACTTTGGAATATTGGTATTGTTCTTTTATATTCGGTTGTTTCGGGATGGAGCCGTTTTCTGGTATAAAATAGATATTGATGGCATTAAAATATGATGCAGAAAATAATATAGACCCACCATTAAAATTTGAATATCGTACATCAAAATTTGATGTTTCTCCCGAAGATAATACTCGTTCTTCACCAGTTGTTAAATTTTTCTTAACAAGTAAACTGTGGTCTCGTTCATCTAAGCGCCCATTTCCATTTGTATCTTTTCGGATAGATGAGAAATATAAATTTTTTGATCGGTTATCAATGGTAGGTGAAAAGTCGAGGTATTGATCGTTTGTGATTCGTTTGGTGTTTCCATCTGCTAATTGAATTTGGTAAATCTCACCAAATTTGTTCTCGTGATAAGAAACAACTAGAACCGATTGTCCGTCAGAAGAAACATAAGGTGAGGTTACCCCCATCGAAGTGATTTGTTTGATTTGAGTTGGTTTATCCAATTGAATGGAACATAAATTCGGTAACCCAGGAGTGAATCGATCTGAAATGAAATAAATTGTTTTACCATCAGGGGACCATACAGGATCGGTATCGATGATTCCTTTATGGTATTCACCTTTTTGATTCGGTATATTTGTTAAATTAATAAACTCATCATTAATGAATCGATGTCCTTTTAGATATTCTTGGATCCACTCTTCTGGTTCGATTTGTAATAATATCAGATCACCTTCGGAATCAAATTCCTCTGAAACAAATACCAAGTATTTTCCATCTGGAGAGATAGCTGGTTTTGATTCAGAAAAAGGATTATCTGTGATTGGAACAACGATTGAACTTTGTAAATCACGAAACCAAACATCAAAATTTCCCTTTTGATCAGTTGCGTAAAAAAGATACCTTCCATCCTTAGTCGTTGAGCTATATAGATTATTCCCCCTTTGAACTGTTAGTGGGAATGGTTTTGATTGTGTTGGCGAAAAATAATTTTTTGAAATTGCAGAATAGTCAAAATTAACATTCGCATACTTTACTTTACTTTGGAATAACGCACAATTAATTGTGATTAAAATAAGTAAAAGTAAGGATGACGGGAAAACCTTATGAATTGGCTTCATTGGTATTTTTCCCACCTTCCTGAAACTGTCTCATAATATTCACCAATCGAGACTGTTTTATAATACTCCTCTACTAACGACTGTTTAATTTTAGACAATTCGTCTTCTTTTTTTCCTTTTTTCTTTTGAGTAATAAGTTCTTTCTCCATGATGAACTTACGTGATTCATTTAGAAAAAGTATCACGTCCTCTACTCTCTTTTTTTTAGCAGGAAGTTCATAATTGGCATATGTTGGAAGAGAAGGTGCAAGTGGATTAAATTTTACATAACCTTGAGGTGTTTCACCCAGAATGCCATGTGTTTTATATTTTTTGATTTCAGGAGAAAGGTAATTCAATCGAATTCGATGGGCTCGTATTTCTGGATCCGAATCTTCTTTTGCTAATTTTTCCTGATTATTCTGGCCATTGGTTGAAGATTGAATTGAACCAATCATCCAACCTTCTTTCTCTAATTCTCTATCCTCACCTACCATTTGTTTTTCGGCAGCTGTTTGTGCATTGGTGATTGTAATCGGAGGTACTTTTAGGCTACAACCCATGAGTAAAAATGATAATAGAATTCGTTTCATACAAACCTCACTCTTGGTATGTTTGGATCTCGTTTTGTGCTCGTTTCAAAAAATTTGCAAGAGGCATTCTCTGTTGAGAAATTTTGCCATCTTCTAGTTTCATGATCAATGATAAGAGAGAACGATCAAAATACACATCTGCATAAACAAGTCCTCTCGATAATGATACATCGATTTTACTGATGGGATAACTGTCCGTAATACGATCGATAAAGAAGTTTTGAGCTGAAATTACGTTTAGTGCACTTTTACCAAAGTCACGACCAATTTGGAAAATTGAAAAAAACAAATCTAAATTTGCAATGGGTTCACTTAAATCTCTAACCTTTATGTTTAAATCTGCCTTTAATTTTCCATCATCAATTTTATCTCGCACTTTCGGTGCCATGAGTTGTTTTAAATCAATATCTCTAATGAGTAAATTCCCTCTAAACTCCATGTTTTTAGGATCTAAATTCCCTAAATTAAAAACTAAATTTTTGCCGAGAATGATTCCATCCATAGAAAAGGATTTTAAGGATTCAATATTGGCAAAATTCTCTTTGTATTCGATAAATGCACTAAACCCTGGTGAATCTTTTTGTTTTTTCACATATTCAAAAGGTAAGTTGGGGATATTTGGATGAGTTCCAATCACTTTGCCAATTGTTACATTGGGAGTATTGAATCGTCCGTAATTTTTTATGAAGATTGACTTATCTCCAATGATTAAACTTTCATCTGGTTTGAAGGCTAAATTATGTTGGATCGGAATTTTAGCATTTATCTCTTCGATTAAATATGCCTTACAGGAATCCCCTGGACATTTTTGATTGTTGTAAGATAAAGAAGGTAATTTTGAGTAAAACTCTCCATTGATATCATAATCATTTATTTTTAAATTTAATCCTAAATCACCATGAACTGAAATTCCTTTTGCCAGATATTGTTTAGATGGAGAAACCACAGAGAGATTCCAATCTAAATTGCCAAAATACGGACCTAACGGTGGTTTTGGTTTATCTAGTTTAACCAACTTTCCACTTAATGAAGTTTTTAAAACTCCAGAAAATGCATTCACCTTCATTTGTTTGATTAGGATTTCATTTGAATTTGCACCATTGATAGTGAGATCTGCTGTAAGTTTCAAATCGTTCATTTCTAAACCAGGTAAATCTGCAGAAACATTGGCATTTATGTGTTTTGAACCTGGGCCTTGCACATAACTAGCGTTCAATTTAATTTTTGGTTGTTGGCCAAGTAAATTTTGAATCGGAGATATTTTTTCTTTTAAAACGAGTGGTAAAACCAACAATAAGTTGGGAGTATTTAGTTTTAAATCGAGAGGTGAAACCTGAGCGTTCAATGTTTCTCCTGGTTTCACATTCCCTTTTAATTGAATTTCAATGGCTTTATTTCCGGTGAGTGTCCTTTGGTCTAGTGTAAGGTTTTGGATTTGAATTTCTTTGATTCCAAATGGCCTATCAAAAAGCAAGTTCGTGTTAATGTCTAAGTTCAAGTGGGATGCAGGTGACCTGGAACGATCGATTTGGTACCGAAATCCATCAATCGTAACATTCGAATTTACGTGAATGTTCGCAAAAGAATCTCCAGTAGATTGTAATGCTAATTTGACTTTTCCGGCAATCCCCTGTGAATATTCAGCAATTTGTAATTTTTCGAGGGATGCTAATACATGAAATCCAGAAGACTGTGAATACTCACCTGATAAACGAATCTCTGATTGGTTATAATTGATCTGCGATGGTAAAATTGTAAGGGATTTTAGTTTTGGGAAGGGAATTTCAGTCGTAGGTCCTTTCATTGATCCAAAATCTAAATTTGCAGTTACATCTAAATTGGTTGTATCAAGTGCATGAGTTTTTTGATTTCCTATTTTTACGTACACTTTGTTCGCTAGAAGTTTGAGATTTGCTTTTGTTTGGTTCCAATTTCCATGTATTCCAGTACCTGCCAAAGAAAGATCTCCCGAAACCTTCATTGGCGGAATGATACCTTCTAATTGGTTTAATGAAAATTGTAGATCATTTAACTTTAATTCAGAAGCATCCACATCCACATTTACCTCCGGTGTATCTGTGGAAAGTTTTGAGATGACACCTCCTAGTTTGAGCCAGGTTTGTCCGATCACACGTAAGTCAAATTGTTGGATTTTTAAAACGTCTTCTTTGGGATCAAAATGAATGTCCGATAGAAGTCTGATTCCTGTTTGGACTTGTTTCCCTCTGACATCTAAATTTAAATTGTCCTTCCCGATATCTGTTGCGAACAAAAACAACTCAGGTGATTCCGTTCGATCCCATTCAAATCGAAGTGACATTGGTAAGGTTTCTTTCCAATTCAATTGATTCGATTTAAATTCTATCGATAATGGTCGTTCTGAATTCAGATGAACCATTACTTCATCTAACTGATTTAAGGCGTCTACATTCAATGGGATCGATGTGAATCGATTGGTGATGAGTTTGGTTTGGAAGTCAAAATTCTGTATGGAAGCATATTGGATATTGCCTGATTCCCGAATGTATTGGAGTGATACTCCTTGTAAGTTCAAATGAGCAGTTAACTGCAATGGAAGATAGGTATTAATTTCAGTAAGTGGCGGACCAATTTCTTTTTTTGGTTTTTCTTCCTGTTTTGGATTTGGTTTGAATAGATGAGATACATTCCACTCTCCATTTTTCTCTTCTATCCGAATATTCGAATCAATGAAACTGATATCAGATAATCGAATTTTTCCCAAAAACAAAAAGGGCAAGTTATAACGAACTCGGATTTCTTTTGCGCGAAAGAATGCATCTCCGGCGAATGGTCCACCTGGATACAATTTTAAGTCTTGGATTTCAATTCCGTACAGTAATGAAAAAGTAGTGAACCTACCTTCCATTTTGACCAAGGTATACTTGGAAAGGAAATGGGGTACAAGCCAGTTCGCTGTAAATTGGTTAAAAACGAGTTTGTAGAGCAGAAAGAGGACAAAAAGCCCTCGAAAGGTTTTGGTTTTGGCGATTCCTAAACTACCCTTCAGGATTGGATTCATCACAAGAATCGCCTCTAAAATTTAATATTCGAAGGAGTCTTCAGCCTCTTCCAGAGTTTTGTATATCTCAAACACACTGGAAAGTTTGGTAATTTCCATCAGGTTTTCGATATCGGAATTTAAGTTCGCAAAAACAAGACGTCCATTCAGACCATCTATATGTTTGTAGATGTTCAGAAACGTTCCCAGTCCAGCAGAATTGATAAAGGGAACCTTTTTCAAATCAATAATGAATTTTGGGACTTGGCCTTTTTTGATGTACTGTTCAATCTTTTCAGACAACTCGAACTCATTTCCGGCTTTGATGGCACCTTCAATTTTAATGATGTGCACGTCGTTTTTACTAGTAACTTTGATTTTCATAACCCTTCGGAAGGTGGTGTTGCCATAAGCATCAATCGAATTTACCGAATGTAAAGCAAATTTTTATGCATAGTGCAATAAATCTTTGCCGACTTTCCTAAGTTCATGTTTTCCTTGTGACAAATGATTGCGAACTGCCTTTCTTGTGATTCCAAGCCATTTGGCAATCTCCCTTTCTGAAAAAAAACTACGATCAAAGGCTCTTGTCCTACGTAACATCCAAATTTTTTTCTGTTTCCCATACCAATCCCGTCGCTTCGGGTCAGTCGTTTCATATAATTTTCTTGTATAACGTGTGATCATAGAAGTGAGTCGTAATACCAATTGCCGATGTAGATTTCGCCTTTCTTCCCATTCTGAAAAAAATAAATTCTCATCCAATTGGTTCTCCTTCAATTTCCATATGAGGAATTGTTTAAGATTTTGTTTCATGGGTAAATCGAATTGTAAGGAAAGGACTAATGCCGTAAAGATAGGGAGTTTTTCTAGATTTGATTTTAAAATTTCGACTTTTTCCTCCATAGGATCTTCCTCATTGGCTGGGGTGGAGTAATTCCAAAGTTGTAAATACAATTCTCCTGATTCGGGAATTTCTGAATTGCGAAATCGATTTCGGTATTGGTTGAAGATATAAGTGACAAAAAAACCCAAAACATGAGTGAGTTGGTATTTTAAACTCAAAATCCACATTTTAGAAAATACTTCTAAAATGGTAACAACCATTTCAGAACTTTCATCTTCTGATATGTTTCTTTTTTTTGCCAATCGATCAACCATCCAAATTGGCAAATATTCTCTTACAAGTCCAAGATCGTTTGTGATCCTTGCTTGGCTGATCATCGGTAAAATTTTTTCATCTAATATCTTTGGTAACATAGCCAAAGTTTTTACCAAAACACAAAACCATTGAATACTACAATTTGATAGTTAACGTTCGTTACAATAAATTAGAATGAAAATTAGATGTTAAATTATGAACTTTTTAATTTAATTTTTTTGTACATTAAAATCGAAACAGAGAGGAAAACATGGATTAAGTTAAAAAATACAAATGGTAAAAAACTCACTACGGAAACACCGAGTGAGGACGCCATAAACGCCCCACAACTATTCCATGGGATTAGGGGAGATGTAATGGTTCCTGAGTCTTCTAACGCCCTTGAAATGTCTTTTTCAGGTATTTGTTTTTCAACCGCAAGCGTTCGGAATGCACGGGCAGGAATCACAAGGGAAAGATACTGGTCTGCTGTCATCAAATTCAATAAAAACGAAACACCCATCGTTGATAATAGAATATCATATTGGTTTTTTACCCATTGTTTGATTTGCATTAGAATTTCATTTAGATATCCATAACCTTCTACCACCGCCCCAAACCAAACTGCACTTAGGATCAAAATTTCAGTGGGCAATATCGAAACAATTCCCCCACCACTCAAAAATTGATCCCAAGTGAGATTCCCAGTTTGAGATTTGTATCCCAAAACAAGAGAACGAATCATTTCAAACGAAATCCCAGATTGTAAGATGGGAAACAAAAATGCAGAACCAATCCCAAGTAAAAAAGAAACTCGCACAGGTAAATGAAACAAGGAAGAACCAAATACGAGGAAAACAGGGATTAATTTCCAATATACGATTTTATTTTGCAGTAACTGTGACAAACCAATCTCGGAAGGGAAGACTGTTTCTCGGGATGGAACCCAAACAAATAAATTCAAAAGATAAAAACAAAAAACTGCCACGAAAAAACTCATACATGTGGTTTTTAACATATGTCGTATATGAGTCCAAATCGGAACGTGAGTTAAACTGGAAGCCAAATTTGTTGTGTCGGACAAAGGAGACAGTTTATCACCAAAATAACACCCGCTAACAATCGCTCCTGCTGCCATCACATCAGGGAAACCCCATATATTGGAAACACCCATCAGTGCGACACCTAACGTCCCTGCCGTTGTCCAAGAGGAACCAGAAACCATAGAAGCAATGGCAGAGACAATGGCAACAGATGGTAAAAATAATTTTGGTTCAATGAGAATTGTTCCAATTTGCATCATAGTGAGTAACACACCTGAATATGCCCAGGAAGCGATGAGTAACCCAACTAAAAATAAAATCTCCATTGCAGGGAATACAGAGAATAAATTTTTGCGAAAGGCTGAGCGTAAAAAAACAAATTTATGATGGAACCGTTGTAAATACGCAAGGCTACCAGCAAGGCATAAAGCCAAAGGATGAGGGTATGCTACTACCCACACATACCTAAAAAACAAAATTGATACAATTAAATAAAGTATGGGTGTGAGAGAGAAAAATATCGAGTATTTACTTTCCCTCTCCATAGGACTTTAATTAGAAAAAAGTAATATTGATATAATAGATGGAAAATCCAAACAAAAACAAAATCCCAAACCAAGACAATAAATTCATCCAAGGTTTTGGTCTTTCTTCTTTCGGAATTTCTTTTCCAAACAATATTAAATGATGGATCAAAGCAAGTATTGGAGCATTCAAAAAAGATACCGTTGTCGCAAAGTCGACCAAACTTTTCATATTGGTTCGAAAGAAAAGTAAGATAAAAATTGAGCCAATACCAACGAGTAAAATCCAATACCAATACAATTTTTCTGTAGAAAACTTTTGTAAGGTTGGAAACAATCGCCTGCTCGCATTAGAAACAACACGTGGATATGCATCAAAACATGTTAAGGTTGTTGAAAACATGGTGAAAAAAGCTGCAACTAAGATAATGGGATATGACCAAGACCCAATAGCGGTGGTATAAAGTTTAACCAGTTCGGAAGCAAAACTTACTGCTTGCGAAGAAAATTCCATACCTGTATTGTACATCATATTGGAACCAAGAGCCAAAAAACAAACAGCAAGAAGTGTAGTTCCAATATAACCAATGTTAAAATCTATCATGGCATATTTCATGGGAGGTAATTTCCCATCGGGAGTTTTTTTAGCAAGTGTCCAATCGGATTGCCATACCGCAGCTTCAATCGGAATCGGCATCCAACCCATAAGTGCAATTAAGAAGGCAACATCAGCCAAGTTTCCCAACGAAAACGATTTCCCTTCTGTTGTCTGTTTTGGGATGTGAGCATAAAAAGATAATACCATAGCGACTATCGTTGCCACTGTGAGGAGCACAACAATCCATTTCATCAGTCCATCCAAAGCTTGGAATTTACCAATGGCCAATAGTAAAAAACAAAATGTTAATATGATCGCACATAACATCCATGGTTCCATTGTTAAACCAAGTAAGTTAGAAAATAAACCTGATGTTACCAATGTCACTGTTGCGACGATGATACACATCGTTCCGACGGAGATTAGGAAAAAAATCCAAATCGGCAATCTTCCTAAAGATTCATATCCATCTAACAATGATTTTCCGGTAACGATCGTATATTTTGTTCCCACTACAAAAAAGGGATACTTGATAAAATTGGCAAAAATTACGACCGCGAGCAATCCATACCCATATACAGCTCCAGCTCGAGTGGATTGGACCAAATGGGATACACCCACTGCTGCACCAGCATACAATAAACCAGGACCAAGATAGGCTAAAAAAGGAAATCGTCTCATTTTGGACAAAATGACGAAGTAAGAAAGATTTTGCTACTCTATTCGAGTTTAGCTGGATTCAAATAATGGTATAAGACTTGGTTCAGTGCCAAAATATCAATCGGTTTGGTCAAAAAATGATCCATACCTACATCAAAACATTTTTTACGTTCCTCGTAGAGGGCACCAGCGGTCAAAGCAATGATTGGGATTTGTTTGTTAGATATGTCATTTCGAATGATAGTCGCCGCTTCCAATCCATCCATTTCTGGCATCTGCACATCCATAAAAATCATTTCTGGTTTGTTTGCACTGACCATTCGAACTGCATCAATCCCATTTTCAGCTACCAACAAATTTGCATTTGGAATGTATTTCAATATCATTCGTTTTAAAAGGTCTCGGTTCATCATATTGTCTTCAGCAATGAGGATACTTGGAGTCACTTCTAAAAGTTTAGATTGGTTTATATTTTCCCAAATTTCCCTCTGGAAGTTTTCATTCTTTTCATCAGTGACAATTGCATTTTTTAATATGAGAGTTTCGATGGAAAAACGAAACTCTGTTCCCTTTCCCTCTACAGAAGAAAATTCAATCTCACTACCCATGAGATCGAGTAGAGATTTTGTGATACGAAGACCAAGGCCAGTGCCTCCAAAACGACGTGTGGAATTGGATTCTCCTTGCCAAAACGATTGGAAAATTTTGGTTTTGTGTGATTCTGGGATTCCAATTCCTGTATCTTGAATGGAAAACTTAAGCTTCATTTTCTCATTCCCAACTAACTCTGGCTCAATCTTGAGTGTTACACTTCCATTTTCGGTAAACTTAACTGCATTTCCAAGTAGGTTAATTAATATTTGCCTAAGCCTAGTTGCATCTATAACAATCCATTCTGGAAGTTGATCCTTTTCTATAAATTCCAATTGGATGTTTTTTTCTTTTGCTTTCCAATGGAGAACACCAAGTGAATCTTTTATGATGTGCTTCAAATTTGAAACAGTTTCATTTAGCACTAGTTTCCCAGCTTCAATTTTAGAGATATCTAATATATCATTAATAATACCTAACAATCCATGCGCGCTACTGATTGCATTTTTTACATATTCTTTTTGATCTGCATCTAATTTCGTTGTCATGAGTAATTCATTAAAACCGATCACTCCATTTAAAGGAGTTCGAATTTCGTGACTCATATTGGCTACAAAATCTGACTTTGCCTGGTTTGCACGTTCCGCATCTTTTTTTGCCTGCAATAAATGTAATTCGGCATTTTTGCGATCTGTAATATCATTGAAGTGAACTACAAAATATAGTGGTGAACCATTCCGATCTCTAACAAGTGAATTTGAAATTTCTATCCATAAAACTTGATTGGATTTTGAGATGTAGCGTTTTTCATAAACGACATCCACATTTTTTCCTTTGAGTGCTGATTCACGGTATTGGTAAAAAATATTCTGGTCTTCTTTATAGGCAAAATCTTTGGAAGCTCTGCCTAATAGTTCCGTTTCATTGTAACCCAACATGAGTTGGAGTTTTTTATTCACACGTAAAAACTTTCCATCTAAGTCGAGAAGGCAAACTCCAACTCCCGCATTTTCAAAACTCATGCGAAATCGTTCTTCACTTTCCGCTAGTTCTTCTTGGATTTTATTTTGTTCAGTAATATCTCTGTTGATGGCAATGACACCGATGGTAGCTCCATCTTTGTCTTTCAAAAAACTAACAGCAGAACGTATTTTTAATGTGGAACCATTTTTAGCAGACTGAAAAACTTCGCCTTGCCAGATCCCTGTTGACTTGAGTTCTGAAATGCTCGTTTCCCTGTCACCTTCCAACATAATTGTATGGAGGATATCATTTGTAGATTTACCAAGGACTTCTTCTACTTTGTAGCCATAAATCCTTTCTGCAGCAAGGTTCCAACTGGTGATTTGAAAATGTAAATCTGTTACGATAACAGCATCATAAAAGTATTGAAGGATGAGTGAAGAATAAGCTTCCTTCGGAATGTTATGATCCATTGTAGATCAATATCGGGGAGTTTTTTATAAAAGTGCAAGCGATTCCTTAAAAATCTCTTCATTCAAGAAAAAACAATTTGTTTCACTTACAAATTAGTAGGAATCCCTATCGAAAATGGGATCTAGTTGGTGATTCAGATTTGCACCGATCCATCCAAAAATCAACTTTATATCAAAACTTCACTTACCTACGAATAATCCTTCCTTAGGAAACAATTAGATATGCTTAATGGATTTATATTTGTACATAAAAAAAGCCAACTTCACAAGTCAGCTTTTCATTATCTACAATCCATTCAGAATCCACCTGGCAACAATGCCGGAGAAAAAAGAGCAAGACACCTTGCTCTTTTTTTGAGGCAGCGACCGCTACTCGCGAGTCGCGGACTGCAGCCGGCTCACACAGAACCCTAAAAATAAAAAAAGCGTTCACTTTCGTGAACGCTCTATCTTACGTTATGAGTGCTAACCCGGCAACGTCCTACTCTCCCATTGAGCGAACCCAATAGTACCATCGGCGATGAGAAGCTTGACTTCCGTGTTCGGAATGGGAACGGGTATGGCCTTCTCTCCATAATCACCAGGAGTAATTACCATTACTTCCAAGTGAGCTGGATTCGCAAGCACATTTTATAGAAAAGTTACAAATTTAAATCGTAAGTGGCTCCAAATTTTAGGCCAGAAACTTCAATTCGGTGTTCGGCCGTTGCGGAAACAAATTCCATTAACGTGCCAAGTGTAGAGAATTGATTCCCATCAAAACTAAGAGCAATTGGACTTTGTGCTTTGGCATTCATATACTCTCTTTCAAAACTTAAGAATAATCGTAATTTTGGAACGACAACAATACTTGCCCCAAAACTTAATTTTTCAGAATTAAACGTATAACCACCATTAGCGTAATTGAATGAGGCCCCCGCATTGGAAACTCGGATTTGTTCCGAACTATACGATCCTGTGGAGTTCAAAAGAAATGGTCCAAAGAGTAAAAAATCTGCAAATAACGTTGCTCGGTCATTCAAATCAAATTCGAATCCTACTCCCAAAAGACCAGAAGTGCCTGTTGTATTTTTTGTATCTTGTCCAAGGTATGCGGGAGCACCAAGTCCCAAATAGGATCCTTCCATTGTTTGGCTGATGCTGCGTAAAACATACTTTGGCAAAATGCGAAAATTGGAAGTGGGAGATAAGGTTACTCCAAAATTGATATCGGAGTACAGTAACCGGTAATCAGCTTCTTTGATGCCAAGTCCCGTAGGATAAAAAGAATTCCATTCATAACCTCTGCCAAATCGATTTAAATGAAGGCCCACAAAGAGATTCGAGAGAATACCGGCATTGATCGATTGGAAATAATCAAAACCCCAATCGTTGATGAGACTCATCCCTTGGTTGTTTTGCCATTCTTGGTTATACTCCGTCCGTACTATATCATTATAGAAATTTCTTTTTTCTAAATCTGTACGAAGGCTTCCTAAAAACAAACCACCTTTGACTCGTAATGTATTACCTTCTACTTTTCCTTGTGCATAAACGGAAGTGGTCAATAGAGAAAACAGGACCAAAAGAAAAACGAATGTTCGTTTCATGAATAGAATTACCTCTCTCATCCAATAACAAATGAAAAGGCAACCACTCAAGGAAATTTTAGAAAGTTTCTATCCCGACATATGTTTGTTTCTCTGTGCTTTGATCCTCCTCTTCACCTTCATTTCTCAAAATGCAAAACGCAGACACCAAACAAAGAAGGCAACTGATGTAAAAAAAAGTAGATCGCGATCCTTTGGAAAAAAGAATGGTTCCATGCTAAATGAAATTGAGAACGAAACTCAAGCCAAGAAGGGGAAAAACCTACTCCTCTTATGTGTCACTTTGATGGTTCCAACCCTCCTATTTTCCCAGGATGAAAAATCACAACCGAACCAGGAACCAAAAGTGGAAGTGCAAGCGAAGGAAGAAACTCCTACCATCCGCGTGAAAGGGAAAAAAGATACAGACCGCGAATTTCTCGGAGATGTAGAAGGCACAAATATCTATTCAGGTAAAAAAAACGAAGTGATTCGATTAGATAAAGTGAATGCGAATTTAGCGATGGGAAACACTCGTCAGGTGTATGCAAAAGTTCCTGGCATTACCATTTGGGAGAATGATGGGAGTGGGATCCAACCAGGAATAGGTGCAAGAGGTTTGTCTCCCAATCGAAATTGGGAATTTAACACTCGTATGAACGGGCATGACATTGCTTCTGATTCCTTCGGTTACCCTGAAGCATATTTTAATCCACCTTTAGAAGCACTAGAAAAAGTAGAGATCATCAGAGGGGCTGGTTCCTTACAATACGGGCCTCAATTTGGTGGGATGGTCAATTATGTGGTGAAAAAAGCTGACCCAACTAAGCCTGTCAAAGTTGAAACCAAAACCACGGGTGGTTCTTTCAACACCCTCAACCAATATAGTTCTGTTAGTGGGACTGTAGGAGATTGGAGTTATTTTGTTTTTTACCAAGGCCGTAGTTCTGATGGATGGAGGGAAAATTCACAGTACAATGTCCAAAATGGATTTGTGAATTTGGCATATAAAGTTTCCGAAAAATTGAAAATCTCAATGGAAATGGCAAAGTCAACTTACTTAAGCCAACAAGCTGGTGGACTCACCGATGAACAATTTCGGATCGACCCAAGGCAGTCAGGAAGGACAAGAAACTGGTTTAGTGCCCCTTGGAATGTTCCAGCGATGAACATTGATTACGAACAAAGTCCGACTGCGAGAACCAATGTTAAAATCTTCGGACTTTATGGAGAAAGAAATTCAGTTGGTGTTGTATCGGCAGCAAATGTTACGGACCCAATCCAACCTCGGACTTTAGAATATAGTCCAAGGCAAATTGATAGAGATACCTATCGAAATTATGGGATGGAAGCAAGACAGATCTTTAACTACGATTTATTGGAAAGAACTCATACTCTTTCATTTGGTGGTAGGTACTTTAATGGGAATACAGATCGATTTCGAAATCCAAATGGAACAACAGGATCTAAATTTGATCTAAGGGAAACCAATTTCACTGGAGTGTGTTATGATGGCACAAGAAATTGTCGGATCGCTGATTTAGAATTCTCTACATTAAATTACGCTGGATTTGTTGAAAATTTATTCCGTATCACTGATGCCCTTTCACTTACTCCTGGTGTTCGATATGAATGGATTCGGTCCACAGCTTCAGGCCGAGTCAATGAATCAATACCAAGCGCATCAAAACCGTTTGGTGGGATGATCCAACCAAAGGAACGTGTTCAAAGACAGGTTCTTTATGGACTTGGTGCACAATACCAAATAACAAAAACAACCAATTTATATGCAAACTATTCACGCGCGTTTCGGCCAGTCGTCTATTCGGAGTTATTTGCACCAACTGCTACCTTAAATGAAGTTGATCCTAACTTAAAAGACCAATCAGGATATAATGCAGATGCAGGATACCGTGGGAAATTTGGACAGTGGATCCAGTTTGACATGAGTGTTTTTGAACTCCGTTATAACAATCGTGTTGGCCAACTTCCAGGACTTCTCCCTGGCCAAGCTAACTTCCAAACGAATGTGGGAGATTCCTTACACAGAGGGGTAGAGGCATACTTAGAAGTTGATCCAATTGTATTACTGACAGAATCACAACCATACGGATCTTTTAGTTTATTCACATCGAGCGCAAATGTGAATGCTCGTTATATCCGTTGGGAAGATCCACGTGTTCTCACAAATCCAGCAAATGCACAAAACTTTTATCGTGTTGGAAAACTTGTAGAAAACGCCCCTTCACAAATCCATCGTTATGGAGTCACATACCATTATAAAAATGTCTTAAGTTTCACGTATTTGATCAGTTATACGGGAGCAACTTATGCGGATGCTGCCAATACAGGTCCTGCTACAGCGAATGGACAAATTGGTCTCATCCCTTCCTATACAGTGAGAGACTTTACGTTTGTTTGGAATTTTCACGAAAATTTTTCACTTCGTGGAGGAGTTAACAACATGACAAACCAAATGTATTTTACTCGTCGTGCGGGAGGATACCCCGGACCAGGGATTTTACCTTCCGATGGGATGTTTTATTTTATTGGCTTAAGTGCTGTATTTTAGTGAACCAATCTTTAACCTATCCTCAGTCCATAATCGATTGAGGATAGGATCTGTTTTTCAACAATTGAAACCAATCCACTCAATGAATCATTGGACTCTTAGGATCAAAACTCAATTGGCATGTACAAAGCAAGGTGAAAGGTTCTAAGTTCATAACTATATCCATTTTCTTTTACAATTGGACCACCAAATGAAACTCTTGCTCTCAGTCCTAAAAATGGGGGCGATTCTAAATACATCATAAATGCAAATTTTGCGACTGCATTCACTCTGACTTGGTTACGCATTAGGCTACTGATGGCAAGTGATTCAACGGCATTAAAACGTCCGCTAAAGTATGCTGCCAAAGCTGTGGTATCTGGTCGTAATAATCCTTGGCTTCCAAGATAATAACCAACTAACTCAAGATTGTTTCCAGTGGATAGATTTGCGACCAAGTAAGTCAGAGTTGGATCAGAATTTGGATTTAAATTCCCTGATACAAATTGGTAAGCACCTAAATTGTTTAGAAACGAATTTCGTCCTGGCCCAGAAAAGGCGATGAGTAAATTCGAAGCAGTATCCTTAAAATCAACATTCCCTCGTAACCGAACATGTGCTGGTCCCATACCAAATCCCAATCGAAAAGTTTCAGGATTCCCGATATAAAAAATGGGAACCAACATAGAATAACTTCCTTCCACATTGGTACCAACATCTTCTGTTACCTTATTACTTTTTGAAGAGATGGAATCTCCATCTGAACTTGATGAATTCGATTCGGAAGAAGAAGATTCAACAGATGCTGATTTAGAGAATATTTTGGGTATCGACTGACGATTGAGATAAAAATTGGAATTATGTAATAGTAAATTCACTCCAAAGTATTTTGAAATTTGGTATTCAGGAGATTTTACATCAAATAACCAAGAGACCCTACCTGGATCATCTTGGACCATTAACGCATCTCGATTTCTACCTTGGATGGATAACGAAACACTCTCCAAAGTTACACCTGGATTGATGGAAACAAAACGGTACTTTGGTTTATCTGGTATGGGGCTGTCCGGAGTTTGCGAAGTATCTTGGCCATACAAAACACTAGAAAGAAAAAATAGGAAGATGAAACATCGGAAATAAATACTTTGATTCATGATTTTTAACAGAATTGGATCAAAATAAAACTAGCGTTATGTTTTGAAAGTGATTTTTAAAACGAAATTCGACTAAAAAGTTCCGATTGTGGAATCAAAAAGCAAACTTACTCCCACCCCCATACACGAGCAAATAATGAGAAAAATGATTCTCTTCACTTAACGGATTCATTTGTGTACATAAAAAAAAGCCAACTTCGCAAGTCAGCTTTTCATTATCTACAATCCATTCAGAATCCACCCGGCAACAATGCCGGAGAAAAAAGAGCAAGACACCTTGCTCTTTTTTTGAGGCAGCGACCGCTACGGCGAGTCGCAGACGGCAGCTGGCTCACACAGAGCCCTAAAAATAAAAAAAGCGCTCACTTTCGTGAACGCTCTATCTTACGTTATGAGTGCTAACAGAGGCAACGTCCTACTTCCACCCCCACCGCTAGTCCGCATCCGCGGGCGAAGAGCCCTGAGCCTTGCTCAAGTAACAGTATCGCCACCCTATTTTTCCTGTGGAAAAATCCTAGCAGGCTTCGGCTTCATATGGAAGCCTCACCCATTTCGCGAACAAACCTTTCCTATTTACTATTGGGTTCACTCAATGGATTTTGATTCGTACATAAAAAAAGCCAACCTCGTAAGTCAGCCTTTCCTCTATCTACAATCCAATCAGAATCCACCCGGCAACAATGCCGGAGAAAAAAGAGCAAGACACCTTGCTCTTTTTTTGAGGCAGCGACCGCTACTCGCGAGTCGCGGACGGCAGCCGGCTCATACAGAGCCCTAAAAATAAAAAAAGCGCTCACTTTCGTGAACGCTCTATCTTACGTTATGAGTGCTAACCCGGCAACGTCCTACTCTCCCATTGAGCGAACCCAATAGTACCATCGGCGATGAGAAGCTTGACTTCCGTGTTCGGAATGGGAACGGGTATGGCCTTCTCTCCATAATCACCAGGAGTAATTACCATGTGTACAGAAGAGAGTGGGAAGTCAAACCATTAAAGAAGAAAAGATTGCGTTTTTTTGGAAAACAAAAAGCATTTCCTTATGGCTGGATTGTCAGAACCACTTGTTCAAACAGAAAAATTTACGGTTATGGGACTTCGTATCAGAACATCCAATGCACCTGGAGATGCGGAAGTCAAAATTCCAGCCACCTATTCGAAATTTTATAAAGAAGACATTCCCAAAAAAATGGAAATGTTACGAAAGATAGATCCTCTGTTTGCAGTATATTCTTCTTATGAATCGGATGAAAATGGTGCTTATGATTTTTTGTTAGGTTATGCTGTAGATCCAAACACAAAACCACTTCCAGGAATGGAACTGATTCAGGTTGCGCCACAAAACGGCCGTTATTTTGCGATTCAACCTGGCCCACCTGAAGAAGTTGTGCCAAAATTTTGGGCTGAAATTTGGAACCATCCCGAAATTCCTAAAATTAGAAGTTTTCAAACAGATTGGGAAGAATATTCGGAAGCAGGGATCCGAGTTTTTTTATCTACTACTTAGATATTTGAACCAAGTTCTGCGATTTTAGTTTCTACACACGAGGATGTTTTGCCAGAACTTCCTTCTTCTAAGGTTTGGTATTGATTCTTTTCTACCTTAACCATTTTCACTTTGATCGAACCACCAATAAAATCCGAAATTTCAGGATCATTTGTTTCCATTAGGGTGAGTGTAAAAGAACAAGGACCATTCCAAACAATTTTTTCTTTGAGATACATTGAATTATATTCTTGCATTTGGTATGTAGCAAATCGTTTAAAACGGGAATTATGACCCGACTGACATTTGTTATCAAAAATGCCTGTTATGAATTTGGAACATTTATTACTGACTGGTTTCATCTGCTTAGGATGTGCAGCATCAATTACTTGTAAAAACAATAGAACAAAGAATAGGACAATCCAATACTTCATAAAACAGGTGCTTCCATTGGTTCAATTTTGTTCGATTGGCTTTTTTTTTCAATTACGTATTCTCGCCAATCGGTAACCACCCAAACCCATATCCCAACAAACATAGCGGTTGAAATCCAAAGTCCAATCGTGGCACCAGGGATGAGTAAAAAATCGACTACACCATGTTGCAAAACAGCAAGTACAAATCCAAACATGATCATCAATCGTTTAGCACTTACATCTTCTTTTAAGTTACTCTTTAATAAGAACATAGAAAAACACAAATTGATCAATAGATGGATATTGGAAGAATGGATGGTTCTTGCGATAAAAAGATTTAATTTTTTTTCTTCAGGTTCACGGAAGATATAATGCGTGTTTTCGACGAAGGAAAATCCCATTGCCACAAATCCAGCGAACAATACAACACTCGGTGAAAATTCTTTTGTTTTGCGATCGTAACCCAAAACAAAAGACAATACCATGATAAAGAATACTTTAAACGTTTCTTCGGTAATTCCTGCTTGGATAAAAGCTAAATGAGCAGTTTGTGTGAGTAAACTTACCTTTTTTTTCGGAGAAAAATCTGTCTCTGGCCAAAGGATGGGTTGTAATCTTAAAATTAAATCGGTGGATAACCAACCAAATACCAAGGCAAAGAGAATCCCGATGACCTCCTGCCAGCCTTTTTTCGGTTTGTAAGCCTTCCAAATGACAACTGCCCATGGAAACACTGTGGCCGCTCCAATCAAATAATCAAAGGCTCCCATTTCTTTCATTCAGGTATCTCTTCCATATAACGGCCGTCAAACAAGTTGATCATTTCTTTTTGTAAGGGAGTAGGAACAAACTCAGGGTCAATGGGTCCGTTCCAAAATAGTTCGGTGACACGAATGTCACTTTTTGTTCCAGGAGGTGGCATAAGTGGTCCTAAACTTTCCACAAGTTGTAAAGTCCTTAAGTCTTGGTCTGGGTAATCGGATGCTTCTACAAGTTCGACATCAATGACATCACCATCTTGTGTGATTGTATAGGCAACTACACTCGAATACGGATGGGGGGCTTTTGCCCAATAGTCCATATAACTTTCAGGAATCCTCATTTTTGCAGAGATATAATTGGAATAAGTGGGAGGGACTTTTTTCCCACGGATTTTTTTGATGTAACCTTTCACAGGTCCGTTATCCGCTACCTTCTCATTGGAAATTTTTTCACCCTTTTCCTTGTTTTCGGTTTCGTTTCCGGTGATAACTCCCCCATTCAATCCTTGCGTATCATCTGGGACATTTGGATCGATGAAATAAAACTCCATCTTTTCAGGCCTGAAGTGGTCATTCTTTTGTGCAGATTGTTCCTTTTTTTTACCACGTTGGATACTAATAGGAATAAGGAAGACCAAACAAAGTAAAACCAAATGAAAGAGTAATGATAAAGGTAGGACGTTTCTAAATCCTTTTCGTAAGCCAGGTTTAAAAAATGGTTCTGATTCACCATCTTTGTCTTTTTTGATTCCTAAATTTTCTAGACTAAATGACTTCTCCAAAATCATTGCAGAGTAAAAATACAATCCAACTAATGCAGCAAGTGAAAATATCGCATACGCAATGTTTTGTGAAGAAATAAAAAAATCTTTGTCAGGGATTCCTGGTTTTAATCCAAAACCAGCGAGGAACTGAATCCCAAAAATCGGACTGAGATAAGAAAATACCCAAACCGCAGAAAATAAGTACAATAACAGAGTTAGGAATAAAATGGGAAATCCACGCCAATATTCATAAACATAAATATGCCCAAACCCAGGTACTATCTGATCACGGAATTTTGCTTTTTGTTTGATGATGAGTTCTAAGCGAAGTGGGAACTTTCCTTCTGTTTTAACAGCTTGTTTCCAACTTTCACGAATACGAATCCCATCCATATAACGAAGATAAGGTTTCGCAAAAAGGGAAGGGATTTTGTTTCGATTAAAACTGAATAATAAAATACAAACTGAGATTGAATAATTAAATACAAACTGGTGAACGTCGTAAAGAGGTGCTAGAGGTGATAAATTCTTTTGTGGGTGTAGCGATTCGGTAATGCATAAAAATAAATACTGGAATACGAGTGCAAGGACGAGCACAAGCAAAATGGTATCAAATTTAGAATCTCGAATTCGCATCTCAGTTCGGATTTGGGAATTTGGGAATTCTCTGTTAACACGAATCTGTCTTACCAATTCTCGTTTCCGATTCCGAAAAAGGCTATGAAGGTAATTGGAAAAGAGGAGAAGGAAACAAACGATAAAAAACCCAAACTTCAATCGGAAGGTTGTTCCATCTTGCGCTAAAAATGCATTGATCATTCCCTCCCATTCCATACTGGAACGATGTAGTAACTCAACAGGGTAAAACAAAATCCAATTGAGAATGTAAACCGCGATGACTGCGATTGCTTTTAGGCGGAGGCGAAATTCCTTAGGGAATGCAAATAGGATACCAAAAGCCAAAAAAGGTCCCAAACTGAAAAGTGGAGAGAGCCAAAGGAAAAACGTTAAGGACTTTTTTGCCCAGGGTGAGAGGTATTGAGAGTTTGCCGAATCCATTCTTTAGTCTTATCTCAAGGAAAATACTTTGAATTTTCATGGAAAACAAAAAATTTGGCGGATATGGCACAGCCGAAAGAGAAAGAAGAACAGTCGCTTAAACCCATAGTCGCAGTCTCCAAGAGAAGAGGCTTTGTTTTCCCAGGATCCGAAATTTACGGAGGCCTCTCCAATACCTTTGACTATGGTCCAAATGGGATTGAAGTCCTTAATAATTTAAAACGCCTTTGGTGGGAGTATTTTGTCCACCGTCGGGACGATGTATTAGGACTCGACTCTTCTATCCTCCTCCACCCTCGTGTTTGGGAAGCTTCTGGCCATATTTCCAATTTTAATGACCCACTGATGGATTGCAAAAAATGCAAAACCCGAGTGCGTGTGGACAAATTTTTAGAGGATAAAGAAGGCGAAGGTGCGGCAACTGGAAAAAGTTTAGAAGAGCTAACAAACACCATCCGAGAAAAAGCCTATGCCTGCCCCACTTGTGGAACCGTTGGTAGTTTCACCGATGCAAGGCAATTCAATTTGATGTTTAAGACTTCTCATGGTGCTTCCGAGGAAGGTGCGACAGACATTTACCTTCGTCCCGAAACTGCCCAAGGGATTTTTATCAATTTTAAAAATGTAACTCAAATTGCGCGGAAAAAAGTTCCCTTCGGAATTGCTCAAATTGGGAAGTCCTTCCGTAACGAAATCATGGCACGCCAATTTATCTTTCGCACTCGTGAGTTCGAACAGATGGAGATGGAATTTTTCTGTGAACCTGGAACGCAAAAAGAATGGTTCAAGTATTGGGTAGACTACTGCATGGATTGGCTTGTGAATGTAGTCGGTTTAAAAAAAGAAAACCTACGAGTGAGAGAACATGAAAAGGAAGAACTTTCCTTTTATAGTGATTCCACAAGTGACATCGAATACAAATACCCGTTTGGTTGGGGAGAACTTTGGGGTATTGCCTCTAGAACCGATTACGACCTAACCCAACACGAAAAATTTTCATCCGAAGATTTAAAATATCACGACTTAGACCAAAAGAAAAAATACCTTCCCTATGTTGTCGAACCAGCACTTGGTCTTAACCGCCTCTTCTTAGCCGTGTTATGTGATGCCTATGAAGAAGAAAAATTAGAAAAAGATGACATTCGAACTGTTTTGCGTTTTGGAAAACGAGTGAGTCCTATGAAGGTGGCGATTTTTCCATTGATGAAAAAAGACGGACTTGATGCCAAAGCAAAAGAAATTTACGCAGATCTCAGAAACCATTGGTATGTTGACTATGATGAAAGTGGTGCGATTGGAAAACGTTACCGTCGCCATGATGAGATAGGAACTCCATTTTGTATCACAGTGGATTACGATACCATGAGTGATGGGACTGTTACCATTCGTGAAAGGGATTCAATGAAACAAGAAAGAATTCCTGTTTCTGAACTCAAATCATACCTCATCCAAAGAATGGTATAGTTGATCCGCGATCTATTAGAATCTGACAGAAACCAAACCATCGAACTCGTGAATCAGTTTTTCCGAAAGGTAAACGAACTCGAGTTAGATGGTCTTTTCCGCATCCGTCCCCGCGCAGCTACCAAATTCACAGATATCTATTTTAAATTGATTGGTACAGGGAAAGTGTACATGCGTGGGTATTTTGTGGAAGAGGAACTAGTTTCTCTTGTGATTGGAAGGATTGAAGAAAAACCCCACCTCGAAGAAGAAAGAAGTCTCTTCATTGATCTTGCTGTCACCAAATTAGGAAAAAAGAAAAAAGGGTATATGACGGAACTCCTCAAAGACGTGGATCTTTGGTGTTTGGAAAAAAACATTCCCGCCATTGAACTTCGTGCCATTTTAAAAAACGAAGAAGCTGTCAAATTCTGGAATAAGTCAGGCTTCGATCCGTTTTACATCCGTTACCGCAAGCGAATTACCAATTCATAAATCATAAACTCTGATTACCAACTTCCAGAACTCCCTCCTCCTCCAAAACTCCCTCCGCCACCACCAGAACTCGATCGCGAGCTAGAACTATAGGCACTCGAAGAACTTCGGTAACTAGACGAAGAACTGGAACTAGAGGAATAAGAACTTCCATCGCTCTCTTCCCATATGGTAATGAAGAAGTGCAGAATGAGTATGATGAAATAGGAAAGAAGAAAGATCCAACCAAAGAAAGAGAAGGAAATCGTCTGACCCAAAATTCGTTCGATCGAAAACCCTAAAGTCCAAACGAAAGAGATGAGCCCATACTTCAAAGTCCTTGCCTTCCAAGATTTCACGTGAATTGATTTTGCTAAGACAAACCCTAACACCAAACAAACAAAGCTTGAAAAGGTAATTAAGACTGTTTCGTAGTTGATAGGCGGAGACAGTTCCTGTCCTTTTGGCAAGGAAAATACAATCCCTCCCACTAGGCATAACCAAACGACCAAAGCAACTGCGTATCGGATGGCATGTTTTTGGAATACAGAAATCGTGAATCCATAGAGGGTAAATAGGATGATTCCCTGGTAGTATAAAATGTAAAACAATCCTTCTTTGTTTAGATACGATTGGATGCTAAACCATAAACTAAGAAGGGCAAGTATGTGAAAAAAAAGTTCACCTGCACTGAGGCCCATTTTTTTTGCAAGTTCCCCAAATCTTTCCTTTAAAACTTCATCTAATGCTAGTTTAATGACAAGTAAAATGAATCCAATGATTCCAAACACCCAAAGGAGAACGAGCCATTCTGCTTGGAACGCATATTGTAAAAATGGAATCCAGAAAAGAAGAGAGAGGATGGCTAACGGATACGAAAACCATTCCCAAATTCCATACAAAAGATATAAATTCAAACAAACAATTCCCAAACAAAAGAAGTAGAACATGGCATCAGGAAGGAAGTAGATGAGTCCAATCAAAAAAACGCTGGCATACAAAACTTCCAACCAAAGTTTTCGTTTGTATTTTTTACCATCCGTCATCACAAAAAAACCGATGAGTGCAACAACAATCACAGCAGTGGCAATGCCTATATTTCTCACCGTATCGTCATTGGAAAAAGCTGTACCAATACCATCTGGATAATTCGTTTGCAAATTGGGATTGGAACTAGCATCACCAAATAGTATCAATGTTATCGCATCATAACCAAGTAGAATCCCGTTTGGAATATCTCCTTTTTTGAATTCGGGAATCATGATGTTTTTGATGATTCGATTGCACAATACGTCTGTTAAAGTTTCCTCTAATCCATAACCAACTTCTATCCTTACCTTACGATCACCTACCGAAAGGAGTACTAGCACCCCATTATCTTTTCCTTTTTGGCCAATTTTTGATCGTTCTGCGACTTGAAGGGAATAAGATTCTAAATTTTCTCCCTCTAAACTTTCAATGATGTATAAAAATACTTGTGCTCCAGTTTTTGATTCGATTTCGGATATAACCGATTGTAAGTGAGCGCTCTGTGTGGAACTCAAGATTCCAACTTCATCCGTGATGGGCGAAGTGAGGAGTTTGGGATCTTTTGCAAAAACTGGTATCAAACAAATGAGATAAACCAAACAAATTGTGAAGAGGAATTGGAAGATCGATTTCGGATTCCATAACATAGGGCTTAGACTCTACCAAATTTTCCGTATTTGGCAAGTAGTGTTTTCGAGAGTATTTATGATTTCAATTTTGCAAGTTTGACCATCCGAAAGATGGGTCCCATTACACTTTTGAACAATGGGAAATTGGAAAGTTTGATGAGTTTAAAAGTAAGATCCAAAGAATCATGGATCATCAATTTTGTGTTTTGAAACGATTTAGATGGATCACTTAACCAAAAGAATAAAATCCCCATTTGTTGCATCCATAGAAGATCAGGGAGAACCTTACTTAAGTCCTCTCGTAATTTTGAATTAGAACTCATCATCGCAAATCGAATGATTCCTACCGCTTCTTCTCGTAAACTCTCACTCTCAGAACTAAATGGTGATAGAGGATAGGTTGGATCTCCAGCTTGTCTTGCAAGGACCTGTAAAAATTTTTTATGATGGGAAAAAAGCTCCAATTGTGTTGTGACGATAAACTTATAACGCGCTTTAAAATCTTTAGTTGTTTTGAAAAACGATTCCGATTGTCTGATCAATTCCTTTTGGGAACTTTTATAAAATTCTAATACCAAATCTTCTTTGGATTGGAAATGGTAATAGGTAAGTCCCAATGAAACTTTGGCTTCCTTTGCAATCATTCGCATTGTTGTTGTCTCATATCCTTCTTTTTGAAATAGGACAATTGCCGTTCGAAAAATCTTTTGTTTGGTTTGTTCCCTTTTTGTGAATGTTTGATTCACCCCTAGTTTGAGTTGTAAGTTCATTGAGTTTGGCATTGTATCGATTGGTCCAATTAAATTGAGAACAGAATGTTCGATTTCCAACAAATTGAACACGTTCAAATTGTTCGTACAACATGTTTCTCTTTTTGAACATGTTCAATTATGACATTTTTTAGCCATTTTTTTATTTGTCATAAAAAAATTTTCTTGCCCCATATAAGTCAAATTGCCACAATTTTATCTTAGAAAATTCAGAGGTGAAATATTTATGATTCGAAAAAGTCTTTTGGCCTTTTTTGTGACTGCCATGATGGCAACCCCAGTTCTTGCGAGTTCTGGTTCTTCTTCTAAACCACTTGCGGGAACCTACCCGATCATTTTATCACATGGCCTTTTTGGATGGGGCGAAAATTCTGGTGGGATCATTAGTATTGTCAACTATTGGGGTGGAACAGATGACTACCTCAGAAGCCAAGGAGCTACTGTATACGCTCCATCAAAAACAGCAGCTAACTCAAATGAAGTGAGAGCAGCCGAATTAAAAGCCGCTATCTTAACTTATGCAGCAGCCACTAACTACTCTGGCAAATTCCATATCCTTGGCCACTCCCAAGGTGGACTCGATAGTCGTTATATGGTTTCCAACTTAGGACTTTCCACTCGAGTGGCAACACTTACAACACTCAATACTCCTCACTATGGTTCACCTATTGCTGATATCATCAAAACTGTCCTTCCAGGTTGGATCCAACCTTTTGTTGCAAGCATTGTAGAAACACTTGTGAAAGTAGTTTATGGTGGAACCAACCAACAGAATGCACTTGCAGCTTTATCTTCTCTTACCAAAGAAGGTTTATCTACATTTAACTCTTACACTCCCAATCAATCAGGTGTGAAGTATTTCTCATATGGTTCTTACATCACTCTTCCTGATTTAATCCAACACCCACTCATGGGAATTTTGCACCCTGCATGTGCTGCTGGTGGACTTTTCCAAGGACAAGGGGCAACAAATGATGGTCTTGTTCCACTTTCTTCTCAAAAATGGGGAACATGGAAAGGAGGTCCTTCCTATGGTATCCTTACCACTGGAGTTGACCACTTACAAGTTTCCAATACACTTCGTTCTGGAAGTTTATGGTATGATGTAGAAGGATTTTATATGAATATGGCTTCCAATATGAAGGCGAACCAATAATCTACTTCTGTTAATTTTTTAGAAAACCTAAGGCTTTGCCTTGGGTTTTTTTGTTTTCAGATCTCATTTTCTAACCTTTACTTTACTTCACCACTATCCCTATGCATACAAAATACCTTCGTTTCGTAAGTTTCGGCGCCATTGTTATTATCTTTGTCATTGTGATGTATCAATTCACAAAACCGAATGATTTTGGATCTTCCGATGAAGAAAATCCAAATGACAAAGCTGAGTCTTTTTTTCGTACCCAAAGTGATGGTTTTTCTGTGGATCCTTTTTATTTAGAATCAGCGAAATCAATTTTTTCACCCGACGGTCAGTTTTTGCGGTTTGACGAGATCATCGCCAAAGCAAAGTCAGGTGATCTAAATTTAATTTCTGAATTATGGAACTTACGGCGGCAATGCCCGGAAGGTAGCACCAGAGAACAATGCCACGAATACATCAAAGCCTTTATCCAAAATGAATATTCTGGTGAAGATGCAAAAAAACTCTTAAATCTCTTAACCAATTATCTGAAATACGAAGAAGCCATGGTGCAATTAGACCCCAGTTCCAAGTCTTTCACCAATGCCGAACGTTACGAACAGATCAAACAACTGAGAAGGAAGTATTTTTCCAAAGAAGATGCAGACTTAATATTTGGATTAGAAGAAGCCACTGCCGATTTTAGTTTTAATCGCAAGAATTTTTTAGAAGAAACAAAAAACCTAAAAGCAGACGAACGAATCCGATTGTATGAAGATTATCGCAAAAAATCCTTTGGTAATTATTACAACGCCGTAGTGAGTCGTGAACCAAAGTATGATAAATTTGAAACTGAGATGGACCTCAGGCAGAATGAGTTGGTCAAACTCTCTGGAACAGAACGTGAATCAAAGGAACGTGAAGTAAGAATTCGTTATTTCGGAAAAGATGGTAACGAACGAATGGAAAAAGTTTTGAGAGAAATGAAAGAAGAGGAAGAAAAAATTTCAAAACTAGAGATTGAAGAAAAAAACTTACTCAAAAATAATCCAAATTTATCAAATGCGGAAAAAGAGAAAAAATTAATGGAACTTCGCATTAAAACTTTAGGTAACAAAGAACTCGCAGAAGAATACTCTCGCCGATTGGAATATGAGAATTCACTCAAAAATTCCGGGAATTAATTTCTTCTTCACATACTTAGCGTTAGCCGCTATATGTTTCGCACTCTCTCTTGAGCCTTTCGGTTTTGTCACCGCAGGGTTTTTGAGTGTATTTTTCATTCTCCTTGTAACAAAAGAAATCATTCGAGTGGGAACATTCCGTTTTGCGATTCTTTGTACAGTTCTATTTTCCTTTTTGGTCACTTGCACATCTTTTTATTGGATGTGGAATGCGATAAAAAATATTTCAGCACAAGGATACTTTGTCACATCCATTCTATTTTTATTGTACGCGATCCTATCATTTTATAAAATTGGAATGGTATTTGTTTCTGCTTATTTGATTCACAAATATCGTTTGGTAGGTGAAACAAAGTTTTATCTTTTGATTTTCCCTTCTCTTTTCCTAATTTCTGATTGGATCTGCCCAATGATATTTCCAGTGTATTGGGGTGATCTGTTCCGAAACCAAATCCTTTGGCGCCAGATGGCACGTTTTGGTACTGAGGTGCTTGGTGTAGTTTCAGTTGTATCAGTATCTTTACTTTACCTGATGGTGAGCCGTAAAATTTCCAATTGGAAAGAATCAGTTATATACTTGGCTCCGATTCTTTTCATTTTCTCTACCAATCTATATTTTTTGGCAGAAACGATCCCATCAGAGAAAAATCTTCATATGGTTTTAGTCCAACCAAACACACCATATGCGAAAAATGAAATCAGAGAAAACTTTGATTTTATGACAAAAACCTTACAAGATGTGTATAATCTTTCAGAGGAAGCCATACGAAATGCTCCTAAACCAATCGATGTGATTGTTTTACCTGAATCTTCCATTCCTTTTTTAGGTACCTTGGCATCCGATCATACAAACTCAACGTATAGCCAAAGTTTTGTAGACATCACAACAAATCTTGTCAAAAAAGCAAATGCACCACTACTTTTTAATGAACTCGTCTGGGATCAAGGATCCAGAAATTCATTTAGCACCTTGCATCCGATCACCTTACAAACTGATAGGCGATACAAACATATCCTATTGCCATTTGGAGAATACCTTCCCTTCGAAGATACATTGCCTTTCTTAAAAGGCTTATTCCCAGAAGTAAGCCACCATATTCCAAACAATGAATTTACTTCTCAAACCGTTCAAACCAAATCCAATGAATCTGTGGTTTTGACACCTCTCATTTGTTATGAAGTTTTGTATCCAGAATTTGTCAGAAGTATGGTAAAACATTCCCCTTCAGAACTGATCATCAATCTCACAAATGACTCATGGTTTGAAAGCCATACGGAAACAAAACAACACGCTGGCGCTGGAAGGTTACGAGCCATTGAATCAGGAAGGCCCTATATTCGAATGGCTGTATCTGGAATGACAACAGCCTATGATCCCTGGGGAAGAGAGATGATGGGGGAGTTACCAGTCTTCCAAAAAGCAATTGCCTACTTAGATGTGATGACCGTTTCCACTCATAGAGAGACACCTTATTTACAAATTGGCCCCTATCCTTGGAGGTTCATGGCTCTTTTTAGCTTATTTTTTGCATTTTTCACGAGTCCTAGAGCATTCCACTCGTATAAAAAGAAAAATGAAATTGAAATTTAGCATAGGATAGAAAGGCTATTCGAATATGGAATGGGAAAAAATACTTCGCGATGCAGTCAAAGAAAACTCAATCAAGGAGTTGTATCTTAGAAAGGTACCATCGTTAAAGACTTGCGAAGATTGGAATAAGGTAGTTGAAGTGGGAACTGTTGACCACAAAACGAAATATGCTTACTACAAGGGTGGGCTTGTGAAATATGGAGAACGTTTGTTCTTTGTCACTCAAGAAAGATTGGATGCTGTATCCCCTTTTCGCAAATGGGATTTTAAAAACAAAATCAAAGTCACTGATCCAGAAATGACGGCTGGTGAAAAAAAGTAATCGATACACCGAATTGATTCTCCTTCTACCAAACAGAAGGCAAAAAAAAGACCAACAATCGTTGGTCTTTTTTTTTGAATGGTTCTAATGCGAAACCATACTCGATGGATGAAGGAAAAGTTTTAACGATTCAAACGAATGATCATATTGAGTTTTTCAGCAATGGCAATCACTTCCATTACTTTTGATTTTTCAATAATGATCCCTGTTGGACTCACTTCTTCTAATACAAATTTTTTCCCTTTGATCTGACCAAGTAGAAGTTCCATCACTTGAGAATCTTTTGTTCGGAGGAGAACCGAGTCTTCTGTGATCGTTACAATTGGTAAATTGTTTCCCCAATCATCAAGTAAGAAGAGTAAGTTTTGTGCAAGATCCGCTTTTGAAGACTCACGTAGGAAATGAATGAAGGTTTCTTTATCGTAACCCAGTAATATTCCCAATTGGAAACTATCTTTGGTCAGTAAGAACGTATAAACACGATCATAATCTTTGAGCTCACAAAAGGCTTTGAGTAAATGAATTCCATGCAAAGAAACACGGTCAGGGAACGCAATGATCGAAAAGTCTGGGTTGATGGTAATCCCACCCTTTTCTGTTACCGTTACCAGTGGCTCATGGTTGAAGTAATGTAGACCTAGTTCTGATAAACTGAGATTCCTTTGAGGGTATTCAACTTCGATGAGACCAAATAATTGTAAGTAAAAAATAGCTGAGATGATCTCTTTTCTGAGATCTGCCAAATCTTCTTCATACGTTTTGATTTGGAAGGTAGGAGAAAATACCAAATGGTCACGAATGATATGGGAAAAAATCACTGAGGTATTAATTTTTCCGTGTGCCATAATGAGTTTTACAGTTTTATCCAAAATTCCTTTTTCATAAAAAGGAACTTCAGTAGCCGTAAACACTTCTGGTGGATTTAACCTACGAGTCCTTGCTTCATTCACTTCATGAATGACAAGTTTCATGATTTCAAAAATGTCTTTTTTTAAAAACTCATCTGTTTCTTGGATAAGAATTACATTTTCACCTTTGATATCTACATAACCTAACAGTTTTAAGATGGGGAGAATGAGTTCAATTTGATAAACTTGGCTTTTTTCTGGGAAAATTTCAATGTCAGGTGATAAAAGCTCTGTTTCAGTTCTTTTATGATCCGCTTGTTTGATTTTTCCTGATTTTGCTAGGTTCAAACCTTTTCTAGAAATATAAGAAATGAGTTTTTTTACGTTTAAGAAAAAATCGAGTCCATTTGCAGAAATTTTTTCCTGACGAACACGAGTTCCTTTTTTTACGGGAGGTAAAATAGGTGAAAACTGTAAATGATCGAGAATTTCTTTTGGAATGACAATCACACGAATGAATTTGTCTTCCACATAATACAAATCTCGAACTAAATAAAGTGCTGTTAGGTGAGGAATCGTTTGTTCAAACTTCCCACGATTGACAGTGATATAATTGCGGATGGTTTCGGCTTCAATCACACCACCGTGGATGTAAATTTGGTGTAATATATCTTTATCAAAATCAGAAAGTTCATCGATCAGTTTTTGTAAAACTTCAGTACTGAGTGCATTTTTTAAAAAGGTTTCAATGTGTTCGCCTTTTTTTGCACCGACTGCTTCTTTCCATTCCTCTGGAAGTTCCGCAAGGGTTGCTTTGTGAAGAGTTTTCTCAATGGAATACTTAAACTTCTCACCCTTAGGATTTGTTTCTACTTTGATGAGTTTTTGGTATTCATCATAGGTATGGTATTTATCTAAATTATTAGTAAGACGTTCGCGGTTTTTTCTTTGGTATAATAAATAATACTTTCGAAGAACGTTGAGTTCCATCTCCACGTTGATGGGAGGGATGTTGACCTTTCTCGAGATTTCTCCGAGGGTCATCACTCCTTTGTTTTTCAAAATAGAGGTGAGGATGTTCACTTGGAGTGGAGTGAACTTTTCCAAAACACCTTTTAGGTAAAATTCGTTTTGGAAAATCTCCATGAGACCCAAAATGGTCGATTTTTTGTCCTTTCCTGGGATCTTTTGGATGTTCCAAAGGCTTGCGATTTTTTTGATCTCATTGAGATCGAGTTTCTCTAACTCTTGGTACAGGACAGTTTCTTGGCTCATGGGTGCGATTTGATAAGTTTTTGGTTGGGACCTAATCCTGCAACTCTATTTCAATTGTAGGTTCGGAGTCCATTTTGTCGTTTCCAATCCCCAATTAGGTCGCAAATTAGGGCTTATGGACTCATTTTCCGAAATTGTTTCTTTCGGTCTCCACTCAAGCCTTCGTGTGGCCCATTCCAGTTTTGTGTTTTCTACGAGGCTCCTCGGAATCCTTACCAAACTGGCAAAAGGAAACCCAAACCATAGAGAAATCGCAATCTCTCTCAGAGAAGCCTTCTCGCAACTCGGTGCCACTTATATCAAACTGGGTCAATTCATCGCAAGTGCCCCATCTCTTTTTCCCATCGAGTATGTGGAAGAAATGCAAGCCTGTCTTGATTCCGTAAGACCCGTACAATTCCGTGAAATCCGATCTTCTGTCGAACGGGAGTTAGGTGGAAATTTGGAAACCCTCTTCCATAGTTTTGAAGAAACTCCTCTTGCCTCAGCTTCGATCGCCCAAGTCCATGCGGCAGTCACAAAAGAAGGCCTTGACGTGGTTGTCAAAGTACAAAGGCCCGATGTCCACTTAACCTTAAAAACCGACATGCAGATTTTAGGAATTCTCACGAAAGTTTTAGAAGTCATTGCCCCTGAATTTAAAAAATCGGGACTTACTGCGATGTTCCAAGAATTCCAAACTTCGATCTTACAAGAGATAGATTTTATCCAAGAAGCAAAAAACATCGAAGAGTTTGAAACTTATCTTTTAAAAGCAAAAGAAACAAGGGCAAGAGTTCCTCGAGTGTATCATACCCTTTCTACCAAAAAAGTTTTAACCATGGAACGTTTTTACGGAGTTCCCATCACTGATGAAAAAGGGTTAAAACAGTTCACAGACAACCCAAGAAAGGTATTGAGTGATGCGCTAGAAATTTGGTTTTCTTCTTTATCCAACCAAGGTTTTTTCCATGCAGATGTCCACGCTGGCAATTTAATGATCCTGAAAGATGGAAGTATTGGTTTTATTGATTTTGGAATTGTTGGAAGGATATCACCTAAAATCTGGCGTGGCCTTATGTTATTCACACAAGGAATTGGAATTGGAGAACCAACACTCGTAGCCAAAGGACTTGTTGAAATGGATTCAACGGATAGTGGAGTGAATCCAACTCTACTAGCCAAAGAATTAGATTCTGTATTCAATGAATTAGAATCTGTCTATGTACATTTAACAGAAAACGAAATGTTTGATGAATCGAAGGTGAATCGAATCATGTTCGAAATGAAGGAAATTGCCGAAAAAAATGGATTAAAAATTCCAAGAGAATTTGCCCTCCTCATGAAACAAATGTTATACTTTGATCGTTACGTAAAATCCATGGCTCCTGAAATCAATTTATTTCGAGACTCTCAAAACTTTGTAATTGGGAAATCATGACATTACTCGATTTACACGAAGGTGATTCTGCTGTCATCCAATCCATTAATATGGAGCAATTGCCAAAACAAATGCTCACGGAACTTTTGGAACTAGGCTTTTTTCCTGGTGCTGAAATTCGATTGAAGACCAAATCGAAGTACCTTGGTAAACTAATCTGCTCACTTGGTGGAACCACAATTGGGCTTCGAATGAAAGACGGAGAAGCGATTTTACTAAAAACCAAATAAATGATGAAAGAAAAAAACATTTACCTAGTCGGGAATCCTAATTGTGGGAAAACCACATTATTCAATCAACTCACTGGCCTAAAACAAAAAACAGGAAACTTTAGTGGAGTCACTGTTGAAAAAAAAGAAGGTTTCGTTTCTTTACCAAATTTAGAACTAAAAATTACCGACTTACCAGGAACATACGGTCTTGGTGGAATCGCAGAAGATAAAAAAATTGCGTACGAAATTTTACTCAAAAGAAAAGAAGATGAAGTAGTCATTTACGTTCTTGATGCTCTCAATTTAGAACGAGGATTACAATTTTTATTACAAATCATCGATATGGGTGTACCTACTTTGGTTGTTCTCACCATGAAAGATGTTTTAGAAAAAAAACGAATCCAATTTGATCTGAATTCGCTAAAACAATCTTTAGGATTAGAAATTGTTCTCGTAAATGCAAAATCGGGAGAAGGAATTTCAGAACTAAAAAATCTACTCTCAAATGATAATTCTTTTCGAAAACAAAAACGCCTTTGGGAATGGGAACCAAAAGAAGAATCCTTATTTACCAAACTCAAAAAACAACTCAACATCAATACCAACGAAGCAGAATTCTTTTTATCACAAGCCTTAAAATATTTGAATGGCGACACACACTTACAAGACAATCGATACCTAAACCAATTCCCAAACTCCACCAAACAAATCCTATCCGAAGAATTGCAATCAAACAAATACCAGTTTGGTTACCAAGAAGAGATGATCCATAGATCCATATTGATTAAAAAAATCATATCAGAGACGATTTTATCTCCTATTGCGAAAAATGGTGGTTGGGGAGAAAGATTGGATTCTATTTTTTTACACCCCATTCTTGGATTTTTTTGTTTTTTCCTTTTGATGGGAATTTTATTCCAAAGTTTATTTACGTTTGCAGAAATCCCAATGGATTTAATTGAAGTAGGAATTACTCAATTACAAGAATACATATCAATGTATCTAGCAGATGGACCATTTCGTTCCCTCCTCGTTGAAGGTATATTAGGTGGAGTTGGTAGCGTGGTTGTATTTGTCCCTCAAATTGCCCTTCTTTTTTTATTTATTGGAATCCTAGAAGAATCTGGTTATTTGGCTCGTGCTAGTTTTCTCATGGATAGACTTATGGGGAAATTTGGTTTATCGGGAAAATCATTTATCCCTCTACTCTCTTCGGCTGCTTGCGCTGTACCTGCCATCCTTGGAACAAGAACGATTGAGAACAAATCAGACCGATTAACAACTATTATGGTTTCGCCACTCATCATGTGCTCAGCCAGATACCCAGTTTATATTTTGATTGTAGGCACAGTATTTAGTTATCCGCCAATCTTCGGTATTTTCAATGTCCAAGGCTTTGTTTTATTTTCCATGTTCTTTCTAGGAATGACGGTTAGTTTTGCGTTTGCACTACTCTTTAGAAAAACTGTCTTCAAGGAAAATGCATCTTACTTTGTGATGGAACTTCCGAGGTATAACATTCCCTCATTCAAAAGTTTATTCTTCACTGTGTATGGTAAGGTAAAATCGTTTTTAGCAACAGCGGGCCAAATCATTCTTTATATTTCTGTCTTATTATGGTTTTTAAGCCATTTCCCAGCGGAATATAAAGAGAATGTTTGGAAAACTAGCCCCATTGAAACTTCCTATATCGGACGTGTGGGTAAGGTAATGGAACCTGCCATTGCACCCATGGGATTTGATTGGAAAATCGGAATTTCGATCCTCACTTCTTTTGCTGCAAGAGAGGTGATGGTATCCACCTTAGCCGTATTATACGGATCGGAAGAAGAAGGTGAAGAATCCGAATCCTTACGAGAAACCTTAAGATCTGATCGAAAGTCCGATGGTAGTTTGGTCTGGACACCCCTCACCGGAGTTTCCCTACTTCTCTTTTTTGCCTTTGCAAGCCAGTGTATGTCGACTCTTGCCGTCACCAAAAAGGAAACAGGAAGTTTGTTATGGCCTACTGTGCAGTTTTTGTATATGACCACACTTGCCATTACAAGTTCATTTCTGGTTTACCAATTAGGAAAAATTTTAGGATTTGTTTAATCTGCCGACAATGAAATCTAGAGGCACACTTTGGATTTTCATATCGGGAACAAAAGCATAACTAGAAACTCAAGTCCATATTTGGTTGCAGAAATTGGACTCAACCATAATGCCAATTTAGAAATTGGAAAACGTACGATCGAAAAGGCAAAAGAATCAGGTGCCCATGCGGTTAAGTTCCAAACCTATCGCACAGAAGAGTTCATAGATGCCAAAAACCCTGATGTAAAGTTTTTATTTGATATCTTCAAACAGTATGAATTGAATGAAACCTTTCATCGTGAATTCCAAAAAACAGCTTTGGATTTGGGACTCGATTTTTTTTCTACTCCCCTTTGTGATTCAGCTGTGGATCTATTATCAAGTCTCAATGTTCCTATTTATAAAATTGCATCAGGTGATATCGTCAACTTATCTCTGTTAAACAAAGTCATCAAAACAGGGAAACCTATCATTGTTTCCACTGGCGCTGCCTTACCAGAAGAAGTGATTCGTGCCATTTCTAAATTCCAAGATGAAAGGGTAGAAGTTTGTCTCTTACATTGTGTGTCCATGTACCCAACACCACTAGACAAAGTGAATTTACAATCCATTCCTTATTATTTGGACATAACAGATTTTGTTGTTGGATTTAGTGACCATTCCGATGGCACACTCGCTTCCTCTCTCGCAATTGGATTTGGTGCTGTTGTCATCGAAAAACATTTCACTTTAGACCGAAACTTGGAAGGGCCAGACCACACCATTTCGATGGATCCGATTTCCTTTCGCAAATTAGCAGATGATACCAAACAAAGTTATCTCATGCGAGGAGTGTATGGAAAAAACACACATCCAGAAGAAACAAGTGGATGGTTTTATGGTCGTAGGTCTTTGTACAAACAAAACCAATCAGTGGTGAGTTTACGACCTGCACTCCACACAAAAGACAATACTGTTTTAAATTCATGGGAATTGGAAAAGGTGGGAGATCCTTCTCTTTTACCAGAAGGACCCATCCGATTGGCACCTAAAAGAACTTAGGTGCTGAAAGTATTACATCTTTTGGATGATTTGTTCCAATAACGTTTTTAAGAATATTGGATTTGGTGTTCCACTTTCAATCTTACGATCGTTGATAAAAAGAGAAGGAGTGGATTGGATATTTAATTTTTCTGCTTCGTCTATTTCTGCATTCAATTGGTTTTGAGCTTCTTTGGAAGCCATACAGGTTTTTAATGAGGAAACATTGAGACCAATCAGGTTCGCTAAATTTACAACACTCGCACCTGAATGAGCCACACCCTTCTCTAAGTTATCATACAAACCACGATACATTGGTTCAAATTTTCCTTGTTTGTCTGCACAAATCGCAGCCATTGCAGCTACACAGGAAGTTGCCCCTGGTCTTGGTTGTTGCATGAGTCGGTTACAAGAACCATCTAAAGGAAAATTTTTATACACTACTTTTACCATTCCATCATACTCAGAAAGAACTGTGTGTAAAATATGGCTAGTATGAAGGCAATGTCCACAATTGTAATCAGCATACTTTACGATTGTGATGGGTGCATCTTTTTTCCCAATGAATGGTGAACCTTGTGTTTTGATTCCAAGTGTTGGCTCTAAGAAAAAAGCATCAATCTTAGTTTGGATTTCCTTAGAATCCATTCCACGAGATGTAGCTAGTGTATTCGATGATTCACTTTTCACCCACATTTTACTAGAAGCAAATCCTACTGAAAAACTAAAAAAGAAAACGAGTCCAAATGTAGTAATCCCTTCTTTTAAAGAAGATGTTATATCAAACTTTGGTTTCCCTTCTGTTTTCCATAACAGAAACAAAATTGATAATAGAGAGATGGTGACTAGGTATGTGACAAAACACAATTGGCAAATTGTGCCGATAATTCCCACAGAAATTCCAAAAAGAATTAGATCAAATATGAATCCTAAAACCAAAACTGGGAACAGTAGAGAAATTAGTTTTGTGACTTCATCAGAACTTGTACTTTTAGAAATGAGATAAAATGCATAAGTGATTAATCCATAAAACCCAAACCCAAGTAAGGCGATAGGAACGTTGCCTAAAAATGGAACTCCAGGGATGGCTGAATAGGAACTTTCAGCGACTTTTAAACAAGAATCTCCACCACCTAATGCAGAACAAGCGGCTCCAGCTACATTATCAGTCCCAATTCCAAAATACTCTACTGCTAGTAGGAACGAAAAAAGAAGTCCTAAAACTCCTACGACGAGACCACCGATTGCCAAATTTTTACGATTCATTTCTACTTTTCCCTCTTTTGATTTAGAATCCTGATACTTTCTTTTAGATCTAATTTTCCTTCATAAATGGCTTTACCTGTGATAGCTCCAAACAATTTTCCATTCGTTCTTTCAAATAAAGTTACCAAATCTTCAGTTTTAGAAACCCCACCAGAAGCAACCAATTGTAAATCAGGAAATTCATTGAGTAATTCAATGTACACATCTGTATTGGGCCCTTCCATCATTCCATCTTTGGATATGTCAGTGAAAATCACATGGCGGACTCCCATTCCATACATCGTCTTTAAAAAATCTTTATATAAAATTCCAGAATTGGTTTCCCAACCTTTCGTTCTCACATAACCATTCTTAGCATCAACGCCAATGACAATCCTATTTTGCCCAAACATTTCTAAACCTTTTTCGACAACGTTCGGATCTTCCACAGCAACAGTGCCTAAAATAAAACGTGAAACTCCGAGCCCATCATAGAATTTCATATTTTCGATAGAGCGAATTCCTCCACCTAGCTCAAGTTCGACGGAGCATTCTTCTTTAATTTTTTTGATTGTTTTTCCGTTTTCTGATTTTCCAGTTTTTGCTGCATTTAAATCCACTATATGGATGAGAGTTGCACCCTGTTTTTCAAACACTTGGATCATTTTTTCAGGGGAAGAAGAATAAACCGTTTTTTTAGCATAGTCTCCCTGTAATAGGCGGACTGCTTCATTGTCGAGTAAGTCAATTGCTGGTAATACTAACATTAGAGTTCGATAAAATTTTTAAGGATTCCAAGCCCAATTTTGTCTGATTTTTCTGGATGGAATTGAGTTCCAAAAATAGTTTCCTTTTCGACTACTGCTGGGAACGATTCTCCATAATAATGGCAGTTAGCTGTAATATCCAACCTATCTACACCAACTGGTCTATAGGAATGAATAAAATACATAAAGGATTCGTTTGGAATTCCTTTTAAAAGTTTTGTGTTCTTTTGTTTGATATCAAAGAGTTTGTTCCAACCCATATGAGGAACTTTGAGATTGGCTTTACCTTCAAACTTTCTGATTTTGCCTCTGATAAGTCCTAATCCAGGAATTGTAGAACCAACTTTATTGGTTTCATCTGAATCTTCAAATAACACTTGATAACCGATACAAATACCAAATAAATATTTTTTAGCTGCGACATGTTCTTTGATGATAGAAACAAATCCTAACTCATTTAGGTTTTGCATCGCTTTATCAAAATGTCCATCACCTGGTAAAATGATTTTATCTGCCGATTTTACTTTGTCCGGATCGTCAGTAAAAACAAAATCATCGGTGTATAAAGAAACTGCTTTTAATAAGGAATGGATATTCCCCATTCCAAAATCTAAAACTGCAATCACTCTAGCATTCCCTTTGTAGAAGGGATTTGGTCTTTGGCACCTGAATCAATCGAAATTGCTTGGCGTAATGCTTTTCCCAAGGCCTTAAATATAGATTCGTGGATGTGGTGTCTGTTTTCACCATAATGTACCACAACATGGAGGTTCATTTTTGCGTTTAGTGCTAGTTTTTGTAAAAACTCTAACGTAAGTTCGGCGTCGTAAATTCCAAACTTCCCATCTAGTGCGGGTCCAGTATATTTAAAATAAAATCTTCCACCTAAGTCAACTGCCACAGTTGTCAAAACTTCATCCATCGGAAGGGTGAAATTTCCATACCGAAAGATTCCTTTTTTGTCCCCGAGTTGGTTATGGATCATTTGTCCAAGTAAAATGGCTGTGTCTTCCACGGAATGGTGGCAATCAATACCAATGTCCCCACGAAGTTTTAAGTCCATGTCAATGAGACCGTGTTTGGCTATATGCGAGAGCATATGCTCAAAAAAAGGGATTTCTGTATCGAATGAATAAACACCACTGCCTCGGAGGTTTAGGTCCAAGCGGATGTCCGTTTCGGATGTTTTTCTGGATTCCACCATATTCCTAAGCATGTTTGGTAGAAAACCCTGATGTCAAGAGAGAATGTAAACGATTTAGGATGCGAGGCTCAAAACACCTACCAAATTATAACCAATAAATACCCAAAAACAATAAACCAATGCGACCAAAACAAAAACCAAAATCCGTTTCCAACGTGAGTCCAAATATGTCCCTCTATTGGGATTAACAAACCAGGTAAAAATCCTTCTCAATTTTTTAGGGAAATCCGCTCCTTTTTTCCTGAAATTTCCCTCTATTTTCCAAACCTTTGGTTGAACATTCGGATGAGTTCAGTAATCGAATCTTCCACATATTTAAAATGTTTAGGTTTCATGGGATCGAGTGGCATCATGTCATGGATCTTTTTATATCGATCGAAGGATTCACGAATGTATTCCATATACTTTTGGCTCGTGATTCCATACCGTTTGAAAATCGCCTCGTTTTCGACAAACATTCGTTTGAATTCATCCGCATAATTGCCATCATTCAAAAAATAATACCGCAAATCTGATTTTGCCTGAGAAAAGGCAATGTCGATATTGGTGATGAATTTGGAAGATTTAGAAGTCTCAGTGACAACTTGGCTTTGTGAAGACAGTTTCGATGCTGCTTGTTCGATTGCCTTCTGCTCGGAAACTCGCTTTTCCTTTTCGAAGTCTTTTGCTAATTTTTCGCGTTTTAATACCTCATCCACAGAGGACTTTTTTTCTTCAGGCATAGTTTCATTATCCCCATCTCAAATGAGTGTCAAGGAATTAGACGAAAAATTATTCCTGAACCTTTCGTAAGGCACAATTTGGCAACCACTCACACCGTAAACAAATGGGATCTTCGGTATTATACGTAGAGGGAGGGCAAATATTGGCGTTTTCTACTTGTAATGGTTGTAAATATTTTATGACCGAAGATCGATCTTTTTTGGTTTCAATTTGGCGTAAGACAGTTTCGTTGAGTTTTTTTTGGTCCAAAAACAAATCTTCCACAGGCACCACTTTTGGTTTTTGTTGCGAGACTGATTCAGATTGCCTTGGTGATTCCCATTCCATTCCTGGAAGGTATGGCATTGTTGTTGGTAAAAAATGTTTAGGAAAAAGTTTCACAAGTAACCATGCGGTCACGGCTCCGCCCAAATGGCAGGTATTCGAAATGGGTGCATTTCCAAATTGGGAAATCAAATACCCAATCACAAGTGATACCCAAACAGCATTTTTAGCCTTCACCGGGAAAATGAATAATAATAATTCTGCATTCGGATAAAACAAACCAAATAACGCGAGTAAGCCGAAGACTGCACCCGACGCACCAATTGTTTGTGAGGTCATGGACTCTAATATGGAAATTCCACCACCTAACATAAAGTTTAAATATGCGGAACCAACTACAAAAATACCCGCACCAATCTGTGATAAAAAATATAATATGATAAACTTAGTTTTCCCAATGATCGGAATGATATTACTTCCTAACATGTACATAGCATACATATTAAACAAAAGATGGATTGGTAATAATCCAACCTCATGTAAAAATCCATAGGTTAGAATTTGCCAAATTTCGCCACTAAGTACGAAGTCAGGAGTGAGTCCAAATCGAAAGATCAATTGTTGGTTTGCGAAGTATTGTAAAAAAAAGATAACACAATTGAGGATTAAAATGACATTCAATGGATGAAGGATCGGATTCCCGAACAAACTAGGGCCCTGGCTTCGATTTCTACTCATGGTACTTCCAAAATTTAGAGTCTAGGGAAAGAAACAAGGGAAATAAAAAAAGGGGGAATCCTTTCGGAAGCCCCCCGGGAGTGATTTAAGGTAAAATCAGGCAACAGACCCTACCTTGATTATCAATCACTTCTACCATCGGAAATCCATGGCACTTGCTTAATAGCTGTGATAAAAATTTAGGCAATTTTTGAGAGAGAATACAATGCATCTCTGTTCAGAATGTCGATGCGGTTTTTGTCGACAGAGATAAATTCTCTGGCTTTGAGATCCGAAAGGGCACGCACCAAGGTTTCCGTTTTTGTACCAATGAAAGTCGCAAGAACGTCCCTTGTGACTTTTAATTCCACATGGTTTTTTCTTCCTTGTGCATTGTCTAAGACGATGAGGATCTCTGCTAATTTTTCATGGACTTGTTTGGTTCCAAGAGAGACCACATGTTCTTCCATCTCACGCCACTCTTTGGCCATTTGACGGAATACTTCTTTTTGGAAATTACTATCATCTTTGACAAGAGCATCGATGAGAGCTCCTGTGATGTAACAAGCATGAGTGTCTTCAACCGCAACAACATTGTGGTGGGAAATGGAATCGGAAATACAATCACGAAATCCGACCCAATCGCCAGGGCCACTCAAACGAAGTGTTTGTTCTTTGCCACTGGCAAGTTGCACATAACTGCGAACGAGTCCTGATTTGATGAAAAAAAATCCTTCGGCTTTTACACCGGCAGTGACGAGATGTTTGCCACGAGGGAAAATCGTAAAATCTTTCCCTGCATTGATTCTTTCAATTGTTTCATGGGCAGCACAATGGAGCACATTATGATTTTTATAATCACATAAAAAACAATCAGGATTGAGTGGAAGGTCAGACATCAAACTTTTATGTAACCCCTTACCAGTCGCTTGTCGAGACAAAATTTTAGAAACTTTCTAAAATTTTATTTACCCTTAAACTTAGGATCTCGTTTTTCTATAATACTCTGGATGGTCTCTTTAAAGTCATCTGAGATAAAGTTTCGCGCTTGTGATTCTGCTTCTTTTTTCAATGCCGAATCCAACTGTTTCCAGGAGTACAAATTTTGTTTGAGTTCTTGTAAGGCAAGAGGAGCGGCTTTTGATAAGGATAGGGCAAGTTCCATAGCACGTTCATACACAGATGTTTTGGGAACGGCATCTAATGCAAGCCCCCACTCCTTAGCCATCTCCCCGTTAAACGTTTCACCAGTTAGCAGTAACCTACCACCTAAACTTTTTCCCAAAAGTTCCGGGGCAAGGAAACTCGATCCCATCCCTGGGTGGATCCCCAAACGGACAAAATTAAACGAATACTTCCCATCACTTGCAAAAATACGTAAGTCACATCCAAACGTTAAGGAAAGACCTGCACCAATTGCATGTCCATTCACGGCAGCAATGACAGGAACAGGAAGTTTTCGCACAGATAAAAAGAAACCATAGAACTTTCTCATATCACGTCTGTTTTGTGAAAAACTTTTCTCTGAAAATGATCGTAATAAATTCAAATCACCACCTGCGCAGAACACGTCATTTCGACCAGAGATGATAACGGCTCTCGGTAATTTTTTTTGTTTGCGTATGGAATGGATGAGATGGGAAAACTCTTCTCCCATTTTCCATGTCATGGAATTACGGGAAGAAGGATTGTTTAAGAAGATGGAAAGGATGGTTCCATCTTCTGTTTCACGGGATTCTATTTCTAGGAATTCATACTCTTTGGCTTCAAATCGCGATTTCATCTATCTGAAAGGATTCGTACCAGGCTTTATCTTGTAAAGATAAAGGTTTATTCCCAATTTCCATATTTTCAAAGTAATTGAGTAAAATTTCTAAGTGTTGGCTTTCCAAATTTTGATTTGGTAAAACTGAGTCTATGCCTTTGCTAAACAAAACATCAGCTCTGATTTTGTCTTTGTAGTGGTCTGGTTTTCCAGAAAAAATCAAATGGGAAGAAATCAAATCAAATCGGATTGTATCGATGATCCTGCGAAGTGAATCTTCAGATTCTAAGTAATAACGGGATGCAACTTCTGTTTGGAAATAATCACCCCATGTGATGAGATCAGGGAGAGATCCAGTTTTTTCCAAAATTTTCTTTTGGGCCTCTTCATCAGTATACAAACACCCTGCAAATCGTTCCACTATGGAATGCAGTTCCGACAGAATGGCTACCTTTTCAGGACTTAGGAGTCCTTGTCGGATCATTGGCATCAGCTCAGGATTTACATGTTTGGGGAGAGTTAGTTCCATATACTTCCCATTTCGGCGGATTCTGTCGTTTTCTGGCATATTTTCTCTACCAGAAAATCAGTTTTGGACCTCTAAAAATCGATAATTTTAGTATGGCAATCGGTAGAACAGATTCGATGCAGGAACTCATCACGATTTTAGAATCGTTATTCGATGAGACGATTATTGGATCCGATGTCAATATTGTTAAACACCTCTTTTATTACTTAAAAGCTGACAACAGAGAGTTTGAATTTATCTATGAAGAGGATAACTTAGTCGCTGCCGTTGAGGAAATTGAAGCTCATACAGTCACTCTCATGATCCCTGACCTCGTCGAAAAAGGTTCCCGCAGAGCCCGCGTTCGATTTGAGGTAATGAACATCAATTATCAGTTTGAAGTTGTCATCCTTGATATCCAAAAAGACCAAATTGTCATCAAAACTCCAACGGAGTTGCAATCATACCAGCTAAGAACGAATAAACGGATCCCCGTAGATGATTTGTTCATGAATTTTATCATTCTCTTTCGAAGTTTGTCTGGAGGGTCAAGGGAAGTTGGGAAAAACCTTTATGCAGAAAGCAGGTTCCCTCACCTAATGAAGGAAGTACGAAAAGATAGACCTGACAGTAAACTCATCAATATTATGTTAACTGAGGCAATCGAAAGAATTTCCAAAGACTATGAAATTCATTTTTACAAAGAAGATGAAAAATTAAACGAATTTGATGATTTTACTAAAAAAACAATTCTTCGCACCGGGAAAACAATCTACATCCCTGATTGTAATCGGATCACCTCTTATATCAATGAGCCAAAAGATGATGTGTTATTTAATTATTTTTCGGAACACAAGGAGATGGCAAAGGAATTAGGCGATGAATTTGCTTTGGATTTTTTTGAATCCATGAGAAAACACGAATCCAGAAATTTCTATGTTTCTTATATCATTACACCAATCCGATTGTACGAAGATGTTGTGGGTTATATTAAAGTATATTCCACTGCAATGGAACGATTTACAATTTCACAAAACCAAGCCATTTATATTTTTGAATTGGCTGAAATCATCAGCTATGTATTCACAAAAATTGCGATTCAGTATGGAAGTTATGAAACCATGCAATCCACAACCAAAGTTGTCGATATATCATTGGATGGTTTACTTTTTGAAATCTATGACAAACGATTGTTTCATTATTTAAAACGACACAATATCATCAAAATGTTTATCCCATTAAATAAAGAAAGGACCATGATCCTAAGGGGTGAAATCATTCGTTTTTTAGATAAAGGAGATCACTACCACCTAGGTGTGAACTATTTTAGCTCAGCACCAGACGATATGTTGTTTTTAGAATCTTATTTATTTGAAAAAAGTATGAAAATACTTTCAGAGTAATCCAGATTGTTTTTCAGCAAGACGAATTGCATTGAGTAAATCTTCCGACAAGGTAGTTTCGCCAGTATAATACAATCGCAAAAGTTTACCGTGTTCTACAAGTTTGGATCGATATGTGGTTTCTTCATTGGTTCCTCTTGTTTCTTTCCAACGTAAATTGTAAAACTCACATGCTAATTTATGTAGGTAATAGTCAGATTTTCTAAGAGAGTAAGCTTTGTTCAAAAATTCTTCTGAACGACTGGCAAGTTCATCCCTTGTTTTGCGAAGATCAACTGTATTCCCAGCTAAATTTGTATGTAATAAACTTAAGTAAGTCACTTCAAAACTATACAACCAAACTTCGTATATTTTTGGATATAATGTACGTGCTTCTTTTGCTACCTGTGGCATCAGTTCTAATTGTTTTTTATTTTCTTTCCCTTCCACTTTGAAATAAAAAGTCAAAAACCGTAAATAGTCTACAAGGAATAACAAACGTTCTTGGGGATTCGAAAATCGTTCTCTATTTTTCCAAGCCATGGAATATTCAAAGGCAGTTGATACATACCCTTCTCCATCTTTCCAATGGGCTTTTCCTAACGCATAATGTAAATCAGGTGAACTTTGGTCCAAAGAAACAGCATGTTTGTATTTACGAAGTGCTTCATCCATTTGGCCTTTGGCAAAATAATGATCACCTTGTTTTTTTGCGATAAAGGCTTCTTCATACTTAGTCGTATCGAGCATTCTAGCAGCTGTTACTGGCCTATCTTCGATCAAACGAAGGTAACCTTCTCCGCGCACCTGCCATCCAAAAAAAGTAGTGAGGTAAACGGATTTGACAGTGATCATTCCGACGATGTTAGCATCACGGAACGTTTTGTGGTCTTGGTTTTTCTCGAGTAAATAGAGGGTTTGGCCAACTCGAATGCCTTTTGGATCTGCCACCTTGATTGTGACTGTGTCCGGTCTTGTATCGACTTCTAATTCTTGTGAAAGTTTATCGACTTCGTAAAAACTTGCTTTTTCAATCCCAACTACTTCCCCCACAACAATCATACGAAGTGGATCTAAAGAGGATTGGCTACGAAAAGCAAATGCCATTCGATCAGATGGTGACTGTGCAAACAGAAACGATACGAATAAAAATGGAAAAATGAAGTGCCGAACCATCTACTCTAAGAATCGACCAAAACAAAAATGGGAAGAGTAGAAAATTGAATCCCTACCCAGATGGGTAGGGAAAAATCTCTTATTTGGGTTGGAATTCTAAACGATACTTGCCATCCCCCACTTGGCTTTTCGAATATAGGATTTTTCTGTGGACCCCATTGATATAATCATCCACAAGATTTCCATAAAAAGGACTTCCTAAATTCCCACTATTCCCAATCGGAAGTTGTGTCACTGACTCATCGAACCTTCCGTAATCAATGACCCTACGTTTGGAAGGTCCTGCCATAGCAGTCCAATCCTCTTTCATCAGTTTGTATTTTAAATTATTTACAACTTCGGCTCCACCAGCACTTGGTAAGGGACCAATATTAAAAACACCACCTATCAATGGTAAAACGCCTAGTGGATGAGGGTGTTTGATTTTGTATAAATATTTCCATTTCCAAAGACTTGGTGAGGCAGAAACATTTTTTTCCAAATATCTGGCAGTTAGTTCAATGGAACGATTTAAGATATCAGTTCTTGTTTCCAAGGTTTCTACTGTTCGAAGGTCATCCCAATAATTTGAATTTGGATTACGGATGAATCGACGGTACGCATTCCAATACTCTGCCATGTCCCCATACAGTTCGAAGTGTTCAGGTCCCATTTCATCTATGAGAAGTTCTTTCATTGTGATGTAAAAGAAAACATCATACACAGCTGCCCCTTGGGACTCTGGAAAATGTTCAAAATTCCAATTTTTAAGGATTTCTAAAACTTTTTTGCCACCTAACGTTTTTGGTTCCTTCACGGAAGAAAACAAAATCTCTAAGTATTCTGGTGCAAAAGAAGAAACTGTATCATTTTGAATGGCTGCTAGTTCTTCCAAACTCCATTTTTCTTGGGTTTCAAGAATTCCAACTAACCGTTGAAAACGATCTGGTGGTTGCCAATTTCCTTCAGGTTTACCAAGTCCAGGTAATTTTCCACTTGTGACGAGGTTATTGGCCGTGACTATGATCCCATTTTTGGGATTGATGATCTTAGGATTGTCCTTAGACGGAACATAACCTATCACATCATTTTCACCTGTCGAACCTTCTAAAATTTTTCTTGGATTTCCAGATTTTAGGATTGGGAATCTTCCCACTGCATAATAGGCAATGTTCCCTGCTTTATCTGCGTAACTAAAATTGAGGCCCGGTGCTCCAATCATAGAGGAGGCAGAATCCAATTCTTGAAATGACTTTGATTTACCCATCTTATACAAAACATCTAAGAGTGGATTGTCTAGATGGTGATGTGCCCAGTACAAACTAACTGGCCTACCTTTATAACCTTTTATGTGTTCGGTGATGATTGGCCCGTGGTTTGTGATCGCAACTTCATACGGAATTTTAGTTCCATCTTTTTGTTTGATCTCATCTTTATAATAAGTTAATTCTTTCCAATTGGAACCTGACTTATATTTACCAGCTTCAATGGTTTCCATATACAAATTCACATCATCTTGTTCGAGCATGGTTAAACCCCATGCCTTGTCCCTATTATGAGCAATGAGTGGAAAAGGAATAATGGACAAAAAGTAACCATAGTTTTCGTAACCTGGGTATTCGATATACGCTTCATACCAAGCACCTGGATTGGATAAAGCAATATGTGGGTCATTGGCAAGAACTGCACCACCACTCGCAGAACGACTGGGACCAACAAGCCACGAATTACTACCTTCTAATGGTTCAATCGGGAGGTTTAGTGAACTCACAAACGTTACCAATTGCTTTAAGTTGGTGATATCTTTGTTTACTTGTGTGAGTGAACTTTTAATATCACGGCCTTTTATTTCATACTTTGGATTTAGGTTTGGAACCGGAAGATTTGATGTTAATTTTTTAACACCAGGTTGGGATTCCAAAATGGAGGCATTTGGTTCAAAATCATACCTTGGAAATAATTCGCTAGCCGATCTACCAACTAACTCAGATTCCATGATAGAATACAAACTATCAGATTTAATCCCTTCTGCAAATGAAAATCCCATATAAAATAAGAACGAAATCGCATCCACCCGGTCAAAAGGTCGAGGTTTGATCCCAAGGATTGTGTATTCAATGGGTAATGGTTCAGTTTCTAAGAAATGATTTACACCTTCCAAAAACCAATCCAATTGTTCCCAAGCTTCTGGATAAATGTGTTTTGTTTGATTGGCGTAGTTTTCCGCAGTTTGTTTCAATAATAACGATTTTAAAAATTGATCGGATGGGATGAGTTTTTCACCAAAAATTTCAGTGAGTTCACCTTTCCCAATCCTTCTCTGTAATTCCATTTGGAAAATCCGATCCTGCGCCATGGTAAAACCTAACGCAAAATATGCGGACTTTGCATCCTCACCAACAATATGTGGAATTCCCACTTCGTCTCGAATGACTGTTGCTTTTGCAGTTAACTTTTCGGAACGAATTTCACCTTGGTACCTGGGAGCTTTTAAAGAAACAAGTCCCCAAAACAGGAAATGTAAGGTAATCGGTAAAGTTAGGATAAAAAGAAACAAGAGACTGAGGAATGGTCTCTTGTGAATGAATTTTTTAATTGAATGTATCATACTTTATTGTAGTGCTTTAATTTGACGAATTCGGTTTTGTTTATCAGCTGAGTCCCAAGCCGCATTGGAAAAAGATTCAACTTTATAGTATTTGGTTTTGTATTCATCTTTGTAAGGGAGAACTAATTCACGATCAGGTTCTGTTGTTTTTGCTGCCTGGATTTTACGTAAACCTTCTGCGCCTTGGTTAAACCAATCAGGATCAATCGGCAAATTGACTCGATGCCCTCTAAAAGAAGTAGCAAGGTAAGGTCCATCTAAGTCTTTATCACGTAGGATTTTCCCAAAAAAAGTAAATTCTACTTCATTTGATCCAGAAACAAGATCACCGTCATACACTGCATAGGCGATGTATTCACCATTCTTTTCATCCTTTAAATTGGCTTCTAAATGGTATTTTCCTTTTTTGTATACATTGACTACTGCTCTTACAATGAGAGACCCATCTTGGAGTGAGTCCGAAAAAACTCCATTAAACTCTGCAGGAATGGAAGGACTGGAAAAAAAACTAGAAGTTAATGTTGTTTTTAAATTTTCAGGACCATATGTAATTTCAGCTACAAGAGACATTTGTCCCCAATCAGCTTTTTGTGGTTTCCATGAGAATGTATGAATGTTATCACCTCTTGTTTGGTCACCATCGGTTCCACTATCGTTAACTGATGCACTCACCACACCAAATCGTTGTCCTTCCCACTCTTTGAAAACTTGGTGTGAATCAATAGAAACTTTTACACGATTCCTTGCTTTATCTCGACATTCGAGTGTAACATACATCATATCCTTATTTCCAATCACTGCCCATGTTTTTGGTTGGAATAAACATACATAACCTGTTGGTTCGTTCGTTTTTGCATCGATTGTATAATCTGGGGATGTTTCAATGATGAATGGGAACGCTAAATCATGATTGAGAATTGACATTGGTCTTGAGAAGGGTGGGTATTCAGCCCATTCTAAGTATTTTTCTAATATATATTCAGGAGTTGCTCCGTCATCAGGAATCCCTTCTCCTCCATCACCACCTTCTCCACCTGATTCATTTCCTTGCGTTGGATCCGAATTTCTTGCCATTCTTTCTTGTCTTGCTTTCTCTTTTGCTTCTTGGTCAGAACCGAAACCATCCTTAACGAAATAAAAGATCAAACCTACTAATACTAGTATAACAACAGTTAGATACACACCGTATCTACGAAATAAATCCATACGCTCCCTTCCTTATCTTTAATAAAACGGTTAAGAGCCTTGTCGGTTTTGAAACGATGTAAAGTAAAATTTAAATGGAAAAGAGACTCGCGATTGATTCAGAAATCGGAATTTCAGTCGGAATAGGCATCTGTTTCCATTCTTCATAGTATTTGTATACTGTTCGTGAATAAGAAGGAACACCACCAAAACGTTTGTATCCACCTAAACCAGCATTATAAGATAACAATGCAGCTTCGAGAGATTCAGTGCGTTCCATTAGATAATTTAAATAAAGAACACCTAATATTAAATTTGTTTCAGGTTCCAAAAGATCTTTTTCCGAATGAAACGGGATTCCTTCTTTATTTGCAAGCCACTTCGCCGTTTCCGGCATCACTTGCATAAGGCCAATAGCACCTTTATGTGATTTTGCTCGAGTATTGAATTGTGATTCCGTTTGGATGAGGCCAACCAAAAACCCCAATTTGTCCATTGGTTCTTTTGCAGTAGTGACTTTCTCTTTTGGGAATCGAATGTGGTAAGAAGCCCTTTCAATCACTGTGACCAAGTCCTTTTGTTCCTTTTTGGAAAGACCGGGTCGGTTTTTCGCAACGAGGGAATGTAATTTTACCCTTGCGGAAAGATCACTTGGACTGTTTCCTGAAGGGTTGATTTTCCCGTACGATTCGAAGAGAAAGACCAAACCCAAACCAAATACAGCGATTTTATGGAAGAAATTGGATTGTTTTCGCATGGTGACTGAGTGTCTCCTTATTGTGCAATGCACAATAAGGCCAGTGTCTGGCACCACTCTCTGGTGGCAAGGGGAATTTGTGCGATGCACAACGGAAAAAACGGACAAATGGGAAATGCTTGCCGAAAGATTCTTCGCTCGCATTTCTGGAAAGGCTTGGCACCAACTCTCAACCTTTACAGTTTCTTCTATTTCGGACTCAGTTTGGTCAGTGGGATTGCCTATATTTACTTTCGTTCGAGAAAAGAGGACCTGACCCCTAGTTTTAGAGGATTACTCATCCCTTTACTCAGTTTGTTTTATTGGTCCATTGCTTGGTCGATTTGTAATTCGTTCTTACACCACCTTACAGCCTACGTATTTGTTTTTCTAAAAAATCCTGCCATTCTCGTCCTGGGTGTATCTACTTCTGAGTTAGCATTTCGGTTCCAAAAAGACTTATTCCCACGTTGGCGTAAATGGAGTTTGCGAATCCAAACAGGACTTGCTATCGTTGCAGGTTTGTGGAATGGAATCGGTTTCTTTTTTCGCGAAATTCGTTTTGATCCCAAAATGGAATTTTATGTTCCCGTTCAATCGTCAGAAAACACGTTGATCCAATTTTCCATTTTGTCCATTGCGATTGTTCTTTGTTTGGTTCTAGTGAATACCTTAGCTGCTCTATTTGCAAAATACAAACGATTAGATGGATCCAAAAAAAGAGCAACTGGTGGATTTATCTTAGCAATCTTAGGAATCCTTTCTTTAGCATTTGCTGACATTCTTGTTGATCTCAATTATGTAAGTAAACCTACTTATTTATTTGTTCTGACCAATCTTACAATCATCATCATGACCATTCTTGTTTTGGTTTCACTCAATCAAGACACTGTTCCTTCAACTGTTGGATTCAAGATTATGACTTTTAATCTAACAATTTTGTATCTCATACTTTCGATTGTTGCAAATTTTTTGTTCAATCGTTTCCGTATCGACATTCAAAATGAAATGAGTCGAGAAAAACATAATATCAAAACTCAATTGGAACTTGGAAACATTTATCCTTTTGTATATTTATCTGACCTCGTCATTGACATGCAGGAAAAAAACTTTCGCATCAATAAAATTGAATTCTCAGAAAATCAAATTGAAACCTTACAGAACAGAATTCCTTCCTATGAATTTTTCAAAGTGGATACATTCAACAATGATCCTACTGGAATTTATTGGACTTCTGATTTTTTCGCGAAAAACCATCACTTTTTAGTCGCAATCCCTTACATTGAGTACAGAGAAAAGGTTCACCAAACTGTTGTATGGTTAATCATAACGCTACTTTTTTCGATTTTCACAATCTTTATGTTATACCCGGTACTACATAAAACTAGTATCGTTTTCCCTTTAACGAGACTTCTTTCTGGAATCAGAAGGATGCAATCAGGTGATTTATTTGTTTCAGTAGAAGTTTCCAGTAAAGATGAAATTGGCGAACTATCAAAAAGTTTTAATGAAATGATTTCGATCGTTAGGGAAGCAAGATTCCAACTCGAACAAAAAATTGAAGAAAGAACTGTATCTCTCAATAATACAATCTTAGAATTACGTGATACCCAGGAACAACTGTTACATGCAGAAAGAATGTCCACTTTGGGTAAAATCGCTGCAAGTGTAGCACATGAAATCAACAACCCACTCGCTGCCATCAAAGGGAGTATCCAATTCATAAAGGATAGTCAATTTTCCGATGATTCCGACCAACGTTCTCCATTAGAGGTCCAAGCAGATTCACTCATTGAAAGTTTCAAAAATCAAAAACGTTCGGAAGTCACATCCAGATTCAAACGAAAACGAGAACTCACAAACTTTTTTAGAGCAAAACAAGTTCCTGATCCAATCTCTCTTGCCGATACCTGTTTCGATTTTCATATGGAAGAGATACCATCTCATTATTTATTTATATTTGAATCCAAAGAAGGAATCGAAGCCTTCCAATCAAGACTCAATGAACACGTGATCCGATTCCATTTAGGAATCATTGAAACTGCAGTCGAACGTGCCTCAAAAATCGTATTCGCCTTAAAACACCACTCGTACCAAGGGCCTAAAGACAACCAAAAAGAATTATCTCTGAGAGAAGGCATTGAGTCAGTTTTAAGTATGTATTCCAAAAGTTGGAAACCCCATGTGGAGTTAGAATGGAATTGTGAAGGAGACCCACTCGTATATGGGCATGCAGACGAACTTGTACAAGTATGGACCAATTTGGTCTATAATTCTTTCCAAGCCTGTCCTAGTGAAAACGGCAAAATTTCCATCAGTCTCAAAACTACCAATTCTGAAGCTGTAATACAAATCGAAGATAATGGAAAGGGAATTCCCGAAGACATCTTACCTCGGATCTTTGAACCATTTTTCACAACAAAAGAGTTGGGAATGGGCACCGGACTCGGATTGTCTATCGTCCAAAAAATCATCGAAAACCACCAAGGGAAAATCCAAGTCCAAAGCCAACCAGGGAAAACCCTCTTCACCATCCACCTCCCCCTAGCAAATTCCTAGGATTTCTCAGGTAGTTTTGTCATGAAACCAGCGACAATGGCAAAATTATGTTAAAATTTTGTCTAAATTGGTCAAAAAAATTCTTGTCAATCTTTTGCCAAACTTATACAACAAGAGAAACATCAAACGGGAATAGGAAAATACCATGCGAACTCTCCTCACAGCCATCACAACTTTGCTCCTAGCAGGGTCACTCAGCGCACAAACTTACACTGTGTTCATACACGGAAAATCAGACAAAAACCATAACGGTGTGGGAACCACTGATGTGAACGGGTATTGGGGTTCTTCTGTGAATTCCGTAGGCGGAACTCGCATTTTCATTGGATACGATGGAACAACTGATCCTAGATCCTACGGTTCTTCTCGTGCCCAAACAAATATTTCCACAGGACTTACTAACTATTGCAAAGGGGCAAACTCTTGCAAAATCGTATGCCACTCGGCTGGATGTTATGCAATTGAATATTGGTTATCTAATTTAGGTTCTACTGCTTCTTCGAAAGGTTTTAACCTCACAAAAGTGACTGCACTTGCTGCTGCCTCTGGCGGATCGGAACTTGCAAACGCATTGAACGGAATCACTTTCGGTTTTGGTGGAAATGCAATGGACAAATCACTCATCGTAACAACTGCTCGTGGTGCATTTAACCATAATAATACGGCTGGTGTTGCAGTGAATCATGTCCCTGGTTACAAAGGTATGTTCGGAGCTTCTGCCATCCTTCCTGGTGAAGATGATTACGCTGTTGCTTACCACTCTTCTTGTGGTTACAACCGTGCAGGTGGTTTAAACAAATGCCAATCTTCTCTTACACAATATGAAGGATTATGGCCATTTGGTTCGAACAAAACATATAACCAATACAGTGGTCACTACCGTGCCCCTTCAGTTTCTTCCACTGGATTGTATCTAGACCATGGTCAGATCAAAACAGAAGGTTGGAGATAAATTTAGGAATCATTGATAGAAAGGAAAAGGAAAAAAGAGATGCGTAGCTCAATCACAACAATACTTGCGTTCCTCGTTGCAGGATCGCTTAGTGCACAAACCTATACCGTGTTCATTCACGGTAAATCGGACAAAAACCACAATGGCGTGGGAACAACAGACGTAAATTCGTACTGGGGTTCTTCCACTAGTTCAGTTTCTGGATCTAAAATTTTCATCGGATACGATGGAACTTCTGACCCAAGAACATACGGATCTGCTCGCGCACAAACAAACATTGCGACAGGTTTAACAAACTACTGTAAAGGTGCAAACTCTTGTAAAATTGTATGCCATTCTGCAGGTTGTTATGCGATTGAGTATTGGTTATCCAATTTAGGTTCTACTGCATCCTCTAAAGGTTTTAACCTTACTGGTGTAACTGCACTAGCTGCTGCTTCTGGTGGATCAGAACTTGCTTCCGCACTTAACGGAATTACTTTTGGTTTCGCTGGAAACGCAATGGACAAGTCACTCATCGTTTCTACTGCACGCGGAGCATTCAACCATAACAACACTGCTGGTGTTGCTGTGAACCACGTACCTGGTTACAAAGGTTTAATTGGAGCTTCTGCAATCCTTCCTGGAGAAGATGACTATGCTGTAGCGTATCACTCTTCCTGCGGATACAACAAAGCGGGTGGACTCAATAAATGCCAATCTTCTCTCACTCAAAGTGAAGGGATTTGGCCTTTCAACTCCAATGTAACATACACACAATACAGTGGCCACTACAGAGCTCCTTCTGTTTCTTCTACTGGTCTTTACCTTGACCATGGACAACTCAAAGGAGAAGGATACCGATAGGATCGGATTCTACTCCTAATCTTACCAATCTTTGGTAGGACCAAAAGACCAGCCATTTCGGCTGGTCTTTTTTTTGCCCAAATACAATACAAATTGACACATTTGACTTATTTATGGAATTTGTGTCTAAAGAAAGAAAATCAGGAAAGGGAAAAACAATGCGAAGCACAATCACAACAATACTAGCGTTCCTCTTAGCAGGATCACTCAGTGCACAAACCTACACCGTGTTCATCCACGGAAAGTCGGACAAAAACCACAATGGTGTGGGAACAACAGACGTAAATTCGTACTGGGGAACCTCTGCGAATACTGTTTCTGGATCCAAAATTTTCATCGGATATGATGGAACTTCTGACCCAAGAACATACGGATCTGCTCGCGCACAAACTAACATTTCCACAGGACTTACGAACTATTGCAAAGGGGCAAACTCTTGCAAAATCGTATGCCACTCTGCGGGCTGTTATGCGATTGAGTTTTGGTTGGCAAATTTGGGATCCACTGCGTCCTCTAAAGGTTTCAATCTTACAAAAGTAACTGCTCTCGCAGCTGCTTCTGGTGGATCGGAACTGGCATCAGCTCTCAACGGTGCTACATTCGGCTTTGGTGGAAACGCAATGGACAAATCTCTCATCGTATCCACAGCGCGTGGTGCGTTTAACCATAACAATACGGCTGGAATTCAGATCCACCATGTACCAGGTTACAAAGGTGCATTTGGACCTTCTGCAATCCTTCCTGGAGAAGATGACTATGCAGTTGCATACCATTCTTCTTGTGGATACAACCGTGCTGGTGGTCTTGACAAATGCCAATCTTCTATCGTTAGCGGTAGCACTACTTATACACAATACACTGGACACCTTAGAGCACCGTCTCTAACTGCAACTGGTTTGTATAAGAATCATAGTGAGATCAAAAACGAAGGAACTAGATAATTGTAGGAACAAAAAACCCAACCATTTTAAATGTTGGGTTTAGATTCAAAAGCTGAAGGGAAACCTTCAGCTTTTTTTTATTTAATTGGAGTTTCTAATTTGATTAACCGTGTTTGATCACTCCTTGTCTTGACCTACCAATGAACCAATAGTATAACACTGGCACTGCAAATCGGCTTAGAACTGTGGCTGCAATTTCACCAAACATCAGTGAGATGGCAAGACCTTGGAAAATTGGATCAAATAACATCACAAAAGAACCTACAACAACCGCTGAGGCTGTTAGTAACATAGGTCGAAACCTAACGACTCCTGCATGGACTACCGCTTCTTTTAACTCGACTCCTTTTTTAATCTCTCCTTCGATGAAATCTACGAGGATGATTGAGTTTCGGACTATAATCCCAGCTCCTGCGATAAATCCAATCATGGATGTTGCTGTGAAATAAGCACCCATCACCCAGTGACCAGGCAAAATTCCAATGAGTGAAATAGGAATTGGTGCCATGATGACAAGAGGCACTGTATAACTTTTAAACCATCCAAGCACAAGAACATAGATGAGTAATATTACGACAGCAAAGGCACCACCTAAGTCACGGAATACTTCGTATGTAATGAACCATTCTCCGTCCCATTTGATGACAGGTTTTGTTGTGTTCCAAGGGACATCTGCTGTTTGTGTTTCATATTGAATTTTTGGGGCAAGTTTTAACATCCCATACACAGGAGCTTCTTCTTCACCAGAAAGTTCACTCATCACATAATTCACAGGTTTTAAGTTTTTACGAAAGAGAGCTCTGTCTTCTTCTAAGTAAGGATTTCCTAGGACTCTTTCAGAAGAAACAACTCCCGATTCCATTGACATGATGTTTTGGTTTTGGAAAGGAGATTTTGAACTACGAACATTTTGTTTCATCGAGAGGTTGATGGAAACTTCTTCCGGTTCTTTAGCCGTCGCCAAACTAACAATTGGTGATTCTGAAAAAAGTAAAGAACCTGTATAGGCAAGTGCAGAAGTTTTGATTCCATAGAGTCCTGATTTATCAAAATCAATTGGATAAACCATCTTGGGTCTTCCATTTCGGAGTGAAGTATCCAAATCGACTACACTTGGTTCTTCTTTGAAGATATTGTATATCTCCTCAGCTACTTTTTTCCTCTCAGAAACGTTTGGACCATACACTTCTGCTACCATCGTTGCCATCACTGGAGGCCCTGGAGGGATTTCTAAAACTTTTGTCACTGCATTATTTTTTTCACCAAAGGACTTAATCTCTCCTCGTAGTGATTCGATGATTTCGTGACTTGAAGCTTTACGATCATTTTTATTCTTTAAGATGATTTGCAGGTCATTCATCGAATCTAAATTTCGAAGGAATGAATGTTTCACCATCCCAGAGAATGAAAATGGAGCTGCTTCTCCACCAAAGATTTGTATCTTTTCTACATTCGGATTTTGTAATAGTGTCTTTGCTAAACCTTCCGATTGGGACATACTCTGTGTTAAAGTTGTCTTAGGTTCATAATCGATTAGAACTTGGAATTCTTCTTTATTATCAAAAGGTAACATTTTGACTTTTACCCATTTGAAAGCTACAAAAGCCATGGAAACAACTAATAATCCAATGGTAATGGCTCCAAAGAGACTAGCATTTTTCTTTGTACCTAACAACCAATTAGTGAATCTGATGTAAAGTTGGTCTAATTTGGAAACTTTATGACCCACTTCTTTATCAGAATGAGTATGTGATTCTTTTAATAATCTAACAGATGCCCAAGGAGTGATGACAAATGCAACTATCAAAGATAATATCATCGCAAGACTTGCACCCACAGGGATCGGTTTCATATAAGGACCCATAAGTCCTCTTACAAAGGCCATAGGTAAAATAGCAGCAATCACTGTAAAGGTAGCAAGGATGGTAGGGTTTCCCACTTCTGATACGGCAATGAGTGTTGCTCGGATGATACCTAGTTTCGGATTTTCTTCCAAATGGCGTTCGATGTTTTCCACAACAACGATAGCATCATCAACCAAAATCCCAATGGAAAAAATCAGTGCAAATAGTGTAACACGGTTTAGAGTATACCCAAGAAAGTAATAAATGGCAAGTGTGAGCGCAAGTGTAACAGGGATTGCTATTGCAACAACAAGTGCTGATCTCCATCCCATCCATAGTGCGATGAGAATTGTTACTGAAATCGTTGCTATCAACAAATGTTCGATCAGTTCATGGGATTTATCTTCTGCGGTACTTCCGTAATCTCGAATGATGCTAAGACTAATTTCTTTTGGTAAATCTTTTTGGAATAATTCTGCTCTTTCAATTAAGTCTTTGGATAAATTGACAACGTTTGTTCCTTTCCGTTTCGCAAATACAATCGTTACTGCATTTCGTTTGGATTCACCAAGTGATTTGTCATACAAAACAGAAGACCTTGTTCTTTCTTCCGGCCCCTCTTCCACTTGGGCTAAATCCTGAATGCGCACGACTCTTCCACCACGTTGGGCAACAGGTAATCGTTTTACATCCGCAATATTTCTAAGCACACCCCCAACTTCCATATCGACAACAGATTCCGATGACCAATTTTTTCCGGCTGGGATCAATGCATCATTTTGTTTTAAACTCTCTGCTACTTCAATGGCTGTAACACCAAATCGACTTAATAAACTGGGGTCAACTTTTACTCGAACTGTTTTCTTCAATCCACCCAACATTTGCACACTTGCCAAGTCTGGTGTTGAAGACAATTCTCTTGCTAAAGGACCAACCTTTTGTCTTAATTCATAATCATTTAAAGATTCTGAACTAAAACTGAGAGCTAGGAAGGGAACGTCATCAATTGAATAAGATTTTACAATCGGAGGCAAAGTATTTTTCGGTAATACAGTTTTTGCCTCCATCAATTTATGATGGATTTTTACGAGTGATGGTTCAATTGGTTCGCCTACTTTAAATCGAACAGTGATATAACTTCCATGCCACTTACTAGTGGAGTAGATATATTCAACACCTTCAAGTCCCCAAACGGCACGTTCCACAGGTTCCGTAACTTTCCTTTCCGTTTCTTCTGGTGAAAATCCAGGGCTTGGAATTTGGATGTCAATCATTGGAACCGAAATCTGTGGTTCTTCTTCTTTTGGGGTTAAGTATACAGCAAATAAACCTAATACCAAGCTTGCAATCGCTATGACAGGAGTTAACCTTGAATGTAAAAATGTTTCTGCAAGTTTCCCTGCAAATCCAGCCCTAATTTCTTCCAATGGATTCATTTGTGTCTTCCTTTTTTGAAAATATCGATACTTCTGTTCTCACTTGTAAAAGAGCAATTTCGGTCTCCATTAAAACTCGAGATAAATCTAATGATTTGTTTAGAGTCTCTGCAAATTGCATAGCATTGATTGCTCCACTTTGGAATAATCTTTGCATATTGATCACTTGTTCTTCTTGGAATTTCATTGACTCTCTTATGAGTTCCAAAGTTTCTTTGAGTGAAATCTCTTTTTGAATTAATGATTTTACTTGAGTCTCTTCTTCTTTTGTTTTTTCTTCTATTTTTTTGAGAGCAGCTTCAGCATTTAACTTAGATTCTTCCACAACTCCCATATCTTTTGGATTGTATAGATTCATTTGAAGATACACACCTGCTTGGTATGCATTTGCTATATTACGACTGCCCTGGTATCCGTAAGCTTCGGAATAGGCTCCGATTTTTGGTAAAAACTTAGCCATCTCCATTTCTGCTTTCAGTTTTTCACCTTCTGCATACTTGATTTGTGCGTTCATCTGATTGGATCTTTCATATCCAACCGGTCGTTTAAAATAAGTATCCAAGAAGACATTAAGGTCAGATTCGACAATTTCCAAATCAGTTGCTGGCATATCGGATAAAACATATAAAGTATCTTTATAGTCTTTGATTTGTAACTCAGATTGTTTTTCCAAAACAGAGATTTGGTTTTTGATCGATTTTAATGCAAGGTATCCTGCATAACCAACAGGGTTTCCTTTATTGCCTAAGGAATAATTAGATTGGAATCGACTCTCAATTTTTTTGATTTGTTCGAGTCTTTTTTGATACTCATATAAACTTTGAATGGCACGGTAATAAAATCCAGCTTGAGCAAACTCTCTATCTCGGATTGCTAACCATTCAAATTTTAAACCCGTACTTCTTTTTTCATTCATTGCAGCAAAAGTTTTACCTGATCCACCTTCATATAGTGGCAAATCCATTCCAAGAGTTCCTCTAGAATATTGGTGGTTACCTGGATTATTTAATGTATCTTTTGCAAAAAGATTCATAGTATCTGGGTTTAAAGTTGTGTAAGGTTGGTTATTTGAATCTAGGAAATTACCCGGTCGATAACGAGTGGATGCAGTTGAAAAATCAGCATCTGTTGCACTCCTTTGGCTTAATTTTCCCATAAAGTTAAGAGTAGGATCGTTTGTTTGAAAAGTTCTAAGATCAGCATAAACCCTAGGTAACCAGTGTTTGTCGGATCTGTCCTTTGCAATTTCACCAGCTTTCCACTCCAAATATTTGGATTTTCTTGCTGATGAATTTTCTTCGATTCGTTTCCAGAGTTCACTAAACCCGACTCCTTCAGCAGAAAGATAAATCGGCGTGATCAAAAGCAGAAAGCTAGTGAAAAGTTTCATTGGTTTAATCCTTAACCTTTGGCTCTACACCAAGTTTGTTCAAAAGAATTGCCATTGGGCAAAAACCGATGGTTGAAAAAACAACCAAGTTCATTCCGACAAGTAAGTTCAAGAGGAACCACCAAGGTGAAACATATGTTCCAAGAGAAACACCTACTAAACTAAAAACTCCAGCGATGAGAAATACCAATCGCTCCAAATACCATGTTTTTGTTGAAGCCAAGAACATTACCATACCCCCTATAGTATATAGCCTAAATCCAGATATACCCGGCGGGGTATATCTGGCAAGTATTTTTTACATGGGAATTTTAAAGAGGGATGGGAAGATTAAAGGGAAAAGGCAGCGGAAATGGCTTTTTTTACGTCTGTTTCGATGTTTTGAGTGGACTTCTTTTCTTTGAAACAGGTATCCATATATTCATGGATATAAGCTTCACCGAACTTTTTCATGGCTTGGTGGGCAGCTTTTAGGAGTAGGATCGCTTTTTCACAGTCCTGTTCTTCTGTTACGATGGTATTTTTGATCGCCTCCAGCTGCCCTTGGATACGATTGATGCGATGGATGAGTTTGGTTTGGTTTTCGGAAAGGCTCATACCTACATACCCAGCAGGGTATACCAAAGTTTCAAGTAAAAAAATGACCCCCTTCCCATTTTCAAAATTACCCATTACAGATCTACCCCAATCATCACCCTACTACGTTTCCAATTTTGGCTATTGGATTGGAGTCACAGAGTACAACCAAGCAGGGATTCAATTTGTATCAGAATTTGCAAAACAATGTGGGCTTACAAAAAATTCCTCCATATTGGAAGTTGGATCGGGCCTTGGGGGGAGTTTACTCTATTGGAAACACTTTTTTCTTGCAAAGAAACTTGCTGCAATCAATTTACCAGGAGAACAGTCAGACTTCGCAAAACTGTTATTTAATGATAATGGAGTTAAGGTAGATCCTTTTATCGAAGCAGGATGGGAAAAAATAAAAACTCTTCCCGCAAACACATTTGATTTTGTTTTTTCTGTGGATGCTGCCTATCATTTTGACAATATAGAAGAGTTTTATCGCCAGGCCTTCCGAGTTTTAAAACCGGGAGGGAAGTTAGTTCTCAACATATTCCATTCTGACAAAAAAGTAAACATATCATTTCCCATCTTATTAAAATTATTCCTGATTCCACCGAACCAAATCAAAACCCCGATTGAAACAAAACATGAATTAGAAACCATAGGCTTTAGGATCGAAAAACAATTCGATTGGACGATACCAGTCATCAATGGGTTTATACAAAATTCCAAACAAATGAAATTCTCACTTCGTCTGTTTGGCATTGTCTTACAAAAAATCACAAAATTTTTCGGTCTTACTTACCACTACTATGTAATCAAAAAATGATTATCTCTGAATGATTGTATCAACAGGTTGATTTAAAATTTTTGAAACTACTTGTAGTGCTGATTTTGCTCCCGCTTCCAACAAAGGAATTCCGTACAAGGAATATGAACCACATAACCATAGATTACAATTGGCTTTTGTATGTAAGGCAGATATACGTTCAATTGCTCTACCTGTTCGGTCATCCATAACTGGTCTTTCAAATTTTGCTAATTTTAAAACGTCATTTTGATGAGGCATTTTATGTGGGTTCCAGGTTTGGAACACTTTTTTGCCTTTTAATTCAGGGATAATTCTACCCAAATCCAAAGTTACTTCGGGTTTATCATAACCATCTCGTATATTAAAAACTAAAGATACTTTCGGGTTCTTAAAATAAGTCGGATCAGTATGTAATACAACATCACTTGCTTCATAACGAAATTCATTTAAAATTTCTTTTTCTTCATCGTAACCTTCCCCAAGTAGATTTTTTGCCTGATTGGCTTGGGTGGAAAGGATGACATGATCAAATTCCTTTTCTTCCGTTTCGAATTGAATGATGATTTTCGAATTCTTTTTATAAATTTGTTTTATATTTGAATTCAAATGGATGTGTTTTAATCCCGAGGTAAGTCGATTGACTACATCTCGAGTGCCAAATTTTGCTGTTTCTTGCGGTGTGTATGAATAACCTCTGGAATGGTATCCAATAATCGTTTCCGCAGGATAAAGGGCAACTGTTTCCGTCTTACAAGTGTTTACTAAAGCAAAGGTAGGCAACAAAAACTCATAAATAAATTCATTTGAATAATGATACTTCTTTAAAAAATCTAAAATAGTTATGTTTTGTTTCTCATTTTTCCAATCTGTTTTTGAATTTGTATAAAACTTCAATAAATCCGAAAAAATAAGCCTACCTTTTTTGGATAAAAAAACATCTGCAGTTGGAAATCCAAAGTGATTCCCAAATATATTTTTGGAAAAAAATCCAAAAACAGCCTGATCACTAGAATCAACTCGAAAAGAATAATCAACAACTCTGGTTTGGATGTTTGCTTTATCGTAGACTTGGAACAAAGTTGGATAATAATCTCTTTTGATGGTTCGAAATGGAATATCAAACTCTACTTCACTTCCATTGATCAATTGTTTGGCGCCAAAGGCCGCCATCCCTACTTCAGGGTGTTTCTCATATAATGAGACATCCAAAAATTTGTTCAAGGCCCAAGAAGCAGTTAATCCAGTAATTCCTGATCCAATAACTGCAATCACTTCATACTTCCTGATTTTAAAAATTGAACATGCCATGATAATGCATTTTCTAGGTCATGTGGTGTGTGTTTGCCTTTCGAAACTTTGAGTGCATTTTCATAATACGCTCTCAATTTATCTCGGTAGATAGGATGAGCACATTTTTCAATGATGAGTTCCGCACGTTTTTTGGGAGGACATCCTCGCAAGTCTGCCAATCCATTTTCAGTTACAAATATCATTGTTGAATGTTCGTTATGATCGGTATGTGAGACCATTGGAACAATCGCAGAAATATTTCCATCTTTTGCAAGTGAAGGTGTCATAAAAATACTCAAATGCGAATTTCTGGTAAAGTCCCCTGAACCACCGATACCATTCATCATGGAAGTGCCCATCACATGTGTCGAATTTACATTCCCATAGATATCAATTTCGATCGCTGTATTCATTGCAATCAGTCCCATACGACGAATGACTTCTGGATGATTCGAAATTTCTTGCGGGCGAATGACAAATTTTGATTTCCAAGCTGAAATATTTTCATGGAATCTTTTTAAACCTAACTCCGAAAAGGTGAGAGCAGAAGTAGATGCTATTTCTAATTTTCCAGCATCAATCAAATCAAAAACTGAATCTTGGACCACTTCTGTATACATTTGGATCGCATGGAATTTTGGATCTTTTGCCATACTTGCAAGTACGGCGTTTGCAATATTCCCTACTCCATTTTGGAAAGGCAGATACTCTTTTGGAATCCTACCCATTTTGATTTCGTGTTGGATAAATTCCAAAACATGAGAAGCGATGTTTTGGCAATCAGCATCAGGTGTTTTGAATACTGTAGCTGCATCGGGTTTACTGGAACGAACGATCCCTTTGATTTTCTCAGGTGGAACTTGGATAAAAGGTTCACCCACTCGATCACTTGGATTGATAATAGGAATTGGTCCACCTTTCATGTGATGACTTGGAAGATAGATATCATGATATGATTTTAGTTCGAGAGGATGGGTATCTGTTAGTTCAATATAAATTGATTCCGCATTTTTTAAGTAAGTCGCACTCATTCCTGAAGAAGTAGATAAATAAATTTTTCCATCAGTTGTTACATCAATCGCTTCCACTATTGCTACATCAATTTTTGGCAAAATTCCATGTTCGATGTATTTCACGACATGAGAAAGGTGCATGTCTATAAAATCGGTTTCCCCTTGGTTGATTAAATTACGTAAATGTGAATTGGATTGATATGGGATACGTAATTTCAAAGCACCAGTTTTCGCCAATGCTCCATCTAATTCTTCCCCGGTGGAAGCACCTGCATACAAATTGATAGAAAATGACTTCCCTAGTTTTTTTTCTTCTTCGATTCGTTTTGCAAAGGCAACTGGGATGAGTTTAGGGTAACCTGCGGGAGTAAAACCGGAACAACCCAAGGTGACATGATTTGGCAATAATTGGGCGATTTCTTCTGCAGTTTTAAGTTTTTCTTCAATCAATGAATTGGTTACAGTCATAAATGGTAAATCTCTTCTTAGACCAAAGATAAAGAGATTGCCTAAAAATAAAAAGTCCAAATTCTGAACGTATGGATTTTCTCTTATATTTCTATTCGGTGTTATTTGGAATCATTCTGATTGCTCCCTTTTTGGTATTCTATTATAGATTCCAAGTTGATGAGTCTCCCTTTGGTAAAGAAATGGATTCACAGTTGAGAGCAATTTATGAGAAAAAAAATAACTTGTTAGATTCGTTAAAAGACATCCGATCCGATTTTGATTCCGGAAAGTTGACTGAGGAAGAATTTCAAACTCAATCCATCCCTTATATAGAAGAATTAGAAACGGTAGAATCTACATTAATAGAAAAGAGTAAAAATTTGGTTACATTAGAACAGCCAAAGATTCACAAAGATTGGACTTGTTCCAACTGTGGATCGTTTGTTTCTGTTCCGAATGCAAAATTTTGTCCTAATTGTGGGACAAGTCGATTGGCTTAATTTCGACTAATTTGAGTTAGAGAATTGCATGTCATACAAACGTTTGTATTTTGAATTCGGATTTTGCAAAAGTTCTGTGTGACTACCACTCTCTACAATTTCACCATTTTCTAAATAATAAATTGTATCAGCAATTTTCACTGTGGATAAACGGTGAGCGATGATAATTACGGTTTTGTTTTCATACAATCGAACAAATGCTTGTTGGATTAATCTTTCTGATTCTGTATCCAATGCGGATGTGGCTTCATCTAAAATCAATACTTCTGGATTAGCGAGTAAGGTTCGTGCAATTGATATCCTTTGCCTTTGGCCTCCAGATAACATAACGCCCCTTTCACCAACGATCGTATCATATCCTTCTTCAAATGATTCTATGAATTCGGAAGCAAATGCATCCTCTGCAGCTCTTCTGATTTCTTCTTCCGTCGCATCAGGTTTTCCATAGGCAATGTTTTCACGAATGGATCCATTGAATAAAAATATATTTTGCGAAACAACGCCGATCCTTTTGCGTAAATTATCCAAACTTAAATCTTTGGCATTTACATCATCCCAATAGATTCCACCCTCAGTAGGATCAATCAACCTTGGTAGTAAATCAACAAGCGTAGATTTACCTGCTCCAGAAGAACCAACAATGGCGATGGTCCCTCCCTTTGGTAGAGTCAGATTGATATTTTTTAAGGCGTATAAATCTGTATTTGGATAAAGATAAGTAACATTTTTATAAGTAATGCCATGACTTAACTTCCCCAATGGTTTTGGGGAAGTTGGTTCTTTGATGTCAACTTCTCGTCCCAAAATTTCAAAAACTCGATCACTTGCAATCACTGATGCTTGGATCAAGTTCACTAAAATACTCATTTGTTTGAGAGGTCGCATTAGGAAAATCAAAGTTAGAAAAAATGCAATGAACATACCTTTTGAAAAACTTGCATCTTCCAATAAATAAGCCCCAATGCCAAGGAATACCATCGTTACAACAGATCCAGATAACTCGGTTAAGGCGGGTCCTATTTGATGGTAAAAATGAGTTTTAAAAGTTTTGTCTGATAAGTTTTGGTTTACTTTAAAAAATCTTTCTGCTTCCTTATCTTCCATTGAAAAAGCCCGAATTACACGTATTCCCGAGATCACTTCTTGTAAGTCACCATTTAGTTCCGATAATTGTTCCTGTTGGTTTTTGGTTGTCCTTCGAATTCGGTCTGCAAATGCACTAACAGGTCCCACAATCAAAGGGATCACAATAAAAAGTAAAAAGAATAATTTCCAACTTAACACAAGTAATATGATCAAATGTGTGATAATATAAAAAAAATCGTTGATTGCATCTTTTAGATCGTTTGATACAACCTTGCCAACGATGTCTACATCGTTGATCACACGACTCATCAATACTCCCGTTTTTTCTCTATAAAATTCATTGAGAGGTAATACTTGTAGTTTTTGGTAAAGTGCTTGCCTTAGGTCTTTGACAGCAAGTAATCCAGCTGAGTTAACAAAATAAACAGTACCCGCTAGGCATAATAATTTCAAAAAGTAAATAGGAAGGATAATCAGACAAAAGAGATATACCAAATCATCAGGTTTTTTCTCAGCAAGTTCGGCATTTGTTTTTTCTTTTAAATTTGCAAACTGCCACTCCCAATACGTTAACCCTTGTAATCGATCTGGATTTTTGTATTCACCTAAAAGAGATTGGTCTTTTTTTGTAAGAGCAATTTGGAATTTATAATTTTCGCCTGACCCTAAGGAATCAAAGATGGGAATGAATGAAGTGAGAGAAGCCCCGTTAAAAATAGAAACAAATATAGACAGAAAAACTCCAAGACTGAGTCTGTATTTGTATTTTGCCAAATATGGCCAAAGTTTTCGGTAAATCTTCACGTATGAGAACCTTATCCCTCGTTTTCTTTCTCTTGTCCCTCACTTTTTGTGGAAAAGACAAACAGGAGTTTGTGATCCAAATCGCCTTACCATCGGATCCAGCCCAATTGGATCCATTGTTTTGTACGGATTTAACATGCCAAAAATTAGCTAAGTTCCTACACCAGGGACTGTTTAAGGCAGAAAAAAATACCTATGTTTCCCCTTGGATCCAAAAATCACAAAAACTTGGGAGTCCCACAGAGGAAATCCTGGTGGTCCAGTTAGGAACAAAGGCCCCTCCCATTGAAGACATCCACTTTAGTTTCGCAAGGTTAATCCAAGAATCATACCCACGTAAAGAAGATTACCGTTTTCTCAAATCGGTTCATATCGTTTCCCCATCGCAATTAGAGTTTCGATTCCAAAAAGGGACTTCGGAAGCAGAATGGAAAGAGAAGTTTAGTTTACCATTTGCATCCATCATTGGGAAAAAAGAATGGGAACAAAATCGCCTACAAACCTATGGAGATTACAAACTCATTGAATGGAAAAAAAATGAATATATCGATATGGTTTCACAATACAACGAAACAAAAAATCTTCCAAATTCCATCCGTTTTCTCATTTTACCACAATCCACAACATCCTTATTTTTATACCGCAAATCAAAACTTGATGCTTTCAAACTATCTGATTTTTTACTCTCTATCCCTGAAGCCACTTCCCAATTCACTCTGACAAAAAAAGGAAGATCCGTACAGTATGTAACTATCAATCAAACCAATCCATGTTTTGACATCCACTTCCGTAATGCACTGAACTTAAGCATTCCCAGAGAAGTGATCATCGAAAAATTATTAGAAAACCATGCAGACCTAACCTATGGCCCGATCCCAATTCCCTATTTAGAAAAACTGAATCTTCATCTGAAGCAAAACGATATCACTTATAACAAAGAGAAGGCAATTTCTGAACTCAAAAAATCAAACTGTTATCCCAATATTTTAACGAAAGAAATTGATTTTCGCATGAGAGGAGATGATGAAAACCAAACAAAAGGTAGAGCCATCAGACAAGCGTTAGCTGAAATTGGTCTAAATATCAAACTAAGGCCAATGGAAAAAGCTCCTTTGTATAAAGAAAATGGAGAAGGCAAAGGTGACCTAACATTACTTACTTGGTATTCAGATTATGATTCTGTTTGGAATTTTTTAGACCCAGTTTTCCATCCCGATAAAATCGGTAATGGAGGAAATAGGTCCTTTTATCAAAATCAAATCGTTGGTTCCATTTTAAACAAACCAAATCGAAGTCTCTCTGATGCAAAACAAGTGATCGAAATCGTCACAGAGGGAAAACCTTGGATCTTTTTATGGTCAATCCAAGAAAATTACCTAGTGTCTAAGGATTTTCTTCGTTATAGCGAACTCGCCGATTATCTATAAGCGGTGGTTCCAATTCAACGGAATCAACTGCTGCTGGTTGTGTTTTGGATCCATCTGCATTATACGTTGAAATTTCTGAATCATCCTCTTCCATATTGTTTGGTTGTGATAGTGGATTAGGTTGTGGTTCCGATTTATTAAATCCAATTCGTTTGGGAGGTAAATCACCTATATAATAGTACTGTGCATAAAGTGGCACTTTACAAATATACTCGGGATTATTTTCAATGAGTGTACCATCATCAGCACAAACATCCACCTTCACAAAATCACCGACAAAACTTGGAATGAGTTGGTTTCCCATTCCCAATTTGGATTTTACATTTTGAATGTAGCGATACCAGATCCCACCTGAAACTCCGGAACCTGACCCAGGGAAAGGTGCTCCCTCATCATGACCTACCCAAACAACAGTTACATTTCTCGGAGTAAGACCTGCAAACCAAACATCTCTCACACCTTTCATACCTTTCCATTTCGATGATTTGAGTTTAGGGGATTGTACTGTTCCAGTTTTCCCTGCATACAAAAATGGTTCCCCTTCCTTTCGTTTAAGGGTCATCGTTCCTTCTTCTGTGAGTACTGACTGTAACGTGTTGATCGCCATTGCACAAGCGACAGGATCTAATATCTGTTCTGCGGCTTCATTGGGAATTGTATTGTAAAACTCGTTCCCATCCATATCTGTGATTTTGATAATCTTTCGAGGAGTAACTCTTCTTCCGCCATTCATGAGTGTCGCATAGATTGTTGATAATTCCATTGGACTCAGTTCCCCTGAACCAAGGGCCAGGGAAAGATTACGTTGGAATCTTTGTTCTGCTTCCTCTTCAGGTATGGACAAAATGGCACTTAATTTTTGAATGAAATACGAAATCCCAACTTCATGTAATAATTTGACAGAGACCGTATTGACTGATTGTGCTAAAGCTTGGCGGACAGTAATCTCTCCTTTATAACCTTTATACCAGTTTTTTGGTGAATAACCTGAAATATCTAATTTCTCATCTTTGATTTTTGAGGATGGATTTACGATTCGTTTTTCAAAGGCCAATGCATATACCAAAGCTTTGATTGTGGATCCAGGTTGACGTTTTGCTTCTTCAGCACGATTAAAACGAAACACATTGGAAATTTTATAACCTCCTACAAGTGCTTCGACATCTCCTGTTTCTGGATCTAACGAAATCATCGATCCACTAAGTTGCGGTAAAATTCCTCTTGTCACTTCAGCTAAATCAGCTTTACCTTTACTTTGATACTCTAACTCTTGTTTGGAGAGATCTGCACGCACAGAATCAACACCAATTCTCAATGCTTCTTCAGCGAACCTTTGTTTTTCCAAATCTAAGGTAGTATATACAAGAAGTCCCCTTTCCTCTAAATCCTCATTTGAAAACTTCTCGAGAATGAACCTTCTGATCTCAGCATTAAAATCTGGGGCTAAATTAACACGAAAGTCTTTATCCGCACCGTATTTTCCAATTTCACTTGAATACTTTGGATTCCCATCTTCGTCTTTTGATTCTTTCACTTTATAAATCGTTCGAAACCGTTTTAAATTGACTTCGATAGAGTCGGAAAATTTTACAGGGATATCTTTTTGTGAAGGATGTAGTTCCGGATTTCGTGCCATATCGTATAACACGCGTTTTTGGCGAGAAAGTGCAATTCCTAAATTCCGAACAGGATTATACACACTTGGTGCTGGAATGATACCTACTAGAAGTGCCGCTTCTTCAGGGCTAAGTTCCGATGCAGGTTTCCGAAAATAATATCTGGCCGCCTCTTCCACACCAGTATTTCCTTCTCCCAAAAAAATTTGGTTCAGATACATTGCCAATATTTCTTCCTTCGAATATTGGCTTTCGATATAAAATGTACAATATAACTCAGTAAGTTTATTGAATAAATTTCGTTTTCCTAGATTGAGAGTTAGTTTTGCTAACTGCTGTGAGATGGTAGATCCACCTTGTGACAACCTAAATTGGACTAAGTTTGTAACAACTGCACGTAAGATTGCCGTGTAATTAATGCCTGAATGGGAAAAAAATTCTCTATCTTCAGAGGAAAGTACTGCCCAAACGATTACGTTATGTTTTCTTAAATTATCAGTTCGAATCGGGCGAAAATTACGGCGATAAAATTCACCCATCACTTTCCCACTTCGATCCAGAATTTTTACAGACTTGGGTTGGAAACTATCATAAAAATTGGATACTTCTGATCGGTATTTCTCTAATGATTTATGTACCCTTGTTTCTTCGCCAGACCAAACGACGTAAGCACCTGCCAAGAAGAAAAAACTGAGAAAAATTCCAACAAGGAATCCAATTGTCAAAACCTGGTTCTTCTTTTTCCAAAAGAATCGCAAAATATCGATTAGATGACCATATAAAACTTCTAAAATCAAATAAAAGGAATTATTTTTATAGTTCATTTTTTCTTACTCTTTGTTTTAGGAAAAACCAATGATTCCACTTCTTCAAAACGAGTGACTGGATAGAAGGTAACACCTTTTTTCACGTAATCAGGGATTTCTTGGAATGCTTTTTCATTATCTTTTGGAAAGATAATTTTTTTAATTCCAACTCGTTTGGCGGCTACAATTTTTTCACGTAATCCACCAATTGCCAATACCTCACCAGTTAAAGTTAACTCACCAGTCATACCAAAACCAGGGTTTACGATACGATTAGAGACAAGTGATAATATGGCTGTTGCCATTGTGATCCCAGCACTTGGACCATCTTTGGGAGTTGCACCATCTGGTACGTGTAAGTGGATGGCTTTTTTCTCAAACAACGCATCGTTGTTCAAATAGTTTTTCACAAACGACAAAGCAATGTTTGCTGACTCTTCCATCATTTTTCCCATTTGTCCGGTGAGAGTCAAACCTCCCTTTCCTGGGATGAGGACAGCTTCAATGAGAAGTGTTGATCCACCTGCATTGGTCCAAGCAAGTCCAAGAGCCGTCCCTGGAACTTTTGGAATTGTCATACGGTCGTCCACAAACGGTGGAGGTCCTAAATATTCGACCAAATCTTTTTCACGAATTTCTTTGGAATACTTTTCCTTTAACACTTGTTTAAGGGCAAGTTTACGAACCAATTTATCGAAAGTTTTTTCAAGTCCACGTAATCCCGATTCTCTAGAATAGGAGTTGATGAGATGGCTCACAGTTTCCTTTTTCATCGAAAACAAATCAGGATTTAATCCATTTTTAATGAAGATTTTACTCCACAAATACTTTTGAAAGATTTGAACCTTTTCTTCTGTGATGTAACCTGAAAGTTGGATCACTTCCATACGATCGAGTAAAACTCTTGGAATGGGTTCAAAGGTATTGGCAGTGGCAATAAACAGTACATCCGACAAATCAAATGGAAGATCTAAGTAATGGTCTCTAAAATTAAAGTTTTGTTCTGGGTCCAGAACCTCAAGAAGAGCCGCTTGTGGGTCTCCTTGGTAACCTTGTGACATCTTATCAATCTCATCTAACAAAATCACAGTATCACGCTCTTTCGTGATTTTTAGTGCATTGATGAGTTTCCCTGGCATCGCACCTATGTAGGTTCGCCTATGGCCTTTGATCTCAGCCTCATCTCTCACACCACCCACAGAAAAACGGTAAAACTTTCGTCCGAGTGCTTCTGCAATGGATTTTGCAATCGAAGTTTTTCCAACACCAGGAGGTCCTACTAAACAAAGAATGGAACCTTTACTTTTCGGATTTAATTTGTGAACTGCTAAGAATTCTAAAATCCTTTCCTTTACATCTTCTAACTTATGATGGTCACGGTTTAAAACTTTTTTGGCATTAAGTAAGTTGATATCTTTTGCTTCCGGTTTTTCCCAAGGCAAACTATCCACTAAATCCAAATAATTTCGAATCACATTATAATCACTGGAAATTGGATCTGAGTTTTTGAATTTATCTATCTCTCGTTCCACTTCAACAATGATCTCTTCCGCAACAGGAATGGATTTTAAACGAGTGAGGAGTTTATCATATTTTTGTTCTGTTTTGTCTTCACCAACACCTAACTCTTGTTGAATTGCCTTCAATTGTTCCCTTAGGAAAAACTGTCTTTGTTGGTTATCAATTTTATCATTGATTTGTTCTTGGATTTTTTTCTGTAAAACGACTAGTTCAATTTCTTTCTTTAAAAAAAGTAAAACTTTTTCGAGTCGATCATTGATTGGAATGGCTTCAATGACAGATTGATATTCTTCTTTTTCCAAATTGAGAATGGAACAAACAAAATCAGCCATCTTAGCTGGTTCATTCACATTCATCATGGTTAACTTCATATCTTCTGTGAATAATGGATTGTTTTGTGCGAGTTCTTTAGTCAAAATCAGTAATGTTCGCATCAATGCTTTGATGTTATTTTTACTTGTACCCAATTCTTCTTCTGGGTAACTCACATTGGCAATTAACATTGGTTCTTTGGTATGGATGGAATTGATTTTAAATCGTTGGATCGTATTCACCAAAATATTCATCCCACCATCTGGTAGGTTGATTTTTTTTAAAATCCTAGCAACAACACCGATTTGGAAAATATTATCTTCAGAAGGAAGTTCAGATTCATCTTCCTTTAACAAGATGAGGCCTAAGAATCCAGCACCTTTGGATGACTCTTCAATGGACTGAATGAACCTACCTGGAGGAACGATAAGAGGTGTAATGATTCCAGGAAAAACAGGTCGTACTTTGATCGGAAGTAAAAAGATCTGTTTCGGTAAAGTATCTTCTAGTCTTGCCAATTTGGTTGGGTTTTCCCAAAATTCATTTGTTTCCAATCCGTATCCTTCCTTATGATTCGATTTTATCTGGGCCGAGTGCTAACATTTTGTCACGAAACATAGCAGCTTTTTCAAAATCCAAATCTTGAGCATAACGTAACATTTCTCGTTTTAATGCTTCACGTAACTTGTCTTTGGTTTTGTATTTCTTCAATGTAAATTCTTTTTCTAAATCTTTTAAGGCTTCTTCTTTGCTATCCTCTTCCGCCATCTCTCTCGGAAGGATATCGTGAATTTCCTTTTTGATTGTTTGTGGAGTGATACCCATTTTTTGGTTATGCGACTCCTGGATCAATCGACGTCTCTCCGTTTCACTTATTGCTTTTTTGATGGAATCAGTCATTCGATCCGCATACAAAATTGCCTTTCCATTTACGTTCCTTGCAGCTCGACCAATGGTCTGAATCAGAGATTTGTAATTACGCAAAAAACCTTCTTTGTCTGCATCAAGGATGGCAACAAGAGATACTTCTGGAATATCCAAACCTTCACGGAGTAAATTGATCCCGACGATACAATCATAAACACCTCTACGTAAATCTCGGATGATTTCCGTTCTTTCGATGGTATCAATTTCTGAATGTAAGTAAGCGATTTTTAGACCCACTTCTTTGTAATAATCAGTTAAATCTTCTGACATTTTTTTAGTCAAAGTGGTGATAAGGATTCTTTCCTTTTGTTCGATCCGTATTCGAATTTCATTGAGTAAGTCTTCAATTTGATTGGTGGTTGGTCTTACTTCCACAATTGGATCAAGAAGTCCCGTAGGGCGAATGATTTGTTCAAATACCGCTTCACTTTTTTCGAGTTCGTTTGTATCGGGTGTGGCAGATACATACAAAGTCCTTGGTGTCATGGATTCAAATTCCACAAAGTTAAGTGGACGATTGTCAAGGGCACTTGGTAGACGAAAACCAAACTCAACTAACGTTTGTTTTCTGGATCTATCACCTGCATACATCCCACCAATTTGTGGGAGAGTTACGTGTGACTCGTCAATGATGAGTAAAAAATCTTTACTAGGAAAATAATCGAGTAAACAGGCAGGCCTTTCTCCTTCCGACCTTCCTGTCAAATGCCTCGAATAGTTTTCAATCCCACTACAATACCCAAGTTCGAGTAACATTTCCATGTCGTAATTCGTACGAGATTCAATTCGTTCGGCTTCTAAGTGTTTTCCTTGTTTTAAAAAATACTCTTTTTGGGCCGCCATCTCTTCTTTGATTTTTTCAATGGCATCTTTGATTTTTGGGCCGGAAGTAATGAAGTGTTTTGCAGGGTACACAACCACTCGGTCCAGTTTGGTTTTTACCTTTCCGGTGAGTGGATCAATTTTGGAAAGTCCGTCTATTTCATCACCAAAGAGTTCGATTCGAATTCCCTCCTCTTGGTAAGAAGGCATAATTTCAATGGTATCTCCACGAACTCGGAAATTCCCACGACTAAAATCAATATCGTTTCTTGCATATTGGATGTGTAAAAACTTACGAATGATTTGGTCACGATCGATTTTATCACCTACATGTAACATGACAACCGAGTTCATATAATCTTCAGGGGAACCCAAACCATAAATACAAGACACAGAACTAACAATGATCACATCATCACGTTCTAATAAACTTGATGTTGCACGTAACCTGAGTTTGTCGATCTCTTCATTCATCGACATATCTTTTTCGATAAATGTATCCGATGATGGCACGTAAGCTTCAGGTTGGTAATAATCGTAATAGGATACAAAATATTCTACGGCATTTTCAGGAAAAAATTCCTTAAACTCACGAAATAATTGTGCAGCTAAGGTTTTGTTATGAGATAATATCAGTGTTGGTTTTTTGACTCGGGTGATGACCTCAGCCATCGTAAAGGTTTTCCCTGAACCTGTCACACCCACGAGGGTGATTTTATTTTTACCTTCACCGAATGACTTCGCAATATTTTCAATTGCTTTCACTTGGTCTCCGGCAGCTTTGAAAGGAGAAACCATTTTGAAATTTGCCATAGGAACCTATGTTAGTTTACGAGTTGCTTTTAGGATAGCTTGTTTTCTGTTATCAGTGATCTCTAAGTCCACTGAATCAAAAAGTTTTTGCATGACCATCATTCCGCGCATCAGTGTTGCTGTGGAAGAAAATTTACCCCTTTGGATATCATCTTCTAAATTAAAATCTTTTACGGTATTGATCATTTCAATGCTAAAGACTTTTTGTTTATCAATTTGAAAGGTTACTTCCACACCACCACCATCACCATACTTTGCGGCATTTTCTACGGCTTCCACAGTGGCAATGCATAGATCCATCCGTAACTCTTCATCAATTCCATTCCGTTTGAGAAAATAGGCAAGCCTTGCTCGCACATATTGCATCGGGTTATAGTGAAGTGCTCCGAGGATCACAAAAGATTCTGATGTTCCCATCTTGCGGATGATAGGAGACTCGTCCGTAATGTAATACTCTCGTGGGTCAATGGGGTTTGTGGTGATGAGTCCGTCTTTGACAAACTCATCCATCACTGTCGTGACTGTTTCCAAAGTGACGTTTGGTACATCTTTGAATTTTCTCTGGGTTTCCATAAACACCCAAGAGGTAAAATCGTTCACATTCCCCGAAAGTCCATTGGAGAACAAAGTTTTGATTTCTTTCTCTAACTCGGTTCTGGAGAGAGGGAACGGCATATATTCCCATTTCAATGGGAACGGAGGAACTGTAAATTGTTTTATCCCTTAGGGATTAGTCCTTGTTTTTTCTTGGCGCAGTGCTTCATAAAGGATGATGGCAACAGCATTGGATAAATTGATCGAACGACTCGTTTCTGCCATAGGAATCGAAATGATTTGGTCAGAAGGGTGACCTTTGAGTATTTCCTCTGGAAGCCCAGAGGTTTCACGACCAAATAAAAACACATCCTGCGAGGAGAACGAAACATCCCAATAGGTTTTTTTTCCAAACTTGGATACGAGAAAAATTCGTTTCCCTTCTACTTGTTTTGTCCTTTGGAATTCTTCAAAGGAAGGAAACTGAGTCAAATCCAAGTCCTTCCAATAGTCGAGTCCCGCCCTCCTCACTGCCTTCTCCGAAAGATCAAAGGCTGGCTCCCCTACAATGGACAGAGGAACCCCAGCATTCACACACAAACGGGCAATGTTACCAGTGTTAGGTGGAATTTCTGGGCGATACAATGCAACTTCCAAGGAACTACTTCTTCTTTTTTTGGTTTTGGTTTTCCAAAGATTTTTTTAATGCAAGACCAAAACTGGATACCGAAGGATTGGACTCATCTTTAGAAAGATACTCTTGGTATTCCATTCTGTCTTTAGCTTCTGAAGCTTTAGAGATAGATAAAGCAATTTGTCTTTTTTCAGGATTGATTTCCAATACAAACACTTCTAGTTTCTGGCCAGGTTGGAACACTGTGTTCAGTGGAGTCCTTTGTGGAATTCCCGTTTCTTTGTTGGGAACAAGACCAGAAAAATCTTCTCCTAAGCGTACAAAAAGTCCGAAAGGTTTGATGGATTCTATAGTTCCTAGTATGATGTCAGATTCTTTAAATGGAAGTTTGCCAGACCATGGATCAGATAAGAAGTCTTTTACACTGAGAGAAATTTTATTCGTAGACCAATCCAAAGTTAGAATTTTTGCACGGAGTGTTTCTCCCACTCGAAACTCGGTTGTGAGGTCTGGACTTTTTTTGTATGTTGCTTCGGATTGTGGAACTAGAGCATCAAGTCCATCCATATCCACGATGAGTCCAAACTTATGAATACTTTTGACAGTGCAGGATACAAACATTCCTACCTTCAATTCATCACGTAACAGTTGTTTTTTGGTTTCTCTTTCTTTATCAGCAATTTTCTTTTGAGAAAGAAGGATTTTGGATTGTTTTTTCCCAAGTTCAGAGATGATAAACTTTATCCGTTTACCAGAAATATTTTTACCTTTGAGTGATACATCCAATTGGCTGAACGGGACAAAAGCGGTATAACTACCGAGTTTCACATCCCATCCACCATTCCCTTCTAATAAGAGTTGGCCAAGCACTGGGATTTCAAATTGATTTGCGAGTTCTAAATTTTCTTCTGTTAGGTTGTCTTGCGAGAGGCAAGTGGTGAAATAAAAATCACCAGAGTTTTCTTTTAAGAAATAAACGATAAGAGTGTCACCAATTTTTGGTAACACTTCTTCTCTCCATTCTTCTGTAGAGATATTCCCAATGACCTTGTTGTCAATGGTTCTAATGAATACATAGTCATTCTTAACAGCTGTTACTTTCGCTTCATGGCGTGAGCCAGGTTCAATGGATTGTCTTTTTTTAAAACTTTCTTCTAATAAACGGTCAAATTCTGAGGATGGGCCTTTCATTTTGCGGTTCCTTCCTTGGTGGGTTTGGAGGTATATACCAATTTTCCTCCCAATACCATGGATTCAATTGGAAATATTCCAGAAGTGCGTTTCAGTGGATTTTCCGAAAGGATCGAAAAATGAGCAGGTCCTCCCACTCGGAGTTTGCCTCCATGGTCAGCACCTAGGTATTGGCAGGTTGTTTCTGTCAGGGTTTGGATGATACGACGCCGTATGATGGGTAGGCTTTCCTCATCTTTTGGAATGGAGAGAATTGAGTATGTTTTCCGTCCAAAAATTGAGTCCCAAACATTTGAGGTAGTTTCGTTTGGACGTTCTTCTTTTTTCGCATCCGATTGGAGTAAGGATTCCCAAAGGCGAACTTCCACAATAGCAGCCTGGCCAGGGAATAAACCCCAATGACCTGCTCCACTCGCAAACAGTAAATTGGAATGTGTTTCCTTTTCCAATTGGAACTGGGAGGCAAAAACAGAAAAAGGTAAGGTCGGAAACGAATCAGAATTTTCCTCTTCGGGTACAAGTGACTCTTTCCAATACTTCGCATAATGGGGATTGAGTTTTGCCCATTGGGATTGTTCTTCATTCCAAACCTCTGGTTTCCTTTTTAATTCTTGGAGGTACAATATGCCAAACATAGGAGCCCATAAGAAGTTTCGTTTCTGCGCTCGGAACAGATTGGTTCCCTCTGGCATTGGATGGAATAAGACAGAAAATCCTGTATCCAATGCATCTTCCCAACTGGTTTTATCAGCGAACGTATATGCAACGGCCAAGTAGCCATTTTCTTCCACTTCCTTTCGTTTGGAAAAAAGTTCCGTCTGTGAAAACCCGCGGTTGTCCATTTCCTTCAGAAAAATGGGGAAGTGCCTGTTTCGTTTTGGGTCAACTGTCCCTTTGAAACCAGATTGGTAAATGGCACCATCACCTGCATTCAGTTCAGGGTATAAAATTGGTTTTTGGGATTGGGAAAGGATGGGACCATTCCATTTTGACTTTGCCATTTCCTTGAGTAGTGGTGCCAAATTGGGATCTGCAATGGATTCAATATGGCTAAATCCAGCTGACAAATACCCATGTAAAACCTTGGGAAGGTCCGCCCTGGATGTTTTGCCCCCAGCTGCATTGGCCCCGATGGTGACCGAAGCATCACAAAACCCTGGAAGAATGAACTCAGGGTTCGGAATTTCTTTTGCCTGCTGGATGGAAACGATTTTACCCTGCACCACTTCAATATTCACAAATCCAGAAAAATTGGCTTTTTCACTGTCCCAGATCCGAACAGATTTCATTTTCAAAGATTGCGACAAAAGAATCGAGGGGGCAATGGCCGATAGGAATAAGGTGAGGGATAGAAGCCTGCGGTTTTTCATGCTAGCGGTCTTAGTACCTTGACAGTAAGGACTAGAATGGAAAAGATTTCGGGTATGGGAAAGGAAACAAGCGAGATTTCTGATCACATCAAATTACATATCGAAAACGGGAAAATTCTCTCGCTAAAGACCCATCGGGTCTCCAAATCCGTTGAGGAACACATAAAGGAGGCCGTAGGTCTCATTTTGGACAGACTCACTTACCCTACCCTTGTTCCCACTCTCTATACCATCATCAAAGAACTCGCCATCAATGCTTGTAAGGCCAACCAAAAACGGGTCTTTTTTGAAGAAAGGGGTTATAGTATGTTAAACCATTCCGAATATGCGAGAGGGGTTCGGGAATACCGGGAAATGTTTTCGGAAGAAATGTCGAACGAGTTCGGGATCAAAGCCAAAAAAAAAGGATATTACTGCCTCATTAATTTTAAATACAACGATGATGGTATCATCATTGAAGTGATCAATAATACACCCATTGCCAAAGAAGAAGAAAAAGCCATCCGGGAACGATTGGAAAAAGGGATGATGTATGATGATATCGCTCAGTTTTATATCGACAATGCAGATACATCTGAAGGTGCGGGACTTGGCCTTGCGCTCATCCTCATTATGTTAAAAGGGGAAGGGATTGATCCTAATTTTTTTAGAATCATCATTGGCGAAGATTCCACCATTGCAAGATTGGAAATACCTTTAACGGAAAAGTTTATTTCCCAACGCGATTCTAATTAACCTCTCAATGTCATCAATTCCCCTTTCTTGTACCATCATCACTTTAAACGAAGAAGACAATCTCAGTCGCACACTCCAAGCGATTTCCTTCATCGAAGATATCGTAGTCGTGGACTCAGGTTCCACTGATGATACTGTGAACATCGCCAAATCGTTTGGTGCACGTGTTTACCATCACGAGTTTCAAAACTATGCTGACCAAAAAAACTTTGCGATCACAAAAACAAAACATGATTGGGTCCTTGCCATCGATGCTGACGAAGTTGTTTCCCCGAAACTCAAAGAAGAAATTCTTTTTCTTTTTTCAAAACTTCCTTTAGAAACAAAGGGGTATCTCGTCCCAAGGCTAACCTATTATCTAGGCAAATGGATTCGATTTGGTGGATATTATCCAAATTACCAAATGCGTTTGTTCCAGAAATCAGAAGGACAATTTAGCGGTGGTTTGGTGCACGAAAGAGTCAAACTCAACGGGAAACCATCAAAGTTAAAAAATCCACTTTTCCATTATTCTTACAAAAACATTTCAGATCATTTAAAGTTTATAGATCGTTATTCGAGTCTGTTTGCAGAAGAAGAATTTAGAAAAGGAAAACGATCTTCGGTTTTTTGGGCTTTCTTAAAGGGATGTTTTAAAGGATTTTATATGTATTGGATTCGATTGGGAATCCTAGATGGAAAACAAGGTTTTGTCCTTGCTCTCCTTGGGTTTTATTATAATTTTTTAAAGTATTTGAAGTTGTATGAGAAATCGAACTCAGTCCCTTCTTTCTTTGTTATGGTTGATTCGATTCATGATGTAGAGAGCAAAAAATCCACCAAGAAAGATAGCGACCAAATTCACGTTTGATAATTGTGTTGATCCAATTTTCGGCGACATGAGCCACATGATGATGTCTCTGATGTATGTTTGTAAGGTAGCAAATACAATCAAAGCCCCAATCCCTGCGACAAATGTGGATCCCCAGAACTTTCCGAGTAAGTCTTTTCGTTTGTAATAATAAAAATAATAGGCACAGGCTGCGGATGCGAGAAAAAAGAATAAAATATCAACGAGAATTGTCCATGGTTCTGATGGTGCGGCAAGCGGTAATGAAATCATTGGTCTTGTACCTGTCTATTACCTATTTTCGGTAAGCCATTGTTTAGTCCATAAGATAAAAAAAGAGGTTTTCCTTGTATTCAAAACACACAGAGATCTTTGGCATATTAGGATTTCCCTTAGGCCATACCCTATCCCCTTGGATCCACAATACTCTATTTAGACTCAGCGGTTATGACGGAGTGTATCTTGTTTTTGAAAACGAACACTGGAAACAAATCGGATTAAAACCTCTCCTCGATTTAGGTGTCAAAGGAGTCTCTGTTACAATACCATTCAAAGAATGGGCGTATACCCAAGCAAACGAAGTCTGTGAAGCCTCAAAAACGATGGCAGCATCGAATACACTTCTCTTCCGAAATGGGATCAGTGCTGTGAATACAGATGGTACGGGTGCACTTGAGTCGATCAAACAAATGAATTCAGATTTGGTTAATCCGGGCATTGAGAAAAAAATCTTGGTCTTAGGGAGTGGTGGAAGTGCCAAAGGGATTTTATTTGCGATCGCAAAAGAATTAGAAGGGAATCGCAAACAAAATTCTTTCAAACGAAAAGTACACATTCTTGCCCGAAACAAAGAAGCCAAAAATGAAATCGAACAATTGTTAGGAAATCCCACCTGGCTCGAACAACCTACAAAAGAGGAAGTGATACAAAATAGAGAAGAGTATGATCTCATCATCCATACAACACCAGTGGGGATGAAAGGAGTTGGTGGTGAACCAATTTTAGACTCTCAGTTTTTTACCAAAAAACACACGTTATTCGACATTGTTTACAATCCTTTGGAAACTGATCTTGTAAAACAAGCTAAGAAAAAAAAGGCAGAAATAATCCCAGGTTACCATATGTTACTGTACCAAGGGATCAGACAATTTGAATTATTTACGGGTGAAAAGTTAAAACACAAATGGATTCAAAAAGTAGAATCGATTTTACTCAAAGAATTAAAACATAGAAAATAAAAGTCCGAATTTGTATGCAGTTCATAGAGTTTTTAAATCAAAGGCAAAATATTGAAAAAACAAGAAATTTTAATGTCTTCCAAAATTATACCCTTGATGGACTAAAATCGGTATTTGAACATATACAAAGATCCTTTGATCAAAAAAAACCAAAACCCATACGGATCAGTGTTGTTGGGACAAATGGAAAAGGTTCCACCTCACACTACTTAGCCTGTTTATTCTCAAAATTAGGATACAATGTAGGACTTTATACATCACCTCACCTACTCACACCTTTAGAAAGATTTCAACTTGTGAGAGAAGGTGAACCATCCCTTCCCAACATAGAGGATGTAAATCTTTGTTTCCAAAACTTTTTTTTAGCAGATTTACAACGTTATGATTCATTGTCTTACTTCGAATTTCTCACTGCATTTACGTATCGATTTTTCCATGAACAAAATATCGATGTAGAAATTTGGGAAGCGGGACTTGGAGGAAGGCTTGATGCCACAAAACTCGTAGAAGCAGACTATATTGTCCTCACGAAAATTGGACTCGATCATTCTGAAATTTTAGGGAACACGAAAGAAGCCATTTGCCAAGAAAAACTAGGCATTACAAGTGATAAAACTTTATCACTATTTGCGTTTCAGGAAGAAGTGGAATCACTTCCCGAATCATTCCACACTCGGCCCAAAAAAGAGACAGTTCCCCTACATGTGATTTCTATTCCACCTAAAGATAGTTATTTGGAGACAAATTTTCTTTATGCACAAAGTATTGTCTCAAATATTTTAAAGGAACAAGAAACATCAGTTTCCAACATTCCCTTTGCATCGATTCAAAAACCGAAGGGAAGGATGGAAGTCCTTTCTAATACACCAATTGTCGTTTTTGACCCTTCCCATAACCCAGATGCCATCCGCACCTCCTCCCTTGAATTTGCCCGTCACCACAGAAAATTCCATGTTGTACTAGGGAGCCTTCCCGACAAAGACCTTGCTGGGATTCTAAATGCCTTGCCTGAACCAAACCTAGAAAACCTCATCCTTTGGGAAGGAGAGGGTTTTGGCCGTTTCCCTGCCCCTACAGGGAGGCTCCATGAGAGAACCATGAGGCGAAGTTCCCTTCCCGAGTTAGTTCCCTTATTCCAAGGCGAAATTCCGGTTTTGGTGTTAGGAAGTTTCCGACTTTATGGAATTGTGGCAAATTTAATACAAAATACAATAAAGATGTAAAATTGGACTTTACAAATGAATCCTGAACGAGATTGTTCTTTTAGGAAACATCGTTCAGGACTATGCAAACTCCAAAAGAACATACTAGAAAAGAAATTCTACAAGCAGCTCGAGAAGAGTTCATCCAACTTGGTTTTGAAAAAGCCAGTATGCGAACCATTGCCAAAAAAGCAAAGGTCTCAACGAGTAATATCTATAATTACTTCGAAAACAAAGAACACTTACTCACAGAGATCTTACAGCCAGTGTTATCAGGACTTGAGAAAGCATTCGCCTATGTCTCACATCCTGACTATTTTGAAAAAAGGTTTAACGACAGTTATGAGACGTGGAGAGAAAGATTCCACATCGCTTTAGATTATGTGGATGCGAACAGGGATGATTTTATCCTACTCCTCACAAAGTCCCAAGGATCTCATTTAGAAGAATTTCCAGAAACTGTCCTCACAAGACTTACCAAAATCAATTTTGAGCAATATTCAACTTTCAAACAAAAAAATCCAACGTATAAAGGGGAGGTAGATGAGTTTGTGGTTCGTAACATCTTATCATTTTTCCTGAATATCTTTGTCCAAATGGTAAGACAAGGGATTTCCAAACAAGACATGCTGATGTACCAAGATAGTTTCCTCAAATTTTTGCATTTTGGATACAAAGGATCGATTGCCTCCGATTTGAACTGAATCAATCTGGTTCTCGATGGGAACCGATACCAAAATTAAAATCTGTGGAATCAAAGAATTGGCCACACTTGAGTTATGCCACGAACTCGGTGTGGACTATGTTGGTCTCAATTTTTCACCCAGATCACCTCGTGGAATCAATCGAAGCGTAGCAGAAGAAATACTTTCCATCCGCCACTTACCAGGATTCCCTAAACTTGTTTTTTTATTTTTTGAAAATTCCATTGAAGAAATCCGTACTCTCACAAAAGAATTTAAGCCAGACCTAATCCAACTGATTCGTGGTGATCATTTTCTTACAAAAGAAATTTGGGAATCATTCACAAATCAAAAACAATTACTCCCTGCAATCCGAATCCAATCACCCATCGGTTCAGATGAAGAATTGGAACCTCAGTCTTCCCTAGTCATTTTGGATAGTTTTCAAAAAGGACTCGGTGGAGGCAGTGGACATGTATTCCCTTGGGAATATGTAACCAATGTAAAACGACCTTATTTACTTGCTGGAGGGATCACTCCAAAGAATGTCCAATTAGCTCTGAATACATTAAAACCTTATGGGATCGATGTAGCAAGTGGAGTGGAAACAGACGGTAAAAAAGATCCAACTAAAATCAAAGAATTGGTACAAAATGTCCGAAACATATGAAGCCTTAAATACTCCTGTTATGCGCCAATATCTGGAAGTAAAGGAACAACATCCAGATGGAATCGTATTTTTTCGAATGGGTGATTTTTACGAAATGTTTATGGATGATGCAAAAATTGCCGCACAAATTCTAGACATCACTCTTACCAAAAGGCAAAACCAAATCCCAATGGCAGGAATTCCTTACCATGCCACAGAAAGTTATATCTCAAGACTAATCTCTGCTGGGAAAAAAGTCGTAGTATGCGAACAAACCAAACCCGATGACCCAAAAGCAAAAATTATGTCGAGGGAAGTCGTTCGCATCATCACACCAGGAACTGTAGTAGAAGACAATTTACTTGGTGGGTATCAAAACAATTATTTATCTTTGTATTATAAAGAAAAAACTTCCGTCTACTTAGCGTTTGCCGATGTTTCAACTTCGGAACTTGTATATTTTTACTTTTCTGAAACGGAAAAAGAAAGAATTTTGGATACAATCAAAAGATTTTCTCCGAAGGAGATGATTTATACTGATGAAATCCCTCCCCTTTCAAAAGAATCCAAAATTATCCTATCCCAAATTCCAAAAGAATACCTCCCTAAAAAAAAAGGAGCAGGAATCGATACCGTTGTACACGTATTAGATGCATATCTGCAATACAATTATAGAAACCAAAACTTTGTCTTCCAATCCCCAAGACGAATTGATGAAAGTGAATATTTAGTCCTCGACGAACAAACGGTTTCCCATTTGGAACTGGTAGAAAATCCTAATGATAAAAACCATACTTTATTTGGTGTCCTCAATCGTTGTACCACTGCTACTGGAAAACGTTACCTCAAACAAAGGATCTTATTTCCTACAAGGGATGAAAAAAAAATAAAAGACCATTGGGACAAAATTGAAATTTTAACTCAGAACAAAAAAGAGCGTATCAAAATCAAGGAATCACTGGGGGATCTCATTGATTTAGAACGTGTGATGACACGTTTCCGTGTAGGGAAAGCTTTGCCTCGCGATTTTCGTGGGATTGAAAAAAGTTTAACAGCTGTCAGGCAGATGAAGTTAATTTTAGATGGAATTGGATATGACTTTTCCAAACTACCAAAAGACTTAGAAGTCCTAAGTTTAGAATTTCAAAAAACACTTTTTGATGGCGAACTGCCTGTATTTTTAGGAAACTCACCATTTTTAAAATCTGGTTTTAATCAAGAGTATGACGATGCCATTTTAGCCCGAGAAAAAGGGAAAGATTGGATTTTGGAACTCGAAGAAAAAGAGAAAAAGGAATCTGGTTGTTCTAGCTTAAAAATTCGTTATAACAAAATCTTGGGTTACTTTATCGAAGTTTCAAAAGCCCAAGCAAAAGATGTCCCTTCTCATTTTTTAAAAAAACAAACCCTTGTCACAGGGGAAAGATTTACTTCTCCTAAACTCGAAGAACTGGAACGTGCCATCTTACAAGCAGATGAAATCATTGAACGAATCGAAAAACAAGAATTTGATCGTTTGGTGGCAACATGTATCTCTCTCTATGAAGCATTTTTAACTTTATCAAATGAAGTTGCCTCTTTGGATTACCATTTATCTCTTACGGAAACCAAAGAAGAATACCAGTGGACACGACCCGAAATTAGAACCGATGGAATCATCGAATACATTGACTCACGCCACCCTGTCGTTGAAACATTTTTACCTATAGGGGAACGATTTGTTCCTAACACATTGGAACTCAATCCAAAAGAAAACGCAATCGCAGTGTTAACTGGTCCGAATATGGCAGGTAAATCTACCTTTATGCGCCAAATGGCCATTAACCAAATTCTTTTTCAGATGGGTTCCTATGTTCCCTCTAAAAAATCATCCTTATCCATTGTGGATCGCATTTTTACAAGGATTGGATCGGGTGACAACCTAACGAAAGGTGAGTCTACATTCTTTGTAGAAATGAAAGAAACTGCCACAATCCTAAACCAATTCACAGAAAATAGTTTGATCCTTTTTGATGAAGTTGGTCGCGGAACATCAACTTATGACGGTTTGTCGATTGCATGGGCGATCCTGGAATTCTTAAGTAAAAACTTTCCGAAACCAAAAACCATTTTCGCTACACATTACCATGAACTAACGGAACTCGAAAAAGGTGCAGGTATTTTTAATCTTTATTTAGATACCTTTGAAAAAGATGGTGAGATTCTATTCTTAAAAAAAGTGAAACGAGGAAAATCAAAACAATCCTTTGGAATTTACGTCGCAAAATTGGCAGGAATTCCGGAATCAGTATCGGAACGTGCGAAAGAAATATTATCGGGACTCGAATCCAAAAAAAGAGAAATCAAAATCAAAAATGAAGAGCCAAGTTTGTTCGGGAATTTAATGGAAAAAGAGGCTAAAGGACTATCGACTAACGAAGAAAAAGTGCTCAAACGTATTTCTGGTCTCGATCCTAATAAAATTCCACCACTTGAAGCTTTGTCAATATTGGATGAATTAAAAAGAATTCTCAAAGAGGAAAACTAAAGCAGATAAATTTGTAAATTCGATCCAATTGATGATTTGGTCTTTTAGACCTTGTTTGGCATGAATCCCAATCCCAATCCCTGCAGCATTTAACATCAAAGCATCATTAGCTCCGTCTCCTACAGCAACCACACGTTCGAGAGGAACTAAAAATTCATTCGCATACTTCCGTAAGTAGACTTCCTTTTTCTCACGATTGATGATCTCACCAAAGATTTGGCCTGTGAAAAAACCATCCTTTTCTTCTAGTCCATTGGCTCGAAAAAAGTCCACAGGGTATTTTTTTGAAAATAGTTCTAAAACAGGACTAAAACCACCACTTAAAATACCAAGCTTACAACCGTTTGATGGGACAAATTGAAATACCGTTTCCATTCCATCATTTAAATGCAAAAGATCATATACTTCTTTAAAACTTTGTATGGAAAGACCAGCCAAATGTTTCACTCTGAGGCGGAGAGCTTCATCAAATCCCATTCCACCTTCCATCGCTTTTTTTGTAACACTTGCTACTGTATCGAATACACCATGTTTACGGGCAAGTTCATCGATCACCTCTTCTTTTATGACTGTGGAATCCATATCAAATACAAAGAGAGAAGTTTGTTTGGTAGGTAATAAGGAAGGTAGATATAATAAATCTATTTTGTATTTTGCAAACCTTTCTCGAATCATCAAAATTTGATTTCGGTTCCAGGATTCGTCGAGTAAGATACGAACAGAGTGAAGACCATATCGTTCCGAATGGGAAAAAGTTTTGTTGTCAATTGTAACAGTGGAAGTAAAAATCTCACCCTGAAAATCTTGGAAGCCTTCGAAAATTTGATTGTTGGGAATGGGATTACTAGAAATGAGAAGGATTGAATTCATTCGTTACTTTTGTAAATAGGGTCTCAGTTTTTTACCCCAAAGTTCGTATCCTTTTTCATTAAAATGCAAACTATCTCCATTCGAGCGAATGAATTCATCACTTAGAGTTGGTGCATCTGGTTTTCGCATAATGTCCCAAACTTCTATGTATTCTACATTTTGTGTGGTACGAGCCACTTGGTTTAAAAATAAATTATATACAGGAACAATTTGATTCAATTCCTTCACACGAGTTGGCGGAACTGCAATGAGAAAAATCCTCGTTTGGTGGTTATGAGAATGGATTTTTTTGATGATCATAAGCAGATTATTTTGCACAAGGCTCAAACATTTGCCTTGGATAAAATCGTTTCCACCGATTTCGATCACAACAGTTTTAGGCTCTAATCGTAACACATCCTCATCGATACGAGTGAGTAAGGTTTCTGTCATATCACCACCTATCCCACGATTGGTGACTGATTTTCCTGGAAATTCTTTCACCATAAGGTCTGGTACAAACAAATGCACCAAACTATCACCAGTAAAAACAATTTCAGAATGTTTGATTTTAGTATTGTCTTCTGCGTATAACAAACGTGTTGGGAGCCAGGCCTTTTCGATGTATTTTTTAAAATTTACATCATCACGCCAACCCGGCTCTGCAAAACACTGGAAGTTTGAGTCAAAGTAATCTCGTTTTGAGGTAGTTTTACAATTTGTAACACTCAAAACTAGGGCGATCGAAACACCCCATCGAAGGAAGAATTTAATCCTGTTCTTGCGGTTCATTCATTCGGAAGCGCTTTTGCCAATCTTTGATTTGGGCCTGCGCATATTCTTCCGTGTCACAAATCCGAAATTCAATCGGGTTATTTGTGGTTGTTTCGATGAGTTTGGCTTCGATATACCCGTTCTTTAACTTGGTTGTCTCAATGCGATATCTCATCTGAATAGCTCCAAAAACCAGGATTTAATTTCCACGTATCTTTGCAATCTCTTCTAAAGTTTCATCCTCTTTGTATTTTCCAAAGAGAAAAATTGCAAGTAAACAGAATGCAGAAGCAAGAGGTCCTGTCAATCGAACTCCCAGTTCCCCACCTGCTTCTACTTCTTCGACTTTACAAATGGTTGATTCCTTACTTATTTTTGCCTCAGACTCGCTATTTTTTTTCGGTTCTGACTTAGATTCGGACACAGATGGAGCAATGATTCCTGTTACGCTAGGAGAAACTTGTTTTTTGGAATCACGGTCAAGCCCAAGTAAAATCACAGAGCTGAAGATTAATACAGCAAGTGTTTGTCCTAGTTTTTGCATAAAGGTCCTTCCTGCATAAAAAAGCCCTTCTCGTTTGGAACCTGTTTTTAATGAATCAAGTTCAGCAATATCTGCTAATATTGCATTTGGTAATATACCAAGGATTGCAATTGGTATCGCAGCAACAGCAACAATCATATAACCTTGGATATACGGGGACAATGGCAAACTGTTTTTCCCAATAAAATAGATGGATAAAAACAGTGCGAGAAACGTGTAAAATCCAATGAGAACGGTTCTCTTTTTGCCAATTTTTCGTGCGACAAAATTGACAACAGGGTAAAAGGCAAAGGATACAAGTAACATCACTGTCAGGAGTTGTGTGACAAAGTCCCTTTCCAATTCTAATAGGACTGTTACGTAGTAGGAAATACCTGTTGTGAGAATGGTGAGTGCGAGGAAGTAACACAAATCAGAAAGTGCAAAATACAAAAAGTTTTTGTTTTTGAAAGTGAGGACAAGTGCTTCTTTAAAAGGGACACTCGATGCTTCTGATTCACAGTAAGTTTTTTCGTGGATGGTAAATACGGGGAAGTACATACAAATCGCAGCAAAGATACAAAGGATACCCAATGCATATTGCCTTGCGACAAGAGTTTGCACAGAAGGATCTGGATCAAAAACATAACTCGATTGTAAAACACTAGCAATCATCGGTTCCGTGGAGGCAACAATGATCCCCAATGCATATGTAACTGAGATGTAAGTGGATAAATTGAGTCGTTCTTCGGGAGTATGTCCAAGCTCAGGGATAAGTGCAAAAAATGGTGTGACATACACTGTTAAAAATAGATAGAAGAGTAACATAAAACTCGTCATCCAAACCAAATTTGTCGATGAGACGAAGTTATGTGGTGGCACAAAGATTAACCAACAAAAGACGGCAGATGGAATCCCTCCTAGAAATAAAAAGGGAATTCTCCTTCCAAACCGTGAAGAAAAACGATCGGAAGAGTTTGCAATGAGTGGGTCAGTGAATGCATCCCACAAACGGCCAATGGCAGCTACCACACCTATGGTAGAAAGGCCCCAAAACGCCATTTTTTCAATCAGATCCGGGAAACACTCCTGTCCAGGTTTCGGAGCTGGAGGTAGGTAAAAATAAACTTGGTGTAGGCCAATGATGTTGATGAGTGTAGACCAACCAAGTTGGCCTACCGCATAACTAATTTGTTTTCCAAATGGTAAAGACGGTTTTTGCATGTGTATCACTAGAGGCGGTAAAGTAGGAGCATGATACCGCCAAAAGTGAAAAAGGCAAACTACTTTTTGTGTTTATAGAGTTCTGGAAAGTTTTTCTCGTCGTATAAAAACTTTGACTCGTAGTCATCCCAACCTTCTGGGATTCCTTCCGTGAATTCAGGAACCATGTTACAATCATGAATGAGATTCATTGTTTGTTCCATTTCACTTCCTTTCACATTCAAATACCCTTCTGCAAAAAGAGAATTGGCAACATACAATGCAATCGACTGTAAGGAACCCAAATGCCCTTCACGACCCGCACCAACTCGGATTTCAGAGTCTGGGTTCACCAAACGGAACACAGACAACACTCTGATACAAAACTCAGGAGTGAGTGGTGACTTTTGGATGGCATGACCTTTGATGGGGATAAAAAAGTTCACGGGAATGGAGATCACACCAAGTCGTTTGAGTTCAAACGCAACTTGTACGATGTCTTCCAATGCTTCACCCATACCCACAATGATCCCAGAACAAAGTCCAATCTCTGCTTCTTTTGCCGCTTTAAGTGTCGTTAGACGGTCTTGGAAGGTATGAGTGGAACAAATTTCATTGTATTTGGATTCAGAAGTATTGAGGTTATGATTGTAACGATCAAGACCAGCATCCTTTAATGTTTTTGCTTTTTTGGCATCAAGGATACCCGCAGAAAGACAAACCTTCATACCCAACTCACCGTTGATTTTGGAAATGGTTTCGGCTAGTTTGTCGACAGCTTTGTCAGTTGGTCCTCTGCCAGAAGTCACCATACAAAAACGATAGGCACCGTTTTCTTTTGCCTTTTTAGCATCTTCCCAAATTTCTTCAGGTGATTTTAAGGAATACTCTTGGATCCCTGATTCTCCACCCTTCCTTTGTGCACAGTAACCACAATCTTCAGGGCAATATCCGTTTTTGATGTTATCTAAAATATGAATGCGAACTTTATTACTGAAATGTCGAAATCGTTCTTCCGAAGCTTTTGCTACGATGGGCAAAAAAGGAACCTCTCCTTTTAAAATTTGGAGGGCTTCTTCCTCGGAGATGATGGAGGGAGAGGAAGAGGTCGTTTTTTCTTGGATAGTTGCGATCATGAAAACAAAATCTTTTGTGAGGGTGACTCTGTAAACGAAGAAAATGGACGTAAGGATTTAGTCTTTTTCTGGTTCTAAAAATCCGAGAAGTGTCGTTTCAAGCGCCAAAAATATTTTTTCTAGGGAAGGATCTGAAATGGTATAGGGAGGAGTGATGTAAATGGTTCGCCCCAAGGGTCTGAGTAAAATATGAAATTTCCGAAGGGCGTTTTTGATTTGTTTCCCTATGGGATTTAAGTATTCATCATGGGCAACTGGTTCCTTCCATTCAAAGGCAAAAATTCCACCCTTGACTCTGACATTTTCAACTGACGTTCCCATTTTTTTTTGGAAGGAGATTGCATATCGATTTAGTTTTTTTTCCAAATCCCTTACTTGTGTTAGTCCAAATTCTTGTAACATAGATACAGACGTATAACCAACGCTACATGCGAGTGCATTCCCTGTCATTGTATGTGCATGGAAAAATGCTTTGTATGGATCTTTCGAAAGAAACTGTTTATAAATAAAATCAGATACAAGGGTTGCTGCAAGTGGCAACATTCCACCAGTGAGTCCTTTTGCTAAAATCAGTAAATCGGGAACCACTTCCGCCTTTTGGTAAGCAAACGGTTCTCCTAATTTTCCCATACCCGTAAAGACTTCGTCAAAAATTAGCAAAGTGTTTGTACTTGTTGCCAGTTCTCGTAATTTGGTTAAAACTTTTTTATCATAAAACAACATCCCGTTGGCACCAAATACCAAAGGTTCAATCACGATTCCTGCATAATCGTTTTGTTTGATCGAAAGTTCTAAATCTGTCAAACACTCTGTTTCACAATTCGTAGGTTGTTTCCCCCATGGACAGTTCATACAATTGGGAGCTGGGAACTCCTTTGTTGGAAATCGTAATTCTGAAAAAATGCGATTGAAGTAATTTTTCCCAGATACATTCATTGCCCCAATACTATCCCCATGATAGGAGTTGGAAAAAACGATAAACTCTGAACGAGGTTTAAAATCTGGATGGTTTTGGTAATATTGTATCGAAAGTTTTAATGCAATTTCGATCGCATTCGATCCGTTATCCGAATAAAATACTTTTTTGAAATCAAAGTTTGTAAGTTCTAATAATGCTTTCGATAATTTTTCTACACTTTCATGTATGTTGCCAGCAAGCATTACATGATCCAAAGATTGTAATTGGTTTTGTAAAGCAGAGATAAGTCGAGGGTGTCTATGTCCATAAATCATCGTCCACCAACTGGAGATGGCATCGATCCAAACATTTCCATCTTCATCCGTAACAAATTCATTCTCGGCAGAAATAATGTTTAATAAGGATTCTGATTCCTCTTGGATCGTGAGTGGAACCCAAGTGTTAGATGTAACTGGATTATATTTCATCTTCAGCGTTTAATACAACATCAATCACATTTCGGTCTAAATCAAAATGAGTAGAAGCAAAGGTGTTAAATTCATCATTTGATAATTTTTGTTCAGGGAAGTTTGTGATTCCTAGAAGAGAAACCCCACCTAATTTCTGTATCATGGTTGCATTATCTTCTTGTAGTTCGTTTTTAGGACCCACTAAGTAAAATCCATACACTGGGATAAACCGAGAGGTTAATGCTTCCAGTGTTAAAAGTGTATGATTGATGGTGCCAAGTTCTGTGGAACCAACTACAACCACTCCTAAATTGGATTCCTGAATGGCTCGTATGGTTAGGTAATTTTCAGTTATGGGGACAAACACTCCCCCTGCACCTTCGATGAGTGTATTGTTCTTTCGTTCTTTGGAAATCATAGCCAAAAGAGTTTTTGGATCAATGGATTGGCCTTCCAACCTTGCCGCGTAATGAGGGCTTGCTGGTGTCTTAAACACAAAACCAGGCTTTAGAAAATGTGTATCAGGCAGATGAGTTGTATTTTGGACAAAACTTGTATCGTCGGCGCTAATGGTTCCTGTTTGGATGGGTTTCCAATACCGAAAATCATACTTTTTAGCGTATTTTGCCATAAAGAGAGAGGAAAAAAAAGTTTTCCCTACGTCAGTCCCGGTCCCCGTTACATAAAAAGCTTGTCCCATAAGAGCAAGTTTTATCAATTCCAGACCTCGTCTATCCGATTTATATAGAAGAGGCAATATGCAACTTCCCCTTTGGAAATCCATTCTCAAACGCGATGATAACCCCATCACAGAGATTTCACATTTTTTACGTGAAACTGCAATCTTTGAAGGTATGTCACGAAGGACACTTCGTGAAGTAGCAAGACTCATCCATAAACGAAAGTATTATGCAGGTGAAACCATCTTTTTTCAGGGACAAGCTGGAACGGGAGTTTACCTGATCTTACAAGGAAAAGTTGAAATTTTTTCTGAACGAGAAGGAGTGACTTTAAAGCTCGCCGAACTCGAAAAAGGTGCTTTTTTTGGTGAACTTGCTCTTTTCCAAGATTTTCCACGATCGGCTACTGCTGTTGCACTTGTTGATTCCATTTTACTTGGTTTTTTCCAACCAGAGTTAAAAACGTTATTAGAAACAAAACCGAGAGTTGGAAACGATTTACTTCTCAGTTTTGCATCAATCATTGCAGATAGACTTCGCAAAACGAATGATACGTTAGAAGCAGCATACTTTAAAAGCAAAAAGAATAAACCCAAATGATTTTTAAAGAAAATAGTATATCATCGCTAGTTTTACGATCTGCTTTCTTTGGGCTTATCGCATTAACTGTTTTAATTGGTATTGTTGGTGTAAAATTTTTAGCAATCCCACTTCTCATATCAGGAATTCATTTTTATATTTTCCATGGAGTTGTTGATTACTTTGAATCGAGAGGGATCCATCGAGCATTCACAATCATTATTATTTTTTCTATTTTGATTGCTGGAGCCTATTGGTTTTTAGCATTTTATTTGCCTAACTTGTTTGAAAAAGCACAACCAATTGTTTCGGAATGGTCTATCAAAATGGATGATCCAAACTTCCAGTTGCTTGATTTCACAAAACTTCCAGTAGTTTCCAAAAATCCAGAACTATGGAAAAAAATTATCAATCCAGAAGAGATTGCAAAACTTGCCACAAATAACTTAGAAGAATTTTTAAGAGGAATTGTTGTGATGATTCCAACATTTATCAGCTGGATGATCATTATTCCTATCATCAGTTTCTTTTTGTTACTCGATGCAAACCTTATCTATAAAACAATGATTAGTTTTATTCCCAATCGATTTTTTGAAATGTTTCTGATGGTTTTTTATCGTATGAACCAACAGATCACTAGTTACTTGAAGAGTTTGGTGATCCAATGTGGAATCATGGCAGTCGTTGCATCGATTGGATTTTATTTTGTGGGTGTGAAATTCTTTGTTCTGTTTGGAGTATTTTTAGGAGTTGCCAATTCGATTCCTTACTTAGGTCCGTTAGTTGGTGCCATCCCTCCCATCTTATTTGCCATTTTATTCCCAGAAATGTCACCTTCCATAGGTTCCATCGCATCAGTTGTCATAGTCGCTCAATTGGTAGACAATGCAATTGTACAACCTGTTGTGATTGCAAATGCCGTATCGTTACACCCACTTGCAATCCTCATAGGAATTGCAGTTGGTGGAAACTTTTTTGGAATTTTTGGGATGTTACTTGCTATCCCCGTTTTATCCATATTGAAAGTGACCATCGGCATTTTGTACCATGCTCTAAAGGAACACCAAATCATTTAAAATTTTTTCTTAAGAGACAAGAGAGGAAGGTACTTTGGTTTTATCCAAATATCATTCCTCTCGTTTGTTCCACTTACCCATTTCTGAAAACAAAATCCCAAATAATGTGAGAAAAGAACCAATAGCACCAATTGTGCCGAGCCTTTCACCTAACACAAGATAAGCCAAGAAAAAAGAAAATACTGGTTCCAAACTATAGAGTAATCCTGCCCTAGCCGGAGAAACCGCCTTTTGGTATCTTGTTTGGATTTGTGTTGTAAAGATCGTTGCAAAGACAGATGTATAGATAATACCAATCCAGAATTTTAAATCAAATTGAACATTGATGGTTTGTTTTAAAAATATGGATTCGATCGGGAAAAGAAAACTAGAGACAACTGCGATCAGTAAAATTTCAAATGATACTAAAATCTGAGATGGAATTTTTTTCGTGTAAATGTCGATGAGAATGATGTAGATTGCAAAAAAAAACGCTCCAATCAAAGTGAGCCCATCACCAAACCCAAATCCCAAGTTACCTTGGAACTCATCAAAGGATTTTCCATTTTGTGAAATACAAAACAATCCAATCACTACGATAACAACTGCAATCCATGTTCGAAGTGATGGTAATTTTCGTTCGATGGCAATTTGTAGTAATGGTACAAATATCACATACGCACCTGTCATAAATCCTGATTGGGTAGCGGAAGTGTAAACAAGTCCAATGGTTTGAAATGCATACCCGAGTAAGGCCGAACAAGCGACAAAAAAAGCTGGGAGAATGTAATCCAATCGACGATTTGCTTTGGAAAATAAGGTTTTCCGATAGAGTAATAATGTGATGAAACCGGCGAGGGAAAATCGGACTGCTAAAAATAAAAAAGGAGGAACCGAATCAAGCGCAAGTTTGATGACCACAAACGTTCCACCCCAAAGAATGGCGGCAATCACCAAAAACAGTTCTGGAGTGAAGATCCTAGACATGTAAGGTCAATCTTTCCGGGGAAATACGGATAGCAAGGAAAAGATGAATTGGAAATTTAAAATCAGAAAACCTCAGTTGGGAACTCCATTAACCTGGGAATTATACTTCCCACCAGGAACTTCCACTTGGGTGGGAGAAAAGGTAAAAGAAATTTTAGACCATGTCCCTCTGCCCAACCAAACAGAAGCAAATGTCCGTGTTTTTTCTGAAAAAATCAAAATTGAAAATGCAAACCCTCACCAAATCACGTATCTTTTATTCTATGGATATTTCATTCGAGACCTTCGTCTTGTGATCGCAAGGACCAATGATTGGGACATGTCGTCAGACAAACGAGAAGACGAATGGGATCGCATCCTAACAGAAGCAGTTAACATCGCAAAACCGTTGTTTACTGACACAGAAACCAAATTTTATGAAATCAAAGAAAACTTACACATCAGTTTTTTTGAGGAAGAGGTTACAGTCACTCTATCGGTGTTAGGGGAACCAGGTTACAAAAGAGGAATCAAGGCAAATTTTCCAACAAGTGCACCCATTCCAGAAGACTTAGCTCACATTCTGACAGAACAATGTTTCCAAATTTTTTCCATCCCAAAAGAAAGTGTAAAACTTGTTTACATTCCGTTCGCAGGAACGATGACATTTGCCACCGAATGGCGATTAGCTGAAGAAAAAACTCCCTTTTTAAATCTCCCTAGAGATTTGGTATGGAAAAAATTGAATTTATTCCCTACAAAATCCTGGGAACATTTCCTTAAAAAACGAGATTCCTTAAATACGAATCTAAATCTCACTCCAGTGGTCATCCAAGATACTGACCCAGCCCTTGAACCGTATTGGAATAAGGAAATGGAGCATTGGAGGAAATGGATCCATGTTGAAACCATTGACCATACTATTTCCGACTTCTTAAAAACTTTTCCGGTTTTTCCAGAAGGGAAAGAATTTTCTACTCATTATTTTTTACCTTTGAACCCACCATATGGGTATCGAAAAAATGAAAGGATTGGTCCAGACGAAAAGTTATATTCAAAAATTGGAAAACGACTTGGAGAACTTTCCCAAGTATTACAAAACGAAAATCCACTCATTGGTTATATCCTATGTCCAACGGAAGAGAAGTGGAGTGAATGTATGAAAGACTTAAGGACATTTGCAAAAAAAACCATCCATGTAACCCACGGAGGTATCGATTTGCGCGTGTTATTCTTTCATTCGGAGGGAAAATCTGAAAGACGTTCAAATAGAATCTAGTTGGAAAAAGGTTTTACAGGCAGAATTTGACAAACCTTATTTTACGAATTTACGTGAATGGGTAAGAGATGAATACAAAACCAAAATCGTCTACCCTCCTGCAAAATATATATTCAATGCATTTGATTTATGCCCTTTTGATCAGGTAAAAGTGGTAATCATCGGCCAAGACCCTTACCATGGACCAGGACAAGCTCATGGACTTTGTTTTTCTGTATTGGATGGTGTTCCGTTTCCTCCTTCTCTCCAAAATATCTTCAAAGAAATCCAAGATGATGTCAAAAAACCAATCCCAAAATCTGGTGATTTAACTTACCTTGCCAAACAAGGAGTGTTTTTACTGAATGCAACACTCACTGTCGAAAAAGACAAAGCAGGTTCCCACCAAAACAAAGGTTGGGAAGAATTTACTGATGCAGTGATCCGTATCTTAGCAAACCAAAAATCAAATTTGGTATTTTTATTATGGGGATCTTTTGCACAAAAAAAGGAAATCCTAATACCACCAAACAAACACTTGGTGCTAAAATCAGCGCACCCTTCTCCACTCTCTGCCTACCGAGGTTTTTTAGGAAACCGTCATTTTTCTAAAACGAATGAATACTTAAAATCAATAGGAAAAGAAACCATTGACTGGTAATGAAAAAAAGGGATATTTTTTTGTTTTTTTAACCGGAGTATTCTTCGCATTTGAAGTGATCGGTTTCAAAGAAGTTTTTCGGAGATATAGTTTATCGCCTGAAATGGCTGCGTTATTTGGAGTTGGATTTGCCTTTTTGGTTGTCAGTCCTTATTTTCTGACTTCAGCACAGCGCCGAAAAAAAGTAATGTTAACGATCAAACGAGATGGGAAAATTTTACTCATTGGAACTTTATCCAATGCCATGGGAATTATCTTGTACTATTATGCTTTAAAACAAACCGACTTAGGTCCCGCTGCAATTCTCATCAAAACAACTGTATTGTATAATGTTTTACTTGGTGTTGTGTTCCTTGGAGAGAATCTAAAATATAGAGAAACCTTTGGGATCATTATCTCTATGTTTGGAATTTATTTCATCTCTACCTTAGATGGTCAAATCCATTGGATCGCTGCAATTTGTATACTCGTCAGTGCTTTTTTGTTTGCGATCCAAAGTTATCTAATTAAAAAATACATCCCGGAAATCTTAGGTTTAGAATATGCCTACTTACGTTTAATTCTGTTATGTGTATTTTTCTTTTTTTATTCACTTGGTGTCGGATCTTTTTTAGTACCTAAGTTTTCAGTTGTATTAACACTTGGAGTCTGTTCATTACTCGGTTACTTTTTAGGAAGAGCTTTTTACTTTGAAGCACATAATTATCTTCCCATTAGTAAACTGAATGCCACTCTTCTCATTGAACCAATTTTTTTAATGTTTGTTGGCATATTGTTTATGAACGAACCCATCGACATACAAAAACTAGGTGGTGGTGCCCTCATTTTACTCGGACTGTATTTAATTGTATTCCACAAACGGAAGGTCAAACAGAATGAAACAAACTAATCAAATTTTGAATGAAGAATCAATTTTAACATTCTTAAAGGCCTTTCCACAATGGAACTATACAAAGGAAAAAACACTTGGTTATCTTAGTTTTGAACATTCCTTTGTTTCTTTTAAAAGTGCATTTTTGTTTTTAACAAAACTAGCATTTGTATCGGAATCGTTAGACCACCATGCAGAAATATGGAATGTTTATAATAAAGTTCGACTCAAATTATATACACATGAATCAAATGCGATCACTTCCAAAGATTTGGAGTTCATTCAAATGTTAATGGAAAATACAAACGAGTTTTGATAAAAAGCAGATGAGTTTGTGGACAAAAAAAACCGGAGTTGGAATCCAACACCGGTTTTTTCCTTTAACAGCGATTAACTGATTAAATTTCGATTTTGTAACCTACGCGGTAAGTTTGTCCACCGATTACCACTGGGTATGCTACCCAAGGTGCAAGAGCAGAAGCTCCTCCAACCGATGCAACTCCACCAACGCCCATTCCTGCAGAAAGGATAGTTTCCAATTCGAAGAAAAGGTGACCTTTGTCAGTTACTTTTGTTTGAGCACCAACAAGCCAGTTTAAACCAAAACCGTGTGCACCAAAACGTACGTTTTCTTTGTTGATTCCAGGGTTTGGAGCATCACCAAGAAGTGATCCACCAGGTCCTAAAATTCCAGGAGCGAAAGTTTGAAGTCCTGGGTTATTGATTGTTCCAGAAACTCCCCACCATCCGTGGAAGTAGTTTACCCCTGCTCCAACGTAAACAGCAGTGTCATTTGCAGCATTGTATAATTTGATACCTAAGTATGTTGGAACTGTCCAAGCAGTGTATTGCCACTCTTGGTCTAACCATTTGTATCCCATAACTGTGGAAGATGTTTCACCACCAGAGATTTTAGTAGTATAGTTAACGTTGATTCTCCAGAAAAGGCTAGGAACTCCGAAGACTCCTTCTTTTTCGTAACCTACGTTTACGTTACCACCAACCATAGCTCCGCTAGTTTTTGCACCAACAGCACCACCAGTTGTTCGTTTCAAACTGATAAGAGTGTTTTCAGCGTAAATAGCTTTTTGAAGTGAACCAGTTGGAGCACCAGTTCCGCTCAATTGTGGGTTTCTAGAATCTAGACCATCTTTTGTAATGGTTCCGCCGAGTTGTGCAAGGTCAAATTGCATACCAAGACCGACCATAAAATAAGAACGAGGACCAGATTGTGCGCTAAGGCTGCCAGCCAAGCACATAAGTAAGAACCCCATCATTCCAAAGCGTAGAGATTTCAGCATTTGATGATTACTCCTTAGTGAGTGTTTCCTGAATTTTTTTCATTCCTGCGGACAAACGAATACTGTGAGCAGTCGTTCATACCGACAATTGCAATGAAACTAGTGCTTCTCATAAGATTTGTCAAATAAAATTGTTAAATCTTCACGAAAATTGTGTTAAATGTGGAATTTCGAATGAGTCTAACCCGGTCTAAACAACTTTTCCTTATTTGCAGATTCCTTTGGCTTTTTGTTCTTTTTTCTACCAACCTTACCGCCAAAGAAAGAAAGATCATACGTTTTTCAGGCGAATTGTTGAGTTGGGAATCAGAAGGAGAGAACTCACATTTTGTCTTTTTAGATTCTACTAATTTACGTGAACGAACCATCCATTGTGATCCAGATACCATGTCCCTTAGTTTTGGTAAGAAACAAAAAGGGAACCTTCACGTAGAAGGGAAAGCGACACAAAGCACACCCACTTCCGATACGTGGCTCTGTGTGGGAAAACCACACGTATTCCAAAAGTACCAAGTGTCTTCTCCGAGCCGTACCTCCCAAACTAAAACCGTCCAAGGCCAAGTGGTAGAGGCAGATCCAACAACAGGTCAAATTGTCTATCTCGTCAGAGGAAGGAGGTTTTACCTCACAATTAGTCCTACAGAAGCACAAGAAATGGCAGATGCCCTTTCCCAAATGCAAGCCGTCTCCATCGATGGGGAATACCGTTATGACAGGATCAAACGTTATTATGTAAAAGATTGATGAATTTTTGTTCGCAAGCCTGGCATGATTCTTTGGAATGGATTTGATGCAGGCTTTTTTGGTTTTAGCAAACGGAACGGTCATGAAAGGCCGATCCTTCGGTGCAAATAAGAATTCGATCGGCGAGGTAGTCTTTAATACCTCTATGGCGGGCTATCAGGAAATTTTAACTGACCCTTCCTACAAAGGTCAACTTGTCACACTTACCTACCCTATGATTGGGAACTACGGAATTAATCCAGATGATATGGAATCAGATCGAATCCAATCCTCTGGTCTCATTGTCAAAGAGTATGTCAAACGTCCTTCCAATTTCCAATCCAAAGAAACACTCAGTGATTTTTTAATCCGATTTGGAGTGCCTGCTATCGAAGGGATTGACACTCGCAAACTAACACGTATTATTCGAAATTCTGGTGCCATGAATTGTGGTATTTTTATCAGTGAGACGTATGAAGATTCTTTTTTAGAAGCTGTCAAAAATGCTCCTAGTATGGAAGGCCAAGACCTTGCACAGGTAGTCACATGTGAAAAACCATATGTTTTTGGAGCCCATTCTCCAAGCAAATTCAAACTAGCTGTATATGATTTTGGAATCAAACGTAACATCTTACGTTTACTCGATTCTGCTGGGTTTAATGTACATGTATTCCCTGCCAAAACAAATGCAGAAGATTTATTAAAGGAAGGATTTGATGCTTTCTTTTTATCCAATGGCCCTGGGGATCCTGCCCCATTAAACTATGCAATTCAATCGGCAAAAACAATTATGGATGCAAAAAAACCATTGTTTGGAATCTGCCTTGGACACCAAATCATAGGCCTTGCGCTTGGGAAAAAGACCTCCAAACTCAAGTTTGGTCACAGAGGTGGAAACCACCCTGTGCGAAATGAAGAAACAGGAAAAATTGAAATCACTTCACAAAACCATGGCTTTCATGTGTTAGGTGAATCTTCAGCTGATATGCCAATTACGCGGATTAATCTTTTCGACAATACAGTTGCAGGTCTAAAAACCAAAGGTTTACCTGTGATGGCGGTGCAGTACCACCCAGAAGCTTGTCCAGGTCCCCATGATTCAGCCTATCATTTCCAAGAATTTTATACTATGGTAGAATCCTCAAAATCCTAAACTTTGGTAAATTGAGGGGGCACTATGTCATACAAAGAAGATAAAAATTTCTGGGGGATTCCTTACGGAACTGAAATCTCTGCGGAAGCGTTCGTAAAAGATATTTGGGATCCAAGCACAGAAGAAATTCTCACACCAAAACAATTCCTTGGAATTGGTTGGGGGATCAACTTACATGCCCTTGGCAGACGAGTTGGTGTGATCAAGTAAGGTATTTTTTAACAAGTTTCCAAAAGCATCTCTCCCTTTTTGGTTGAGGTGCGTTAAATCCGCAAAATATCCAAAGTCTTTTAAAAAACTAGATCTAAAATCATAAACAACCCTTTGATTTTTGAAGTGAGTTTTTTCCATCCAATCAAATAATGAATCCGTAAATCCATTTGCATTCTTAGTTGCCAAATCCATTTCCATTTGAGGCGAAAAAGGAATTCTAAGTATAACAACTTCTAACTTTTGTTTTTCCCATTCTTGTATTGTTTGGACCCACAACTGAATTGATAACTCTCTTTTCCCAGCAAGGATTGTTGTATCCAAATTTGGGAACTTGTCACCTTCCTTTAAAGTTGGATCATCATTTATTGATTTCCATATCCAAGCTCCACTTTTGAGTCTCATACTATTTTGAATCGCATCAAACTCTAACCTTCTCCTTTTTAAATCTTCTTTCACAATCGGATCATAAAAGATACGATTTGTATTGGAACTGAGTCCAAAATAGGGAAACATTTGGATCACAAACTTCCAACTTAGATCTGCTAGGTTGCTAAAATATGCCTTCCTTAGTAAGGGTTCTGTTATATGATGAAATTCAAAACCACCAAAAGAATAATACAATTGTTTGTGTGCATCTGTGATCGAGTTTTTACTTGTATTGAGAGGAGAGATGTTAACGTATACTTTTCTTAGATTGGGAAGTTTACTAGTTATGCTAAGAGTATCGGACAAAATGCCCTCTGGTTGTTGGCTTGGTTTTGGTAGGAATAAAACTTCGTCCAAAGAAACAGATTCAATCTCTGCAATCGTTTCTGGTAAAATCCCACTGACTATCTGACTATCACCTAAAACTAAGATTTTTGCTTTTGGATTCCAGTTTCGATCTTTTGCGAAATACCAGTAGATGGAAGTTGTATCACAATACGGAACTAAATACTTCCATGTAAAATGCATCAGTAATGAAATAACAAATAAGAGAAGGATTAAAAATCGAAGTTTCATTGGTTAAATTTCTAAAGAATGTGATACTGTCCGTTTAAAATTGAAAATAAAAAAAATCTTCTTTAGCAAAAGGTGAAACTAATGAAAACCAACAAAATCCAATCACAAATAAGAGACCAAATACATATGGTGTTTCATTCACAAAAAAATTCGGTCTTTCCGTTCCCTTCCACTCTTGCCAAACATCAAATAAAACTAAAGGTAAGATAATCAATAAAAGTGAATAAGGAATGAAGGAAGGATGTGGTATGTGTTGTAAGTTTTTAACAATGAGTAATGATTCGGAAGGCGAATTGATACGAAACAAAAGAAGACCCAATGAAAAACTATAAAAAGTAAAAAGGATACCCAGGACTTTTAAGAATGGATTTTGGAATTGAGTGAGACCCATATGTTTCAAAATTCGATACAGAATCAAACAAATTCCTAAATACAAACCCCAAATGAAAAAACCGTAACCTGCCCCATGCCAAATCCCAGTCAGAAACCAAACCAATAATAAATTAGAATTCTCTCTCAGAAATCCATGCCGATTCCCACCTAACTTAATATAAACATAATCACGTAACCATGTAGAAAGAGAAATATGCCACTTTGACCAAAATTCTGATGGGTTGGAAGTAAAGAATGGTCTTTTAAAATTGTTCATGAGCTCAAAACCCAACATTTCGGCAAGTCCCATAGCACATAACGAATATCCAAAAAAATCTGCATACACTTGGAAGGCAATGCTTGGAGCCACAATCCACAAGATTCCAGGCTCTAAAGTTCCAAAGGAACTTGCCATGGTTCCCACATAACGAGACAAAGGATCAGCAATGCTTGATTTGATGAATACTCCAAAACAAAATAGAGAAAGACCATTCCAGATTTTTTCTTTTGAAATGAATTTTTCAGATTCAAATTGAGGGATTAAATTGCCTGGTCTTTCAATTGGTCCAAGCAACAATAACGGAAAAAATAAATCATATAATACGAAGGTAAAAAAGTTTTTACATACTTTGATTCTGTGATCATATACCTCGATCAAATAACTAATATTATGAAAGGTATAAAAAGAAATTCCAATTGGCAATAATAGATTCGGTTTCCAAAGAGGTGATTCTCCTCCAAATTCAATTTTCAGATCAGAATAGATATCCCATACAAACAAAAAATACTTAAAGACTCCCAAATACAGGATATTGGCAATGATACCAAATACAAAGATTCTCTTACGAAGTGTCGAATCATTTGAATCAATGAGAATCCCCATAAGAAAATTAAAAATGATAGAAGCTATAAGTAAAATTGTCCCAACGATCCCCCATTGTGAGTAAAAATACAATCCAAAGAGGATTAATAATGTTTTGCGAATGGTGAAGGATGAATAAAAATAAATTAAATAAAAAAGAGAAAAGTGTAAGACGAAAGTGAGTGAGTTAAATAACACAAAGGTAAATTAAGCTTCTTCTACCATTTCCAAAAATTGGTTTTTGTCTTTGGTATCATGAGGGTATGCTAAGGTCAAAACTCGGTAACTTGCTCGGAAATTTCCGATGATTGTTTCTTCTTTTTTAGCAAAGGAAGATTTGATCTTTTTAATTACCACATCTGTTTCTTCTTTGTCTTTCCCATGCAGAACTAAAACAAATTTCCCTTGTCCTACCCTTGTGAAGAAATCCAGTTCACTAATATGGTCCATCATCGTTTTTCGTAAAGTATCTGCGTATCTAGCAAATGTTCCTGTTCCAACCAAATGGATCATTCTAGAAACATTTTGAATTTTAAATAGCGAAACAGTAAAAGAAGCCTTAAGGCTAGAAGCTTTTTCCATCTCAGCAAGGATACGAGATTCTAAAGGATTAAATGGATTACGGAATAATGCTTCCTTTTCTTGCAGAATGAGTAAGTTAGCAAAAACGGGAGCTGATGTTTCAAGCATAGAAACTGCAACATCACGAGTTGTGTCAGTCCAAGCAGATCCAGTAGAGTGAATGATGACCATTCCAACTAACCAATTCAAGTTGATGATTGGAAGAATTGTAAATTCACTCATGATTCCCAATTCGTCATTTGTAAAAATTGATTTGAGTTCGGCATCTTCTCGAAAATTTTCAAGTTTGTAAACTCCTGATACATTAGATACCATACCAACAATATCAGAGTCCTTACTGAGTCTGAAATCTTTTGTCCTTTCAGGCAAAATAAAATTCGATCCAAAAACTATATAGTCAGATCTTGTTTCGGAATCAAGAACCAAGAAAGAGAATTGTTTAACACCCAATTTGTTTTTAATGTTATCGATTAAAAAATCATAAGCTTCGTCCATTTTGCGCACTTTCGAAAAATCACGCGCAAATTGAAGAACTGATTCATTGATTTCTATCACTTCTTTTGCATGTACTAAATCATCATTAATCGATTCAAATTCGGATACCCTCTCAAATACTGAACCTGCAATATCACCTACAATTTTCGCAAATTCTAAATCATCTGTGATATATTCTTCACCATTAATGAGTTTTCCAAGCGATAATACTCCGAAACATTTTTCACCATGTCGAATTGGAACAAGAATCTCTGAACCCATCTCATTTAATAAGTTTAATTCTCGATTTGGTAATCTTGAAGATTTAAATTCGCCTGCATAAATAACAGTTTCAGAGTCAGAAATCCTCGCATAAATTTCATCACCAGGAGAGAGATACCAAGCATCTTTTGAAGTGATCCCTTGTGCAGCGACAGCTTCCCATTTTGTATTTTTAGGATTTGTTGATGTTAAGATGACAACGGAGTGACAACCTACTTGTCCAATTAAACTATAAACCAAGTTATCAAAAAAATCTGAAAATTCTTTTGAAGAAGCAATTTCTTTTGTGATCTCGAAGATTGCTTGGTAATTCTCAATTCGTTTTTTGGAAGCCAAATGATATGCCATTGGTGCCGTTCCAAAATCAGATTCATCATCGAATAATACTTCTTCACCGATGGGTGCTGGATCTTCTTTTGCTGGTCGTAATGGTTGTTTTGCGGCTTCTTTTTTTGCCTCATTTTCCCATTCATCAAAAAGATTTACTTCGGGTAGAGGTGCATCGGCTTCATTTAAATCATCGTGATAATCACGATCAATCAAATCGTCACCTAACTCAGGTTCTTCTTCAGAATCTGAATCTGAGGCAACTGGTTCATATGGATTTGATTCTTCATGTAATGAATCCAATTCATCTTCTAAATTTGAAATTGGATTTTCTTTCCAATCCTCGTGACTTTCACTTAAATCGCCAAAGTCTGAATCTGTAAGTTCAGGAATATCACTTAAGTCAAATTCTTCTTCCCCATCTGGACTTGGTAAATCACCAATTTCAGTCGCAAGTGAATCTGAGATTGCTTCATCTAACCAATCTGAGTCGGTGTCAGAAACAGGTATGGATTCGGTAATATTTTGGCCAGGGGAAGGATCTTCATCCCGAAAATGTTCCGCTTTTTTTAGTAAGGATGGAGTGTCTTTTTTTGCAGATGGAGTTTGGGATACTTTTGTTTCCGATGTTTTTTTAATCTCTTCGGCACGATCAAGAAGTCCCACTTTATAACTCCAGTTCTTTCATCATTTTTTTGTATAACTCAAAGTATTGAGACTTAGAGAATTCTCGAATGACTTCATCTGGAAGATTGCCAAGTAAGTTATCAAGATAACTGAGAACTTTTTTACGATCACCAACTGATAGATGGTCACCACCTGCTTCCGCAAATGCATCTTCTGATTCTTTGTTGGTTGCAGGAGCTGATACGTCAGATTTACGTAATTCTTCCAGTGGAGAAAGTTTTCCCTCCATTGCATACTCATCTAAATCAACTTCAAATTCTTCCGAATCATCTGAAGCAAGAGTAGGAGTTCTTATTTCGTGGGAAAGATCATGAGTTAGGTCAAAACTATCATCGATTGTAACATCTGAGGATAAATCACCAAAATCAGATTCTCCTTCATGTTCCACCAAGTCGATGTCTTCCATCGGCTCTAAGTCAAATTCAGAAGTGGATATTTCTTCTGTTGGTTCTAAATTGAAATCAGCAATCGGTTCTTCATCAATCTGTTCAGAAAGAGTAAACTCTTCTTCTTCAGGTAAATTGGCAATGTCTTCCAATCCTTCCCCTGGAAGTTCTTCACCTAAAATTGCATCTAAACTTTCTGGTGAAAGTGTGACATCTTCTTGTTCAATTTCTGCTTCAAGATCAGGCATTCCACCATGTTCCGAGGAATCATCTTCTTCTTCGGTTGCGGTAATGTTCTCTAACTCTTCCATTGAAAGTGCAATGGATTCGTCTTCTTCCTCTTCAGCCAATAGGTCAGATTTTGGTGTTAAGTCTTCTTCGTATGGAAGTGGTGCGCGGTCTAAACTATCTACTAATTCTTCATCTGAAACTTCTTCAGCTTCGGCTGCAATGGAATCTAGTTCTTCTAAAGAAAGTGCAATTGGTCCTTCCTCTTCTTCCTCTGAAGAAGATTCAAATCCTTCCATTTCACCTTCCAATCCTTCTGTAGGTTCGGAAACATCAGATTCAGGTTCACCAAAATCAAATCCAAAATCATCACCTAGATCTGTATCCAATTCATGATGTTCTTCTTCAGTTTCATCTTCTTCAATTGGATCATTGGCGATAATACTACCAAGTTCGTCTGCACTTAGCGTGATGGATTCATCTTCAATTTCTTCACTGAGCAGATCAGAACTTGTATCGTCCATACCATCGGCGCTCACTTCACCAGAGATATTTTCCAATTCTTCTAAAGAAAGAGTAAGTGGACCTTCCTCCTCTTCTTCTGAAGTGGTTTCATCATCGGTAGCAGGCTCAAACTCACCACCTAACAGATCAAAACTACTATCTTCATCTGTAAAACTTGGTAAATCTTCGTGATCATCAGTAGCTAAAAACTCTTCTTCGGAAGCTAATGTTTCTTCTAAACTTGCTTCGCCACCAGCACCGAGTATGCTGCCTAGCTCTTCATCTGAAAGTGTAAGATTTTCATCTTCTTTGTTATGGCCGAATAATTCTTCTTCTTCTGGGTCAACTAATGATGTGAAACTAGTTTCTTCGTCTCCACCGGGTCCCAAATCATCTTGAGGGACAAAGGTTTCTTCATTGTCGTAGTCTGTTAAATCAAATTGTGGTTTGCCTTCTTCGTCAAAAGCAAGTGTTGTATCTATCTCTGAATCATCTAAATCAAGATCTAAATCAGAATGTTCATCAATGAGTGTATTTTCTGCGTCAAAATTGTCTTGGAAATTTTGATCACGATTTGGTAATCCAGAATGTTCTTCTTCTGGTAGAGAACCTGTGATGTTTTCCAATTCTTCTAATGAAAGAGATATTGGACCATCTTCTTCTTCGTCAGGTGATGTAGATTGTTTTTTGGAAGTTAAAATTCCATCTTCACCATTTAAAATAGATTCAATCTCTTTATCGAGATCAATTAAATCATCATCAAATTCTAATTCTAAATCTTCATCATCCAAATCAATGGATTGTTTGTTTTGTGAATTTGTTGGCTGTTTAGGATGATGGTCTTTTTCGGATTCTTCTTCGTAATCTGAAAAATCTGCATGTATGTCTTCATCATGCAAAATTGGATCTTCTTCCCCTAGTAAATTTAAGTCAGAGTCTAAATCAATATCAAGTATATCATCATAATCATCTGATGAAGCAACTAAATCAGAAATTGATTCATCTTCATCGTCAAAAGCGGAAATGTCATCTAAGTTTGGTGCTTCAATTCCTGGTGATACATCTAAATCATCTTCACCAATATCAAAATCATCCAAATCTAATGAAAACGAGTCTTCATCGAGTATAGGTTCGATGTTTTCTAGATCTTCGTTTTGATTCTGTTCTTGATCCGCCATTCGCCTCGATTACCGTTTTCCCAATTTTAGTATCTGGCCATCCTCTAACGGTTGTTCCAAGATACTGTCCTCCAGTTTGATTTGCGCCCCTGGTAATGTTCCACCAGCGATCCCAATTAAATCGTTTCCATTAGAACCGGCATCAAGTGTATAAATTCCGGGGTTCACTACGGGTCCCTCAATTTTAACACGGATTGGTGCTTCCGAATAGATTCTTTTTCGCAAATCAGGGTTTTCCTTTAAGATCACCAATCCAGACAATATTACAATCAAGAATACCATTCGTCTGAGCCAGATTGGATTCAAAGGAAATCCCCCTCTGGTTTATTTTCGGCAAGAAGGGGGGAAAAAAATTAACGTTCGTGCAGTAAAATGCGAACTTTTGCTTTCTTTAGGAGATTTTCTTTCTCTTTCGAGGTTGGGAGAGATTCTGCTTCTTGTAAGAGCTCGATGGCGTGGTCATGAGTCAAATCGTCTTCAGAATCCCCACCTTCCGTGAGCACTCGGATTTGGTCATTTCTCACTTCACAAAATCCACCATCAATGGCGATTCGGAATTCTTTTCCTGCTGTATGCAACTTAATGAGGCCAAAATCGAGTTGTGACACAAGAGTTGCATGCCCAGGGAGAATTCCAAAATAACCCACTGAACCTGGCAGAATCACTGATTCTGCCTTGCCTTGGTAAAGGATTTTGTCCGGCGAGATGACTGTTAAAGTCAGTTCTTTACTCATCCGAATTAACCTTTGAGTTGTTTCGCCGCTTCGATCACTTCGTCAATCGATCCGACCATGTAGAATGCTTGTTCTGGAAGAGAGTCATACTTTCCTTCAATGATTCCTTTGAAGGAACGGATTGTGTCTTCTAACTTCACATACTTACCAGGTCGACCAGTGAACTGTTCTGCCACGTGGAATGGTTGGGAGAGGAATTTCTCCAAACGACGAGCTCGAGCCACAAGGATTTTGTCATCCTCAGAAAGTTCGTCCATACCAAGGATCGCAATGATATCTTGAAGGTCTTTATATCTTTGAAGGATTCTTTGTACTTCACGTGCCGTGTTATAATGTTCTTCCCCTACGATTTGTGGGTTCATAATTCGTGATGTGGAATCGAGTGGATCCACAGCAGGGTAAATCCCTTTTTCAGAAATCGCACGAGAAAGAACTGTAGTTGCATCTAAGTGCGTAAACGCTGTTGCAGGAGCCGGGTCAGTTAAGTCGTCGGCAGGAACGTAGATCGCTTGCACAGAAGTAATGGAACCTCTTGTTGTGGAAGTGATTCGTTCTTGTAGTCCCCCCATCTCAGTGGAAAGAGTTGGTTGGTAACCTACCGCAGATGGCATACGACCAAGAAGGGCCGATACTTCAGAACCTGCTTGGGAGAAACGGAAGATATTATCTACGAATAGAAGGATATCAGATCCAGATTCGTCACGGAAGTTTTCTGCCATTGTCAAGGCAGAAAGAGCCACACGAAGACGTGCACCTGGTGGTTCGTTCATCTGACCAAAACAAAGAACTGTTTTGTCGATTACACCAGAGTCTTTCATTTCATGCCAAAGGTCGTTTCCTTCACGAGTTCTTTCACCCACACCAGCGAACACAGAGTAACCACCGTGTTGTTTTGCGATGTTATTGATAAGCTCTTGGATAAGAACCGTTTTACCTACCCCAGCACCACCGAAGAGTCCTGTTTTTCCCCCTTTAATATAAGGAGCGAGAAGGTCGATTACCTTAATCCCTGTTTCAAAGATCTCAGTTTTAGGTTTAATTTCTTCATAAGAAGGTGCATTTCTATGGATTGGACGAGTTTGAACGTCTTTTGGAAGATCACCCATTTCATCGATGACTTCTCCAAGCACGTTAAAGATACGACCTAAAGTTTTTGTTCCCACTGGAACAGAAATCGGAGCACCAGTATCCACTACTTCCAATCCACGTTTTAAACCGTCTGTCGATTGAAGGGAGATCGCACGAACTGTATTGTCTCCAATGTGTTGTTGCACTTCTGCAGTGATGGTAACATCTTTGCCGTTAACTTTTGATTTAATCTCTACGGCATTGTAGATCTCAGGCATATTGCCGGAATCAAAACTGATGTCCAAAACCGAACCGATGATTTGTTTAATTTTACCTTTATTCATATATACTCCGAAAGACCTTTGTTAGGAGATGGCTTCCGCTCCCCCTACGATTTCTGAAATTTCCTGCGTAATTTTTGCCTGACGAACTCGGTTGTATCCACGTGTCAGAAGTTTGATCATCTCACCAGCGGCATCTGTAGCTGCTTTCATTGCAACTCTACGTGCAATGTGTTCGGAAGCAACAGACTCCAATATGATTTTTACAAATGTAGTTTTAATCACCATTGGTAGTAAGTTTTCTAAGATGGTTTTTGGATCTGGTTCATATAATACTTCTGGACCAGACGAACCTTTTGATCCCGTTTCTTCCATTTGGAGCGGAAGAACGGAAGTTATCTCAGGCTTTTGAGTTGCTGCTGAATAATAATGAGTGGAAATGATTTCAACAGAGTCCACCGATTCGTTGGCAAAACGTTCCATAAAATAAGAAGCAAGGTCATTCGCTTCTTTACTTCCGGCTTTGTCATCGATGTTGGTGTATGAAGTTACCAATTCAACTTTAGCAAATTTAAAGAAAGAGATCGCCTTTTTCCCTGCAGCATGGACTTCTACTTCCACACCTTTTGCCTTCAACTCTTCGATACGGTTTTTGACCATACGAAGGAGATTGGAGTTAAAACCACCGCATAACCCACGGTTTGCGGCGATAGCAAGGATAGCGACCTTACGGATTTTATCCGGCTTCCTTAAGTAAGGGCTGTGAATGATCCCTGCAAGGCTAGACAAAGAAGATACTAACTCACGTGTTAAGTCAGCGTATGGTTTCGCCGCATTTACTTTGTTAGTGGCTTTTTTTGCCTTAGCCGTGGAGACCATCTCCATGGTTCGAGTGATTTTTCTCGTATTTTTAACCGAGTTAATCCTCTTTTTTATCTCACGCGGTGTCGCCAAGATCTTTCCCCTTAGTTATTCTTTGCTAAAAAATGTTCTACAATCGATTTGATTGTTTTTTGCAGAGCTGCTTCTTGTTTTACTTCTTTTGCAGTTCTGATTTCTTCCAAAATTTCTGCGTGTTGCTCTCTCATTGTTTTCAAAAGAAAGGCTTCGAATTCTCTTACTTTTGCAGTAGGAATTGTATCCATGAATCCTTTTGTTACAGCGAAGATGGAAATCACTTGTTCTTCTACCGGAGTTGGTGAGTTATTTGGTTGTTTGAGAATTTCAAGAACTCGGTAACCACGATCAAGCTGAGCTTGTGTCACTGGATCAAGTTCTGTTCCTAACTGTGCAAACGCTTCTAAGTCACGGAACTGAGCCAAATCTGACTTGAGTGTTCCCGCTACTTTTTTCATCGCTTTGATTTGCGCAGCAGATCCAACCCGTGATACAGAAATTCCCACATCCACCGCAGGGCGAAGACCCGATGCGAAAAGGTTGGATTGGAGGTAAATCTGACCATCAGTGATGGAAATTACGTTGGTAGGAATGTATGCCGAAACTTCCCCTTCTTGTGTTTCGATGATCGGAAGTGCAGTCATTGACCCACCACCAAATTTATCATCTAGTTTCGCTGCTCTTTCAAGCAAACGAGAGTGAAGGTAGAATACGTCCCCAGGGTATGCTTCACGACCTGGTGGGCGGCGAAGTAAAAGTGACATTTGTCGGTAAGCAACGGCCTGTTTGGAAAGGTCATCATAAACAACGAGAGTTGCTTTTCCTTCTTCATACATAAAGTATTCAGCCATTGTCGCACCAGAGTAAGGCGCAATGTATAACATAGGAGCTGGTTCAGATGCGTTAGCAGATACGATGATCGTGTATTCAAGAGCACCTTTTTCGCGTAACATTTCGATGGTGGAAGCAACAGTAGATGCTTTTTGTCCAATCGCTACGTAAACGCAAATCACACCTTTCCCTTTTTGGTTGATGATGGTGTCGATTGCGATGGAAGTTTTTCCTGTTCCACGGTCACCAATGATGAGCTCTCTCTGTCCACGTCCAATTGGGATCATCGCATCAATCGCTTTGATACCTGTTTGCATTGGTTCATGAACCGATTTTCTCATCGCGATTCCAGGAGCTGGAGACTCAACTGGTCTTGTTTTTTTCGCGTTGAGTGGTCCTTTTCCATCGATCACTTCCCCAAGAGGGTTAAGCACTCGACCAAGAAGTTCTGGTCCTACTGGAACTTCGAAGATTTTTCCCACACGTTTAACTGTGAAACCTTCTTCGATTTTAATATAATCACCAAAGATAACAACCCCAACTGAATTTTCTTCTAAGTTGAAGGCTTGGCCTCGAACTCCGTTTTGGAATTCAACGAGCTCTCCTGACATTACGTTTGTGAGTCCGTAAACTCTCGCAATCCCGTCCCCGACTTCGAGAACTGTTCCGACTTCTTCAACTTGAAGGTCTTTCTTGAAGTTTTTAATTTCTTGTTTTAGTACCGACGTTACTTCGTCTGTTTTAATTTTCATTCAAATGCTCCGACTGGGATTTTCTTTTGGAGGAGAGCCTCTCTTGTTCCGGCAAGTTTTGCGCGGATTGAGGCATCGATTAAAAAGTCGTCTATATAAATTTTGAATCCACCAATGAGGGTTGGATCCACTTGTTCAGTGACACGAATTTCACGTCCGAACTTGGAAGCGATGGACTTCGTGATTCGATCTACTGCTTCTTTACCTAATGATTCTTTGGAAACGATACGAAGGGAACTACGATTTTTAAGTCGGTCCACACCTGCACGGTAATCTTCCAAAATATCCTTTAAGTAAAGGAACCTGTTTTTACGAACCACAAGTGTAATGAAGTTGGCAACAAACTCTGATGCCTTCCCTTGAACTGACTTTGCGGCAGTTTGTTCTTTCTCAGAAGGATCAACTAACGGAGAAAGAAAATAATGGCGAATCGAATCATCGGAAAAGAAAACATCAACTAAACTTGATAATTCCTCTTCCGTTGACTCAAGTGAGTTAGCTTCCTGAGCTAACTCCAAAAGTGCCGTTGCGTAAACCTTTGAAATTTGGTTCAGACTCATTTTATTTTAAGTTTATCGAGTTTTGCGATCTCTTTTTCGACAAAGGAAGCATAGTCTTCCTTCTTCAATTGTTTCTCCAAGATCTCACTCGCGATGAGAACGGACATTTCCACAATTTGGTTTTGTAACTCAGACAAGGCTCTGCCTTTTGCCAATTCGATTTCTCGAACAGCATTGTCTTTGATTCCCTTTACTTCATTGTGTGCTTCTTCCGTCAATTTAGTGCGGAGAGCAACTGCATCTTTCTTAGCTTCATCGACAATTCTGTGTGCTTCTTCTGTTGCTTTGAAGAGTTGGTCTTTATATTCTTTTAAAGACTTTTCTGCTTCAACACGAAGAGATTCCGCTTTGTTGATATCACCTTGGATGCCGGAAGCACGTTCTTCGAGAGCATGAAGGATCTTGTCCCATGCAAATTTTTTAAGAACGAAGACAACAACTGAGAAAGTGACCAGGGTCCAGATGACCAGACCCGGATTGACTTTCAGCAAATTGAAGCCGGAAGCCGCGAGGAGTACCAAGACTATTGTCCTTGTTCTACTTTAGTGGCACCAGCACCAATTGTTTTGTCAATTGAGCCATTGAGTTTGAGCGCGATAAGAAGAGCGATTACCACTGCGAAAAGTGCTGCACCTTCAATCATACCTGCTGCTACGTAAAGAACGAGTTGGATCTTTCCCGCTGCTTCTGGTTGGCGGCTAATGCTTTCTGCCACTGATCCACCAATTCTACCAATACCGATTCCTGCACCAAGTAATGCAAGTCCTGCTGCGAGTCCTACTGCGATGTATCCTAAACCGAATTCCATTGTTTTCGTTTCACTCCTGTGTGTTTTATAATATAAATAAAACCAATGTTAATGTCTATGCATCACAGTTCCGATGAACACGGTTGTGAGCAGTGAGAAAATGAACGCTTGTAGAAATGCTACAAGAAGTTCTAAAAAGTAGATGAGCACTGAACTGAGAACAGATACAGGTGCAATCATCCAACTTTCACTCATAAAGATAAACCCAAGCAACGCAAGGATCATAACGTGTCCTGCTGTCATGTTGGCAAGTAACCTCATGGTTAAAGCAAATGAACGTGCGATATGAGTGACAATAAACTCTAGAACCCACATCAGTGGCCAGAGTGGGAGAGGAACTCCCTTAGGAACTGCATGAGCTACGAAGGAGATCCCTTGGTAAGTAAATGCTGTTCCGTATATCGTAAGTAAGGTGATAGATGCAAGAGAAAGAGTCACACTGATATCACCCGTTGGAGTAATCCCTGACCAGATTTCTCCGAATGTATGAAGTGAATGTGGTGTGTGTTCGAAAACGCCAAGTGCGACTAGTCCGTCAGAAGCAGCAACAGTCAACTCCCCAATCGATGGGATCAGACCAAACAAGTTACAGAATAGGATAAAGAAAAACAAAGAGAAGATGTAGTGGTAGTAAGAATGGCCGTGGTGATCCAGAGAGGAATCCACAACATTTTCTTTTAAGTAACTTACAAAAGCCTCTACTCCCGATGTGAATTTGTTATGCACTTTTTTCGGGTTTTTAGAGATGAGGTTTGCTGCCGGGATAAAGATGATGAACATAAAAAAACAAGCGATCCACATCATGGTCACTCGTTTTGTGATGTGAAGGTCGATACCACCAAGATAGTGGTATTTGATACCGTCATGGTTTACGAAAACATCATGATTTTCAGCATCAAAACCAGGTTGGCCTTCTGTAACGATTGTGCCACCAAAGTTCAATGGGAAGATAGGTGCGTCACCTAAGTGGTGCGCCATCACTTCGCTGAAATCGAAGCCCTCATCAGAGCTGTGCCCTTCCGAATCGTTTGCAAAAACATTCGTAAAACTAAGGGAAAAAACTAATAAAAATGATAAAAAAAACCGATATTTAGACTTATTTTCCACTGAAATAGCTCGCAAATACAAGGAAAAGAAGGTGGACGAAATAGGCAATTAAAAATCCAGAAGTTGCCTCAAAAGGGTACTCTAACACCTGGAAAGTTGTCAAAATGCCTAGATTTAGAAAAAACGAGAGGAATACAGTGAAAAGTGGGAAGCCACTCTCTGATAAAGCAGGGATTTTGCGTGGTAAAAATCTTAATTGTAAGATGGCCATTTGCACAGAAAAGGAAATGGCACCTCCCAGATAAAATAGAATTCGAAACCCATCTTCCACCAAACTAGCTGTTAGTGGGAGACTTAGAATGAATAAAAGAAACAGATACGTAAAATAATGAAAATGGAACCGTCTGAGATTGATTGAGTTTAGATCCATTCTTTCAGATTGTATTGGGAGGGTTTTGGGGGCAAGTCGGTTTGGAGGGGATTGGAAGGTATAGTTCCCCGCCCGTATTGAACTGGGTGGGGTTATCCACCCGCCACCCAATGGCTTCCATATATCATACGTTCGCTGGTTTGTAACGCAGGAATCGATGCTTCCAATTTTTTAATTCCAAAAAGTTCACGTTTCGTATGACAATCAAGTGTCTCCCGTGATATTGATTAGGATAAAGAACGATTTCAATTTAGAATCTATTAAATTTTCAAAGTAATTGTTTTTAATTCCAAAAACTTGAGGATTGAAGTGAGAGTAGATGGATTAATTGTCCTAACTTTCTCCTTTTACAACTCATTTTCAGTTAACTCATTCAAAATGAGTTATTTATAATCTTTACCAAACTCATCCAAAATAGTTTTTAATTGGATCGCTTGGCTTTCTTCGATTCCGGATAAACAAAAAATTTGCTCTGGAATGGATTTTGCCTTTTCACGGAGAAGTTTTCCATTTTTTGTAAGTGTCAAAATAACAACCCGCTCATCTTCTACACTTCTTGTCCTTTTTATTTGACCACTTTTTTCTAATCTTTTTAGAAGTGGAGTCAATGTGCCTGAATCCAATTGTAACCTTTCTCCAAGTTTAGTGACTGTAATTTCTTTTTCTTCCCACATAACAAGCATTACTATGTATTGCGAATAAGTTAGCCCTATGTCCGCAAGAAGCGGACGATAGAGTTTCATCAATCGATGCATAGATGAATACATCGAAAAACAAATTTGATTCTTTAACAAAAGAACCTCTTCTTTAGAGGTCTTAACCTTGGACAAGTTTCTCAATATCCTTTTCGATTGCTTCTGGTTTCGTAATGGGAGCATATCGTTTAACAACGTTTCCATTTTTATCAACTAAAAATTTTGTGAAGTTCCATTTAATATCCAAAGACCCAAAAATACCAGGAGCATTCTTCTTTAAGTGGGAATAAAGAGGATCGGTATTCGGTCCATTCACTTCAAGTTTGGAAAAGATTGGAAATGTAGTTGAGAATGTCTTCTCACAAAAAAGTTTGATCTCTGCATCAGAACCAGGCTCTTGTTCTCCAAATTGGTTACATGGGAATGCCAAAATCTCCAACCCTTTTCCTTTCCAACGATCATACGTTTCTTGTAGACCTTTGTATTGAGGAGTGAAGCCACACTGGCTTGCCGTATTCACAATTAACAATACTTTATCTTTAAATTGTTCCATCGGGATCTCTTCGGATCCTCGTTTCACTTTAATTTTGTAAAATTCTTCTGCCATTTTTTGCCCTCGCTCAGACATTAGATTGTGCACAATTTAATTTTGTTCAATCTTTTTATGTAAAATTTCGAATATTTATAAGGATTTTTTCCAATACCGCGCGAATTTAGTATCCCCGCCCTTATTTGGGTGAGGAACTAGACCCGCCTCCCAATACCATCCACTTATCACAAACCAAACCAACCGGCAAACCTGTTCACTACTTGTTCGATTTTTCTTAAAAAAAGTTCATCTTAATGAGATTTTTACTCGCTTTCATACTCCAGACATTCCAAATAATACGAATTTTATTTCGGAAATTGAATCTAGTAACTTTGGAGTTATTTATGAATTTACCACTGGTCTTAAGACCTGTATTCCTTTGTTTTCTCTTTTTTCTGCCCTCTCTCCTTATGGCAGATGCAGAAACAGCGACACCAATCCTAATCGACAAATCCGATACCACTTGGATGTTGATTTCTTCTGCATTGGTTTTCTTTATGATCCCTGGACTTTCTTTGTTTTACGGAGGAATTGTCAGATCCAAAAACGTTTTATCCACAATGATGCATAGTTTTGTTGCAATGATTGTAATGACATTACAGTGGACAATTTTTGGTTATAGTTTTGCTTTTTCGGGTGAGAATCCATATGTAGGAAATTTTGATTTAGCATTTTTGGATGGAATTAACATTGATTCTACGAAAGGCACAATTCCAACTTACGTACATTTTTTGTTCCAAGGTATGTTTGCATTGATTACGCCAGCTTTAATTTCCGGTGCAATCGCAGAAAGAATCAAACTCTCTGCATATATAGTATTTATACTCGTTTGGTCAACGTTAGTTTATGATCCAGTTGCACATTGGGTATGGGCAGATTCTGGTTGGCTATTAAAAATGAATGCCTTAGATTTTGCAGGTGGTACAGTTGTACATTTAATTTCTGGTATCGCTGGACTTTCCGCTGCAATCGTGATTGGAAAACGAAAAGGTGATGCAGGTCTACTCACCCATCCAAATAACATGACTTATACATTACTTGGCTCTGGTTTATTATGGTTTGGTTGGTTTGGTTTTAATGCTGGATCTGGCCTTGCTGTTAATGGACTTGCAGCACGTGCTTTTTTAGTAACTTTAATTGCTCCTGCAGCGGCCGGTGCAAGTTGGTTACTCATCGAATGGTACCATACAAAAAAAGCGACAGCACTTGGTGCAGCATCTGGAATTGTTGCAGGTCTAGTTGTTATTACACCGGCTTCTGGTTTTGTAGGAGTCAAAGGAGCTCTAATCATGGGTTTACTCGTTTCACCTATTTGTTATTTGGCGATCCTATTAAAAGGTAAACTAAAATATGATGATACATTAGATGCATTTGGTATCCATGGTGCTGGTGGAGCATTTGGTGCCATATTAACTGGAATTTTCGCATTAGAATTAGCAGAAGGCATGACATTCGAAAGCCAAATGATGGCTCAAATTATCAGTGTGATTGCTACAGGTTTTTATTCTTTTGTCGTCTCATACATCATTGCAGTTGTTATTGAGAAAACAATAGGATTTAGAATCGAGGAAGATAAAGAAATCACAGGTCTCGACCAAGAGATTCATGGTGAAAAAGGATATGATATAAGGTAATCTATATGAAATTAGTAATAGCAATTATACAACCACACAAATTAGAAGAAGTTAAAAACGAACTAACTAAAAACGAAATATATCGTTTAACAGTAAGTGATGTGCAAGGATATGGCCAACAAAAAGGGAAAACAGAAGTATTTCGCGGACACGAATACCAAGTGAATCTACTCAGAAAAGTTCGTTTGGAAATTGCAGTGAATGATGAATTTGTAAAACCAACGGTTGATGCGATATTAAAAGCAGCTAAAACTGGACCGGAAGGTAAAATTGGAGATGGTAAAATTTTCGTGATGCCTTTAGAAGAAGTGATTCGCATCCGAAGTGGCGAACGAGGGAATAAAGCCATCTAATTTCAATTGTAACTCCCATAGAAAAGAATCCAATTCTATGGGAGTCCTGGATTATGTTTTTACTAAATCCAAAATGTATTCTTGGTTGGACTTTCCACCTGGCACAAAAGGATACACTCCCCAATCAGATGGAATTTTGATTTCTACAAATGCAGGTCCATCATTACTTAAGAACAGTTCTAGTTCAGAATCATTTTGATCTTTTTCCCAAATCATGTAAGGAATTCCAAACGATTCACTTAACATAGCGAAGTCGGGGTGATAATGGAATTTAGAACCAGAATAAACATTTCCATAAAACAAATCTTGTTGTTGTTTCACTAACCCTAGATGTCCATTATTCATCAAAATGATTTTTACATTTAAACTTTCTTCTCTGAGTGTCGCCAACTCTTGTAAATTCATCATTATGGATCCATCACCAGTGAAACAATAAACAGTGTTATTTGGGTTCGCCAAAGATACACCTATGGAGGTTGGTAACCCAAAGCCCATTGTTCCTTGCCCACCAGAAGTGATCCAAGTATTTGGATTCGGAAATGGATAATACTGCGCTACCCACATCTGGTGTTGTCCAACATCTGTTATAACAAAATGTTCTTCGTTTGGAATGAAGGAGGCTAGGGAGTAAATTAATTCTTTCGCAGGATGGATTTCTGGATATTTTTTCCAATCCTCAATTTGTTTACCACTTAACTTCTCTATGGTTTCATCGTCTATTGCTTTGGAATTTTCAAATGGATCTAGGAATAAAGAATCAAGAATATCTGAAATATTTGATTGAAAACTCAAATTTGGTTTTCTAATTTTCCCAATCTCACTTGAGTCAATATCAATATGAATGATCTTTGCATCAGGACAAAAGGTTTCTTTGTTTCCAATCGCACGGTCATCAAAACGAACACCAATGGCGATGAGTAAATCACAAACACCCAATGCTTCATTAGCCGCAACAGTTCCATGCATTCCCATCATACCCAAAAACAAAGGATCATTTTTTTCAAAGATACCAAGTCCCATAAGAGTTGTTACCACTGGGATTTGGTAGAACTGAACTAATTCTCGTAATCGTTTGTATTCTTTTTTGGCTCCTCCTCCAATGTAAAACAAAGGGAATTTTGCTTTTGATAAATACTCTTTCCATTCATTTAAAAATGAATCTAAAGATCTCGTATGGTTGTTTTCGAATGGAATTTGGTTTTTTGTGAAAAAACTCTTAGTAAGTTCGACTTCATTCGAAAGATTTTCATTCAATTGATCCTCATTCCTTATGATCATTTTGGTTTGGATATCCTTAGGTAAATCAATCCAAACAGGACCTTTTTTCCCTTCGGATGCAAAGAAGTAAGCCTCTTCTAAAACATTTGGGATCAAATTAGGATCTCCAACAGAATAAACTTTTTTTACAATCGAGGAAACGATACGTTCTGTATCCAATTCTTGGAATGCATCGGTTCCTTTTAAGTGAGTGGGTACTTGGCCAGAAAACACTAACATGGGAACAGAATCTCGATGAGCATCAGCAACTGCTGTGATGAGATTGGCAACACCTGGGCCTGAGGAAACAAATACGGCACTCACCTCGCCTGTGCTTCTTGCCATCCCTTGTGCGATAAATCCAGCTCCCTGCTCATGCCTTGCAAGGACATGTTTCATGTTTGATTCCGCCAAACTTTCGTATAATGGCAAGATAGTGCCGCCAGGAACACCCGAAACCCATCGGATGCCCTTTGATTCTAAAAATTGAATGATATATTGACTTACTGTGATTTTTTCCCACATAACAGACTCCTCTAGTAGTTTCCCCGTCGACTTTTGCTTTCTGTCGACCGAGGAAACAAAGGGAGATTATGACAGAAAGCTAGGTATGTATGGGGAGAGGACGACGACTAGAACGAGGGTTGTGAGTACATAAGAAGGCATTCCCACTTCAAAACTGGAACTGTTTCCAATTAAGTTTGTTGATGCCATCGTTTCCATATTCTAACTCTTTTATTGATTCAATGTTAATTTAGTCAAGAATTTAATTGGTAGAGGATTCACTCATTTTCTTTGGCTCGTTTGATGAGAGAATAAAAAGCAAAGGCAAAACCCAAAAAAAATCCAACAAGTAACCAAAGTGGTTCTGATTGTAAATACCCATCTAAGTAATACCCCCCGATCACAAAAAAAACAATCGAGGATACAAATTCAAAACCTGCCCCTGCCATGGCCAAAGGAGATTTATCTCTTTTACCTGGGGGAGTTTTTTGGGGTTCGTTTGTCACTGTAGGATACGACCAATACGATCAAACCTTACACTTAGTCTCCAAAGTCGATAACGTAGTGTTCTTTCGATCCAACCAAATCGAGATTCATCACCTAAATAACGGGCATTATGTGAAGAAAACACTTCGGAGTAATGGCAACGTCTTTCAAGTGCATCACCATCATATCGTTCTGCGACTTCAGGACCTTTTTCTGCTAATTCTTGTCCATCTTTGTATTCACATGTAGCATCTTTCCAATCGATGGAAAAATAAATGATAAGAGCTTTACCTAAAATATCTTCTCGTTTCACAAACCCCCAAGCACGAGAGTCATGAGAATCATCACGGTTATCTCCCATCACCATATACTGGCCTTCTGGAATTTCACAACCATGTAAAAAATCACAATACTCAAAGATATGAGCTCTTCTATCGTCCTCAAATCCTTCTAAGATGTAATGTTCAAATCCAGGTTTGACTTCCTTAAAAAGTGCTCTTTGTGTAGCTTCCAAATTATCTAAATCGGAAAGTTCTTTTCCGATTGGAACTTCTTTTGGTTCATAGGATTTAAATTCAGTAGCACCCTTTTCTTTGTACTCAATGAGTGCAAAGTGTACTCTACCTCTGTCTTTTGTTTCGATGAATTTTCTTGTGATACGGATGGTATCACCTGGTAACCCAACAACACGTTTGACAAATCGTTTGGCAAAAATTCCAGAACGAGACTCTTCTTGTCCAAGAGCAGTTGCTGGTGGGATAAAGGTGACAATGTCTCCTCGTTTTGGGTCATCAATACGGAAGAGTTCTTTTTCTGTAAATGGCATGCGAAAGGAATAACGCATTTTATTCACAAATAAAAAGTCCCCAATTTTTAAGGTAGGGATCATCGATCCTGATGGGATATTATTTGCATCTAATATGGAGGATTTAAATGCAAAAACGAGGACAACAATGATTCCAAAGGAAATTCCAGAGGCTGCTGCCCCTTCCTTTTCTGGTTCTTTGGATTCTGGTTTTGGCGAAGACTTGAAGATAGAAGAGAATAATCCCATAGTTCGAAGCTATGGAATTGGAATTTTCTGTCAAGAAAGGGGGAAAAAAAGCGCAAAAGACTTGTACTATTTTCGGGAATCGACGATACCATACATGGAGATCTTCTGCTTATGGAAACATCAATCCGTGGATTACGTAATACCCTACTTGAGATGAAGGAAAACTATTCTTTTGTCTGTGTAAAAACGGGAACCGAAACAGAAGATATGGGAGCGGAAGAAATTGCGCTCTTAAAAACAATCACTTCAGGGATTTTACCTCTTTATGTGAAAATTGGTGGGCCAGAAGCAAGGAATGATATCCGCATTTGCCAAAGGATTGGGGTTTCAGGAATTTCTGCGCCTATGGTGGAATCTGAATATGCGTTAAAAAATTTCATCCAAACGATGAAAAACCTCCTCACTCCTTCTGAATTTGAATCTTATAACAAATCCATCAATATGGAAACCATCACAGGTTACCGCAATCTTATGGATATCTTTGATTCTCCTTCTTTCCAGGAACTAGAGCAAGTAACAGCCGCTAGATCTGACTTAAGTGCATCCATGGACAAAAAACCAGATGATAAAGAAGTGACACGTGTTGCAAAAAAAATCATCTCTGAAGCAAAAAGCCGTGGGAAAAAAACTTCGGTAGGTGGGACAATCACCAAAACTAATTTTGAACTCATTGCAAATGAGATCCAACCTGATTTCATCAATTCGAGACACATCATGGTGGATACAAAAGAAGCGATGAAAATTGGGGCAGCTGATATCGCTGAATGTATGTTAGTATTTGAAATGGACTTATTCGAATTTTTCTCAAAAACTTTCCCTGAAAAAGGATACTATTACCGTAATCGAGTTGAAATCAACAGAGAAAGAATCGGAGAAAGAAAAGTCTTGTACTTCATTCGATAAGTGGTTTATTTATTTTTTCTTTTTAGTTTAGTTACCTCCTTTCTTTTTGTTTCTCCTAAACACTTACATGCCCCCTTTCAAAAGGGGGTATCTCTTTTTTTAATCCTTCTATTCCTATACCATTATTGGAAAAGGAAAAAAGAGTTTCAGCCAGGTTGTTCTAGCCACTATGGAATGGCTTGGATAAACCAAACCAAAGTCCTTCCTTATCTGGTTGGGGTGAGCGCATTCTTTTTTCTCATTACAAGTTCTTTCCATGCCTACGAGCTCACCCAATTTTTAGCGAACTCATTTTTATTCCATGATGCTGACTACATTGGAATCTCCGATGTATTACTTTCGTTCGCAAAAGGATGCGGATATGAAAGCCATTATTATAGTGAAACCGTAAATGGTAGTTACTTAAACCACCACTTTGCGCCCGGGATGGTTTTCCTTTCAGCTTTTGTGAAGATGATTCCCAATCGTTATGGGCTTGCTGTTGGTGTATTTTTATCTTACCAACTGACAACGATATTATGGTTATATTGGGCATATCTAGTATCCCAAAAAAACAAACAATCTATCGATTTGAAGTTTTTAGTGATTTGGGTGGTTCTTACCAATCAATTGTATTTATATCGGATTGGTTCCAGCTATCATTTCGAAATCCTAGTCATTCTCTTTGGTTGTTTCTTTTTTTACCAATGGGAAAAATACAAAACTGTAGTTTTAGAAGGTGGAATCAATTTCACCAAACAATTCTTTTTGCTAGGATTATTTCTGATCTTATTCCTCTTGCAAAAAGAAGACATTGGTTTTTACCTTTGTTTGTTTTTTCTCCCGGTTTTTCTCACTTCCCTTTATCAGATTTACCACACCAATAGTGAAGATAGCTTTGTGAGAAGTGCGGTCCAACGGAAATTGTTCTCTCTCTTTGGAATTTTACTCGTAACCGTTTTGTTTTTAGGTTTTGTTTTTTTCCTTTTCCCGATCCTAAATGATTCCCATTCGATTTTTGGTTGGTCTCAAGTTTTGAGACAAGAGTATCACTCTTCCTTCAAACAAGTAACAGGTGTTTCAAAATCCATCCAAATTTATTTGGAACTTCTGATGAGCATGGGACTTGGCATTGTACAACTTGTCCCCGAACTCCTTGGCATCAGTTTGATTTACCTAACCCATGTGGTCTCCACAAGGCCATGGCACCATGAAGTGTATTCTTATTATAGTTATTCACTCCTTCCTTTTTTACTTTATAGCGGGATTTTATGGCTTAAGTCCAAAAAACAAATTTCCCTTCCGATTGTTTATCTGATCTTAGCTTGTTTGTTCTGGAAAAACTCGATGGACCAAAATTTCCCACTGGAAGCACAATCGAATCAAAAATGGTATGACCCTAAAGTGCAATCAGAAGTCACCGAAGACTTGCCACATGCAAATGGAATCTTACAATCTGAGGCGGGTAAAGTTTCAAGTAACAGAACCAATCAAGCAATAGAACAAATAGTATTTTCCCAATACAATCTTTCCTTTTTTATCAATGATCAGGTGAAACTCTATCCACTAGAAAAGTTAACCAACCATAAGGAAATATGCGATCAAATAACTCTTTGTTATGTGGTATTGGCACCAGAGTTTACAGACACGATTCTTTGGCCGAAACAACGCATTCTCGATACCTTTGTTAACTCAAAACCACTAAACCATCAGAAAATATGGCAAGGAAAACAAATAGAGGTTTGGGCACTCTCGAAGTAAAATCGGAAGTCCATCTTCCATCCGAAACTTGGGTTTCGCAGAACACACAATCTATGAAATCAAAAGAATCTAGAGAGGAAGTAGATAACCCATTTTATTCGTGTATGTTATCAATTGGAAACATTTACGAAACAATATGAAAGACTTCGTATCCATTGTCTCTTTTTTCGATACGGATTTGCCCTTCTAACACCAGTTTTTGGATGATGCTATACACAAGTCCAAGTGCTGTTGGCAAGTGACCACCATTATGCACTTTTTTCCCAATCGCCGCTTCCATTAATACTTTTAAGTCGGATTCCCCTTCTCGTAACCTACGTAACACTCCTTTCTCTAGGATACTGAGTGTTTTTTTCACAAGAGTGATTGTTTTTTTGGGATCTTCGATTTCGCTCCCATGAGCAGGTAACATTCGTTTAATGGGTTCTTCCAACAACTTAGATAGGGTAAAATAATAATCCCCTAAGTTCCCATCCATCTCCGAATAAATTGCCGTGAGATTGGCGATGATGAGGTCTCCCGAAAAGTATACCCCTGCCTTTGGATCAACGGGAGTGATATGGTATAAATTATGACCTGGTGTGTGTAAAAACCGGAATAGCTTTCCGCCTAACTCTAAACTGTCATTATGATCAATTGCCACATCTATGCGTAAAATTGGATCCCCTTTTTTGGTTTCTCCAAACTTACTAAAAAACTGACGCCAACCTTTTCTAGATTCAGCCAAAATGCGATCGAGTTCTTCTTTGTCACCAAAAGCTTTGTGGAATAAATCTTCTGTGGCTTCTTCAAAGAGTAACATTGATTCCAAATAATTCCCAACTCCATCTGCCATGGCACGGTATCCATAATAGGTTACATTTTTGGCATAGGACTTGAGAACTAAGGCTGATGATATATGATCCAGGTGGTTGTGTGTGTAGATGATATGACGGATGTCTTTGAAAGAAAATCCCTTGGTTTTTAGGGATGCTTGTAACATCGGAATGGATTCGATGTAACCTGAATCAATCAGGGTGAGTCCATCGTTTCCTTCATACAAATAGATGTTATTTGGTGCGTAAAAAGGTTGGGGCAGAACAATTTTGAAGATACCATCCCCAATGTCCTCCATCTCAGGAATTCGATTAGGGATGGTTACTTTCAAAGTTTCACCTTATGGTTGTTTTTTGATGATCAATCTTCTTTCGATTTCGAAGATTTTTTCTGGGATTTTTTCTTTTCCCAATTTCTTTTTGTCGTTCTCTTTGAGGAAAAGATCAGCACCAAATTTATCCAATGCATCATTTGCTTTGATGTTTTTAAGTCCAATAAACTGGATTTGTACTTCTCCTGCAGGGATTCCGTATTCCGTTCCTTTGTCTTCTGTTGTGAGGATTCGGGAAATACAAGTTACAGTGTCTCCAGAGAATGCAGGTTGTGTATGGTATCCTTCAGTGAAACCAAGTTCCCAAATTGCGTTTTCGGAAATATCACGAGATGCCATACCAGCTAACCAACCAAATACGAGTCCACCATACACCACTGGTTCTCCACCCATTGGGCCTGAGATTCCTGCAGAATACAATTTATCATAATGAAGTGGGTGTGTGTTTCCTACTCGGTAGGTCCATTGGTAGTGTTCGTCTGTGATCGTTCTACCATTTTGGTGCACATAAATTTGACCTGGTTTGAAGTTTTCAAAGTAAGTATGCCCCCAAGTGACATCTTTCATCTCAGTTGGGAATTTGAGATTTGGAAGTTTGAGTGCAGGAGTTTTGGACTCAGGAAAAAAAGCAGAAGCATCACCAGGTTTTGGATTTCCTTTCGGTTTTCCATTGGACTGGTAAATCATGATCTTACGTTCGTACTGTAACACCACTTCGTTTTTTTGGTTGAGGCAAAGGGTTCTCACACTTACGATTCCTGGTTTATCAGGTCCTTTGTCATCCACTGCCAAAATTTTTGTGCGAGAAGACAAGGTATCACTAGGATACACTGGCATTAAAAATTGTGCGTTGTAATAACCAAGGTTTGCAAGCGCCTTTTCACTGTTATTCTGAACACCAATGGAAAGTGCTAGGTTAAACACCATGAGTGGGTGGACAAGTAGGTCTTGGAACCCGTGTGCCTTTGCATATTCACTGGATAAGTAAAGTGGATTGGCATCCATAAACACAGTGGCAAATTCTTGGGCAAAACTTCTGTCGACTGTGAATTGGCGAGGGTGAACGTAAATATCACCGACATTGAATTCTTCGAGGTATCGTCCGTAGATGTTCTTCTTGATGTCTGAGAGAGAGGCAGGGGTTTTGGGAGCTAACTCACCAAAGGGAGACACTGATTTTTCGACCATGGGAATTCCTTTTTCGAATGGGATAGGACTAATTTTCCAAGAGAGGTCCTACAGAAAACGATTTTTCCAGCTCATCCGGTCGCTCGTTTGGCGTATTCCTCCTTCCAAGCGCTGTGCCAAAGATACCATTCTTCCCGAACCGCGCGGTACCTTGTCAAATCACTGCGCACTTCTTGCATCAGTAATTCCAATTCTTCCACTCGGCGAAAGAGGCGTAAGGTCAAAGCCTCCCACTCTTCCTGGTTCTCTGCCATCCATGGTTCCATAATTTATCTATCGGCGGATCTTTTCTGTAAAATGTTGCTTTTTTAGTCCCGCGCGCATTCGATTCATGGATCATGAGCTTTGTTTTTCCGACAGAAGATTCCATTCCCGCTGCTTACCGCATCTCACCCATCCACCAAACCAAATACCTTCACGGTGGCGAAATTCTGGAGTGGAAGGGAGAAACACAAATCGTCAAGTCTCCAATTTTTCTTAAACGGAATGGCAAATTGGAACAAGTGGTTCTCGGTTCTTACCCAAGTTTCGATGAAACACAAAGTCTAAAAGCACTCGATGCCGCAGTGAAAGCTTACGACCACGGAACAGGTGTTTGGCCCACTTCCACACCAGAGGAAAGGATTTTGGCAGTGAACCATTTTGTCTCCCTCATGAAAGAAAAACGGAACCAAATCATTTTACTTCTGATGTGGGAAATTGGCAAAACAGAAAAGGATGCCACAAAAGAATTTGATCGCACCATCGAATACTTAGAAGACACAGTCGATGCACTCCGAGAACTGGAATCCAATTCTTCTAAATACATACAAGAAAGTGGACTCATTGCCCAAATCAAACGTTCCCCTTATGGAGTGGTTTTGTGTATGGGGCCATTTAACTACCCGTTAAACGAAACTTTTTGTACCTTAATCCCTGCAATCCTTATGGGAAATACGGTTGTTTTCAAACCAGCAAAGTATGGTGTTTTACTGTTAGAACCACTCCTCGAATGTTTCCAAAAAGCCTTTCCACCTGGTGTCATCAACACTGTTTATGGTGATGGAGCCAAAGTCATTTCACCCATTATGGAATCAGGTAAAATTGATGTGTTTGCTTTTATTGGTTCGAGCCAAACCGCAAATCTCATCACAAAAAAACACCCCAAACTCAACCGCCTAAGGTCTGTTCTCGGACTCAATGCCAAAAACCCTGCAATCATACTTCCCGATACCGATTTAAAAACAATGGTTCCTGAAATTGTATCGGGATCCTTGTCATACAATGGACAAAGGTGTACGGCACTCAAAATCCTTTTTGTCCACAAAGATATCTTAGATGAGTTTACCAAATTGTATTTGGAAGAATTTTCCAAATGGAAAGCAGGGATGCCTTGGGACAAAGATATTAACTTTACTCCACTCCCTGAAGAAGGAAAAACCAAATGGCTCAAAGAACTTTTGGATGATGCAATACAACATGGGGCAAAGATCTTAAACCAAGGTGGTGGGGAAATTACAGAATCCTTTATGACTCCTGCCATCCTTTCACCAGTCTCACCTAACGCTCGTCTGTATCACGAAGAACAATTTGGACCACTTGTTCCGATTGTCCCATTTACACACATTGAAGAACCAATGGAATACATCATCAATTCGAATATGGGCCAACAAGCAAGTGTGTTTGGAGAAGACCCAAAAACGATTGGAAAACTCATTGATACCTTGGTGAACCAAGTGGCTCGTGTGAATTGGAATGCACAATGCCAACGTGGACCCGATGTGTTTCCGTTTTCAGGAAGGAAGGATTCTGCAGACGGAACCCTTTCTGTTTCCGATGCCCTACGTGTATTTTCCTTACGAACAGTGGTGAGCCTAAAGGACACGGAAAGGGGACGTAATCTTCTAGGAGAAGTACTGAAGACAAAAAGTTCCCGTTACCTCACAGAAGAATTTCACTTGTAAGTCCTTCAGTTTTCTCCGATCATTGAGAAAGGGGAATCCCTAATTTGTTTAAATAGGGAAAGAGGGAGGAAAATGTACAAACAGATTGTTCGAATGATTTCCTTCCTTGTTGCCTTGGGATTCCTTTCCTGTAATCCAGTCAAAGGGCGTGACGAGTATCTCTTATCTCTTGTCAATGGTTTGACAACTACCACCGTAACTACGGCATTCACGATTGGGACTTCTTCCAAGATCAATGTAACAAGCGCTAGTGTGATTCTGTATTATGGAACCCCACAATTATTTGGTTTTTCACTGGTATCACCACCAACTGCAAATGTAACCCTTGCTTTCACAAATTCTAAACTCAATGCAATTGGGAACTTAACCTTTACTCCAGCCAATTATAGTACAATTCAAACCATTACACTTACATCTAACACACAACTCATGGAGTCATCTTCACTGAGTGTATCGGCAACAAGTGTAGATACAAATTATTCAGGTGTTTCTGGATCCATTACCATTAACCATAGAAATGTAAATATCGTTTATACCGGTAGTTCATTTATTTTTAAGGAAGACGATTCAGCACCTACACTGAATCCAATCCTCGGATTCCCGATAACAAATTGTTCGGTTGCCCCTGCCCTTCCAAATGGATTATCATTGAACACAAGTACTTGTGTGATTTCAGGAACTCCTACAGACTCACAAGCAGGAACGACTTACACAGTCACTGCCACCGATGGAACCAATACAGATACCGAAAATATAACCATTCGCATCACACCAACCGTTTATCGCATTTTTATTACTGCATCATCCTATGATGGAAATCTGCAAGGAGCCGCAGCAAACGGACCTGCAGGTGCCGATCTCAAATGTAATTCTGATGCGAACACACCAGGTACTGGAACATACAAAGCTATGCTCACAGATGGAACGAATCGGAATGCATGTTCCACTGATAATTGTGGTGGTGGTGCAGGAGAGAACATAGATTGGGTCTTTCAATCTGGTAGAATCTACATACGCGCAAGTGATGCAGCGTCTCTTTTTACTGCGAATGCATCTGGAATCATAAATGCTCCCGCTGCCAATATGCTAAGCCAAAGTTTTGCTTCTGGCACAACCAAGTATTTTTGGACTGGTTTTGCTGTATCGAATTATTGGCAGGAGGCAACCGCCCAATCTTCCAATAGCTGTAATGACTGGACAAGTAATGCTAACACAGCCACTGCAAGTGAAGGCGGAAGGGTCGGAGCATCTAATACAACCGACTACACTGCTTTTCGATCGGGGAGTGGAAGGAGTTGCGATACCTTTTATTACTTACTCTGTGTCGAACAATAATCCCAAACATTTCCACCAAATCCTGTGGATGAATCTTTGGATCATCCTAAAACAAAACAAATTCGTGTTTTAAAAACAAATCCAACCAGGTATTTTCTTCTCGCTTTCTTCAAAAATTCCATTACAATTTCCCACCGTGATCCAAATCCTTATCAATTCTCTTGCTGGCAAAACCGTATCCCTCACCCAAAAAACAACAGACTCCCTGTTAAAAGGGGTTCAATTCCTAGTCAAAGGAAGTCTCTCTTCTACGGGCGATGGATTGGATTTACTCTCCAATGCTTTTTTTTATAAACCTGAATGGAGAGATGCCCTCCAAAAACTCGGCGTACAAGTGAAGGACAAAGGTATCCGATCCAATGAAGAGTTCCAAAAAACAATCGAACTCACAAACCAAGCCTTTGACAAAGCACTCTTCAAAGTAGAACTCACAGCAAAAAAAAGTGATGATATGGTGTTTGATAACCGTATGGTCTCAAGTATATTAGGAAGTTCTCATAACCAAAAATTCAAACTCACAAAAATTGATATGAGTTTTCGAACTTTTGGAAAAGACATCACGGCAAAAGAAACCATCACAGAATACCTAAACTCAGGCAAAACAAAATCTGTCTTATTTTTACCGGGGCTTTTTACGGACGAAACGGTTTGGCAAGAACAAACTGTCGAATACAAGGACAGGAAAATTACGTCTCCAGGCCTTGCTACGGAACTTGCAGAATGCGGATACTTCTCTTTTTATCTCAGATACAACCATGGTCTACCCATCCATGAAAATGGAAAAAAACTCATGCACTTACTAGATGTATTTTTTGAAGAAAACAAAGAAATCCATCCAGACATCATCTGTTATAGCTTGGGTTGTTTGATTTTTCGATCCTGTATGTACCATGCAAAATTAGAAAACAAACCTTGGATTACAAGACTTGGGAAAATCACACTCGTTGCAGCACCTAACAAAGGTTCATATTTAGAAAAAATTGGTTTTTGGTTGGGTTTTTTATTTGAAAAGAGTCCAAACATTGCCTTAAAGATCATTGGAATGATCGGAAATTTGAGAAGTGATGCCATCAAAGATTTATCATTTGGTCTCATCCGAAAAGAGGAAAAAGGTTGGAAGGAAACAATTTCTGGATACTTTGCAGAGACTTATTTTGGCGAATTGGATGATTTGGATGTGTACCAAGCATATGCTCTTATGGAGGGCCCTGAGAATCCACTACAGAATTTTTTAGGTGATGGAATCGTTGAGAAAAAAAGCCTAACCTATTTAACGGACAAAGTGTTCGATAAAAAACCAAATCCTGCACTTCGTACATTGGAATTAAAAAAACAAAACCATTTTTCCATCATCAGCTCCCGTCGCCTCATCCATTGGGTGAAGGAAGTATTTGGTGTGGCACCAAAAGTTTAAATTGCCAATGCCTCCAAATGCACTTTTACAGATTCCGAAAGTGCATGGAAATCATACCCACCTTCCAAAAACGATAAAAGTTTGCCTGCAGAGTACGTGTTTGCAATTTTTTTCACTTCTTCAGTCAGTTTTTCATAAGAAGAGGTATTCAAATTCATACCAGCTAACGGGTCTTTTGTGTGTGCATCAAACCCAGCTGAAACCAATACAAACTCAGGTTGGAAAGTTTCCATCTCTTTATGCACCTTTAGAAATTGGTCTAAATACTCTTTTTCTTCGGCACCTCTTGCCATAGGCAAATTGAGTGTGAAACCTGTGCCTTTCCCTTTGCCTCGTTCTTGTGAGGAACCAGTCCCTGGGTAAAAAGGGTATTGGTGGAGAGATACAAAATATATAGAGTCATCTTCGTAAAACTGGTGTTGGGTGCCATTCCCATGATGCACGTCCCAATCCAATATCAAAATTCGTTTGATCCCTTGTGTCTGAAGGTATTTGGCAGTGATTGCAATATTGTTGAATAAACAAAATCCCATCGCATGATCTACTTCCGCATGATGGCCTGGAGGCCGAACAAGAGCCATACCGTTTTTTAATTTACCATCTAAAATGTCTTGTGCAAGAGTCACACCTGCCCCTACCGCAAAACTTGCCGCCTGAAACGAATTTGGCGAAAAAACAGTATCTCCATCTAAATACCCAGATCCTTTTTCTTCACAAACTTTTCCCACCAAACGAACGTAATTTGGATCGTGAATCATCGAAATCAATGACAAAGGAGCTTCCTTAAACGATTTTATCCATTCAAAAGATTGAGAAGGTAAGTCAGAAATTTTGTCTAAAATTGATTCTAAACGTACATGGGTTTCTGGATGACCTGGACCAGTTTTGTGATCCAAAAATGAGGAATGGAATGAGATACCCGTTTTCATTGGAATAACATAAACCTTTCGATATAAACAATCATCTCAATGATCTCAGCGATAATCCGATCAATTTGTTTTGTAATTTGAATTTTTTCGTCAGGTGAAATTGTTTTGTCCAAACCTGCATTTCCATAAACAGCATAAAATGTTTTGATATCATTTGAGAAGTCTGAGTTAAACCAATCCTTAAACACTCGTTGTTTCATTTTGTATTCAGGTCGGATGTTTCCAGTGAGTTCCCAAATCCCACCTTCACCAAAACGTAATCGTAATTCAAACAAACCTCTATCCTTTCGGATGTACACTTCTTCATCAGATTGTGCAAAATCAAGTTTTCGCAACATCACAAGTACGATCAGAATGTTTTCTAAATATTCAATTAAATCTTTTTTTTCAGTTCCGCTGATTTTTGCATCATCACCCAAATGTTGGAGATAGGACTCCCCCATCGATTTATAAAGTTTTGAGACTTCCACCATTCGGTCTTTAAATTGAGTTTGTTCTGATAAAACTTCTGGGAAACGACCATAGGATTTGATCTGGAAGTCATTTGTGATTTCAATCATGCCCAAATTTTGGGAGAGTAAGGGAATTTCGTCAATCGATTCGATTTGAAATTTCTTTCATGTGAGAAAAACTTGTCATAAAGACCATGAAACCATTATTCACATTCCTACTCTTATTTGTTTTTGTCTCCTGCCAGTCGGTCTCCTCCACCAAAAGCCAACAAAAATCGGGTTCTATCCAGGAATCACCTGAATTTATAGAAGGACTCTATATTAATACCAAAACGATACGGGATAAAAAACGTTGGAGTTTACTTTTCCAAGTCATGAAAGATGCGGGTATGAATACCGCTGTTGTCGATATGCAACCGTACCCACCTTCACCAGAACAAGTTGCTGAAGCAAAAGCACTTGGTATTTATATGGTGGCAAGAGTTGTAAACTTCGAAGGTGGTTTACTAGAAAAAACACCTAACGCAAACCTTGTTTCTTCCATCCAAAAATCAATTCGTAAGGCTTGTGAATTAGGATTCCCTGAAATTCAATTGGATTACATTCGATATGCTGATGGTGGCACTAACTTTAGTATGAGTTATGAAAAACGATACGAATCAATTTTAGGAATCATCAAAGACCATAAAGAAAAAACCAAAGACAGTTGTCCTAGTGATACAAAGTGGTCTGCTGATATTTTTGGAAGGGTTCCTTTCATTGAAAATGATGTCATAGGTCAAAAAGTAGAACCGTTTAGTGAGGAACTGAATGGACTATATCCAATGTTATACCCATCCCATTTTTATGGTTTGACCAAACGAGTTTCAGATCCTTATGGAACCATCAAGGATGGACTTGATCTAACAGTCAAAAGAGCCAAACAAGGAACAAAAGCCATTGCTTGGGTCCAAGGATTCAAAATGATGGTTGGTCCAAGTAAATTGAGTTATATTGATTACATCAAAGTGCAGATGCAAGGTGCAAGAGATTCTGCAGGACATGGATTTATCGTTTGGAATGCCGGGAATGAATACTTAGAAACCATGAATGCATATGAAAAATACAAAAAGGAACCAACACCTAACAGCACAAAAGTTTCCAAAAACGAAGAATAACTTCATTTTTGGAGATATACTTCACTAGGAATTCTGAAGCAAATTTACAAAGGTGTAATAAAAGGAAGTGGGATTATTTCCCTGCTTCCTCTATATTTTTTCTCCTTGAATAGGCATCAGCTTCTTCTTCTGAACCTAACATTTGGATGCGAAGTTCTTTCAGTTTTTTCTCTTTCTCTGCTTGCGAAAGATTGGCATTTTCTCTTAAAAATTCTCTTTCTTTGGATTCGTAGGAAGAAATTGATTCTGAAAATTTAGCTTCTTTTTTACGTTCATTCGCCAAACTTTCTGCCTTTTCTTTTCCAAAGTATTTGGATTCGATTTTAAATAGGTATTTTTCTTTTTCTTTTGGATCCGTAAGTGTGGAAAACTCTTTATCACGAAGAGACATTTCCATCTGGTAATGATCAAACTTATCTTCTCTCGATACTAAAGAATCATAATAGTTTCCATAGGTTTTTTTCTTAAATTCTTCAAATTGTTTTACACGAAGATCAGCAGGAAGGTTTGCCGATTGTTTAATAAAATTATTTGTACCTTCCAAAAAGCTAACTTGTGATTCTTCCATCCCAAATATTAAGTCTGCTTTATCAGAAAGCACTTCTCTACGTTTGGATTTAATTTTTTCATACAACTCCAAAAATGGAAGGTCCGTAGGTTGTTCCCACTTTCGGTATTCTTCCTCATATCGGAAGTAGGAAACAAATAAGTCTTTTACTTTTTCTTTGTCTGGGGATTCATATTCAGCATCAATATAGGCAAGAATCGTCGCATTACACTGATCAGGTGTAAAATCAGGTTTGCATTTGCGTCTTAAGGCCCACACTTCCCAAACAAAATTGATCTTACCTGATTTAAGATCATCAAGTAACTCTAAATAAGGTTTGGTTCGATCTTCTCGAAAAGGAGAGATCGCCTCATCCCAAAACCCTTCTCCATTTCCCATTGGGGAAATACGGTCAGAAGCCATTTGTTCTTCTGGCGATATGGATTCTTTGGAAATCCCACCACCATCTGATTGTTTTAGAAAAAAAAGTAAACCGACAAAAAGAATGAGAAAGAGGATAACAACGAGTAATATTTTTTTAAAATCCATTTGTAGTATCGAAAAAACCTTTGGGGAACATTTAAAAATTTAAGAAGAATAGAAGATTGGAATTTTGCGTACAATAAAAAAGCCGACGGTAGAACCATCGGCCTTTCCTTTGAGTGGATATAATTATAATCCAGCTTTTGCGTTTTTAGCGATGTTTAAGTAATGTCCTTGCACATCATAGTAGTTTTGTCCACTCCATGCTAAGTTAGTTGCTTGCAGGTGGTCAATTCCAGTTGCAAACCAATAAGAAGAAGGTGTTCCTTTCCAAGTTCCCCATTTTTGAGAATTCAATGGAACCACTCCGTCATTTGCTCCACCTAAACCGTAGAACAATCCACCTGCCCAAGTGATTGGATGAGTGAGTGCCATGATTGGGTGTTGGATGAGGTCTGCCCATGCCATTTGGCTTCCGTAAGAATAGTATTTAATTCCAGAATTGTTAGGTGAATTTGCGTTGAATGTTTTTACATAACTCACAGTAAGAGATTTTCCCATTGCGATCGCATCTTGAGGACGACCGTCACGGTACACCAGTTTTGCAAGTAAACCAAGTGCAGAATTTGCAAAAGGTTGTAACCAACTTGGAATCGCTGCAAGAACGATGTCAGCCATCGGTGCCCCTTGGTGAAGGGAGTTAATTGTGGTAACAGTTTGTGTTTTTCCAGCAAATCCAAGGTTAGATACCATATAACGGATCACAAGTCCACCTTGACTGTGTCCCATCAAATGAACCTTCGAACAACCGTTTGCTGTCATCCAAGTCGAAACAGCAGATTGGATTTGGCTTGCACGAACAGGAATGGAATTTGTCGCAGAACTTCCAGGTGTTGTGACTTTCGCACCTTGGCTACGGAGGTAACCATCAAGGCCTCCCCAATACTTAACGAGACCACCAGCGAGTCCTTGTGTGTCGTCAAATCCTAAAATCCCGTGAACAAGTGCGATGCATTGGCCATCCAAAGGACCAGCAAACAGACCTGATGTGGGGAAGGAGAGAAGGGTTGCTAAAAACCCGATTACGATTTTCTTTTTCATATTTCACCTGAACTTTCTATGTTTTTGGCTAAATTAACCCATACCAATGCCATAAGTCAATACTTTATGGCACAAATATGGCAAATGTTTCGGAACAGTGTTCCTAAAAGGTCCTAATTCACACCATAGGTGCGTTCGTCTGAGGCGCGGTAATACCCACTTGCTTCCTCATTTTTGATAATGTCAGCCTCTTCCCCGAAGAGTTGTTTCCTAAGTGCATCCAACTGTTTTTCATCTTCTGCCGTCATTCCGCCTTTTTTAGTAGAAAGTTGACTTCGTTTTTCGGCATACTTCTGTTGGTTTTGCCAGTTTTTTTCCCTTTCTTCTTCTAGAGCGTCCCAACGGTTAAGAGCGGCTTGGTCCATTCCCATCGTTTGGCGGATTTCGCGGAGAGCCGATTTTCTCTCGCCATAGGACATCACCTTTAGGTCTTTTTGGACAGAAACCATAAAACCTTCTGTGAGTTGTTGGCGTTTGTTTTCCATGAGACGTGGGTATTCTTTGCCAAACTGTTCTTTAAGGGTTTGTGCATAATTGCTGAGTTTGGCATCCAAATTCCCTGCAGGGCTTTCTTTGATGCGTTTGAGTGTGTCTCCTATCACCGTCATCTTTTTTTCCATCGCCCAGATCTGATCGGCTTTGTCCCCAAAGAGACGATACCTTTCCTTCCACATCATAGCCCGGCGTGCGTCATCGGACATGAGCCCCACCTTACTCATGTTTGATTCCCTGAATCGATTGTAATTATAAAGACTCTCCGACATACGAAGTAGTTCCAATGCTTTGTTAGGGAAAGCGTAACCCAAAATTTGATTGAGAACTTTCACCCAATCATTTGGATACAATTTCGGAAGGTCTTTCATCAACTCTTCTATCATGGCAATTTGGGCGGCAGGGTTATCGATATTTTTGCCATACTTCTCTTGGAGGATCCTTGCGATTTCTTCAATCGAATACTCCATGAGTTTATGATCCGCATAGTCTTCTGGTAAATTGGGAAGTTCGATGGATTCGGCGACTTTTCCTTCACTCAGGATTTTTTCAAAGTCCTTTTGGTTTTTGTCCTTTCCTGGACGTAAAATCAAAATACCGATAAAGAGAAGGATGAGAGAAGTGAGGACTGTGTATAAAATTTTTTTGTTTTGAAACATACTCTAAATGAAGGAATGGAATTTGAAATTTGATTTGTTGGGACAAAAAGGAAATTGGCAGTAAGTTTGTTCTTACTGCCAAAGAGGTTGTTAACCGCCTTTAGAGACGATGAATTCTAAAATAGAAGCATAAAATTCTTCTTCATCAAATGTATCTGGTGGAACACCAACCACATCTAAATGGTCTTGGCTCACCACAGAAGACTTAGAAGTCATTTGTGCAGAAGTTGGAGCATTTAAGTTACTTACATAACCGAGGCTTGTATTCACTGTGATCGAGTCGAAACAAAGTGCACATTCGTTGTATTGCAAACGATCACCCATTTGTTGTGAATTGATCCCAACAAGTCCGTCGTCGTCATTGTTACCACGAGTGCCATCACCTTTTCCAGCTGCACCATCATTATCACAATCATCTACACAGTATCCATCGCCATCAATGTTGTAAAATCCTTCTTTGAGAAGGTACAACGCTGGGTTTGTGTTGAGACTATCTTGTGCTGTGATGATCGATCCCCAATAAGCTGCATTGCTTGTATTCACATTATAATTCGTGTTAAATGCTTTCATTCCAGTGGTGATCCCATCGGTAGAGGAATAGTCATTATAAACCAATTGTTTTGCTGCAGCAACTCCATCATTTCCAGAACCGTAAATCGTATTTCCGAATAATTTAGCAAGTGCATCGATAACTGATGTCACACCTGGGCCTAAATCAAGAATGTACTTTGCAGTAGGAGATCCTCTATGCGGACTTGATACGGAGATAAGAGCATGGACAACTTGTCTTCCATAACGTGCTCTTAATACAGCAGCTGCTTTTCTTGCATCTATTCCACCTTGTGAGTGACCAATGATATTCACTTTGGTTGCTCCCGTGGAGGTCATATAGTTTTGAATGCGATCTGCTAGTTGTGTACCTCTAACTTCCGAAGATTGGAAGGGAGCCACACTTGCTGCTAACGCTTTTTGACTTGAGCTTATGCTACCGTTACACGATGTTTCCAAAAACTCGTCACATGGATCACCCACGAAAGTACCGTAGTCGTTACCAAAGTAGTAGTATCCGAGTAAGTTGTCGAAGCCAGACAATCCATGTGCGAACACAACTGGATATACCGTTTTTCTTGCGCCTGCATGTACCCCTGTTGTGAACAACAAAAGAGCGAGGAGGCAAACAAGATTTTTCTTTTTAGAGTTCATAAATCACCTCTGAACAATCTACAGATGTATTCCAGTTGTAGGAAAAAAGTCAAGTTAATTGTGTTAAATTTGGGTCATTTTATTATTTTATGACATATTAAGTACTTATACTATCATTTTTGACAGATTTAGGACACATTCACGGGAAATGCCTGGAGGGAATCCCCAAGTTTGTTGGAATGGATGGATTCGATCCGTCTATGTCGAATGAGAGAACGAACATGAAAACTTTTACGTACACTGATCGTTTCCAACACGTAGTGAAACTATGCATCCTTTTTGGTCTCAGTTTTTTCCAATGCCAAAAACAAAATGATAAGGAGACCTTAAATCTGTTAGCTGGCACAGCGTTAGCCTACCAAGCTTCCACATCAATCATCTGCACAAGCGAACAATTGAATAAAACGCAAAATGGAAGGATTTTCCAAACTAGTTTTGAATCCACAAGTGAGTTCTCAAATTTTTATAGTGTTCCTTCTCCCTACCAATCAGTGGCAACCCATGGACAAAGTACGGAACAAAAAAGAACCGGAACCTATTCACACAAAGCAAACATTTCAGGACTTGGACCCACTTGTTTTTATCCGCAAAATTGTAACCATAGAGGTTACCCCACGATCCAACTAAACAAACTAGCGTCAGGTGGATTTAAAACTCCAGTTTTAATTGAATTGTATGTCTATTTAGATATGGATTTAACGAGTAACCAAGATTGGTTTAGTTTTGCCACGTATTCGGCAGATCCTACTGATTTATGGCGGAGGGTGGTTCTTGTGAATATTGATGCGAGTGATTATGTATACCTCATGCATGTTCCAGTGCATAACCAAAATGTGCATACATACCAAGTCACAAATCTAAGTTTTCCAAGAAGGCAATGGAAAAAACTAACAACTTGTTTGGATTTTTCTCCACAAGGTGGAATGGCAAAGGTATGGGTGGACACAACCTTAGTATCAACTGCAAATGTTTCGGGGGGATGTGGAGTATTGGAACAAGCACATTTTGGATTGTATGCCTCTCCTACTTTAAGTTCTGGCTCTATTTATAATGATGATTTACGCATCCAAGAAGTGAGTGTTTGCCCTTAAACTGATAATTTCTGAAAACAAATCTTCCATTGTCTCATAGACAAAAGATAGAATTGGTTTATAAACCTAGTTCTTGCAAATGTTTGATGGGAGAAAGTTGGATGGAAGGAAACATACCTTCCACTTCTTTCCAATTGCCATGAGGGATATAAATATGACTGATCCCAATTCCAGCGAGTTCTTTGATGCGCAAACTGATTTGGCCAACACTTCTCACTTCACCTGAGAGTCCTACTTCCCCTAAATAACCTGTTTCTCGTGAGATTGGTTTGTCTCGGAATGAAGAAACAATCGAAGCTGTGATCGCAAGGTCTAAACTTGGTTCGTCAACACTGAGCCCACCTGCCAAATTACTAAAGATATCTGACTCTGAAAGTGGAAGTCCCAAATACTTTTCAATTACCGCAGAAAGTAAAATCACTCGGCGGTTATCCAGCCCTTCTGCCATACGCCTCGCTTGGCCAAACGCTGATTTGGTGACAAGTGCTTGTACTTCGACACTGATGGCTCGGGATCCTTCCATCACAGAAGATAAAACACTTCCTGACCTTTCTTCTGTTTCAGGTGAGATGAATAATCGGTGACGGTCGAGGACTTGTTTGAGCCCACCTAACACCATTTCAAAAATCGCAGTGTCCCCCACTGCTCCAAATCGATTTTTGACAGCCCTTAAAATTCGATAATAATTAAATCGGTCACCTTCAAAGTACAAGACAGTATCCACCAAATGTTCTAAAACTTTTGGACCCGCAATTTGGCCTTCTTTTGTAATATGACCAATGAGAAAAATGGGAACTGAAGTACGTTTGGCGGTTTCTAAAAAAACTTGGGAAGACTCACGGAGTTGTGTAATGGTTCCTGCTTGGTTCACAAGACTTTCTTTTAAAATAGTTTGGATGGAATCGATAAAAACAACTTTTGGTTGTAAATCCGTAATCATCTGCGAAATGTTCTCTGCATACACTTCCGATGAGAGAAGGATATTTTTAGAATCTACTCCCATCCGTTTGGCACGAAGACCAATTTGTGATGCTGATTCTTCTCCCGAGATGTACAAAACTGTGCCTTGGTTTGCAATGTTTTTCGCAATCTCCAATACTAGCGTAGACTTACCCACACCCGGCTCACCACCAACTAAAACCAAACTACCTGGAACAATCCCACCACCTAGCACCAAATCAAGTTCACTAAAACCAGTGAGAGTCCTTGTGTGGACATCACTTACAATCGAACCTATAGACTTTGGTTCTGTGTATTTTCTGTCTCTTGGTTTTGTGAGATTGGGAGAATCAAACCTTCCTTGGGAAGTGTTCGTCATTTCCTCGATTTGGTTCCATTCACCACAGGATGGACATTTGCCTGCCCACCTGCTAAATGTATCTCCGCAAGCCTTACATTGGTATTGTGGGAGTTGTTTTTTTGCCATCAGTGTTCAAAGAGATTGTACACTTCGAGTAAATCAAGTTCCACTTGTGTTTCTAAAAAACCAAAACATTTTTCTGCAATGGCAAACCGGTTTTCACGGATCATCATTTCGGTCAAAATAGATTCGAGGGAAATCAAAAACCTGACATCAGTGGAAGCATAGTCTACTTGGTCTTTAGTGAGGATTTTTTTCCCCCAATCGGAACTTTGGTTTTTTTTGTCGATGTTTTCTTCAAAAAACTCTCTGATCAGTTCCTTTAACCCGTGTTTATCGGTATAAGTGCGAGCCAATTTACTTGCGATTTTGGTACAAAATACATTTTGTACTTTGATACCGAGCCTTGCACGAAGGAAAGTCATGTCCATACGAGCAAAATGGAAAATTTTGGTAATGTCTTTTGATTCGAATAATTTTTGGATATGAGGGGCTTCTTTTTGGCCAGGGAGGATTTGAACTAAAGCGACTTTATTTTTTGAATCGGAAATTTGAACGACACAAAGCCTGTCCCTTCTGGGATTGAGCCCCATCATCTCACAATCGACTGCTAACCGGTCATCCTTTTTAAAGGCTTCAAAAAAATCTTCGTTCAGATCTCCTTGTAAAACGACTGGTTTTATAGTTGAACGTTTTTGGGTCATAATGGCTTACTATGGAAACCACCCTAACAAAATCATCAAATAGATTTTTCCAAGATGAAAATTCAATATAGAGTTCATAATTCCGTCACCATTTCCAATTTCCTCCCTGTGAAAGCAGGTGTTTTCCAATCCGAATGTAAAAAATTCGAACTTTTACTCGCAACGACAAAAGACTCAAAACTGGGAACTGTCCTAAGTCCCAAATTGATTTGGCGGGAGAGTACAAGGCCTGAGGTTGGATTTTCTGTCGACCATCTCGAGTTAGAACTCACTGACCTTCCGACTGGGAATGGATTCAAAATGTTCCAACATGGATACCAGTCCTGGTCCATTGCAAGAAAAGTGGAAAGTACGGATACAGACAGACCACCATTGTTATCTTTCCTTCATTACTCCCAAGAAAACGTTTATTCCAAAAATGAATCGAAAGTGGGAAAATTTATCTCAGAATACCTCACTCTTCTTTATAACCAAGAGAACCAAAATGGTGTTTTATATGCACCATTGGAAGCTGGTGAATTTGGAACGAAATTCGAAGTGGTCTTTGGAAACGAAGGGAATGTAACTTCCGTTAAAGTAGTTTATGATATCCATTGCTTACCGGATTTACGTCCAAACGCAAAACTCAATATTTCTAAAATCAAAGTTCTGTTTTTTAAAGGATCACCTGAAACTAAGTTATTAAAATACTTCGAAGAACTCGGTAAAAAAGAAGGCCCAACTAATTTACCAAAAAAAGTTCCTACGGGATGGTGTTCTTGGTACTACTATTATACCAATATTGACCAAAAAACCATTTTGGACAACTTAACAAAAGTTAGAGAACTCAATTTACCATTTGAGTTTTTCCAAATCGATGATGGTTACCAAAAAGAAATTGGAGATTGGCTCATACCCAATGAAAAATTTCCAGGTGGTATGAGAATCCTTGCTGACGAAATCAAACGAGTTGGACTCAAACCAGGGATCTGGCTTGCTCCATTCCTTGTCAGAAAAAAGTCAGAATTTTTTCGTAAGTACCCGGAAGCCATCCTCAAAGACCAAAATGGAAAACCTGTACCCGCATTGTACAATCCACTTTGGGGACGCGGTTACACATACGCACTCGACATCACTCATCCCACTGCGCTTGCCTATATAGAAAAAGTATTCACTACAATTGTGAAGGAATGGGGTTATCCATACTTGAAACTTGATTTTTTGTATGCTGGACTCCTTCCAGGTGACGTGTACAACAAAACACTTTCTCCTCAAGCACGTTACCAAAATGCATTAGAACTCATTCGTAAAATTGTGGGGAAAAATACATTCCTATTGGGATGTGGTGCACCAATGTTACCATCCATCGGATTTTTTGATGGTATGCGAATTTCTTGTGATGTGGCTCCATTTTGGAATCCAGAGAGAATCCGAATCTTTTTAAAAGATCGAAATGCACTTTGTACAAAAAAAGCTCTCATAAACGATATCACAAGATCATCCATGCATAGACATTTGTGGCTCAATGATCCAGATTGTTTGCTTGTCCGAAAGAAAAAGAACAAGATGAACGAGGCTCAGACAAAACTGATGGCTTCCGTCATGGCAGTGTCAGGTGGTATGTTACTAGTCTCGGATGATTTGACAAAACTAGAAACCGATCGATTGGACCTCTTAAAAAAAGCCTTCCAATTGAACAGAGAATGCCAAGCATACACTCCTATTCCCATTGGTATCTTTGAAAACGAATTCCCTCTCGCACTTTATAACCCAGGCGGATATTTAGGCATTTGGAATCCAACAGAAGAAGAAAAAACAGTCAGGATTAACCTTCCACCAGGAGTCAAAACGAAAGCTCCATTCCTTGACTTTTGGACTGGCACTCGTGTGGAATTACAACCTGTGGATGGCGGTTTTGAAACAACTTTACCAGCTTTTGGTTCTGTTGTGGTTTCTGTTTAGGAAAGAAAATTCATTGACGTGTTTTGGAAACAACTTACAATCTTTGCAATTCGACGTAAGAGGTTTTTTATGCGTTCCATGAAAATTTTCACGTTGTTATCTGCAATGGCTTTGTTCGTTTCAGTTAACAATTGTTCTATTTTAGATTCCGCTTCAGGAAGTGTTAGCCGTTTAGGAGTTTCAGTTTCTGATTCTACTTCTGCACTTGTAAAATCGATTTCAAAAAGTATTTCTTCTATTTCTGAAAGTGAAAAAGAAAAAGCAATGAACGAATACAAAGAAGATATCATTGCAAGCGTTGCATTACAGATTCGCTACGAAAACCAAAAACAAGAATTAGAAAACCAACTCTCTTTGATTGCTAAAAAACATGGTGTAGTTGCATGGAGATCCAATCCATCTACTTACATTGCGATTGGACAAGGTTTAAAACAAGCAAACCTTTCTCCATCTGAAATGAAATTGGTAACAGAAGACATTTCCAAACAAAATGTAACCGTTGCTAAACTAGTTTCCAAAGGATACAACCTATAATTCACTTCTCTTTTGGGCGGAAGTTTTCCGCCCTTTCAAAAACATTTTTCCTTCTCTGCATTATTTTCTCTCTTTCATTCTCTGTTGCGTCAAAACCAACACCAAATCAACCAAATGAATATGGCTTTTTATACATTGATTCCAATTCTGGGCAATCCAGTGGAGGCCACTCTGCCCTCCTTTTAGGAGACCGAGTTTACCATTTACAGTATTCTTTTGAAGACCAAATCTTTCATATTGTGAGAGAAAGTTGGAATGACTTTCGGTTCCAATACGGAGTCATTGAAAATCGAAATATTGAATTTTATAAATGGAACTTATCACCGTCCGCCAAACAAACCTTACGCCAAAAATGGAATGAACTTTATTTGGTCCAAGAAACACATATCCAAAACCAAAAAATATTAGAAGAAGATTGGGAATCAAACGAACCACAAAAAAAAGAAAACGAGTTCCGAAATACTAGAATTGGATTTGGATACTTTACGAATATCAAAGACCCAAACTCTCCTATCCCAAAACAATTCCACTTCCAAAGAGAAGAACTCAAAAAAATCAAATCCCAACTGGATCAACTGAAATCCGATATTATAGATAAAACCTCTGGTCACACAAGTGAGACGATTGTATTGCCAGATACATCCTCTCCCCTTCGTCTAGTATCAACCATCCAAACGAGTACAAATCAAATGATCCAATGGGAACGTAAATTCTTTGTTCGAATGTTTTTACAAAATCCAGTTCTATTATATGAACAAGCATTTGTCACACTCGAAGGAAAAGAATTTAATCTGACAAATGAAGAAATACTTATTTGGAAAGGATACCAATCCAAACTCGTCAAAGAATTAAAATCCTGCATCCTTTCCAACGAATGCCAAGATTGGGAAGAGTTAACCTTATTACTTCGTGTTTTGTATCTACAGAAATCTATTGATAGGAAACTGATTGTATTCCCTAAAAAGAATTTTACCGGATTTTCTTATTTAGAATTCACTGAACTTCCGAGTGCAGTCATTAACACCAAACAGAACGAATATGCAACTCTATTCATGGAAAAACGAAAGGATTTTCTAAGTGGTTACCATCCTATTCAATTTTATAATTGGGAAACCTTTTTATCACATTACCAAAGTTTTATGGATGGTAAAACATACACCGAAGGTATCGAATTTAACCTAGTAGGAAACAATCCGTACCCCATTGATACAGATAAAACTCAATATAAAAAATCTGAGTTAAAGGTTGCAGAATCTCAAAACCAGGCAGAGATTTATACTAACAAGATCCGACAATTGTATTCATACAATTTGGTATTCCAGAACTGCACGAATGAATTATTTTATTATTTGAATTTAATGTTTCCAGATGGAAAAATTGGAGGAGAAACGTTTTGGGATCCTTTATCAAATTCAATTTTTGGACTCAATTTTATTCCATCAATAGCTGCAAAAAAATTGGGTTCGGACAATTATACAAAGGAAATAAAATTATATCCATCTTACCGCAATTTAAAACGAAACAATCTCAAAGATTGGGAAGAGAAATACATTATAGAACGATTTGTCCCTACTTCAAAAATATACCGATCCAATCCTATGGACCATTCGTTTTTATTTTTTACTGAAGAATCCATTTGGAGTCGGCCTATTTTGGGTTTTGCCAATATTGTTTATGGTTTGGGTTATACGGGAATCGGTATCATCAAGTCACCAATTGATAAAGGTCGAAATTTTTCTGAAGGAACGGAAACAATCTTTTATAGCCTACCTGAACTTTTTTTCTTTAATATCCGTAAGGGTCATTTTCCATTGATAGCAGCAGAAGAAATCCCAAAAGAATATTACCACAACGAGTCAAAATGAACTATTTATTCCTCTACATACCGTATTTATTCCTTTTCATCACTTCGTTTCTTCCCACCAAACCATGGTTTTTGCCAAGTGATCAAATCACATACCTATACATATCATCATTTTTTATTTTCTTGCAAACGATTGTCCTAATTTTCAAAGGAAAGGAAATTTTTAAGCAAAATAGTTTTTTAAGATTTGTTCCACCAAACTGGAGTATAGCTGGTTTTTATTTTTTATTGATGTTATGGTTTCCAATTCGCAATCGAAATTGGGGGGATGGTTTATTACTACTCGAAACCAATCTTTTAGAAACAAAACTTTTTGGATTCCAATTCACCTTAGATGAAATTTTAGAAAGTATCCTACATAGCAAACTCACAAGTATTCTTTCGTATTTTCAATTTGATGAAGACCCGATCCTGTCTTACAAAATCCTTTCCTATCTAGCTGGGATATTGATTCTTTCAGGATTTTTATGGTTAGGAAAAAAGAAACAAAATGATCTTTCTATCTTAGTTTTACTTTCTTCAGGTGGGATTTTACTTACCTTCGGGTATGCTGAAAACTATACATTAGTCACAGCGACACACTTAGTTCTCTATCTATTCTTAAATCAATATGCAAAGGATCCCAAAGATAGTGATCTATTATTATATGGAAGCACAACAATAGTCGCCTTATCGATGTTATTCCATTTGGTGTCGGGGTACTTGGTGATATGCCTTGTTTATTTATGGATTTTCCATTCGCCAAAAGAGAAAAAACTCAAACACCTAGTCATATGTACCTTGCTTGGATCCATCATTCTATTCCCTTGGTTTGTCTATTTTAGTCTATTCCATGATCCAACCGTTGATCGAAATAGCACACACCTCATCCATCCTCCTTTTTATCCCATCAAACGTTGGGTTTCAACTAATCACATCAAAGAGATTTTCTCTGTAATCTATTGGAATGTTTCTTTTTCATCTTTTTATCTCATCTACCAATGGAGTTTTCAAAAAGAAAAATGGAATCAGTTTATCCAAAAACCAAACCATAAACTATTACTCGTTACAACCTTTGCCTTTATCCTACATGGATTTTTACACAATCCACAATTAGGATTCCCTGCGGATTGGGATTTAATGGGATTCTATTGGTTGCCAATCACAGTTTTGGCATTTTTATATTGGAACTCAGAAAAAGAAGTACCTGTGGAGTGGGTTCCTCTGCTTTTACTTTGTGTCACTTTAGTGATGGTATCTGCTTTTGAACTTTCAAAAACGAATCCCAAAGATGAATTAGTTTGGCAAATCACAAAAAAAGCGATCACAAAGTATTCAATTGAAAATCAATCTTTCATCCAAGGTTTACCCAAGGAAGAGAAAAAGTTTTTTGCAAAAGGAGATTTTTTATTTTTCAAGGGAGAATACATTACGAATCAGTTATGTGATTTTAAGGAAAAAGAATCCCTCGTACAATCGATGAAAGTTCATAGATTAAATTGGAGAGAAGGTTTTTTAAAAGGGACATTTCAATCGAAAGAGAAATTAAATAATTTCCTAACTGAAGCAACCAAAACGAATGTATTGTATCTCAAATCTCTAGAAGCAAATAAGATATGTCATCCGAAGCTTTAGAAGAAGTTTCCAAATATTGAATATAATTCGAAATTTCTGATTTCATTGCATCAATTCGGTTTTCACCACCTGGCAGTTGCACAAGTGTCTGCACAAGAGGGTGAGTGCTTGATGCAAGGAGTCCATCCGAATACAAAAATAAAATATCTCCTACTTCAACCTGGATTTTGTTTTCCGCAAATTCCATTTCCTTTAAAATCCCTAGTATCTGCCCTGATTGGTCTTGTAAGATCATAGGAGCTCGACTTTCTTTTTGAAAAACAATAGGGAAAGGATGTCCACCTCTTGCATACGTAATACTTTTTTCAATATGATTGACCACAATACTAATTGCTGTCATACTATGAGTTCCAATTTCATTACACAATTCACGATTCAAACGAGACAATAATTGTGAGGGAGCAATCGTTGTCGTTCGAGCGAGTTCTTTATGTATGGTTGTCATAAGGATCGCAATGAGTCCAGATGTCACACCATGACCTTCAATGTCTCCCATTAGGATTAAAGTTCTGTTTTCATCTAGTGGTATGACTTGAAAAAAATCTCCAGATACAAAACTAACAGGTTTGATTTCAGAATAAATTTTACGTTTTAATAAAGGTAAATTCATTGTTTTGGACTGAATTTTTGCTGCAAGCCTAAGATCACGTTTGATCGATTCGTCCATTGATTCTTTATCTTTTAAAAAATTATAATACTCGAATGCCCTTGAAATTGCTGCTTCAATTGATTTAGTATGAAATGGTTTTAAAATAAAATCAGATGCTCGGTGATACAAAGAGGAAACAACAGTTTGTATGTCATGTTCACCTGTCATCATTAACACTTGGGTTTTGGAATCGATTGCTTTGATTTTAGGTAATACTTCCAAACCAGACGTTTGTGGCATATTGACATCTAAGAATACGATTGGATTTTTTTCCCTTTCAAAGTATTCCAATCCTTGTAAAGGATTTGTGAAATACCGAACAAAGTAACCCAAACCATTTACAATTAATTCTAATGTTTCACAGATTTCGGTATCATCATCTATGATGAGAATTTCAGGTTTGAAAGAATACTCGGACATCTACCATGATTATCGGAATTTGGTCCCCCTATTTTGAGACCAATCGGAATTTTAGTTTTTCTTTTACCTCATCCACACGACGGAAATAGGATTCATGAAAAACTTTTTTTTCAAGATACGGGTCCGTACAGGAAATCATTTCCCCATATTTCCATTCGTAAGGTTCACCATTTTCATATTGAACTCTGTTTTGATGGATCTGGGAGGATAAACTGCGAAGATTTGTGCCTCGAAAATTTTTAACGAGCGCACGAAATGTACCCTCTTTTTCAGGATCGATGAAACGAAATTTTCGAGAAAACAAAACAGCATCATGAAAATATTCAGGAACATTAAAAGCACCCGATGTCCCAAGTCGTTTAGAAAGGACACGAATAAAATCTGTAAACTCATTCAGAACATTGAGTCCTGGGTATTCCTGTCCAAAGTACAATTCCTTTTTAATATCACCAGGTTCAAAATTTAAGTTTTGAGTGAGTAACCAATCTATATAGATCATTGGGAACTGTTCGTCATCACCTTTTAATTGGAACTGTGAAACTTTGAGACGTGTGTGAACTAGAATCTTTTTTGATTCTGTTTTGATATAAATACGATTGTCAAAGTCATTGAGAATTTCGAGTTCAATGATGGGATTGAGAAAGCCACGTTTTTCGACAGCAGAAATCATCCCAGAACTTACTAACAACTGTTCCACTTCATAGTGAGTGAAACGATTAAAAAGTTTGGGTTCCATATTTAAGGAAGTATTAAGTTCTTTAGATACATCTACTAAAGACAAATCATCTAAATTTAACCAATCAGATTGGTTTTTCTTTTTGTCTGTAGAAGAAAAAACTCCCATTATTTTTCACCAAATGCAGCGATTGTATTAAAATGAATTTCAACAGTATCACGAAAGTCTCTTGCATAACCACCAGCTAAAGTCACAACACAAGGGATGTTAAGTGATTCGGCAAATTTTTTAACCATCAAGTCTCTTTCTTTTAAACCTTTCATGGATACTTTTAGTTCTCCAAGAGAATCATCCTCATATGGATCAGCTCCTGCAACATAATAAATGATATTTGCATCAAAATCCTTTCGGATTTGATTTAAGGAAGTATTGAGAATGGAAAGATATTCATCGTCTTTTATATTTGCTTCTAAATTCACATCTAAGTTAGATATTTCTTTCTTAGGGTAAAGATTGCCTTGGTGCATCGAAAATGTGAAAACTTTGTCATCATATTGAAAAATATACGAATTACCATTCCCTTGGTGTAAATCTAAGTCAATAATCAATGCATTTAGATTCGGTTTGGATTCCTTTTGTTTTCGAATGGCAATCGCAACATCGTTCAAATAACAAAACCCTTCAGCTCTATCTGGAAAACTATGATGGTATCCGCCTCCCATATTGAAAGCAAACTGATGTTTGTCGGAAAGAACACTCGCATACATTGTCCCTCCCACTCCATACATAAAACTTTCCACAATACTTCGATTTAACGGTAATTCAGAATACATCGTACGTGTTGTATGTTCGTAACTAAATAGATCATCGAGGTATTCTTTGGTGTGAACTAACTCTAAATCAGCATCATCTGCTTTTTTTGGTAAGAGGATATCCCATGATGCAAAAACAGGATCCCTTTTCACACGGTTATAAAGATGTGAGTATTTATGTGCAGGGAAAACATGACCAGGTAATTCGAGGTTGTACGAAGAATGGTAAATGAGAGCGAGTGCATTTGATGCCATTAAATTGATATTTCTGCGAAAAATGACACAAGTCAATTCAATCCATACAATTTACTTGCAGGAAAAATCAAAAAAGCCAAGCTTTGGGTCTATGCCCGTAGACGATAAAATCCCTCAAAAACGCACAAAAATTATATGTACCATTGGACCTGCCTCTGCGAATCGGGAAACCATTCTCAATTTAATTTATGCAGGTATGGACCTTGCTCGGATGAACTTTTCCCATTCCACTCACGATTACCACAAAGAGATTTTCGAATTGATCCGTGAATGTGAGCAAGAATCGGGAAAATCAATTGGCATTTTAGCAGATTTACAGGGGCCAAAAATACGCACAGGTAAATTGGGCACAGGACCAATCGAATTAAAATCGGGTGACCAAATTGCCATTAATAACAAAGCAGATTTTATAGGAACCAAAGAGGAAATCGGATGTACCTACCAATACATTCTAAACGATATCGATGTTGGACATAAAATTCTCATTGATGATGGGAAACTTGCGTTTGTCGTAAAATCGAAAACAAAAGAACGAGCCATCTTGGAAACGGTAATTGGAGGAGTCTTAAAAGACAATAAAGGAATCAATTTACCAGGTACACCCATTTCTGCACCTGCTCTTTCTGAAAAAGACATTGAAGACTTACAATTTGCACTTTCACTGGGTGTTGACTATATTGCCCTATCATTTGTTAGACGCGCAAGTGATTTGGAAATGGCACGTCAATTCATGAAAGACAGTTACGCAGGACTGATCGCAAAAATAGAAAGACCTGAAGCCATTCAAAATATCGAAGAAATCATCGACCATTGTGATGGGATCATGATAGCAAGAGGTGATTTAGGTGTAGAACTTGACACTCAATATGTACCTATCATCCAAAAGGAAATGATCACAAAACTCAATCAAAGAGGGAAACCAGTGATCACCGCCACACAAATGTTAGAGACAATGATCGACAATCCAAGACCAACAAGGGCCGAAGCAAGTGATGTGGCAAACGCTGTGATGGATGGAACCGATGCAGTTATGTTATCTGGTGAAACTGCTTCTGGAAAGTATCCCGTTGAAACAGTAAAAACGATGACAAGCATCATCCAAGCTGCAGAAGAATCTGAAATTTATTTGTCACACTTAAGGAGTATGGACCGTTCCGAATTTGAAGTAGAACGTACGGCTCTTGGAAGTGCGGCAGAATCAATTTCCAGGTCCATACATGCGAAAGCCATTATCAATTTTACTAGGTCAGGTTATTCCTCTTTATTATCATCTGAATTTCGCCCACTCAATCCGATTTATTCTTTCACTCCCTTCTTAGGGACAGCAAGAAAGATGCAATTGTTTTGGGGTGTTGAATCCTATGTGATGCCAATGATGGATAAATTCCCTGATATGATTTCCTTTATGAGTAAAACTTTAAAATCAGAAGGAAAACTAAAATCGGGAGATACGGTAGTGATTTTGTCAGGTGCCCCAGGTTCGGTGGCACAGACAGTTGATTTTATCCAGATTCACAAAATCAAATAACAAATGATTTACGAATTCCTTGGGCGGCAATCACACTTGTCGTCCAAGCATTTTGAAAATTAAATCCACCAGTGATTCCATCCACATCAATCACTTCACCCACAAAATACAATCCTTTACAAACTTTACTTTCCATCGTTTGGAATTGGATTTCTTTTCGGTTCACTCCACCTGCTGTCACAAACTCTTCTTTAAAAACACCTTTTGCAACCATTTGTAATTTTTTTTGTGTTAAGTTTAAAGTTACATTTCTAATCTCTGATTTGCTCAAATCCGAATAACGTTTGTTTGCCTGAATTCCGGATTCTTTTAAGATCCAATCAAAAAATCGAGAAGGTAATTTCCAACTAGGATCTTGCGCAATTTTATCACTTGGTACTGTTTCTTTTTTTTTCAAAAACAAATCTTCAACAAATTGAGTGGATTCACCACCAACCCAATTTACAGATAATTCAACATGGTAATTGGCTTCAAATAAAGTCCTTGCTTCCCAAGCCGAGAGCCGAAGTGCACATGGACCACTCAGACCCCAATGGGTAATGAGGATTGGTCCTTTTTGAGGTTTTCCTTTTGGTAAAATTTTAATTTCTGTATTGGGTACAACCAACCCAGTTAATTCCATCAAATCTGTATTTTCTAAAGTGAGCGTGAATAAAGAAGGCACTGGGTTTACAATGGAATGCCCCAGTTTTTCAATCATACTCCAAACTTTTCGATTTGAACCTGTTGCAAGGACAACGGCATCAAAAAATTCCTCTTTACCACCTTCCCATAATAATCGAAATGATTCGGAATCTTTTTCCGTTTTATAAATCCCAACTAATCCTTGTTCGAAGTGAATTGGAATTCTATTTTTTTTTAATTCATTTAAAAAACAATCGATGATGGTTTCTGACTTATCTGTAGTTGGGAACATCCTACCATCGGCTTCTGCTTTCAGAGTCACACCCCTTTTGGCAAACCAATCGATAGTGTCCTTTGGTTGGAACCTTTCAAATGCCCATCGTAATTCTTTTTGGCCACGCGGATAACGGAGTGACAATTGTTCGGGTTCAAACAACTGGTGTGTTACATTACACCTGCCACCACCAGATACACGAAGTTTGGCGAGAGGTTCTTTACTCCTCTCAAAAATTTGTATGGAAACATCTCCAGAAAAAGCATCAAACAATTGATTGGCGACAAAACAACCAGAAGCACCTGCGCCAATAATTGCAATTTTGGGTTTTTTACCCAAACCTTACCACTCTCCCGTATTTGGCATGGAAACCCATGGTTCTTTCGGTGGTAAGGAATTTCCTTTTTGTAATAACTCAATCGAAATGAGATCAGGCGATCTAACAAATGCCATACGACCATCCCTAGGTGGTCTGTTTATAATAACTCCCATCGATTGGATTTTTTCACATGTTTCGTAAATGTTCTCTACTTCATATGCTAGATGCCCAAAATTCCTACCAACTGAATATGGTTCTGTTTGGTCCCAATTATAAGTGAGTTCGATTTCAGAACTGTCTTTTTCTCCTGTAGACAAAAACACAAGAGTGAATTTACCTTCTGGGTAGTCCTTCTGGCGTGAAACTTTCAGGCCCAATATATCCACAAAAAAATGGAGAGCTTTCTCCAGATTTTGGACACGAATCATCGTATGTAAATACTTCATAGTTTTGTGCTTCTAAGATTTAAAAAAATATAAGAGCAGAAATAGCCAAGAGAAATACTTAGGTATTTCAACCGAAAGCCATTCTTTTTTCCCTTCTAATAATTTTCCAAGAGAATAGAACGAAAAAACTAACAAAACAAATACAGATGATACTTCCAAAAGACTGTACAATTGCATACGTTTTAAGAAATACAATGTGAGAGTCGTAGGGAATACGAATTGGAAAAACAAAAACACTCGATACAAGATAGTCCCTGATGGTTTGTGATACACTGGGTTATGCACTTTGTTTGTTAATTCTAAATAATGGTGTGACAACCACAGTTTGGGATCTCTGACACCTCGGTCCATCACTGTCTGCAAATCATCTGGGCGAACAGATGGATAGGAAAAAAAGGAAACAATCCCTTGCCATTTATTTTTAGTATGGATCAGATCGGAGAATAAATCTTTTAATACATGCAAATTGGCATTAATGGGATCATAACTATGTAATTGTGTTGTGAGTCCATATCTTGGCTCAAACGTCTCTTCACAATAGGTTCCAAAAATTTTATCCCAGATAATAAAAACTCCACCGTAATTTTTATCAATGTATTCTGGATTCATGGCATGGTGTACCCTGTGATGCGATGGTGTGACAAATATTGCCTCAAACCAATATGGTAATTTATGAATCGCACGAGTATGAACCCAAAATTGGTAAGTGCGATTGAGTGCATCAATGATCAAATAGGATTCAACAGGAAAACCTAAGAGAGCAAGAGGCAAATAAAACATACCAATCCCGATATTTCTAATAAAGGACTGCCTAAGTGCTACAGACAAATTGAACTCTTCACTGGAATGGTGAACTACGTGAGATGCCCACAAAATTTTAATCTCATGGCTATATCGGTGTGCAAGATAAAACAAAAAATCCAATAGTACAAATAAAACCAACCAATGCAAAATGGAAGATGGCGCTAAATAGAATTTGGAAAGTGTCTCTACACCGAAGGATAAATGGTAGAGTTTATCATAAACGAACACAAGACCGAGTAATACCAACCCATCAAAGATTCGACTTAAAACACCTAAACTCAAATCAGCAAGTGAGTCTTCGAAATAATAGAAATCCTTTTTTTTGATTCGAGTATAAACAATCTCGATGATCATGAGTAAAAAATAAAAAGGAACAATGGATTCAATCAGTCTCATAAACTTACCTTAACGATGTACCTATCGATAAGAAAGAAGAAATGAAAGCAAGTACCTTTCCTAGGATTTTCTATTTTGCCTAAAATTTAATTTTGCGTTTATCCCCAAAGATCGCGTTCGTTATTGAATGGGATACCAACTCAATAACGAACATGGAAATTATCTTAATTGTTTACTCAAATCTATATTCAATTCTGTGAATGCATTATTAAGTGCTGAATTCCATCCAATGACAAGTGCTTCTGCATCCTTTTTTTCAATTGTGATATTTTGTTTGTATGTTTTTCGAAACACTGGTGATGAAATACTATTCATATCTTCATAAACAACAACTTCAAATTCCACAACGGCCTTTGGTTCTTTGGAACGGAAATCTCCGTACAATTGAGATAAATTAAGTTCAATGTAATGAGTTACATTCAGTCTTGTGTGTAAATTTGCATCCCATTCAAAATTTCCTGAACGTATCAGAGATTTCGAAAATTCCTCTTTGAAGTTATGCGAAGGAGGAATAAAAAATCCATTATAAAAATCAGATTCATAAACGGCATTGTCTCTACGGTAAACAAACTCTTTTCCTTCAAATCTTTGAGAGATAAAAACTTTTCGCACGAAAAATGTTCTAGGTTTGGGCGGAGAAAACAACTGTTTTGTATCATTTGTCTCAATTAGAAAAAATCTTTTTTCTGGAAACGTTTTACTCACACCAAAACATTGGGTAAATAGAATACTAAATAAACTAACGGTAAATATGCGGATCAAAAATTTCATGAAAATCATTTCCAAAGTTTAGACTTGTTTGGAGCATCTCCAAATAAAAATTGGGAAGGGTATTTTTTCGCATTTGAAGTCACTTCTTTTAAGTCTTCTGAAGCAATTCGTAAATTTTCAATGGAAGTAGAAATATCACCTTGGTTTGCTGCAAGTAACGTATCCAAACGCTTAAGTGTTGTTTGTAATTGTGAAACAGATTGGTCTAATTTTTTAGGAAGATTTTGAGTTTCAGGGCTTGCAATAAGCGCTTTTACTTCTCCATTTGTTTTCCGTAAGTCCACAAGTAAGGAAGTTGCTTCCCGGGAAAGGTCACCAAGCCTTGCATCCAAAATCGTTTGGTTTAAATTTTTGATCAAATCACCAACACCCATTAGAATTTTGTCTACGTCTGCTTTTTCTACCTTATCAAAGAACTTATCAACAGAAGCTGTAAATCTTGAGATGGTGCTCGGAGCTGATGGAATATAAACTGTTTTTGGTTCCCACTCAATGGATAAAGGGGGATTTTTTTCAGGATTCAAATAATCGACTTCTAAGTACGCAGTGCCCGTTAACCCTTGTGATGCGAGTCGCACACGAAGGCCACTTTGGATCATTCTCTCTACAGTCTTTTTTAAATCGTTCCCATATACACCTTTCACAAAATCAGGAACTGACATTTTAATGAGAACATACCTTCCATAACGAAGAGCTGTATCTTCGTTTAGTTTGTCTGCATATTCATTTTGTACAAATGTAATTTCTTGGACGGTTCCTACCTTTACACCCCTGTGTTTCACAGGAGATCCTATATCTAAACCTTGGACCGACTCATCAAAGTAAGTTTCTAAACTGACTGACCTTTGGAAAATATTCCCAGCAGTGAATACAATGAGAAAAAGGATTAGAGTAAAAAAACTAACTAAAACAAAAATTCCAACTTTAAAATAGATTTTATTGGATTGGTTCATAAGGGAGCACTCTCCTGTGGGATTCGATTGAAAAATTGTCTTACAAAAGGATCTTTTGATTTTTCTTTTAAGTCTTTCGGTTTTCCTTCGGCGATAATTCCTTTTTTAGATTTATCTAACACAATCACACGATCAGCCATTGTAAACACTGATGGTAATTCATGTGTAACGATCACAAAAGTAACTCCTAAGGATCTCGACAAACGGATGATTAAATAATCCAGTTCGACACTGGTAATGGGATCAAGGCCAGCACTTGGTTCGTCTAAAAAAATAATTTCAGGATCCATCGCCATAGCCCTCGCAATGGCAGCTCGTTTTTTCATTCCCCCTGATAATTCAGACGGACTCAAATGAGCAAATGGAAACAAACCTACCATTTTCAATTTAGTCATGACAATCTCATTCATGATGGGTAATGGTAAGTTTGTAAATTCTTCCAATGGCAGTCGCACATTTTCTAATAGAGACATGGAACCAAACAATGCACTTTGTTGGTACATCACACCGATTCGGTTCCAGATTGCGACTTTTTGTTTGCCTTCTGCAAGAACGATGTCATCCTCATCGATCCAAATCCTTCCACTAAAAGGTTTGGTTAAACCAATCATGTTCTTAAGCACAGTTGATTTTCCACAACCAGATCCACCTAGTATCCCAAAGATTTCCCCTTTATAAACATCAAAAGAAATATCTTCCATGATCACAGAGTGGCCATATCCAGTTGTTAGGTGTTCGACACGAATGATTGGTTTCTCTTTCATATGCGTAAGTAAAAATATAAGACGGAAAAAATTCCATCTAAGATGGAAACTAATATGATCGAACCTACCACTGCTGATGTGGTGGATTCACCGACAGCTCCAGCTCCTGATGCTGTTTTTAACCCTCGGTAACAACCGATGGAAGCGATGATCATTCCAAAAAAATAAGATTTTAAGAGTCCTCCTAAAATATCGGAAAGCCCAACAGCAATGTTCACTTGGTTTACAAACGTAATGAGAGGGAATCCAAAACTCACAAGCACAACTGCTCCACCAATGAGACCAAATAAATTAAAGACAATGGTAAGAAGAGGTGTGACGATGAGAGAGGCAACAAGACGTGGGATGATGAGAAATTGTACGGGGGGAAGACCCATTGTTGTCAATGCATCAATCTCTTCTGATACTTTCATTGTTCCAAGTTCTGCAGCAAAAGCAGATCCAGACCTTCCCGATAGAATAAATGCGGTCATGAGGGGGCCTAGTTCACGGAATAAAGACAATCCCACTAAGTTTGCCACAAAGATCTCAGCTCCAAATTTTCTCATCGGAATGGCAGATTGGAAAGACATGATGAGTCCCAATAAAAATCCAATCATTGCGATGATGGGAAACGCATTGACTCCCATGGATTCCGCTACACGGAAACTATCTTTCCATCGGATTTTGGACGGGTGTAAAAAAGAACGCCAAAAGGAAACAGTAAGTTCACCAGTAAATGTGATTAAATATTTGAATTCCAATAAGGAATCGATGGTAAGTTTTCCAATTTGTTCTGATTTGCGAAGGGCAATTGCAAATTGTTCCTGGTATTTTTTACTATCATCATTCGTGATGTTGAGTCGGTATTGAAATTTTTCATCTAACCCATGCAAGGTGAACTGAATTTTTTTAGATTCACATTCTGTTCTTACTAATTTTAAAAATGATATCCCAGATGAGTCAGATTCCTTTAATTTTTGAGCAAATATTGAGATATTTCTGGGAGTGTTTTTGGTGATACTGTCTAAAAAAGTAACCCAATCTTTTGAAACTTCTTTTGTATTAAAGATTTCGGGTAAGTGAATTTCTAAGGTATTTCCTTCCCACAAAAATAAAGATTGTCTTTGGTTAGATTCCACGTTTCAAACGTAAAACTAATTCGGAACGAACACTAGGCAAGTGATTTTATTTTACATTCTAAAGCATTCTTTAGATCATTCTATATTTATGGGCAATTTTATGATCCAACTGATTGCATTTTCAGCAGGTTTATCCTTCCTATTTGCCATTGGCGAATTCCTTAGGACAAATGCGAGTCGGCAGACCAAAGTCCAAGGATTGTTATTTTTATTTGTCGCCTTTTTCCAAACTCATACCTATTTAGCAAGCACCGAACTGTATCAAATCTATCCACATTTTTATTTGGTTCATTTACCGTTCACTGCAAGTATAGGTTCCTTATTAAAACAATATTTTTCGGAACTTTGGAATGAGAACCCAGATAAAAACCGATTTTCCTTATGGGAATTGACTCCTGCAATTTTTGTTTTTATACTGATGTTTCCATTTTACCTTTCTTCTGCTGAAACTAAAATTACAATTCACAATTCTTATTTGCAAAATGGAGTACCTCTTAAATTCCAACTGATCATCCTACTTGCTGTGTTACCTATTTTTTATTCTACTTACTATGTTTTTTCCCATATGGTTCATTACGTTCGTTGGGAATCATTCAAAAAATCAGCTCATCTCCGTTTGGTGGGACTCGTTGTTGGGTTTGGTGCTTTGGTGAGTGCAATTGGAGTCTATACTTTATTTTTCCATGCAAAACATGGATTGGAAATCGTGTCTTTTTTCTTATCTTGCCTAATCATCAGTATTTACCTATTGCGACAAAAAAGTCCTGAACTTTGGGGTGAGGTTCAAAGGATTGTCATTGAAGAAAAAAAATACCAAACATCCCAATTGGGATCTTTTAACTTAGAAGACCTTCACAATCGTTTGAATTTCCTCATGGAAACAAAAAAAGTATATTTAGATGAAACGATAAATTTGGAAAAATTGGCAAAACATATGAGTCTGTCTGAACACCAACTTTCCGAATTTCTAAATTCTTATGTGAAAAAAAGTTTTTTCCACTTAGTCAATCATTACCGGATCAACGAAGCAAAATCGTTATTTGCAAACCATCCAGAAAAGAACATTCTCACAATTGCATATGAAGTAGGATTCCCTTCCAAATCAACATTCTATGATGCCTTCAAACGTGAGATTGGGCAAAGTCCGAGTGAATACCGTAAGAATCTAAAAAAATAAAAACGAACGGACCGATTCGGAAGCATTTTTCATTCCGAATTGACCGATTCGGTCGATTCCATGGAGAATACAGTGTATGCTAGTCTTAGTCTAAAGTAGGTCAGGAGAAAAGTATGTTTGGTGGTCCCGTTCAGTGTGAATTGGTTCTTGATTGTGTAACCAAAATTGGGTTTATGCAGGGCATTTTAAATTTTATTCGTTATTATCCCATTGCAGGATTGGCTTTTCTACTATTCTATGTTTGGCGAAAGGATTTTTTTGAAACGTATCGAATCCAAAAACTTTACCCAAAAGCAGAAAAAGTTTGGAAAGAGTTTCGCCAATCTGCTGTCACTCTCATTGTCTTCACCATGGTGGCTGTGACAAACATCACACTGATGAAAGCAAAAATAGTTCCAAGTGGAGTGTACTTTGGATCGGTTTCAGGTGTATGGGAAATCAGTTATCTTTTTATCAGTTTTTTCTTCATCACGGTTTGGCATGAGACATGGTTCTATTGGATGCACAGATTTGCTCATTTGAAAAAAGTATACCCACATGTGCATTCGGAACACCACCAATCTGTGAACCCATCTCCTTTGGCTGCTTACAGGTTCCAAGCAACAGAAGCATTTTTAGAAGCAATTTATATTGTCCCTTTTGTGATGTTTGTGCCGGTTCATTTTTATGTAGTTCTGTTCCACACTTTTTATGCGATGATCCTCAACATTTGGTGGCACCTTGGGTATGAATTTTTTCCCAAAGGTTGGGCCTCACACCCGATCACAAAATGGATCAATAGTTCCACTCACCACAACCTCCACCACCAAAAGTTCCATGGAAATTACTCATTGTATTTCAATGTATGGGACCGAGTGATGGGAACCAACTTTCCTTATTACGAAGAGTACTTCGAACAAGTGGTAGCTGAGAGGGAAAAAAAGCAGAGTGAAAGAGAAAGGAAAGGGAAAATCAAAGCGGAATCAGGGTTAGTTGTCTCTTAAATAAAATCATATTTGATTCCCCTCCCCAAGCCTGCGGCAGGGATCGAACGGAAATCCCTCCCGGGTATCAGTGTAAGGATTTAATTTTACAAGGGTAACTTTCGGGAGGATTGCAGGGAGAGCCCGACCCTGCAAACGATTCAATTCGGTTCTTAGAAATCATCGGGGCCGCCCCAAAAAAAATCATCGAAACGTGACATAAATGTCTTTAGGAGGAAGGAAAACCGTCCGAAAGGGAAAGTAGAGAGGAAGAGAAATATGTTTGAAGCAACACATTTCATGAAAACTCAAGACCTATTGGAACGAGGGCTTGGCGCGGCGACACAAAGACGAAAGGTGATCTCCGATAACATTGCCAATGCGGATGTTCCTAATTTCAAACGATCCGAAGTTGTGTTTGAATCCATGTTAAAACGTGCGATTGAATCTGAAAAAATTGAAAAAGACAAAGCAGTTCCAACGAAAATCACAAACGACCGTCATATAGAATTTTTTAAACCTCTCGACTACCGCGATGCCAAACCAAAAACCAATTTGGATTACCTCACCACGATGAGGCCAGATGGAAACAATGTGGACATCGAAAAGGAAGTAGTTGAGTCCAACCAAAACCAAATGAGTTATAATATCATGATTGATCGGTTAAACCAAAACAACCGTTTGCTTAACATTGTGATGAGAACCAATTAAGGAGTAAACGATGGGTATGTTTGATTCGATTAATATTTCTGCCACAGGTCTTTCTGCACAAAGACTCCGAATGGATGTGATCTCCAATAACATTGCTAACTCCACAACAACGAGAAATACCAATGGAGATGGCCCTTTTCGACGTGACCGCGTCATCCTAACACCGATTAACCTCCGCACCCAATGGAAAAGCCCTGTGTATCCATTTGGAGTGGCGCCTGGTGAAGGGAAAGGGGTAAAGGTGATGAAAATTGAGAAGGACATGAGCCCTCTTCGTTTGACTTACGACCCTACTCACCCTGATGCCATCCAAACAGGACCAAAAAAAGGATACGTGGAACTGCCGAATATCAACATCGTCACAGAAATGACGGATATGATCTCTGCTTCCCGTTCTTACGAGGCCAATGTCCAACTCATCAATGGTTCCAAAGCCATGATGAACAAAGCCATGGAGATCGGCAGGGCTTAAGCTCGGGCCGATTTTGCCCCTTTTTTTAAAGAGACATAATTTTTTACTTTAGGATATCCATCGAAACCCGATGATAGGAAGGAGAAACCACCATGTCCATTGACCGCATCACATCACTTTCCTCCCAAACATACAAACCACATTCCCTTCTCCCCCAAGGAGACAAAGTGGGTATCCTTCGTTCAGATGACCGCCATTATGGAAAAACCAATGAAGCCAAATCTCCTGACGAAGTGGCGGGCACATTTGCAGATGCTTTGAAAAAAGCCTTTGAGCAAGTGAATGACCAGCAAGTGGAAGCAGACGAACTCACTCAAAAAATCGTGTTTGATCCAAACTCAGTGGAACTCCATGACGTGATGATTGCCGCAGAAAAAGCAAGGATCTCTCTTACTTTCGCCAAAACCATGTCAGACGGATTTGTAAGAGCTTACAGAGAACTCACTACGTTACGATAAACTAAACAGTTGAGAACTAATGTTTGTTGTCCTATCCTTCAGTTGATAGGGCGACCAAACACTCGTTCGACGGTTTCGAATCGAATTTGGATTTGGTCGTTAGGTCCTACCTTTACCCCTTTTTTCATCTGCGCGGAATCAATTCGTTCCCCATTCACATACACCACCCAACCTGCATCCCAAGAATTTCGGATTCCATTCACTTCCATAATTTCTTCTGTACGATTGGTAGAGATAAACCTCATGGAAGGATCTTCGTTTTTGGACAATTCTGCAAGAAGGAATAATAAATCCTTTCGATCAAATAAAGACGATGGTATGGACTTGGTTTCTTCATAGTCCTTTGACAAAAATTGAATTTGGATTTCTGGTTCTTTTGATTTATGGGAAGAACGAGTGAGTTTACAATTTCCAATTGAGAATACAAACAATCCCAGTAATACACTGAGTTGAAACGAATGCGCAAAATGTTTGGTCATTGTTTTAGAACGAATCACTTCTTTTCATTTCTCTCAAAAGCATATACCAATCCTTGTGCATTCAAATTCACATCCAATCGTAAGAGGGACCAGTCTTTCTCAGTGAGGGTGACAGAATTTCGATTGGCCAAAGATTGGATCATCATTTCCACCTGTTTTTCCATAAAGGGAAGTCGATTTTCTTTTGGCACTTGTTTGAGTTCGAGGATGGCATTCTGGCAGAGATGTAAGCCAATTTTTAAATCTTCGGCGCATTGTTTTAGATTTTGGATCTCACCAAAATGTGTCAGATAACAAACGCTAGCTCCAGTTCCTAAAATTAAATCAATGGAATGAATGGCTTCTTTGGCATCAAAGTCTGTTGGGGTTGTGGTAGGAAAAATAAATGATTTTCCGTTTTCCAAGTGTGGGTAAGAGATTCCAAACGAATCTCCTGTAAAAACACCATTTAGTTTTTTGTCATAAATACAAAAGTGGTGATTGGCATGACCCTTGGTATAAATGAACTCGAAACTATGGCCTTTCCAATCCAAAAATTCACCATCTTCCATCACACGCACTCTTTCTTTGGGAATGGGTTTGATCTCACCATATAATTTATGAAAATTTTCTTTTCCATAAACAGAGGTTGCACTTTTGATGAGAAGGCTTGGGTCGATCAAATGTTTAGCAGTTTTGGGATGTGCCAGTAACACTGCATTTGGACAAGATTCAAGTAGTGCCCAAGCCCCACCCGCATGGTCCAAATGGACATGTGTGACAATGATATAATCTAAGTTTGATGGACTGACTTTTTGTTTGTCCATCACAGAAAGGATTTTTGGAATCGCATGGGTTGTATTGGTTTCAACAACAATCCCATGCCCTTCTTCTTCGATGAGATAAGCAGAAGCAACTTGTTTTAGATCAGCGTATTCTGTATCAATGGTGGTAAAAGTGCCCATACTCGTACAGTATGATCAAAAGAACCACTTTGTCAGCTTAATTTCTATTCGCAAACCCTTCAAACGGGAAGTCGTAACCTGTCTTCAATCGATTTTGTTTCTTCTTCAATTTGTGACTTTGACCAACCCCATTCCTTGGCAACAACTTGTAAAATTTTCTCCATAGATTCCTTGGGAAGGAGACCAAGTGTTCCAAGCCCCGTACGACGCAAAAAAATGTCAGATAAGGTTTTGGCCATTTCAAATCGAATCGCATACACAACTTCAGCAAGGATCTCTCCATCTTCATTTAAAACTGTGCTTAAATTTGGATCCACTTTCACAATGGATAAAATTGTTTCGTATTCTAAACCATAATGGCGAATGAGGTAATCAATCGTTTGTGGCAAAAATCTTTTGTGTTTTTCTTTTGCTTCAGCAATAAAAGATTCAATATCGAGGATATGACTCCCATATAAATGTTGTTTGGCGGATATACTTATACCTGATTGTTTTTTTATTTTTTTCTGGATGGAACGAAAGATCGTTTCAGCAAACTGACGGCTTGTTGTGTATTTGCCTCCTGCTGCTGTGATGAGTCCATCAATTCCATCTCTTACATGGTCATACAATTCTGATCTCCTTGAAGCAGAATAGGTATCATCACTGGACTCGGCAAGTGGCCGTAACCCACCATAGGCAAATAAAACATCATCAAGTGTTAGTTTTTCCTTTAAATGAGATGTTTGATTGATATAATCAAGAAATTCCAAGATACTTTCCCTAGTGAGTTTCCAATCTTCCACCTTACCAAAGTAAGACTTTTCTGTTGGCCCGATCATAGAATGGCCTCGCCATGGAGCAAAACTAAAATGACCTTTGTCACCTACAAACAAAGTCATAATGGGTGTAACTTGTTTTGTGATGAGGTAAATCCCTTCGGAACGTTGTTTTGGGAAACCTGTTTCTGTTTTTTTTGATTTAGCCAATACATCTTGGCTCCATGGTCCGGATGCATTGATCGTAACTTGGGAATGGATCGTAACTTCCTTTTTTGTGATCATGTCCATAGCGGTCACACCTACTACACGACTTCCTTCCCATAACAATTCTTTCACTTCTGTATAATTGGATATTTTCCCCCCATACAAAACAGCAGATTTCAGAAAACTAAGAGTTAATCGTTCTGGACTTAGGCAAATGGCATCGTAAAAATAAGCGGCGTCTTCATAATCACCTAAATTTTGTTTGAGGAGTTTTTCTCGTTTTAGGTATTTATGATTCGGAATTTTTTTAGACTTATCCCAAGTCCAAGTTTTATCAAAAGACAAAAGGTCGTAGACAAACAAACCAAGTCTTGCAATGAATCCTGGTTTTGGAAGGACCATGGCATACGGATACACCAAGTTAGGTGCAATGTTTGATAAATTCCTTCTTTCTTTTAATGCTTCTCTGACAAGTCCAATTTCAAATTGTTTTAAATACCGAAGACCACCATGGATGAGTTTTCCTGTTGCGGCAGAAGTGGCGCCACCAAAGTCTTTTTTTTCTAATAAACAAACAGTATAACCTCGGCTAGCCACCTCATAAGCGAGTGTCGCCCCAGTAATCCCACCACCGATAATGGTAACATCAAAGGACTCTCCATCATAAGTTTCAATGAATCGATTTAACTTCAGAGTCAAATGTTCCCTCCCTTCGCGAGCCAAACTTTGATTTGGTGTTTTAAATTCTCCCTTTCGCTAACGATGTCCCAAAGTCCGAGTCGTAAAACAAGGGAAGATAACCTCCAACGGTTTAGATCCGTATCGGTAATGCCACTCAAACGTTTGTAAGCTTTAAGATACCCACTTAAGATGAACTTTCGAATGAGAGTATAAAAAAGTATTTTAAGTTTTGGAGTTCCTGGCCATAACTCTGCATCTGTAAATAAAAGATTCGTGAAGGAAACATCCGCACAAGGATTCCCTTTTGCAGCAGTCATCCAATCGATGACAATCCGATCCTTACCCTTTACGATGACATTTTCTGGGTGAAAATCCAAATGGAGAACAGATTCTCCATCTGGTAAGTTTTTGATGTATTCACGAATGTTTTTTTTCTCTTCTTCACTGAGAAACTCCAAAGGTTTTGCCGCCAAACAATCGTTTAAAATATCTTTGATATCTATTAGTTTTTCTGTTTTTGTTTGGTGGATTTGGAAGTGTAAGTTCGCTAATGTCTTTGCAATGCGGAAAAGTTCGATTGGATTTTTGTCAGGCAATTTTGTGAGAGAGATACCTTCCAAACGATCAAAGATAATTCCCAATCGTTCTCCGACTTTTACCTTTCCATAACATTGCATTTTTGTGACCTGCAAACGACTCACTTCTAATGTGTTTTCATATTCAGCTTCAATTTCTTTTGGATTTGCCGCAGGGAAAAAAAGTTTTAAGACTTGGTTGTTGGGTAATGAGTATAAATCGGCTGACCTACCGATTGCAAAGGGAACACCCAAATTTTCTTTGTTTAGTTCTATAAATGAGTTCATTTCAATACCTGCTTTGACTTAAGAATTGAGAATCGCAAAATGTTTTTGATTCGTTTTGTATAAATTTTTAAACACAGAAAAGTTTTTATCATACACAGGTTTTAAATCTGGATTGGGAAACCAAGTTTTATCGACAGGGATCATTCGTTTGATGTCCTCGTATGTTTTGATTTTCCCAAGTCCCAAGGCAACGATTGCTGCTGCTCCAATTGCGCCTACGTTTTCCGGATGGACAACACGTTCGATGGTTTTCCCTGTGATATCAGCTAACATTTGACAGATGAAATCTGAACGAGCAACTCCTCCCACAAATCGAATGGTTTTTGAAGTAGGAACTTTTGTATCGGATAACTCCAAAATCCATCGTTTGTGGAACAATATCCCTTCAATCACAGCTCGGATCAAAATTCGTTTTCCTGTATGCAAACTGATATTAAAAAAGATCCCTCTTGCCTTTGGATCTTCAAACGGACATCGATTTCCATGTAACCAAGGTGTAAAGATCACACCCTGCGAACCAGGTTCTGTATCTCTTATGGAATCAAACATAAACTCAAATAAACTCGCGTAAATGGCATCAGGGCCATCGGTGATTTTCTTTTTTTCTAAGTACAAATCGATTTCATCCAATGCCAAATGGTCTTTCACCCATTGTAAACATTTGCCTGATGTTTCTTGTTCTCCGAAATAATTATAATACCCTTCACGACTTCCGACAATCGAAGCAATTCTAGCATTGATATCAACTGTCCTTTTTTTTGTAACAGTACCAATCCATCCAGATGTCCCTGCGTAAATATGGGTGTCTCCCTCTGAAACAGCACCTGCTCCCACTCCAATGAGAGATGCATCCCCTCCACCACCAAACACAGGTGTACCGGTCTTTAGTCCTAAAAACTCTGCTGCTTCGTTTGTGAGTCCTCCCACTTTTTCTTCGGCATTGATGAGTTTTGGCAAATGTTCCTTGCGGACACCAAATAACTTACAAAGGAATGGACTCCAGTTCCCTTTACCTTTTCTAGAATTATATAAAAATGTAGCAAAAGCAGAATCTCTTGTCATCACTGCTTGGTTTGTACACCTAGCGATCAAATATTCTTTGACATCAAACCACCATCTCACCTTACTAAAGTTATCTGGTTCATTTTTTTCCACCCATTTGTATTTCCAAATTGGATCTTTTACACTTGCTGCAACTGCACCCGTAATCCAGAGAGACACCAATAGTTTAAACGCGTTAATACCTTCCACTTTCAATCCATGTTCTATCCCTGCTTTCATTTCTTTTGTCGCCCTTTGGTCCATATAACTCATCACATTTCGGACAGGGCGAAATCTTTCGTCTACAAGCACTAGGCCTTGCATTTGTGAACAAAAGGAAATGCCTTGGATGTTTTGGTTGGATACTTTCGCTTCGTTTAACACAAGTTCTGTTGTGAAGCGCATTGCCTGCCAAAAATCCTCTGGATTTTGTTCGGCTCCTCCATTTGGCAAAAGTTGGATGGGGTATTCTTTTGAGGCTGATGCCAAAAGAGTGAGGGACGAGGTCATCTGAAATAGGCAGGTTTTCACCCCTGTGGTGCCAATGTCATAGGCTAAGATACAGTCTGAATCCATGGAATCTCCGTCGCTCTTGGGAAACATTGTCCCAGTTTTCACCAATTTCAGGCCATGGTTGCCATTTTTTGGAGTTTTTATGGCAAGAAAGCAAAAAAGTGAGTGATCACTCACAAGGATTTAGTAGGATCAGCTCCGTTGGCAATCGATTTTTGATCCCCCGAGTTCTTTTCCGACAGGAGAGTCCCAATCGGGGGAACAGGGTTTTTGAAACTTAGTGTTGCCATCGGGATTAAGGGAGAAAGACGTATGAGCCAAATGCCAGTAAAAGTGTATGGATACCGTTGGGTGGTATTATTTGCCTACGTGGTGATCACAGCGACCATCTGCTTGCAATGGTTGTCTTTTGCTCCCATTGCCAGAGAAGCAAAAGAGTTTTATATGGTGTCCCCTCTGCAAATTGATCTTTTGTCTTTGGTGTTTTTAGCTGTTTTTGTTTTCATCGCCATCCCTGCCTCGTATGTGATTGATACCTATGGAATCAAAATTGGTGTTGGCTTCGGCGCAATTTTAACAGGCGTTTGTGGGTTACTGAAAGGGATGTATGCTTCGGAGTATGCAGTGGTCCTCATTTGCCAATTGGGTCTTGCCATTGCCCAACCTTTCTTACTCAATGCAGTGACAAAAATTAGTGTATTGTGGTTTCCTATCCACGAACGTGCCACTTCCGTTGCCTTAGGAACTCTCGCCCAGTTCCTCGGAATCATCCTTGTGATGATCCTAACTCCCATCCTCTTACACAGTGGAAACACGATCCCTGAAGTGATGATGTTGTATGGGTTTGTTTCTATGGCGAGTGCGATTCTTTTTTTACTCCTCGTAAGAGAAAAACCTCCCACCTCACCAAGTACACACGGCGAAGACCATGAACTCTCCTTTCTCGATGGGATTCGTTTTTTATGGAAACAAGCTGACATGAAAAAGATTCTATTTTTGTTTCTCATAGGTCTTGGTGTGTTTAATGCTGTGAGTACTTGTATCGATCAGATTTGTGAAATCAAAGGTTTAAACACAGAAGAGTCAGGACTTGTGGGTGGTGTGATGCTCATCGCAGGGATCTTTGGTGGCATTTTTGTTCCTCCCCTCTCTGACAAATTCCAAAAACGAAAACTTTTTTTAGTCATCGCAATGGTTGGTTTTTTAGTAGGACTCTCTGTTTTTGTTTTGTTCCAAGGGTTTATCCCGTTACTCATTGGATCGGTAGTGATTGGATTTTTTTTACTGGGGATTGGCGCACCCATTGGATTCCAATACTGTGCAGAGATCACATCCCCTGCCCCAGAGTCCACCTCACAAGGGTTACTTCTCCTTGTAGGCCAAGTCTCAGGGATTGTGTTTATCTTAGGGCTTAATTTTTTTGGAATGGTATCGTTTTTATATGTGTTACTTGCGTTAACAGTACTAACACTGGCACTTGTCTTCCAATTGAAAGAAAGTCCGTTTATGGAACCCTAACCGCCTAAGGCACGTCTGATGAATTTCATGACAGCTTTGACAACTGCTTCATCATCTTCAAATACGCCTTCCCCCAAATAAATTTTCATGCGTTCTTTGTAATACACGGTGGCATAAGAAAACTGTAAGGTCATAAAGATATTATCGAGTAAAAAAGCCGACAGGTTACTATCCACATCACTGGCAATGGTTCCTTCTTGTTTGGCTGCGCTAATCATATCGATATAACATTTTGCTGATAAGGATTCCAATTCACCTGACAGGCGTGTGATGAGTTCATAATTACTTTCCGTTGTCATTTCATTGTACAATCGGATGATGTCTTGGTTCATGCGAGAATGGTTTTGGATGATCCTTACAATCTTTTCCACCTTCCCAAAAAAATCCAAATCCATAGACAATACGGTTTCTAAGGTTTTTTCCAATTGGGTGATCCCATAATCGACCACGGTTAAGAAAAAATCCTCTTTGGTTTCGAAGTATTTGTAGAGAGAACCTACACTAATCCCCGCTTTTTGGGCGATGGTATTGGTATTGGCGCTTGTGAAACCACGGTTGGCAAATTCTGAGATGGCTATGGATAAAATTCGATTCCGTTTTTCTTCCGAAATCCGTTCGAAACTTTCATTAAAGTGTTTTGTATCAGCCATATGCATCTTCCTACCTATGAATGAAAAAAGGCTGGATTTCTCAAGGAAATTGAGCGCAATTCCAAAAGAATCTCAGAAACTTTCTAAATTTTCCATTTCCTTCTTGACAATGAGTGATGACTCACTCATTGTCAAGTAAAAGAACACGGACGAGGAAACATCGTATGGCCACAGGCTTTTCCATCAATGAATACCCTAATGTAGACCAAGTTTACAAAGACTTGCGGAAATTAATTTCCCTGCCGATCCGTTCCATTCGCAAAAACGAAATGGAAAACATCATCCAAAACTACTTTGAAACAAAATGTAGTAAGTCCAAGGCCATGATCACAAAGGCTTCGGAATACATCCCAGGTGGTGTCCAACACAACTTGTCTTTCAATTTTCCTTTCCCCCTTGTTTTTACCAAAGCAGCCGGTGCCTATTTATATGATTTGGATGGAAACAAATACATCGACTTTTTGCAAGCTGGTGGACCTACAGTCCTCGGCAGTAACCCCACAAGTGTTCGTAAAAAAGTAATCGAACTCTTAGATTCCACAGGACCAGTCACTGGTCTTTTCCATGAATACGAATACAAACTCGCTGAAAAAATTGTCGAACTTGTTCCTTCTGTGGAAATGTTTCGCATGTTAGGTTCTGGAACCGAAGCATGTATGGCTTCTATCCGAGTGGCAAGGCTTGCAACAAAGAAGAAAAACATCGTGAAGATGGGTGGAGCTTACCATGGATGGAGTGACCAACTTGCTTATGGCCTTCGGATCCCAGGCACAAGGCATTTTGAAGCCAATGGTGTCCCAAGATCGATTTTCAAATACACACAAGAATTTTATCCGAATGATTTGAACTCACTCGAATCAGTCCTCAAACGGAATCGTTTTTTTGGTGGAACCGCAGCTGTTCTGATTGAACCTGTTGGCCCTGAAAGTGGAACAAGACCTCTTGATAAAGATTTTAACAAAGGTGTCAGAGAACTTTGTAACAAATATGGTGCCTTACTTATTTTTGATGAAGTGGTAACCGCATTTCGCATTGGTCTTAGTGGAGCACAAGGGTACTTTGGTGTGGAACCTGATCTCACTGTCTTTGGAAAAGTTGTCGCTGGTGGTTATCCTTCTGCCGGTGGACTTGGTGGTAAAAGAGAATACATGAAGTATGTATCTGCTGGACTACAAACGGGCACCAAAAAGGCGTTAATCGGTGGAACGATGGCAGCAAATCCACTCAGTTCCCTAGCTGGTTACTTTACACTTTGTGAAATGGAAAAAACCAATGCCTGTGAAAAATCTGGGAGAGCTGGTGACCGCCTCACTAAGGGATTACAAAAACTCATCCAAAAATACAACCTACCCTTTGTTGCCTTCAACCAAGGTTCTATCTGTCATCTGGAAACCGTTGGTACGATGTTACTTGATATCGATATCAAGAAATTTTGGACCATCAAAAAAACCATTGCAGAAGCCCACAAACGCAAACATGCGATGGAAGAAATGGGAGCAGCTTACATGTCAGAAGGTCTTGTGACCCTTGCGGGAAGTAGGTTGTATACAAGTGCTGCTGATACGGATGCAGTGATTGATGATGCACTCAAACGGTTTGACCGAGTTTTCCAAAAAGTGGAAGGGGTATAGGGAAACTTTTGACTGTAATATCATTTTTCGATGATATTCAATTAGTCGACTAACATTTCTTTAATGACTTTTTTGATTTTCTGATTTGTTTTTGGATCGGATGAACCAAGTTTTTTTATCAATCTAGATCGATCTACAGTTCTTATCTGGTCCAAAACAATGGAACCTATTTTTCCTTTGAAGGTGATGGATACTCTGGTTGGGTAATTTCGCATCATGGTAGTCATTGGTGCAACCATCACCGTACGAATAAATTGGTTCATCTCATTAGGAGAAATTACAATACATGGTCTTGATTTTTGGATCTCATGCCCGATAGTTGTATCTAAATTGACTAAAAAAATATCATACTGAGTGATCACCATTCCCAGTCCTCAGCCTCCAAGTCGAGTGCATCAGGCAGGATCAATGAATCATCATTTTGCTTTGCCATCTCTTGGAATTGGGTCGCCCAAGCTTTCCTTGGTCTTTCTTTATCAGGAGAGATGATGATTTTATCTCCATCGACTTTCAAATCTACTATATCATCAATATGACATTCCTCTAATACTGTCTTCGGGATACGAATCCCCCTGGAATTTCCAATTTGAATCACAGCCACTTTCATATGTAATTACATTGTAGTCACATATGAAACCAACCGTCAACGAAAAGTAGGATACCATCCTTGCAATTTCCCTCTCACCACTTCAATTCCCACTCATCCCCCGAAAAGTACTTGTACATTTAGGGGAATTCATGGCATTATGTCTCAAATCTCTACGAGGCCCGAACTATGCCTGAACCACTGCAAAAGATCATCGATAATCTAAAAGAGTTATTCAACAAACTCGACAAAACCAAAAAAATGATTTTGGCTGGGGTGCTTGCAGTGGTAGTGGTGGCCATCATCATCCTCTCCAATGTCTCTTCCCAAAGAAACCGAGTGGTTCTCTTCAAAGATTTGGATTCCAAAGACTTCTCAGAAGTCACAAAAAAATTAGATGCCCTTGGGTATTCGTATGGTTCAAGCGAAACCAGTGTCATCACAGTGGATCCAGAACAAAGGCAAGAAATCGTAACGAAACTTGCACAAGAAAATTTGATCCCAGCAGGTGTGACAGGTTGGGAACTTTTTGATATAGAAAAATTCACCGAAACACAATTTGATAAAGACATCAAAAAGTACAGAGCGTTAAAGGGTGCGATTGAAAAGTCGCTTAACACCTTACGCCCAATTGAAAAAGCAGATGTCAACATTGCGATCCCAGAAGGGGATTTGTTTGAATCCAACTCCTATCCAGTCAAAGCCAGTGTGATTTTACACTTCCGCCCTGGAGTGGAAGGTATTAGCAAAAAAGAAATTAAAGGGATTGTGAACTTAGTTGCAAGAGCTGTTCCCAAACTCAAACCAGAAAACGTAAGTGTTGCCGATCCAGATGGAAAAATCATTTCTGATTTTGAAGAAGACTTAGAAAAAGAAAGATTAGAATTACGAATTGTCCAAGAAAAACTCCGAATCGAAGAAGAAGAACGTGTCAAACGTCTTATCGACATTCGAAACACTCTACGTTGGTACTTAGGTGGGGAAGACCGAGTGGACATCACTCGATTTGAATATTCCTTTAATTGGGACCAAGAATCCTTAACGGAAAACGAAGTCTTACCTGTAGTTGCGGAAGAAGATAACCCTGATACACCATATAATGAACGTAAGCTTGTTGATGGTTATTCCTTAAAAGTATCTTCCAAAGAAACAAAAGAATCCTTTAAAGGAAGAGGTTTTACTCCTGATGGACCAGCAGGAACAGAACCAAACCTTCCTCCTGGATACAAAGATACAGACTACCAAAAGGCTGAGTATTCCAAAGACGAAAACATCAATAACTACGAATTTAACAAACGAGTCAAAGACATCAAACGCCAACCTTGGAAAATCGAAAAGATTGGATTGTCTGTGGTTGTGGATGGAGTTTGGGAACGTAAAGAACGAGAAGACGGGATGGGTTATGATCGCAAATACATTCCTGTCGCCGAACAAGACTTAAAACTCATTCGTAAAAACTTAGAAGCAGCCATTGGTTACACAAGATCACGCGGGGATCAAATCAGTGTTATCACCATTCCTAAAGATAGGACAGAACAGTTCCGCGCTGAAGATGAAGAATTCCAAAGACAACGTGCGATACGAAACATGGTGATCGCATCACTTGTCATTCTCATCTTACTCATCCTAGCTATCTTAGTGTATCGTGCGATCAAAAAAGAAATCGCAAGAAGAAGAAGACTCAGAGAAGAAGAACTTGCTGCCCAACAACAAATGATGAGAGAAGCAGCTCTCCGTGTGATGGACGAAGGGGGAGCGGAAGTCGAACTCTCCCTCGACGAAAAACTCAGACGAGAACTTCTCGAAAACGCGATCAACCTGGCAAAAGAAAAACCAGAAGACGTGGCACAGTTACTCCGCACTTGGCTTGCCGAAGAGGAACAAACGTAAGGTAACTGATACGTTATCCAGCAACTATTAGGATTCTTTTTTCCAGCGGATATTGGCACCACGAGAAATCCGAGAATACACTTCTCGGAAGTATTGGTTAGGTGCCTTTCCATCTGGGTCTTGCGAATAACGAGGCCTTAGGCGGTGGACAAAGTACATATCCAAATCACCCTTATTTTTCCCATGCACTTTCCCTCGATACTCTGTCACAAAAAAATACTTCACTAATTCATACGTTTCCTTAGAGACATTGATTTTTCCAGTTTCACCACCTGATTCCATTCGGGATGCGGTATTCACTGTATCACCCCAGATGTCATAGGCAAACTTAAACCGACCCACTACCCCTGCCACAACGGGACCTGTATGAATCCCAAGACGTAATTCCCAATAGGGAAGGTCTAAAGCAGTTTTGATTTCCTTCAATTGGTTCATAAAACTTTGGATCTCGAGTGCCGCCAAACAAGCGTCAATGGCACTTGTTCGATTTTCCACAGGTAAACCACCGGCACACATATAACTGTCCCCAATGGTTTTTAATTTTTCTAAATTATTCCTGAGGATAATCTCATCAAACTGAGTGAAACAAGCATCCAGTTCTTCGATTAGGCTTTGTTCATCCATTCCTTCTGCTACTTTGGTAAAACCTTTGAAGTCTGTGAATAATACGGTAGCGTTTTCAAAGCGGACTGGATTCACACTCCCCTTCAATTTTAATTCTTGGGCAACTTTGTAAGGTAAGATGTTTAATAAAAGTTTTTCGGATTCTTCGCGTGCTTCTTCAGCTTTATCTTGTGCTATAAGAGCCTTTTCTCTTTCTTCATCTGCTTTTTGTTTTTCTAAATCTAACAAAAAATAGCTAATATCAAGTTCTTCAGCAAGTGGCCTTGACATGATGTAGACCACAAGGTAATTAAATAGAACCAGCGGTAAAACAATCATTGTGAGATGAAATGCCGACTCCCCCACTCCATATTGTTCTCGTATCAATGGAAAATACAAAATAGCAGCAATTGCCATTGTGATGAGTCCAAGGTTTGCCAAACGTTGACTCAATTGGATCGTCCTTCCTTCCAATGATAATGCACCATGTCTTAGAACCGCATAACCTAGTAAAAATGCAGGTATGAATTGAAAATCTGCAATGGGATAAATCGGAATTCCATGGCTTGGAAGTAAAGCTGCTAACAGTAATAATGCTGATAATAAAAAAGAACCAATGATCCACTTGGAGGCAAAGTTGATATACCCTTTGTTCCGAAGGAAGGTAATTAAAACTAATACTAATGCGATGGCTCCATTGGCACCAACAAGAAGTTCCGCAGGACCACCATGATGGACTCGAGACCAAGGGTAATCATAATACCCTACAAACAAGTAGGGGGAAGGAGCTAAAATGGCTGCTGTGATACAAAGTAAATCGATCCATTTAAGCCACCCTGGTGATTTTTGACCAATCGCTTCAAAAACAAGTCTCACCATGATACTCGGAGCAAACGCAAATGCCACAAAGGTCATCTGCGAAATCCGAAGTTGTACAACATAGGATATGTTTAATTTTAATGGAACAGATTGGATTACATAAAAACCAGTGAGAATGAGAGCGAACGCACAAAGTTGGTTGATCCTTGCCGATGGATTAGCCCCAGCAACGATGATTGATAAAAAAACTGCACCAAACACTGAAATGACGGGAGGTATCCCCCAAGGATACCATTTTGCAGATTCATATGCATTAGGTGAAAGCCCAAAGGAAACTCCAAAAGAGATAAAAATCAAAACAAAAGAAAGTAAGGCGAATAAAAAATAGAACATTCCATTCTTTTGGAATAATAGTTCATTCACATCAAAAAAATCGGAACGAAACACTCCATAGGCGACTAGTAACATCGGAATGAATAAAAAGAATCCACCAGGATATACTTTGAATCCCAAAATACTGGGAGCATTTAAGGTAGTGAGTAAAAATAGTAAATTAACACCATGAAAGAGTGTTAAATGGTAATGCTTACGTATGTAAAGGTAATGTTTGATAAACGAAGGAAGAATGAGTAAAAAGTATCCTAATGGTGCAAGGATTCCCCAAGGCCTTACAAAGGCACTGCCACGAGGGTATTTTCCAAATGGGAATTCAAACACGGTTGTTTCAAATCCTTTTCCTAAAATTACTCCCAAATATAATACAAAACTTGCAAACCAACAAACATAAGAATAGTATAACAGAAGTTTACTTTGTTTCCCTGTCATGTGAAATGCTAGGTAAAAGGCAGTGGGTGCAAGTGGGGCTACAAAAAAATACAATAAATCATTCCACAATACAAGTGTTTCAACATCTTGGATCCATGCTCTTGTTGTTAATACAAGGCCTACACATCCAAAACTGATAAATGAAATGGTCAAATTGAGATGAAAATAGCGATTCTCCTCTTTTGATTTTCGAAATTTTTGAAACGCAAAATAACTAAGAAATAAACCCACAACAAATGTTAAAATCCCAGGAGCGCCATATGGAATTTGGTACCAAAAATATTCCCAATTGGAGATGACTCCCTCCGGTTTTACAAAATAAATTAGAGAATATGAATCCATCTTATATAAGATCGGCTATGAAATATTGAGAAAAGAGTCATTTCTTCTATTTGACTCACTTCCTAAAATTTTGTGCTATGTCGGATATGTTAGATCTTAATTTTCCAAAAAAGAACGCTACAGAATGGTTGGCCTCAGGTAAATTTTTTGAATATAAAAAATTCCAAATCTTCTATATCCAAGAAGGAAGAGGTCAAAACTTAATCTTGTTACATGGTTTCCCAACTTCTTCATGGGATTATTCTAAAATTTATAATGGGTTAACTAGATACTTTAATACCATTGCGATAGATTTTTTAGGCTTCGGATATTCTTCAAAACCAGTTAATCACGAATATACATTAGTCGAACAGACTGATATCATCGAATCCTTTATTGAAAAAAACGCTCTCAAACGAGTTAAATTTGTATTCCATGACTATGCTGTCAGTGTTGGCCAAGAAATCCTAGCTCGTCACTTAGAATCTAAAGAACGTAAGTATGAAATAGATGGTGCGGTGTTTTTTAACGGTGGATTATTCCCTCATTTGCATAGACCTACTTTCAAACAAAAACTGCTCGCAACACCTATATTAGGTGCAATACTCGCAAAATTTTACGACGAAAAAAAATTCGGCGTAGCATTTAGCGATGTTTTTGGTAAAAATACAAAACCCACAGAAAAAGAAATCTCTGTCCTTTGGAAACTCATCACCTATCCAAATAAAGTGCTTATCCCTCATAAACTTTTAAAGTACATTAAAGAGAGACGATACCATGGTGAACGTTGGAAAAATGCCCTCTTACAAACGGAAGTACCATTGTTATTTATCAATGGAGGAGAAGATCCTGTTAGTGGAAGTCATTTAGCAGATGAGATTGAAAAACTGCCTATCAAACACAAAAAACTGATTCGTTGGCCAAATATTGGACACTACCCAATGTGGGAAAACCCAGAGGAAAGTTTTAAAGAAATTTATGAGTTTCTAAAATAAATAACAATTAATAGTTGTTAGATTATATCGCCGTAGATTCTGAAAGGCCACTTACTATAAAATGATGAGTGGTCTTTAGGATCGATCGGAAGGATGAGGGGAGATTCCTTCCATCCCTGTTCCATCATCTATATTATCTGGATCGATATTTTGTTCTTTGACTTTGTATCGAATTTCGATTTTTTCAGGGCTGATCTGCAATATTTCGATCCCTTTTAGATCTTTGTTTTTGATGATCCTAACTTTTGCTACCTGAGGTTGTAACTCTGGAACAATTTTATTTTTAATTGGATCAAAGATATAATTACAAGGAACTTGAGCTGTAATGCCCGTTAGGATTTGTGCAGATCGAATTGGTTTTAGTGAAAAATAACGAATTGCAACTTGTTCTTCCGAAAGTTCTGCATCAAGTTTTGGATCTAACCCAGAACAAATGATAGGAATCCCTGCGGCAGTTTGTTCTCCCGTTTTATACGAAAGTGGAATGATATTTACATTCACAGTTACATCACGAGAACCAAGGACATTTACACCTTTCGGCAATTCTGGAATTTTGACAGTTTTTGCAAAAGGTTCCTTACGATCAACAAGTGAGATTTCTGGCAAAACTACTTTATTGATTTTTTCAAGGTCTTGTGGTTTACCACTGAGTGTGATTTTTTGAGGGCTTAAAATCTGAGTCAACTTTTCAAAGTTAGCTGGTGGGTTCCCTTCAAAAACAACTTCAAGTGGAACCACTTTGAGTCCTCTGGATTCTATTTCCACTGGAACTGTTTTTTTAAGTTTTGTTACCTTAACTCCACTCGGAACACCAACAATTTTTTTGATAGGAACTTCAGTGACACCTAGTTGAACATCTTCCGGATCAATCACAGCCTTCATGAATTGAGAATAATAGTTCACTACATCTTTTAAACCTTCCACGCGAACTGGAATGGTTTTTTCTGGGTTTTTTGAATAACTCAAATTACCAGATAACTTTGGATAGTCGATTGGGACATTCACTGTTTTGATCAAAACTTTAGAGTTTTGCAAATTTACATAGAAGATACTAGCAATGATCAGTGATATGAGTTTTGCTTTCCAATTCCGTACCATTTTTCCAAATAATTTCAAAATCATATGATGACACCGGAATCTTTTTCTTTGGATTTTCTTTGTGATTCGTCTTTTGACTTTTTATTCCCTGACATCAAACCACTCACAAGAGCTTTTAACTCCAAGGGTTTCACTGGATGGATCATTTCCCCTTCGTAACAAATTGTAATGTCTCCAGTTTCTTCAGAAGTAACGATGATGATTGAATCTGTTTCTTCTGAAAGTCCAAGGGCAGATCTATGCCTTGCACCCAAAGTTGAAATTTCTACGGAACTACTCATAGGCAAATAAGAAGCAGCACAAACGATTCGGTTTTGTTCTATGATGACGGCACCATCATGGAGTGGTGAATTCTTAAAGAAGATAGTTTGTAAAATTTCAGAGGTCACAATGGAATCCATCGGGACTGCGTTTTCTGATATATCCTTAAGGCTAATGTCTTTCACAAGCACAATGATAGAGCCAATTTTTTCTTGGGACATGGCTCTAACGGCTTCCACAATTGGATCCAAATCAAAAGTAGGTTTTAGAAAAAACAAACGTAGGAGACGTATCCTTGCTAAATCACCTGTTAAACGGCGTAACTCAGGTTGCAAGAGAACAATGATGGCAAAAACAAGTGCAGGGCGAATATTGGTTAAGATCCATTCAAGCAACTCAAAACCTAAGTATTCAGCTAAACTTCCCGAGATCCAAATGATCCCTACCCCAAATAAAAGTTGAATCCCACGTGTTCTACGTAAGGTTGTATAGGTTTTATAAATTAAAAATGCGACGATGAGTACATCCAAACTAATGGAGATATAATTTTTACTCCATGGAATGATATATAATCCTCGAAAAAAATCCAATTTATATTCCTAAAACATCAAACATATTGTACAAACCTTTCGATTTGCCATGTAAAAATTCAGCGGCTTTCACAGCCCCACTAGCGAATGTTTTGCGATCTTGAGCACGATGGGTAATTTCAATCCTCTCTTCTGGACTAAAAAAATAAACTGTGTGTTCGCCAACGACTTCACCGGCACGCATCGTATGCATTGCGATTTCTTTTTGGTCTCGTTCAGGGTACATACCATGACGACCATAAATCACATTTTCTTCATTCCGATTACTAGCCTCTAGTAACACTTCTTTTAAATACATTGCTGTACCAGAAGGAGAGTCTTTTTTATGCCTATGGTGGATGTCTAAAACTTCGATATCAAAATCTTCATGTAAAACTTTCGCTGCAATTTCAGTGAGTTTAAAGAGTAAATTCACACCAACAGACATATTGGGAGAAAATACAATCGGGATGGTTTCAGATGCGGATTTGATTAGAGTTTTATCTGAATCAGTAAGGCCGGTTGTTCCAATCACCAATGGTTTATGATTTTTTAATGCCGTGTTGAGAGTGGATTCAAATCCAGTGTGGGTACTAAAATCAATTAACACATCAGAATCTTCGTTTGCTTTTTGTAAGTCGGAAGATAAAAGTATACCAGTTTCTTTGATCCCTGCATGGTTTCCAGAATCAAAACCAGCATATATCGCCCCTTCTCTCACAACGGCTGCGCTTAACACCGATTTTTTGGAAAGAGATAAGACTTGGATGATGGCTTTCCCCATCCTACCACCAGCACCAATCACACCTACTTTGATTTTAGACAATGCCTTCCTCTTTTAACTGGAATACGATTTTTTTAAATGATTCGGCTGGTTGCCCTTCCGACAACGAAGTCATTGGCAATCTTAGTTCATTACTGCAATAACCGAACCAACTCATAGCTGCTTTGATTGGGATTGGATTTGTTTCGATAAAAGCATTCACAAATACTGGGAGCAGTTTGTAGTAAATTTTTTTGGAAGCTTCCAGATCACCACGAAGGTAAAGGGAAACCATATCCACACATGCTCGAGGGAATAAATTAGAAACTACAGATACAACTCCTCTTCCACCGATGGAAAGTACAGGAAGAGTTAAGTTGTCATCACCAGATAACAAATCAAAGTCGGGTGGACAGAGCGAAATCACTTTTGCCATTTGTCCGAGATCCCCTGTTGCTTCTTTGATTGCTGCAATTTTAGGATGAGCCGCCAAACGACTAACCGTTTCTGGCAAAAGGTTTACATTGGTTCTACCTGGAATGTTGTACAACATCACAGGTTTCGATGATACATTTGCAATGGCCGTAAAATGTTGGAACATCCCTTCTTGCGTAGGTTTGTTATAATACGGATTTACAGACAAAATTCCATCCACTCCATCTGCACAAGCAGACTCAGTGAGTTCAATTGCCTCTTTTGTGGAGTTAGAACCAGTACCCGCGATCACTTGGATTTTGCCAGCTACGATCTGCACCGTTTTTTGGATGAGTTCCTTATGTTCTTCGTAGGATAAAGTGGGGGATTCTCCCGTTGTCCCACAAGGAACCACACCAGCAACTCCGGATCGGATCTGGTTTTCTAGGATTTTAAAGTATTGATCGTAATCGATTTTCCCCTGGCGGAAGGGGGTGATGACCGCAGTATAAACGCCCTGAAACATAAATTAAACATCGAAGAGGGACTGATTTTTGCAATAAAAAACTGCCAAAAGACCCCGATCTGAGAAACTTTGCGAAAATGGTTCCTTTTTTTCCCATTTCCTTCCTCATTCTGGGCATCTTGAGCCTAATTTTGCACACATTTTATGTGTATTCCCGTTTTGGGGTGAAAGATGTGCCCAATGAACGGAGTTTGCATGACACGGTCACAAAAAAATCGGGAGGAATGTTTTTTATCCCTGTTTTTCTCCTTTCGACCCTAGTTTTTTTACTGTTTCCGTTAGAATCCATCGGAAGTGATCCTTTACCCATTTTAAGTGAACCCATGGATCTTTATCTATTGTTAGTTGGTATATTTGTATTTTCGATTCTAGGATTTGTAGACGACGTATACCATTTAACACCAAAACTCCGACTCGTTTTAGAATTAGGAATTGTTTTTTTCTGTTTATGGGGCATACAACCTAATGTAAGTTTTTTGGGAATTACTTCTATTAACAGTTTAGTTCAAATTGTATTTCTCACAATCTTCTTGGTATTTGGAATCAACTTGGTTAATTTTATGGATGGGATGGATTGGTATTTGGTGACCACATTCACCATTTGTTTTGTTTCCCTAGGATTTATTTTACCCGATTTTTACACCAAACCAAACTTAGGATACAGTTTGTACGCGATGCTCTTCGTTTCCATGTTTGGCTTTATCTTTTACAATTTCCCAAAAGCAAAATTATTTATGGGAGATAGCGGATCACTGGCACTTGGATTTTTTGGATTGGTCCTCCCCTTACTTTACCAAAACAAATCAAATGGCATCCATTGGGATGTGACAGATTACTTTTATCTTTTTCCTTTTTTTTGGATTGATGGTGTCACGATCCTCATCAAACGATTCTTTCAGAAAAAACACCTATTCCAAGCACATAGAGAACATTTGTACCAAAAACTCACCGAAACCAAATTGGGTAAAATTGGTTCTCTCGTTGTATTTTCCCTTTTGAATGTAATGGTGGTTTGTTTCCACTTTCTATTAACAGAATTTAGATATGGAAAAATTACAATTTTCCTGATTTTGTTTCTAGTTTCGATTTTATCTTATGGTATCGTATGGTTATCAGTAACTAGAAAAAACCTTGCCTAAAGTTTGTAAAAATTCATCCTTTCCGATATGCCTCTTACAAAAAAAGAAATTCTCTTTTGCATCCTCAATGGGTTTCTCATTGGAATTGCCAATTTAATCCCAGGTGTATCTGGTGGAACCTTTGCTCTTATCTTGGGTTTGTATGACAGACTCATCACTGCCATCACTTCCTTAAATTTGGAAACCATCAAAGTTTCCCTTTCCTTACTTGTAGGCTTTTGGAAAGAAGAGGTGAGAAATCGTTTTGCATTGGAAATGAAACGAATCGATTTTTGGTTTTTGGTATTCCTTGGTTTTGGTCTTTTACTTTCCGTAATCTCTGGAGCAAAACTGATCCAATACTTATTACAAAACCACCCACAAGCAACTCTTGCCCTTTTCATAGGTCTCATCATTCCATCACTAGTCGTTCCCTACAAACTCATTGAAAAACATAGCCTTGTCGTTTGGCTATTCTTAGTCCCAGGAATTTTATTAACCATCGTTCCTAGTTTTTTTATGGGAGAAAACACCGGATCCGAAAATCCAATTTTTGCATTTGCCACTGGTATGATTGCCATTTCAGCGATGATCCTTCCTGGAATTTCCGGATCATACATCATGCTCGTGTTAGGTGAATACCAAATTGTCATTGGTAAACTTTCTACCATCTTAGAACCAGGTTCGATTCTATTTTTAGGTGCGTTTGGGATTGGATGTTTACTTGGACTTTTGATTTTCACTCATATTGTTAAATGGTTATTTGTGAAATACAAATCTCATACGATGACATTTTTACTTGGACTGATCCTAGGATCCTTTTTTATCCTTTGGCCATTTAAAGATTATGCAAATGGACAGGCAATTGTAGGTAGATCAGGTGAAGTGAAACGTGATATCCAAATTGCCACTGCCAAAAACATACTCCCAAAAGATTTTGAAGAAACACAAATCCCACTCGCCTCTCTAGTGTTTGGTTTGGTATTGGGATTGGGACTCAATCGATTGGAGTCGTTGCAAGAGAAGAAGTAGTATTTTGGATTCGTTCCACCAAAGTCTGGATTTCAAAATCCAGGCTTCTGTCTTTTTCCATCGTCTGCATTCCAGAAAACAATTTAAAATCTGGCACCAATTCTTTCCGTTTCGCAAATAAAGATGTTTGGTATACCGCATAACCAAAGATAGAAAGAAGTTTGGTTGCACTTAGGACAGTCCTACGATTTCGTAAAACAGAGATCGCTCCCATAGGAACGATGTCTTGGTTATTACCATTGGTTGGGATTGATTGTATCGAACCTGGCATACTATCTCGTCGTACTTCTGCTGTTAGATGAGCTGACATGAGTCCTAATCCAGACAAACCAGCATAAGTTCCAGGTTTTGCAGACAACATCAAAGGGAATTCATCGTTTTCCTTTGGTTCCATCAGATAATTCAAAAAACGATCAACCCATGTAAACCAAACTGCCATGGCATTTTGAAGTCGGTCTGCTGCAAAACTAACTTGAGAGGCATAAAAACCTCCACCTTCTGCAAATCGAAATTCTGTCTTTTCATTCTCGGAAGTAGGTATCAAAACTGGATTATCAGACAATGAATTTAACTCTTGTTCTACGATTTTTTTTATCGATTCTATTTCATCCCAAATGGAACCTAAAATTTGTGGGATACATCGAACTGAATAAATGTCTTGGATTCGTTTTCCTTCCACTTTCGTTTTTGGGTTTTGGGACACAATGGGATGGAGTAAACTAGAGAGGAACTTAGGTCCCTTAAATTGTTTGTGTTTGTGGTATTCTGGATGGAAGGCATCTGGGAAAACAGAATGGTAATGGAAAAGATATTGTAAAATCTCAATGGTTAACAAAAACATATTCCGAAATTCCATCACTTGGTAACCTAGAAGGGCTGTTGTAAAACTAGTCCCATTGGTAAGTGAGATGGCTTCTTTAGGATGTGGGGTCCAAGGAATGCCTTTGATTTCGGAACGTTTTCCGTTTAACTTTGTGGGGCCTAACTCTTTTCCTTTGCCAGTGAATCCTGATTCGCCTAGAAGTGCCAATGGAATATAACTGAGTGGGATTAAATCTCCTGACGCCGAGAGAGAACCTCTTTCTGGTATGATGGGAATACAATCCAATTCGAGAAGTTGGTTTAAAATTTCCAAAGTTTCATACCGAATCCCAGAACCACCAAGTGATAAACTAAAGAGTCTTGCTGCCAGTACAACCCTTGCTTCTTTGTGGTGTAAATGAGAATGAGGAAGTCCATCACCAGTTAACACTGGCTCTACGGTTAAATGATAGATTAGTGATTTTTGAATGAGCTCCAATTCTTCATTGGAAGTGAATGCATGTGGGCCAAAACCTGTATGGATTCCATAAATGAGTTTCTCTTTGGAAGAGGACAAAATGGATTCAAGTGTTTTACGTTCTTTTTCTAATCTTTCCTTCTTTTCCGAAAGATGTGTGAACGAACCAGAGTGAGATAAAGAATATAATTCAGATAATTGGAGAAACATGAAATGATAGAACACCAGGGAAAGTTTCCCTGGTGTTGTTACAACTTAGACGAAGAAAATAAAAGTGAGGAGGATAAAAACAGGAACTAAAATTCCCATTGAATATGCTAAGTACCCACCAAAGGAAGGCATCTTCACTTTGTTTTCTTCTGCAACGGACTTCACCATAAAGTTAGGAGCGTTACCTATATATGTATTGGCACCCATAAACACAGCACCTACTGAAATTGCTTTTAAGATCTCTTCTGCTTGGACGTTTCCAATGAATTGGCCAAGAGTGAGAGGAGCAGATCCTGCTGGAGTGAGAAGACCTGATGCAAGGGAACCAAACGTTAGGTAAGTAGGAGCATTGTCTAATACGGAAGAAAATGCACCAGTTGCCCAGAAAAATTGCCAATTTTCAGTGATCCCAAGTTCTTTTCCATGTGCTTCGAGTAATACAAGAGCAGGAATCATGGTGATGAAAATTCCAATGAAGAGATAGGCAACTTCTTGGATAGGGTGAAGCGTAAAGTTATTAAACTTTCTATGTTCTTCTTTCGATGTGTACATAGACAGAACGATAAGAATAATCAAAACCGCTTCACGAATGAATCCAAGTGTCGGAGTTTCACTGATTTGTGGAATGTAGTTACTGTTTAAAAAAGCAACTGCTAAGATCACACCAAGTAACCAAATGAAGTTCACTTGCCCACCAATGGAAAAAGGAGTTGCTAGTTTATCATCACGTTTGAGATCTTTTTTGGTTTCTTTTCTATATGCCATTGTATCCCAAACAAAGTAAACAGTGAGTAGGATCGCAATTGCCACTAACATCTCAGGCAATAATTTAAATGTCCAAGTGAATGGAACACCTTTGAGGTATCCTAAAAACAGTGGAGGATCTCCGAGTGGAGTTAAGGAACCACCAATATTGGAAACAAGGAAAATAAAAAACACAACAGTATGGACAACATGTTTTCTTTCGCTATTTGTTTTCAACAAAGGGCGAATGAGTAACATTGATGCCCCAGTTGTTCCAATAAAAGAGGCAAGTGCCGCACCAATTAAGAGATACAAAGTGTTGTTCAGTGGAGTTGCATGGATATCACCTTTAATCACAATCCCACCGGAAATATAAAACAAGGAACCGAGTAAAATGATAAAGGGGATATAATCAAAGAATACAGTGTGTACTATGTTATGGCTATACCCATAAACAAGTAACACAACAAAAGAGATTGCTCCAAGCCCAACAGCTAAAATGAGTTTGTTATTATTGTCTTCCCACCAATGTGCTGTTTTGTGAGAGGCAACAGGCAAAATCGCTATGGAAAGAAGAATTGCCACAAAAGGTAATACTGTCCAATACGGGAGTTCTTCGTGAACGGATTCACCATGTGAGGAATGCCCAGTTTCCTCTTGTGTTGTTGTCTCGGTTGGAACCGGAGTTGGTTCTTCGGCAAATATCCCGGAAGTTGTCACAGACAAACATACCAGGAAAACCATCAATGTGAGAAGCTTCTTCAACGTGCTCACCATCCTATTTTTTTTAGGACAGCATACCCGAAAGAGAAATCGCTTGGAACTAAAAAAAGCGTGATTCTCCAATTTTTAAAGGAACCAAAGCCGATTCGGAGATCCCCGATTGTTTCAATGCCTCTTTTGTGCGGGGCACAGGAGAATCAAGAGGTTCGTCCGATAAAACAAAGGTCATATAATGCATGGGAACCAGGTATTTTGCCTTCAAGTCTAAAAAACTGAGAACTGCTTGGTTTGGATCAATGTGGACTGGTTCCATAAGCCATCTCGGTTCTGTGGCACCAATGGGTAAAATGGCAATATCAATGGGACCAAAATGGTTTGCGATTTCTTTAAAATGAGTGTAATACCCAGTATCACCTGCAAAATACACTTTTTCTTTTGCGCCAACGACCATAAAACTCCCCCATAAAGTTTCATCACGGTCAAAAAGACTTCTGCCACTAAAATGTTGTGTCGGAGTGAAAGTAAGTTTTAGCGAACGAAATGTAACTTCTTCCCACCAATCCATTTCTTTTACATGTTTCAAACCAGCACCTAACAATAATTTTCGATTCCCGAGTCCAGTGAGAACCAAGGGATGGAATGTTTCTTCTAAAGTTTTTAAAGTGGGGATATCAGTATGATCATAATGATTATGAGATAAAATGATAATATCGATTTTAGGTAAATTGGTGATCGAAATTCCAGGTGGTGTGTATCGTTTTGGTCCAGCAAAACTGAGCGGAGAACATCTTTCACTCCAAATGGGATCTGTGAGGATATTCACTCCATCAATTTGGACAAGAGTTGTCGCATGTCCAACCCAAGTCACAGATAGTTTGGATTGATTCTTTTGTAAGAGACTTCCATCATTTTTTAGGACGGGAAATTCTGGATAGGTTTTAGCGTCCAAACTGTACGGTAAAAAAAACCGATCCCATTGCCATGCAAAAACATCCCAAAAACCTTTTCGTTTGAAATCAGGATTTGGGTTCTGGAATCCGGATTCGGTATGGTGAGTTTTTAGGATTTTGGAATCAGCAAGGACGTTTGCAGACAATCCAATTGACAAAAGAAGGGAGATTACGGTTTTCCATTTCACGGATTTTAGACTGTTAAGAAGCAAAAATGGAATGCTTCATTTTTCGATTGCCTTTTTCTGAATCCAAAGCAGAATCTCATAGTACAATGTATCGATTTGACGAAACAAAGAATTTGTTCATCGCTTATGCAAAATGGAGAGATGCAGTCGATCGTACCGAAGGAAACGAAACTGTTTTTGGTTCCAATGCCGAAATTTCAGAAATTGCAAGGGATCTCAGGGAAGACGCTGAGTTCGAACTACGAATCCTCATCCAAGATTTAAAAAAACAAAATCCAGCAGCAATCAAAGAATGGGTAGAGCTCACCAAACAGTTCTTAAATGAACCTGAAATGGGAGTTCCAGAAGAACAAATACAATTGAGAAAACAAATCGCAAGGGATTGGAAATACTCTCGTTCTCCACTTGGTGTCTCTGTTCGTTACCCTCACCCTTCTCAGTATTGGGGCAGTGGGATAGGAGTACTTGGTCCTGATTTGGACTGGTAAAACTGGCAGTGTTTCCAATCCTTAGATTATGGATTCCTTATTTTTCATTTTCTCAAAAGTCCTCACCATATTTCTCTACCCCTTACCAGTTTTTTTCCTCCTTTGTTTGTATCTATTGCTTCGCATCAAACCAAAGAATACGAAGTTTCTTTTTTTTCTCGTTTGTTTGTTTTTATATCTGGCATCTAGTTCCTTTGTTGCCAATTCACTTGTATCTAGTCTGGAAAAAGATTATCCTCCCATTTCCATTCAGGATACTCCCAATGCGGATCTAGCCATTGTTCTCGGGGGAATGATCCAAACCATTTCTTCCGTGAAGGCAAGGCCCGAACTCACAGATTCTGCAGACCGGATCACAGATGCCGTTCGCCTTTACAAAGCGGGCAAAGTCAAAAAAATCCTATTTACTGGTGGGTCCGGTTTGTTATTGTCTGACGAATTCCGAGAGGCAAACTTAGCCAAATCTTTGTTAATCGATTTAGGTGTAAGAGAATCCGACATCATCTTAGAAAACAATTCCAGAAATACTTATGAAAATGCAGTTGAAACGAAAAAAATAGTGGAGAAATTAAATTTTAAATCTTATATCCTAATCACATCAGCCTTTCATATGAAACGTGCATTCGGTTGTTTCCAAAAACAAAATTTAAATGTGTTCCTCTTCCCTACCGATTATAGATCGTTTCAAATGGATTCGGGTGCCTTTGAATTGTATTTACCATCAGCTGGTTATCTTGATACGACTACATTTGCGATCAAGGAATGGGTTGGGTATTTTGTTTACCGTGCCAAATCCTACCTTTAAATCGGGTTTTTCTGATTGATTCTTTACAACCTTTTTGTTTGACCGAAACTACCAATCAGAGAGCTTAGAGGAAAGACGTGATTTCGTCTAAAGAATGGACTATGAATCGTAAGTTTTTAACCCTTTTATTCCTCATTGCAATCTCTCTTGGAGGCATTGCTTACTTTTCCTCACAAGAAACATCGTATCTTCTCCTCGATGCTTCAGAACTTGCTGCTAATCCCACAAAATACTCGGAACAAAACTTACGAGTGAGAGGATTTGTTCGCGTAGGGAGTTTGGTCCGTGAAGGAAAAAAAGCAAAATTTGATTTGGAACTCAATGACCAAATCATCCCTGTTTTTTTTACAGGAGAAACTCTTTTGCCAGATGCTTTTAAAGAAGGAGCAAGGGCACGAGTGGATGGAAAATTAGAAAAGGGAATCCTTGTCGCAAGTCATGTCGAAGCGAAATGTGCTTCCAAATATGAAGCAGGGTATGCTGAGGAAAAATGAATAATTTAGGAACCATCTTACTTTCTGCATCTCTCGCCATTTTAATTTTTTCTGCCATCCAAACCATCTACGGAATCATTTCAAAAGAACGAAAAGCTGTGGAACTAGGCCGATTGGCCCTTATGACAAATCCCTTTGTCATTGTATTAACCTTTGTCGTTTTACTCACACAACTTGTCAGATCAGACTATAGCAACTATTATGTGGTGATGCATTCCAGCGAACATCTCCCTTTATTTTACAAAATGACTTCCATTTGGTCTGGGTCATCGGGAAGTTTATTATTTTGGAATTTAATATTAAATGTTTTCACCTTCATCGTGTTATGGCAAACTCGTAAGTCCATAGAAGACCGAATCCCAATGATGAATCTCATCCTTGCGGTTTTATCTGGTTTTTTTAGTTTCCTAGCCGTGTTTTATGGAGACGCTCAACCTTTCCGCGAATTTGTTCCCGAAGCAGCGGCAGGAAGAGGACTCAATCCCCTGCTCCAACACTGGGCCATGATCATCCACCCTCCCATTCTTTACATTGGTTATGTGAGTATCTCCATACCATTTGCAATTGCGATGTCTGCTCTTGTATCGGGTCAACTTTCAGAAGATTGGATGAAGTTCATTCGCAAATGGACTCTGTTTTCTTGGTTTTTTCTAGGAACAGGAATTTTACTCGGATCCAAATGGGCCTACGAAGAGTTAGGTTGGGGTGGGTATTGGGCATGGGACCCAGTCGAAAACGCATCGTTAATGCCTTGGTTACTCACAAGTGCCTTTGTCCATTCTGTTGTCATCCAAGAACGTCGAGGAATGTTAAAGTTTTGGAATATGTTACTTGTGATCCTTGCCTTTCACTTTAGTTTACTTGGTACATGGATCACTCGTTCGGGTGTCCTCGAAGGACCTCATAGTTTTTCCAAATCGACAATCGGGACTCCGTTTATCGTTTATATCATCGCAAGTTTTTTGTTTTTCACAGGGTTTGTGATCTACCGAAGGAAAAACCTCACACCAGAACGAAACTTAGAAGCTATCACCTCCAAAGAAGGAAGTTTTTTATTAAACAACTTTCTTTTGGTACTTTCGACCGCAGCTATTTTGTTAGGTGTATTTTCCCCTCTCCTCTATGGTAAAGAATTTAAAGCTCCTTGGTTTAATTCTTGGGGTGTTCCTGCAGGGATATTTTTATTATTACTGATGGGTTCGGCACCACTACTTGCTTGGCGAAAAGGTGCTGGAGCAGTATTTTTTTCTACCTTACTTAAACCATTCCTGTTTGGAATTTTGGGTGGTGGACTCTACATCCTATTTTATTCACAAAACTTTACAAAACCCGATTCTAAGTACGGGGATGTTTTAGCAGAAGTGTATTCTGTTCTCACAGTTGGAATTGGTGTATTTACCATTGCAGGGATTATCCAAGAATACTACCGAGGAATCAAAGCTAGACGAGAGGAACACAAAGATGAATCTTTGTTACGAGCTGGGATAAACTTACTTCTTAAAAACAAAAGACGATATGGTGGGTATTTAGTACACTTCTCCCTTGTTCTTATCTTTATTGGTTATGCTGGGAATGCCTTTAAAATCAATACATCTGTTCGTTTCTTTTATGAACTCCAACCGCCAACTTCAGAAGAAATCATCTACCAATCTATCGACAAAGCAATGATTGGTGGTTATCAAATCGAAGCAAACACACTCAAAATCAAACCTGTTCTTATCTCTGGGCTTGGTGGGGAACCTAACATCCAAAATGTGATTGTGTCCCAAGAAGCCAGTTACGGAATTTATCGTGGATTGGAAAAAATTGCGACACTTGATACTGAACGTAGGTTTTATCCACAGATCTCCCACCTAACGGGAGATTTCGAAACCCATATCCCAACAAGTGAACCAGCCATCCACTCCATGGCAAAAGAAGATTTTTACATCCAACTGGGTGCAATTGAAACTTCGGATCTAAAATCAGAAAACCCTGACTTACCACTCATGTTCATGCAGTATTACTTCACACCAGGAAGTGAAACAGACAAACTCAAACTTTTCCTCAATTTCCCGAGGCAAATTGTAGCAAATTTAGAAGTTTGGATCAACCCACTTGTAAAATTGATTTGGATTGGATCCTTACTCTATTTTATGTCTGGAATCTTTTTGTTACTCCCCATAGGCGAAAGGAAAAAACAAACCAAAGGGAATCCAATATGAAACAAATAGGATATGAAAGTTCGTTTCGAATGCCATTGTTCCCAATAGGCAATCGGTATGTTTCGATGGGTATTTTATTACGTGGGTTACTTTCGATTGTACTCTTTATGGGAATCACGAGTGGTGTATTCGCTCAAAAAACAACTACCAATTTAAAAGAAGAAACTCAGATCCAAACCTTCCTTAAGGTCACAGAAAAAATCCGATGTATCTGTTTACCAAGCCTTCCTATCCAGTCGTGTTCCTTTAACATGTGTGCTGCTTCCAGTTATCTCAAAAGTTTTATTGAAAATCGAATCAAAGAAGGAATGGGAGAAGGAGAAATCATTTCCAAAATGGAAAACGGATTTGGTACTTCTGTATTACAAGACCCCATTGTAATCATGTTCCAAGAAAATGGAAACCAAGGTATGGTAGATTCGATCGTGTATGGTTTTGGTCCTAAAATCTTAGCAAAACCTGATGATACTTGGATCAATGCCACATTACTTGGATTAGGTGTTCTTGGGTTATTTGGGATTTATCGATATGGAACTAAAAAATCGCGTGAAAAATCTGCTCTTTCCCAATCAAACTCCAAAACTCCATCAACTTCTACAACAGAAGCCATCAAAGAAAAAATTCGCAAATTTGAAGAGTCTTAAGAGATACTGAAGTTAAGAAATTTTCTTTCGGACCAAGGATAGATTCAAAAGAATACAAATCTTAATTAAGTAAAGGATACCGTTTCACAATCTTTCCGAATTTGAACCAACGCAGAAACTAAGGAATTTGTATCCTCCCTTGTTAATTTTGCATTCAAACTGATCCGCAATCTTGGCGTGGGAACTGTCGGTGGACGGATGGCGCGAACATCGAGACCCATCTCCTGTAATCGTTTGGCATAATATAAAGATTCTTTTTCAGTTAAAAGTAATAAAGGGATGATATGAGATTCTGTATTTGTGATCATAAAACCATTCGTTTGTAACGATTGTTTTAATTCTCTAGTGAGTTCGAGTAAACGAAACCTCTCAGACTCCATAGATCGTAATAAGTCTAAAGCATACATTGCCAATTTAGAAATGATGGGAAGTGGTGCCGTAGAAAATATAAATGGTCGCATAACATTGACCAAATGGTCTCTACCCATTTGTTTTGTTACGATGATCCCACCTTCCAATCCAAACGATTTACCGAGTGTATACACTCGGTAATCAATCGATTGAATGTCTTCGATAGACAAATCTCGAAACAAAATCCCCTTTCCTTCCTTACCATACACTCCGAGTGCATGTGCCTCATCTACAACGAGGACAAACCCATATTGTTTTTTTAATGTGAGTAGTTTGGAAAAATCGGGGCTATCTCCATCCATACTAAACAAAGATTCGGTAACAACGATTCGTTTGTGTTTTTGGTTTGGATCTTCGGCATTTGCCTTGTCTAGTAACGTTTGTAAATGTTGTAAATCCAAGTGGTTGTAGTATTTTTTTTTGGCACCAGAAATTCGAATCCCATCCAAAATCGAGGCATGATTCAAACGGTCTGTAAAAACATAACAATTTGGCGCAGCAATGGAATCTATGAGCCCCAAGTTTGCGACAAAACCATTGGAAACAAGTAAGGCTGCCTCTCCATCCACAAAGTTTGCAAATTCCGTTTCGAACAAATCCATGGAATCATAATTTCCACGAACAAGCCGTGAAGCTGTGGAACCAAAGGGATACAAATCTGTTAAAGACCTGTAGTATTCCAACATACGAGAGTTAGTGGCAAGGCCCATATAATCATTGGAACAAAAATCAATCCCATGATAGGTTTTAGTTTCGCGGAATAATTGTTTTTCCTTGATGGACTCCAGTTTTTTTTGAATTTCTTCCCAATGATAGCTCACAATCACCAGATTTTCTGGCCTAAAATTTTTTCCGATTTAATTTTTCTAAGAATTTGTTAGAATGAACCAAAGAAATGGACGTGTTACCACAAGAATCTTTGGAAATAATTCGGAGAGCAAAGAGTATCATCTTTCTGACAGGGGCTGGTATTTCAAACGAAAGTGGAATCCCAACGTTTCGTGGAGAAGGTGGACTTTGGAAAAACTTTCGAGCAGAGGATTTAGCAACTCCAGAAGCTTTCCAAAAAAATCCAGAACTCGTTTGGGAATGGTACGATTGGCGAAGGAATATTTGTAAAAATGCAAAACCCAATCCAGGCCATATAACAATTGCCAAATGGCAAAGAAAATCAAGTTCTGTTTCCCTCATCACTCAAAATGTAGACGGCCTTCATCCGCGTGCAGGAAGTGAATCCATCATCGAACTTCATGGGAATATTTTTCGTGTCAGGTGTACAAATTGTTCGGCAAAATTTCATTTGGAACAAGATGGTTTAGACCATCCTGGACTTAAATTTTGTAAACATTGTGAATCCCTACTTAGGCCCGACATTGTTTGGTTTGGAGAAGAGTATGACCAAACACATCTTACAAAAAGTTGGGAACTATCTAAACAATCACAAATCGTTTTTGTGATTGGAACGAGTGCCAACGTATCTGTCCCCGCCCAATTAGCGCTCACAGCGATTCGGAATGGAGCAATTGGGATTGAAATCAATCCAGCGGAAACAAATCTTACACCTTCCATGAAACACCATTTTGGTGGAAAATCAGGTGAAGTATTACCCAAAATTTGGAATGAAGTATTTCCAAACGAACCATTAGACTAAAGGATCCCAAATTATGCTAACAGTTGTTTTACTTGTTTTATCCAATATCTTTATGACTTTTGCCTGGTATGGCCATTTAAAATATGCAAAATCAAACCAAATGTTTTATGTGATTTTGTTTTCATGGGGCATTGCATTTTTTGAATATGTACTGATGGTACCTGCCAATCGTATTGGGTATACGGTTTACAAATTTGAAGGATTCCAATTAAAGATCATCCAAGAGATCATCACAATCTTTGTGTTTATCCTTTTTGCCACCTTGTTTTTAGGTGAAAAAATCAAATGGAATTATATCGTTAGTTTTGGATTGATCTTACTTGCTGGTTTTTTTGCGTTTGGATTTGGGAACAATTCAAACAGTCACTAAAAATTGGACAAGGGACTTTGCCAATTCCTCTTTTGGCAAAGGTCCAATCTCTTTCACGAGACCATTCGGACCAAAAATACGTAATATCGATTCTACTTCACCGAATCCTTTTCCATGTCCAACTACATTTCCTACGATGTATTGTAAACCCTTGCGAACGAGTTTTTCTCTGGCATGTTTTTCCAAATCATTTGTTTCTGCTGCAAACCCAACGCGGATCGAATTATTGATTTGGTTTTCTTTGATGTACTCATCCACTTGTTTTAAGACATCTGGATTTTCTTCTAATTCGAGTAATAATCCCTTACTTCCTTCAGAAGTTCTTTCCTTTTTGATTTTATGTTCTGCCATCATGATCGGACGAAAATCTGCCGGAGCCGCTGCCATCACAAGTAAAGTATCATCCAACATTTGAGATAAAACTGTATCTCGAAGTTGCATTGTTGTTTCCACTTCTAAGTTCTGTTTGGCGCCAGGAACATTGGCATAACGTTCCAAGGTATTCCCATGGATATAAATCACATCCACTGGGTATTGCAAAAAACACTTTGCAATTTCGTATCCCATTTTTCCAGAAGAAGCATTGGAGATATAACGAACTGGATCAATCCACTCGCGTGTGGGACCAGATGTAATGACAACACGTTTGAATTTTAAATTCATGAATTTTTTTTATGAAGTTCGATGATTTGTTCCATGATGGTTTCGACGGTTGCTAATTTTCCATACCCTTCATCACCACAAACAACAATGCCTTTGTCAGGAGATACAATGTGTACACCATCGGCTTCTAATGTTTTTAAATTCCTTTGAACAGCAGGATGGAGGTACATCCCAGGATTCATGGAAGGTGCCACAAGCACAGGTGAAGTACAAGCGAGGTAAGTCGAAGTCACCAAATCATCAGCGATTCCATTTGCCATTTTTCCTATGATGTTAGCGGAAGCTGGTACAACTGCAAAAACGGATGAAATATTTTTGATTTCAATATGTGCCATCCCTGTATCAAATTCATCAATTCGAACAGGTTTACTGGTTAGGGCTTCAAAGGTAATTTTGCCCACAAACTTAGTGGCGTTAGCCGTCATAATCACTCGCACAGGGTATCCGTTTTTAGTAAGACCTCTAACCAAATCACAAGCTTTGTAAGATGCAATGGAACCTGAGACTGCGATGATGATTTCTTTCATTTACCGATCCTCGTAAGATAATTCCCGTTCCATTTCGGAATCGTGGTCTTCTTCTAATTTCGGTGTGAATAGGATGGAAATGATTTTGTTTCCTTCCATTTTTTTCACTTTGAGGCTGCCCTTTTTGATTTGAACGATACTACCTTCTTTTGGCATATCTTCATTTTTTTCCATAAAGTAACCAGCGATGGTTCGAACCTCTTCCATATCAGATGGTTCTTCGCCTTCTAAAATATCAGTTAAACTAGAAAGTTCGGTTTCTCCATCAAGTGTGATGGTTTTGGTTTTTTTATTTTTGGATGTAACATCTACTTCATCGGTGTCTGTTTCATCCCGAATCTCACCAAAAAATTCTTCAATAATATCCTCTAACGTAAGTAAACCTGAGACTCCACCATATTCATCTATCACGATCGCCATATGTTGTTTTTTCTCTCGGAGTTTTGTCATCACTCGTTCGATGGACATTGATTCAGGAACTTTTACAAAATCCTTTTCCATGATGACAGTGATTTTTTCTTTTTTGCCTTTGGCAGAAAGATGGGCCGCTTGCCATTTTAGAAATTTTTGAACATGGACAATCCCAACAATTTTATCGAGTGTTTGGTTGTAAACTGGGTATCTAGAAAAACTATGTTCTGCAATGAGGGGAAGTAATTTATCAATCGTTGATTCTTGTGGAATTCCAATGATGGAAAGACGATGCGTCATTACATCCTTGGCAGTATGTTCCGAAAAATCAAAAGTCTTTTGGATGAGTTGCATTTCTGCATTATCGATACGACCTTGTTTTCGTTGTTCCTCGATGATGATCATGAGTTCTTCAGCAGAATGGACATATTTATCACCTGTTCGTTGCAAACGGAAGAGAGTGAGAATCCCACCAGCTAATCGGTTCATGACAAATGTTACAGGAAAAAACAAATAATAAAAAAGCCACATGGGAGCAGAAACACCAAGAGCAATTGCTTCGGTATTCTGGATTGCCAATGTTTTAGGAACTAACTCTCCTAAGATGACATGTAGTAAAGTGATGAGTGTGAAGGATACACCAATCGAGATACTGTGGATAGTCACGAGATCCAATTCAATTTGGAACATGTGAAGGAATCCAGAGACAACACTCGCAAATAAAGCCTCGCCGATCCAACCAAGGAGTAAACTGGCGATCGTGATCCCCACTTGGCAAACCGATAACATATCATCGATTTTGGAGACCGCTTTTTTGGTGATATGGGACATGGCCCGGTTTTCTTTGACTAGTTCCTCTAAGCGTGAGGGGCGGATAGATACCATCGCAAACTCTGCAGCGACGAAGAAACCATTGACAAAGACAAGGAGGAAGATGAGAAAGATGCCGATTATTTCCATAGAAACTCGAACACCACTAAAGTTTTAAAATCAGGGTCCATTGTATAATGAGGAACAGAATTAAGTATTTTGGACCGAACTTCTAGTGTCGCCTACAATTTGAGGATATTTTCCAGGAAATCACATGTGAAAACCCGATCAAATGCTTCCTTCGCCCATCACCCAATTCAGAATTTTGCGATCCGATACTACCTTTATGTCACATTTATTGGGCCGTGGAATAAATCCAAACTCCATCTTCTTTGTAAGCCGTTTGTTCTGTTAGGCTTTGTAATGAGATTTGGTCGAGGACAGGAAGTGTTGGAAGGTAACCAATTTTTTTTGTGCCAGAACGAAACCAAAAATGTAACCACTCTTGGTGGAGACCAGGGTCGTTCCATGACTTCCCTAACACTCGTTCGGTGTAGACTATCATTTTAGGAACCGTTCGGTAATCGATCCTGCGGTACAATTTGAGTAACGAAATTTCCTCTGTAGAACCAGTCTCGGATCGGCATGACCAACTGAGGACTGGACCTAAATTGGAAACATTTGCATTTGTTGGGAAGTCCCATAGGTGCAAACGTTCTTTGTCTTTTAATATCCTCGATCCTTCAAAATAAGCAGTATCTACAAGTGTGATTCCTTTTCCATCCAGCGAACGCATATTTGTCGGGCATTTCCAAGAATACAAATTGAGAGGTTTTTGAGTGTCTGTGTTGGGATACAAACTAAAGAAAAAGACAAAGGACTGTTCTTTCATTTCTTTTTTTAGAGAACGAAACAATCCCAACCCAGAATCATTTAAATAAATTTGGATTTTATCATGGTCCTTATTTGCTGAAACAAGTTCTCTCACAACATCTATAATATCAGAAGCATCGGGTCTTTGAGTTCGTACCATTTTCCAATTCAATTGGTTTCGTTTGAAATCTTTGGGATTGAATGTGAAAACATAAAACTCGTCTTTATATGGAAGGAGGAATATGGTAGGAAGTTTAACTGATTCTAATGAACGTGTGTTTTCTTCTTCATTTTTCCTCTGGATTAAATTTTCCGTTTCTCTACTCTCGGCATATGTGGAATCGAAAAACTTAGATTCTCTTGCGGTGGAAAATCCAGATAAAAATTTAAACTGTTGGTTCACATATGGAATTTGGAATAAAGAATGAGGACTCCCCTTTGTATTCCGTTGTGTTTTGACTGAATTGTATTTAAACAATGTATCAAAAAGGCCCCATACATCATTATCATCACGTAAATGGCTGAGAGCATATTCAAAAAACAAATCCGTCGAAAAAGCAAGTGGCCTGTAGTTACGAATGTAATACAAATCTTCGTATGGATGGTTTAATAAATAATCACCGAGTCCATCTTTGATATTTCCATTCACAGGACTTTTTTTTCCAGAAGCGGTATGAGCAAAAATAAATCCAAAATTACGTAGGAACTCAGCCGCATAAAATGCATTTTCTTCATCTAAAATCCCACGGCTTTTTGTGAGTTCAATGGTTGATTTACGATATTCCTTTCGATAAATTTGATTATAACCTTGTAAAATGGTAGCCGCATATTCTAATCGTCTCCATTTTTTTTCCTGAGCCATATAAATGATCTCATCTGTCATCCGAGAAGACAATTCTGGATTTTGATCCATCAACATCTGTGAAATACGAAGTTTGGGCCAAATGTCTGCTTCTGTTAACTTCTCTGGATCTTTGATTTTTTGTAATGCTTTTAGAGCTGATTCTGCACCGTTCACTTTGTACAATGAAACTGAAATCAAATCTTTTACTTCTGCCAAACTCATTGGTTCGTTTAAAAAAGGATGATGAATGTCTGGAGACCAATTGTTTAGATCTAATTTGATATAATAATCTAAGGACTTTTTATAATCTTTTTGGAAATAGGCAAGCGCACCTAACTTTACATAAATGCGATTCAAGATGGATGTTTTTTTACCACGTGCTGACTTTAAAAAATTCTGAAATGATTCTTCTGCTCCATTATAATCACCTGATAAAATCTGGAAAAATGCCAATCTTTCGATCGAGTTTTCGTTATAGGCACCATCAGTGATTCGTTCTAAATCCATGATCATTCTCTGGAAATGAATCCCTTCTCTCACAAACCCTAAAAATGACAATTTGGCTGGTAGGTCTTCATCAATCCGATCCAGAAGTGGAATCCATTCTAAATTGGTATCTTCAAAAAATGGTGAACTCACCCTCATGATGTTCACAAAATGTTTGTGCATATCTTTATCTTTTCCCGTAGGAAGATCGATATAGTATTGCAAACGGAAAACCCGGCAAAGAGAATAGTATGGTTTTGTTTTTTGACAATCCATACGTACCATTGTTTTTTTCTCATCTTCCCCTGTTTGGAAAAGATTCGTTCGCATATTCTTTGCTAGATTACGAAAATAGGTATTTGGTTCTTTTTGAATGTAAGTATCTAATGTTTTGATGGCTTGGACTTCATCACCTTGTGAATGTTTCCACAAAGAAGTGAGTAAAAAATCAGCAAACGAATACTCTCCTTTTTTAGTCCTTAAGTCATATAATATATTCGCAATCCCAACCTTGTCTTTTTTCCTCAGGTAGTATTCACCTAGCATGAGGTAAAAATCAATTTCCTGATTGGTAGTGAGAGATTCAGGAGACTTGAATCGAAAATCATCGCGAATGGTGAGTTGTTCTTTTCCTTGGATGAGTAATTTTCCTTGTGCACCAGACACAATCCAGCCATGATTTCTTTGATTTTGTGCGTATATAGTAGTATGAGAAATCAGGATGATGAAACTGAAAAAAATAGAAAGTGACAGTCGACTCTTCATCGTATCTTTGATTCTCTAGGACCAAGGGATTTGGTCAAGTGACATAAAGGGAAATGGCAGAAAGTTTCGATTACCAAACGATTGTAGAAAGTTTTGACGAATTCATCCTCATCATGGATGGAAATTTAGAAATCCAATTTTCCCAAACATCTCCCAATCTTTACCTCCCAAAAGATTCCATTGGTATTGGAAAACACCTGAAGGAACTCCCCATTATCCCAAGGGACGGGCTTATTTTATCCAATTTGTGCCAAGAAACATTGAGCCGAAGGATTCCATTCCAGTTTTTTACCTCACTTCTTGGGAACCAATACCGGATTTTAGGAAGGTTTCTCGAAACCAAATCTGGACCTTGTGTGGTTTTACGTGGAGAACCAAATTTTAATATAGAAGGTGTGATTTTAGATAGTGGACCCTATGTCATTTTTCGATATAAATTTGATTCTGAATTTTTGATCACTTATGTATCACCCAATGTTTCACTTAACCTAGGTTACCAAACAGGTGATTTCAAAAAAGGGAATTTAAAAATCCAAGATTTGGTCCACCCAGATGACAAAAAACAAATCGATACCGAAGAAAAGGAATACATCAAAAGTAAACAAAGAACTTACCAAAGGGAATTTCGTTTCAAAAAACCTGATGGAAGTTACATCTATTTATCCGAATATAGTGTTGTCAGTTATTACGACTCTTACCCTACCGAAAAAATTTCTTATTTTTCTGACATCAGTGAACGAAAGGAAAAAGAATTAGAAATCAAAAACCAAAGGGATGAATTAAAACGAATTCGAGTTTTGTTTGAAGAAACAAATGCGGCAGCCAACGTAGGTGCTTGGGAAGTTGACTTAATTCATAATACCATTTTTTGGGCAAAAGAAACAAAACGAATCCATGAAGTTGATGATGATTATTCACCCAATTTGGAAAATGCGTTTCAATTTTATCCGATTGAATCAGAACAAGTTTTGTTACGAAAAGCATTTGAAGATACCATTGAAAATGGATCATCTTATGAACTGATATTACAAATTAAAACCAATACAGGAAAACTCAAATGGGTAAGAACGATAGGCCACGGAGTTTTTGAAAACGGAAAATGCATTCGTGTGTATGGAAGTTTCCAAGACATCACAAATAGTGTAAACTTAGACAAACAAAAAGAAGAAGCATTATCGAAATTGGAAACAATTTTAGATGCAACCACACATGTGACAATTATTGGTACTGATGAGAATGGAATCATCACTCATTTCAACAAAGGTGCCGAGTACCATTTGCAATATACCGCTGAAGAAATGATAGGGAAAAATACACCTTCCATCTTACACAAAGAAGAGGAAGTTTTATTTCGTGCAGAATCTCTCTCACAAGAGTTTGGTGTTCCCATTTCAGGATTTGAAACATTTGTCCACAAAGCACGATTAGGTGCCTTTGATTCACATGAATGGACCTACATACGCAAAGATGGTACTGAATTTCCAATCCAATTGGTGATCACTGCAAGTAAAAACCCAAAAGGAGAAATCACTGGATTTTTAGGAATTGGAATCGATATTTCAGCTCAAAAAGCCACCGAAGAAGCGTTACGTGAAAGTGAAAGGAGATGGCAGTTTGCTCTGGAAGGTTCTGGTGATGGGATTTGGGATTGGAACGCAGAAACTGACCAAGTTTACTTTTCTAATCAATGGAAAGCAATGTTAGGTTTTTCGGAATCAGAAATTGGAACCGATATCTCAGAATGGGAAAAACGAGTTCATCCTGAAGATTTAAATCATTGTTTAGAGGCATTGGAGAAACACTACCGAGGTGAGACCAATGTGTATATGAGTGAACATAGAATGTTATGCAAAGATGGCACTTATAAATGGATCCTTGACAGAGGGAAAGTCATTGAACGTACAGAAGATGGCAGACCTTTACGTGTGATTGGAACCCATACAGACATCACTCACAGAAAGATATTAGAACAAGATTTGATCATTGCACGGGAAAAAGCAGAAAAAGCTTCCATTGCCAAATCTAATTTTTTGGCAAATATGAGTCATGAAATTCGTACACCACTCAATGGAGTGATTGGTTTTGCAGACTTACTGATGCGAACCGACCTAAACCAAGTCCAAAGAAAGTATATGGAAACTGTGCATTTGTCTGCACTTTCGTTACTTGATTTGATCAACGACATCCTTGATTTTTCCAAAATAGAATCAGGCAAAATGGAACTCTATAAAGAAAGAGTCAATATTTTTGATCTATTACACCAAATTGCTGAAATCGTAAAACACAAAGCTTACGAAAAAGGTTTGGAACTCATTTTAAATATTTCTCCAAAAGTTCCAAGAAATGTGTTTGTTGATTCACTTCGACTTCGGCAAATCCTTTTGAATTTGATTGGCAATGCCCTTAAGTTCACTCTCAAAGGGGAAATCCAAATCAAAATAACAGCAAACCCAGTGAATCAAAATGAATACGAATTTTTATTTGAAGTCATTGATACTGGTATTGGGATCAGCAAAGAAAACCAAAACAAAATTTTTGAAGTATTTGCGCAGGCAGATAGTTCCACTACACGACAATTTGGTGGAACAGGACTTGGCCTTTCTATCTCTTCCAAATTACTACAATTATTCGGAAGTAAAATCGAATTAGAATCCGAAGTGAACAAAGGATCCCGATTTTATTTTAAGTTTATAACAATTGCTGATAACGAAAGAAACATTGAACCAAATTTGGAATCAATTAAAAGAGTTATGGTTGTTGATGATAACGAAACCAATCTTTCTGTGATCAGAGAAATGTTGGCTTATAAAAAAATTGAAACCATTACATTCAATTCTCCTAAATTAGCGCTAAAACATTTCCAAGAAGGGAATGAGTATGACATTGTCATCTCAGATTACAATATGCCAGAAATGAATGGATTGGAATTCATTTCTTTACTCAAATCACATGCACTCACATCAAAGTCAAAATTACCAAACTTTACAATTCATTCCTCTTCCAATGAAGAATCCTTGTACGAAAAAGGGAAAGAAATTGGAATCGGTGTTATTTTATTAAAACCAATCCAAACCAATATTTTATATGAGAGTTTATACGACTTAGTTTCAGGAAGGCATTCGGAAAAAGGTACGAATCAAAAAGAAAAGTTCAAACCAATTGTTACCAACGAAAAAACAAAAGTGATGATCGTAGAAGATAATCCTGTGAATATGATGTTAACAAAAACAATCGTATTAAAAATTTTACAATCTGCCATTATCATCGAAGCAACAAATGGTAGGGAAGCAGTGGAACATTTCAAAAAAACAGAACCTGATCTCATCCTCATGGACATCCAAATGCCTGAAATGAATGGTTATGACGCCACGAGAGAAATTAGAAACCTACAGATTGGCCAAAATGTTCCCATTATTGCGCTGACTGCAGGTACTCTGTCAGATGAAGAAAACCGATGTTTGGAAAGTGGAATGAATGATTATATATCCAAACCTGTTGTTTTGAATACCATCGCAGAAAAAATGAAACACTGGCTTTTGAAAAATTAGAGATTGATTACGATTGTCCGATTGACCCTTGTTCCATCTCATGGACATTGTGCTAGTTTCTGTATCTAAACTTTCCAAAACCATCGGCGAAAAAAAACTTTTTTCAAACCTAGACTTCTCCATTAGCGAAGGCGAAAAACTTGCCATAGTCGGAATCAATGGATCCGGTAAGTCCACCCTACTCCGCGCCATTTTAGGAAAGGAAGAAACGGATTCAGGCCAGATCATCAAAAACAATAATCTTAAAATTTCGATATTAGACCAAAACCCCGTATTTGATTCCAATGAAACAATCCTAGACCATATCTACAAAGGAGAAAACAAACTCGTAAAAACCATTCGTAAGTATGAAGATATTTGTGAACGTATGGGTGAAGGGGAAGAAGGACTGGATGATGAATTTACAAATGTTTCCCAAGAAATGGACAGATTATCAGCTTGGGATTACGAACAACAAATCAAATCCATATTACGAGAATTAGGTGTTGAAAAGCTAGAGCGCAAGATGTCTGAGTTGTCAGGTGGGATGCTCAAAAAAGTAGAACTTGCTAAGGCACTCATTGATGAAAGCAATTTACTCATTTTAGATGAACCAACAAACCATTTGGATGTTAAATCCATCTTATGGTTAGAAGATTACCTTGCGAATTTAGACAAAGCCATCTTACTCATCACCCACGACCGTTATTTTTTAGATCGAATTGTGAACAAAATTTTGGAACTCGATCGTGGAAACTATTTTCTGTATGAAGGGAATTATTCGATTTACTTAGAAAGAAAAGTGGAACGAGAAGAAACCCTTCAAAAACAAGAAGATAAAATCAAACAGTTTTTAAAACAAGAAGTCAAGTGGCTAAAACGCCAACCAAAAGCCCGCACCACCAAACAAAAAGCAAGGATTGACCGAGCAAACGAATTACAAGGCAGAGAAAAACGAGAGATCCAAAAGGATTTGGAACTGAGTGTGGCAGCCAAACGCCAAGGGAAAACTATATTAGAGATCCATAATCTAAAAAAATCCATTGGCGAAAAAGTATTAATCAATGATTTTACTTATACCTTCAAAGCAAAAGAAAGACTTGGTATCATTGGACCAAATGGAATCGGAAAATCTACCCTTCTCAATCTTATCGCTGGCCGACTGACACCCGATAGTGGATACTTAAAACCAGGCCTCAATACAAAAGTAGGTTATTTTGACCAAACAAGTTCTGAACTTCCGTTAGAACGGAATGTATTGGAATATATCAAAGATGTTGCTGGGGAGATGATCGAAACAGAATCTGGGGAAAAAATTTCAGCAGCAAAGATGTTAGAACGATTTCTCTTTGATGGAAAGTTACAATACACTCCGATCGCCAAACTATCTGGAGGTGAAAGACGTCGACTTTTTCTTGTTCAAATTTTGATGACGGGTCCAAACTTCCTCATCTTAGATGAACCAACCAATGATCTCGATATCCAAACACTTTCTGTTTTGGAATCTTTTTTGGATGAATTTCCAGGAACAGTTGTCATTGTTTCCCATGATCGTTACTTTCTAGATCGTACAGCGGAAAGTTTACTCATCTTTCGCAAAGAAGGTAAACTAGACCATTACATCGGAACCTTCTCCTCCTTTTTAGAAGAAGATTCTTTAGAGATTGAAAACGAACCAAGTTCTTCTAAAGAAAATACGATACCAAAGAAAGTGGTTGCCACTGAAGAAAAACCAAAAAAGTCAAAACAAGACCAAAAGAAAATTCAAACCTTAGAGAAAGAAATCGCATCCTTAGAAGAGAAAAAAAACAAATTGGAATCAAATTTGAGTACATTCGCAAATGATCATATGGAATTGAGTAAAATAACCAAAGAAATCCAAACGATCGAAGCGGAAATTCTTTACAAAATGGAGGAATGGGAAAAGTTTCATACCGAATGAAAACGGTCCACACGACAAGAATTCTGCTTTGGACACCCATCATCCTGATTGGATATTTCATTTCCGCACAAATTGGATTTAATATTGCCTTTCTCAATAGCCAAGTTTCTCCTGTTTGGCCACCTGAAGGTGTTGGACTCTCTTCCCTTCTACTTTTAGGCCCTGCTGCTTTACCTGGAATTTACTTAGGAGCGACTCTTGCTAACTTCTATAATAACCCTCATTTCCAAACGGCGTTTATTATAGGAATTGGGAACACACTCAGTAGTTATGTCAATTACCGTATCATCAAACGAGTAACGGAAAAAACAGATCCACTTTATTCCACAAAAGATTTAATTTATTTCCTAAGCATTGGAACTTTTCCTGGATCCTTTCTTAGTGCAGTGATGGGTGTTACTAGTTTATGGTATTGGGATTTTTTATCTTCTGAATTGTACTTCAATGTATTTTTCACTTGGTTTTCTGGTGAGATGTTGGGTTTTCTCATTGTTGCCCCATTACTCTATGTTTGGTTTTATCCCAAATCAAAATTAAACTTAGACCTTTCCAAACAATTAGAACTTTTTGTATGGCTCATCATTGTTTATATCTCGGGTTCTATTGCTTTCAGTGATGAATGGCCCCTTTTATTTGTACCAATACCCTTTGTGATTGTAACAAGCATTCGATTTCGCCAATTTGGTGCTACACTTTCAACCGTCGTTCTTTCTTATATAGCTGTCACACTTACCATAGAAGGGAAAGGTGTATTCGCAAGGAGAGATGCCAGTGGGCTTTCCATCAATGATTCACTCATTTTTCTAGATGCATTTTTATTTTGTATCAGTGGGATTGCATACTTTCTTGTGACAGCTACACGAGAAAGGGAACGTGCCCAAGAAACTTCATTAAAATCCTTACAAGTATTAAATGAACTGAAAGAAAAAGCCAATGAAGAATTGGAACTTAAGGTATTGGAACGGACTGCTGTCATTGAAGAACAAAGAATTGAAATTGAAAAACAATTGGATATGGCAAAACGGATCCAAGAGTCTCTGTTCCCTCAAAAAGAAATTTTACCAAATGGAGTCGAAATCGAATTCAAAAACATTCCCATGATGAAAGTGGGAGGTGATTTGTATGACATCGTCTGGAGACCAGATAAACAGGAATTAGGTGTTTTTATTTGTGATGTATCTGGCCATGGAATCCCTGCTGCGCTACTCAGTGCACTCGTAAAAACATCACTCGAAAAATGGAAGGAAGACCCAAGTGACTTAAAAGAAAACTTGGAATCCATCCGAAACCAAATCATACCAAATTTACGTGAACATTTTGTCACAGCAAGTTTACTTCATTTGCATACAGACACGGGTATTTTGACCTTTGCCCGTGCTGGTCATTTCCCTCTTTTTATCATCCGAAAATCGGGAGCCCTTGTTAGTTTAAAACCAATGGGAAGGATCATCACACCTATATTTGACATCCTTGCGGAAGAAGAAAAATTTCAGTTAGAAAGAGGTGATTTGCTTGTGATGTTAACAGATGGACTCACAGAAGCAAGAGAACCATCCACATTGCAAATGTTTGGTGAAGATAAACTTCTCCGGCTAGTGACAGACCTGAGAAGTAAACCATTGCTTACAATTCGTGATGAAGTATTCCAATCCGTTATTCAACTTTCTGGTGGAATACGTGCCATCCAAGATGACTTAACCCTTGGACTCATTCGTTATACAGGGAATAACGAAGAAAAGGTTATGGTTGGATTATAAATTGATTCTTTTGGCAAATCATTGCTGATTCCCTGGTGGTTCCAAAAATTCTTCGATACAGGGAAGTAGAATCTCCGTTCTTTCATTTTCACTCATAGGACCCAAGTCTCCCCCTTTATTGTATCTGCCAACGGATTTGGTATAATCGGAGTAGTTGATAATGGATGCCATTTCGATTAGCTCAATGAACTTACCGTCAATTTGTCTGATATAGGCACTACAAGAGATGTAGGATCCGAGAAAGGTTTTCTGTTTTCGAAAGAACATCATTTTATAAACAACTCCATACGGGGTGTGGACTAGTAATTGATTCGGAAATTGTTTCTTTTTTGTATCCATCCAATCATGGATGTCCATACCCTTCGGAAGGGAAACGGGATTTTTGGGATACACCCTTCGCTCTGGTGGAAGTAAACTTGCACAACTGACCAAAAAAAATGTGGAGATACAAATCAAAAGACCAAGAGGACCAATTCTAAATCGGCCCAATCTCTGTCTCATTTGTTTTCTTATTTTCAATTGAGCCATTTTAGAATCCATTTCTCTTAATATTCCCCTTACAAATTCGTATTTATGGTTTACTTTCATTTAAGGCACACCCTTCGTCTCTTTTGCCAATTCGTCCGGCAGATTCAAATAAATCTCATCAATGGCTTCCTGGAAACCTTGTAAGTACAAAGCAGAAACAAGACTGGGTTCATTTGTTAAATTCCCATAATCCCGCATTTGAAAAAGAAAGGGAAATGGTATATACCAAGGGCTTAAATAACTAGTTCCAGAAACTGAGCTTACTTTTTCCGACAATAAGCTGTTCTTATAAAATAACTTTACCTTAACTTCCTGGATGAATTTTTGTTTGCAAGGGATAATACAATGAGTTATCAATTGAAGTACTTGGCTAAACCGTCCTTCCTCCCAATCACTGCGGGGATGACTTGCTGTGACAAAAAAAACATAGTCCGTTCTTACGTCTGTTAGTTGAAAATTACCATCATCAATGTTATGAATGTAAATTTCCTTCCAATGATAACGAGACTGGCCAATTTCTTTTTGTTTTTTGGGAAAGTATTCACTCCAATGCATTCCGAACATTGGATTGATTTCAACAAAACGTTTATGACCTTTCTGAAAAAATACTCGGTTCTGGTTTAAGATAGTAATGGACTCACCTATTTTGTTTCTTTCCAATTCTTTTGGAAATGGTTTTATTTGGTGGTCTAAATTTGCAAAGGCACATTGAGTTAAACATAAGATACTACAGATTAAAAAATATTTCACAGACAGATCATTCCTTGGACTGGGGAGGGATTAAAAATTCTTCGATGCAAGGCAAAAGGATATCAGTCCTTTCTTTTTCATTCATAGGACCCAAATCTCCACTTTTCCGCATATACCCTTTTGAATAATCCGCATAGTTTACGATAGAGATCATATTATATATTTCTAATTTTCTTGGCTCGATCGTTTTCACCAATGCCGAACAAGCAACATAAGAACCCAAAGAAGTATGTTCTTTTCGATAGTAAGTGATTTTATATTCTGAATCACTGATAACCAGAATCTTTAGTCGATTCGGATACTGTTTAGTTTTTGTATCGATCCAATCATGTATGTTCATACTTTCTGGAAATGTAATTGGATTTCTCGGATACACTCGCCTCTCAGTTGGGAGTAAACTCGCACAACTGATCGAGAGAAATACAAATATGAAAAGTATAAAGATGCTGCGAATTTTCATTCTGGAAAAAATTGTAATTCGGTGAAGAGACCTTGATCTCTTAGGACAAATTGTAAGGTAAGCCAAAAGTAAATCCGAAACGGGTCTCGAAGTGATTGTTTTGACCAAGTTTATCTCCTCCCATTGTGAGGACGGCCTAAGTTATGGTTGCGATCAGATGGACCATATTGTGCATTATGACCACCACTTTGATGAGGAGAGTGAAAAGTAGGACCTCCTCCTGAGTGAGAATAACCATTCCTTGGGTGGTGGTGATTACCTGCTCCATTGGGATTTGGAGAGTGGTGAAGGTCTCTACCTCGTCCTTCATGACCACCCCGTGCTAAAACCTCACTGGAATCACTAGTCTCAATACAACCACCTGTAAAAATAGTGAGTCCACTCACCAAGATCAGAGTATAGAAAAACCTAACTAGTCTTTGCTGGCTAAGTCTTTCAATCGATACAAAATTGATTTGATTCATCATGGTTCGATTATAAGAGCGAGGTGCTCATTCTCCAATGGAGGGTTTCCGCATTTGCGGGTTTCACCTACGCAAACTCTTTTGGATTGGATTCACAATGGAAATGACTGATACAGATGAAGATTAGCCGTTTCCTACTATTATGGAACTGACGCATAGAATCTATGGTGGTTTGGAGTATAATCGGAAGACATCATCCTGAGTACAAAACAAGGAGATGAAATATTATGTCACTTTGCGCCCTTGATGCGGAGGAGGCGTTAGCCGTCCGAAGGACCGAAGCGAACGCGGAAGTCCGTAGCGAGCAAGGAAAGGCGCCCTAATTCGTTCTTGTTTCCCTCGTTATAGTTCAAAATGATGGAAAAATAAGTTAAATTTTCCGCAGGAAGTGTGCCCCATCCATGGCAAATATCTATTACGACGACAGTTGCGATCTCAATCTCCTTAAAGGTAAAACCATTGCAGTGATTGGCTACGGAAGCCAAGGTCACGCCCAAGCTCAAAACATGAAAGATTCTGGTTTGAAAGTCATTATTGGACTTCGCGATGGATCCAAATCAGTGAAAGAAGCAAAAGAAGCTGGCTTTGAAGTTTATAATGTTGCGGAAGCATCCAAAAAAGCAGACATCATCCAAATCCTTGCTCCCGATACCATCCAAGCTGACATGTATAAGGCGGACATTGAACCAAACCTGAGTGAAGGAAAAGCTCTTGTTTTCTCTCACGGCTTTAACATCCACTATGACCTCATCACTCCTCCTAAAAACGTAGACGTGTATATGGTGGCTCCGAAAGGACCAGGACACCTCGTTCGCCGTGTTTACACAGAAGGTGGTGGAGTTCCATGTCTCATCGCGATTCACCAAGATGCAACAGGACAAGCAAAAGCTCGTGCCCTCGCACACGCAAGTGGAGTAGGTGGAGGAAGAGCAGGAATTTTAGAAACATCTTTCCGTGAAGAAACAGAAACAGACCTTTTTGGTGAACAAGCTGTTCTTTGTGGTGGTGTGGCAAACCTCATAATGAGTGGATTTGAAACATTAACAGAAGCAGGATACGATCCAGAAATCGCTTACTTCGAATGTTTACATGAAGTAAAACTCATCACTGACCTCATTTATGAAGGTGGGCTTGCTCGTATGCGTTTTTCCATTTCTGATACAGCAGAGTATGGTGATTACATCAGTGGCCCACGTGTGATTGATGCTGGTGTCAAAGCTCGTATGAAAGATGTTCTCACAGACATCCAAAAAGACAAGGGAGCCGCGTTTGCAAAACGTTGGATGGCTGATACAAAAGCTGGATACCCTGAATACAAAAAACTCAAAGAAAAAAATGCGGCTCACCCCATTGAAGCAGTAGGATCAAAACTACGCTCCATGATGAAGTGGCTTGCAAAGTAATTGTTTAGGTAACGAAAGTTAGAAGAAAGAAAGGAAGAAGGATTTTATATGAAAGTAACACAAAAGATAATACTCGCAGCACCTGCTCGAACTCCTTTTGCACAAATTGGTAAGGCGCTCGCACAGTATCCAGGCCACCACTTAGGTAAAATAGTGGGTGAAGAAGTAATGAAACGCAGTGGTTTGAAACCAACTGACATTGACGGAGTGATCGTTGGAGAAGGTTTTGCAAATGCACCAAACTCTGCTCGTGTGATTGCAAACCTAATGAACCTACCTTTAGAAATTCCTTGTTTAACAGTTGCAAACAACTGTGTATCAGGACTAGAAGCAGTAGCAGAAGCATCTCGCCGAATCATGTTAGGTGAAGGTGAAGTATTCCTTGTAATTGGTGAAGAATCTCAAACTTCTATGCCATTCGTTGTGAAAAATGCTCGCCTTAACAAAAAAACAAACAGCTTAGATTCACTTGTAAAACTCCTTCCAAATGACCTTCCTGAAGGTGTGGAACTTCGTGATACATTAGAAGATGGTCTTGGTGATGGTGAAACTTCTTACGGAATGCAAGTAACGGCAGAAATCCTCGCACAAAACTATGCACTTCCACGTGAAACACAAGATAAAGTAGCTTACGAATCTTTCAAAAGAGCTTTCGAAGCAACACAAGAAGGTCGTTACAAACCATATATCATGGAAGTAAAAGACGATGAAGGTAACCCACTCCAAGCGGACGAAGCGGTACTCCTTCGTGAAGGTCTTGTGAAAAACCCAACTCGTATGGGTCGCGCTATGCTTATGTTTGATAACCCAGCGATGAAATTTGATGCTTGGAAAGAAAAATACGGCAAAGATTTGAAAAAATCTCATGGCCCTACTGTTTCCATCTTCAATGCAAGTCCACGTTCCGATGGAGCTGCTGGAATTATCGTCGCTTCTGAAGCAGCGGCAAAAAGACTCGGACTCAAAGCAGAAGCAGTTGTTTCTGGTTTCAAAATGAAAGGTGTTGCACCAAACCTTATGGGACTTGGACAAGCGGAAGCAACTCTTGGCCTACTTGAAGAAGTTGGTGAAAAAGTGGAAAACATCGATGTGATCGAAATCCATGAAGCATTTGCAGCAACTGCAGTAGCAGCTCTTGAAGAAATCAAAATCAGAACTGGTTTTGATTGGGAAAAGAACTTTGATGCAAAGAAAATCAATCCTAATGGTGGATCAATTGCCATTGGACACCCGTTTGGTGCGACTGGAGTGAGATTACTTCACAACGCCATCATGGACTTCCATGAAAACAAAGATGCAAAGAAAGTTCTTGTGACTGCTTGTGCACACGGTGGAATCGCAGGATCGATGATCGTAGAAAGACCATAATTCGAATCTAAGATTCAATTAAGTTCGTTCGAAAGATCGATAGAAAAGCCAAGGGAAACCTTGGCTTTTTTTTTGGAAGGAATCAGTCAAAGGATGAACTTTTTTAAAAAGAATTTTCTGTATTCGAGAAGGGATTTGTAAATAAAGAAGAGATATGGTAGAGAGGAAGTATTGAGTGGCGGGTGGTTAACCCCACCCAATTCAGGGCGGGGATACTAGATTCACACCTTCCCCCCAAACCGCTCAAGCATCGGGACAACTCCATCTCGGGACTGTCTCGCCGTATCGTAACCAGGGAATATCTTATATAATTTTAAATAAAATTGTTTTTCGACACGTTTGGTACCACCACTCGTTCGTTCCAAAATATCTTTTGTGTAAAAATGAAATTCAAAAAAACCAATTTTAAATTTTCCATCTATGCTAAGTCTACCACCTAACCGCAATCGCAACGGTGTTTCGATATTGATATTTGGATAAACTGGTAATCCATTTTCTAAATCTGATTTTGTGATCAGGATGGTTTCTTTCATTTCCATTTCCAAAAAATCTCTCTGGTTTGGCAATTGGCAAAGGACTTTGCCTTCACGACGAAATTCTATCTGGTAAGATAAATACTCTGTATTTTCAACATCTACAGGAAAAATATCGATTCTAAGGTGATGATCTAATATTTCAGTTGAATGGGTGATGATATTTCCTTCTCTTTGCCCAATCACAATGATTCTTTTTCCTTCATTTGGAATAGAGTACTTGTAGATCATTCCCGATTCCGGTAAATCTCTTCCAGTTACTGTTCGTTCATTATGAACTGGAGTTTGTGTGATCGTATGGACATCGATGATATTAGTATCTTCTATCTGACTCTCAATGGAACCTTTATCAGCGGTTTTTAAATTTTGTTTCAATTTGAAAAGTTCAGAGGATTTAAATTTTGCCAATGTTAGTTTCTGCATGACAACAATTAGTAGAAGTACGGCAACAATCAAAACCAAAGCAAACACCCATATCTCATAAGTGATCATTTTCTCTTCTAAGATTCGAATTTGTTCTAATGAATATGGTTTCATATAAGTTCGTATTGTGTTTTGATTTTTCAAAAAAATCTTACTTTGAATATCGACTTCTTTGATTCAGAAAAATACCCTTTGATAGGAAAAGAGATCGACTCAAGTTATGGACTTCCCTATTTTTTACACTATGTCAGGTATTGTATTTTTCTTATCTCTTCTTTTAGCGAGCCTCATTTCACCAATACTCTCTCAAAATCATTGGGATGATTATATCGCTGAAAAAAACATTAAATCCACCTACTATATATTTGGTGACAATGTAAACTTGAGAGAAGCCGATCATCTCAATGGGAAAATAATTCGAAAACTGTCCCTGGGAAGTGAAATTAAGATTCTGACAAAAACGAACCAAATCTTAGAACAGAATTCATTGAAAGAATATTGGTATCAAGTCCAAGTTGGAGAGGACACAGGTTATCTTTGGGGAGGTCTTATCTCAGATTATTCATTTCCCCTGAACGACACGATTGTCCTTTGTAAGAATCTAGGAACAAAAACAAAAAAATTGGAATTAAAGATCATCCAAGGATCTAAAATTCTAAGCCAAGGAAACTTTGAAGTTGGACCATTGAGTAATGAATCATGGGACCACACGATATACAATCCGAGTCTTTTTTCACCTAGCCCGAATGCAATATTTGCTATCAAATTTTTAATCTTTTCAGAAATTGAGTATGGTTATTCAAATGAACAAGTATTCACTTTGAATCGAGAATTTAAAATTACACCGCAGTTTTCGTGGAATCCAGGTTCTTGTGATCCACCAGCATGTGCGGAAACATGGTTAGTTTTCCCAAAAGAAACCTTACCAGAAGATAGAAAAATGAACCGGAAACTCACTAAGGGAAAAGAAAACACAATCATTGAACTTATGCATAGTTTCGATTTAGATGAGACAAACCTACACGATTTTTACCAAACTGAATATGTGTGGAATGGATCTCAGTTTCAGAAAAAGGAAAAATAAACACCAATGAAAAAACAAATCATCTACAGTATTCTTATATTATTTTCCATTCCATGTTTTGCTTGGAATAATCATGCAGGTATTACCTATCTTATATTAAAAGACCATTGGAAAAATCAAAACGTTCCCAATGTCAAAGTGGAATCCTTAAAAACATTTTTAACTAAAGAAAAAGATTCAATCCAAGAAACATTATCTCTTTCAGAGGATTGGGCAATCAATCGTTTACCTCATTTATCCAAAACAAAGGATGAATTGAAGTTTTCGCCTAATACAAAAGATGCGGATATTGTTACCAAATTTTACCATGCACTTCGTGTGAATCCCAAACATAAAGCAACATTGTACATCCAATCGGTTCCAAGAAAAAACGGGAAAAATCTACCACTTTCCGAACTCACAACACTAAATGAAAAGGGTAAACTCGTAAACGAAACGTTTCTCTCCCTCAAAGAAGGACAGATGATTGGTGCAGATGAAGTCATTGTTTCTGCAACTGATGAACCTGATTATGATTTAGACTTGTACCTTTTCGAAGATAATGTAAGTGATGTAGGTAAGTTATATGGTTTTGGTTACCAACCTTTTGGAAATCCTGCAGTTGAGTTTTCTTCCCAAGCACCATTCCATATGGGTTTCTTTTACGAACCAAAAATCATTTTTACCTTAGCTGGATTCTTAAAACGTACGTATCCAGAACTTAGAATCCATCAATTTACGGAATTATCAAAATTAGCCTTTAGAAAAGGACATCCTTATTGGGGTTATCGATTTGCAGGTTGGGCATTACATTACATCCAAGATCTAACACAACCTTATCACTCATCTGTCTTGCCAAGAGTGAGTGCTTCCAAACAAATTGGAGTACAATTGGTTTCAATTGTTGGTTACCAAACTCCGAAAGACAATATGATTCAATTTGTATCTGGTCGACACACTTTGATTGAAGAATACCAATACTATCTCATTAAAAATGTAATCTCTTCCAAAAACTGGAAACATCCAGTTGTAACTTCGATTATGAATTTTGGTCCGAATGATTTAACAGAATGGAAAAGTTTAGATGATCTCCGTGTGAATGTTTGTAAAGAAGCTTATGATGCAGGGGAACCAACAGACGAACAATTGGAAAACCTAAACATACCAAAGTATGAAACTTTATATGATGAAAACCATCCTATTCATACAATCTTAGCAACTCTTTTGAGAAATACATCCAAACACACAAGAGCCTATTTGGATTCACTTAATGTGAAACGTTAATCGATAGGTTCCACAGCAAATCTTTCCAGAAGTTCCAAAGGAATGATTTCTAATGCTCGTTTGTGGGTTGATTCTAAAAAAACCTTAGGAGCTACTCCGTTTCGATATGCCTCGAGCCACCTAGAGGCACATAAACACCACCTTTCCCCGGGTTTCACACCAGGGAATGCGTATTCAGGCCAGGGAGTGATGAGATCATTTCCAGATTCTTTTTGAGAAATTAAAAAGTCTTCCGTTGCCAATACACAAACGGTATGAGAACCAAAGTCCTCATCGGAAGTATTACAACACCCATCCCTAAAAAATCCAGTCAAAGGATCTGTAGAACATGGTAAAAGAGGTCCGCCGAGTACATTGAGAGATTCATCCATTTTGATACCAAATGTATAGGAATCTATAGAAGACAGGTGAGGAAAGTTGTTTCTATCACTAAGATCGGAAAAAAGAAGGGGGTTTGCACCCCCACAGTACGACCAAAAGGTCTTGGAAAGCCCATAGCCATACTACTATACATCTATTTACTTGTCAAACGATTACGCACTAACTTGAAAGAAAAATACTTTTTTTTCGACACCATTTACTTTCACAACCATCTTCCATTTTCCAATAAAATTTGGGTGCCTTGGGATTTCGAAATAACGAAATTCAACCGCGCCTTCATTCTGTGAGAACCATTTCAAATAATATGGTTCGACTTTATCACCTTCGATTGTCAGTAAAAATTCTATTTGATTTCGAGTTGGTTTTAAAAATTCCAATTGTAATGCATAACGGTCACCCAACCGGAAATTCGTATCATTACATTGAGTTAACAATTCTTTTCCGTTAGATTTACATAACAAGATATCTTCTTCCAATAAATCCGTTTTTGGTGGGTCAATCCCTTGTCTAGGTTTCCAATACAGATAATACGGAGATAATGTTTCGTGATCGTTATATTGGGTTCGAAAAGAGGTGGGGAGTGTTATAATTTGAGAATCTTTTGTTGGTTTATGAACTTCAAAATGCAAATGAGGTCCTTGCGAATAACCAGTATTACCCGAATAACCAATCAATTGTCCTTCATCCACTTGGTCTCCAACATTTACAATCACTCCGTCTTTCTTTAAATGAGCATAGTTACCGATGGTCCCATCATCATGTTGGATCATTACATAATTTGCTTTTGACAATAAATCTTTTCTAACTCCTCCTTCTGAATATTTTTTCACAAGAGATACAACAATACCTTTTCTTGCTGCATGAATTGGAGTGCCAATGGGCAAAGAAAAATCTAATGAATACTTTAAATTACCCGAATGAGTGAATCCTCCGTTGTATCCTTGTCCAATTCTTGCACGAATTCCACTTGGAAATGGCAAAGAATAAGAATATGCATCATCATGTTTGGCATCCCAATCTCCCACATTCACCGTGATAGAATAGGAATAAAAGAAAGACTTTGTTACATCTTCGATCTTTAGGTTTGTCACAAAAATTGGATCTGCACCTCTAAGGACAAAAAATTTGGGGAACACTTGATCCGAACTCATATTTTTGAGAGAAATATTGATTGTGACTGACTTTATTGCGGAAAGGTTCGGATCTTTATTTTTTAAATACAGTTCATAACCATATTCAGTTGGAACAAGGATTGTACATGTATTTTCAACGATACAAGATTCTTCTCCAATCATTTCAGGCGCAGAAACAATTGGCATTGTAATCAAACAAAATAATAATATTAACTTTTTCACTTTAAACTCGTTACCTGAAATTCCATTTTCTTTTGGGTAATATGGTTTACCGATACAGTGAGGTTCCATTCACCATCTAAAGGTTCCTGAAACTCTTGGATGGGAATCATGAATGAGGTCCACCATTCTTCTTTTTTAGAATCCCAAGTATATTCGTAAACTATGTTACTATCTTTTTTACGCAAATACAATTGAAAAGTATAAAGATCGGGTCTTAAAATTGGGAGTGTTATCAAGATAGGTTTCAGTTTCGAAAATACGTTTTGGTTACAAAGACTATCTTCGATTACCTCTGAATTTTCACATAAATAAATCCCTTCTGGGTCAACTAACTTCTTTTCAAGTGGGGTACCAGATTCCCGTCGCCAAACAAGAGATCCCTCCGAAAGGATTTCTCCATCTGATATCTGGGTTTTAAATTTTGTTGGGATTGTCTTTTTTCTCAATGTATTTGTTGGTTGGTATACTTCAAAATGAAGGTGTGGTCCTTCACTGTATCCTGTACTCCCCGCATAACCAAGGAAAGTTCCTATATCCACATGTTGTCCTCGTTTGACAACCACACCCATATATCGTAAATGGGCATACTCGGCAATGGTTCCGTCATCATGAAGAATCTTTACAAAATTTGCAGATTGTTTGTATTTTGGATCAAATCCACCTTCATTATTTTTTTCTTCGGTATCAATTACCGTTCCAGGTCTTGCAGCCATAACCATATCATCTTCTTTTAGTCCAAAATCAATAGAATACCGATTATCTCCCGAATGGCTTTTTTTCCCATGATAGGCTTGGAAAACTCGAACCTTTAGTTTTGAGTCAAAAGGGAGTTCATAAATATAACTTGAATTATGTGTTACATGAAAATTTCCCAAAATCCACTTATAATGTATTTTATAGGAAATCTTTTTTCGCCGATTAATCGTTTTTAAATGGAATAATTTAACTCTCTTTTTCCCTTTCAAAATTGTGACCAGAGGCAAAGGGACTGAACTTTTCATATTTTTGTATAAAGCATTCACAGAGATTGATGTTTCGGTAACGTTAGTTGCAATCTTATTTTGAAAATAAACATCAACACCACTTCGATTCGGCTCAAAGTCTACACATACTCGATTCATAGAACAATAGGAAAGTGGTTCATTGGCAAATAACAATCCTAAGGGTAACAAAACCACTATCGAAAATAAGCCGAATCTCATAATGATGGAATCAGATTATAGAAAAGAACAGTTTCGACAATCTATTTTCCGAGTTAAAAACATAGTTGCATAAAGAATTATTTTTTATGAAAGTCGACAGATGAGTGCAAAGCTTTATACGTTTCCGATCTCTCACTTCTCCGAAAAAGCAAGATGGGGTCTCGACTTAGCAAACTATCCCTATTTGTTAAACCCATTAGTTCCTGGACAACACATCCAAACCTTAAAACCACTTGTGAATGATTTGTATGTTCCCGTTTTAGAAACTGATTCTGGTATTGTCCAAGGTTCGGGACATATTTTAGATCTAGTCGAAGAAAAAGCCTTTGGCTCCAAATCATCTGAAGAAGAAAAACAGATGGAAGAATCAATCGATACAAAAATTGGAAAAAGCCTTCAGACTCTCTTATACCATTTTATCCTAGATTATCCAGAAATTGTTGGGAAACTTTTTTTACTCAAACCAGCACAACTTTCTGATACTGTCCCACCACCCGAACATTTTGAATTGATTGCATTATCACTGAAACGCAGATATAAAATTACTCCTAAAAATATTGATGCCGTAAAACTTGCCTTAGATGAATGTGCGAAAGAACTCATCGGAGTTTATAAAACAAAAAAGTTTTTTAATGGAAAATCATTTGGCAGAGTTGACTTAACAATTGCTAGTTTAATGGGAATGCTCGTGGAGCCGAAAGAATCCCCTGCTTATCCATGGTTTACTTCAGTTACAATGCCAGATGCGTACATACAGTGGAAAAAAGACCTTGGATATGATTTTTTGTTTGATAAGATTAAGGAATTTTACAAAGACTTTCGGATCCAGTCCAAATAATTTGGATTCCCTTTTAGAATCGGCCAACCAACAATGCAGGGTGTTTCATAAGAATGTAATTCTCTTATCCTCTGCATCAGTGGTTCTGATTTTTCCATAGTTGTTTTCAATAAACAGACTACTTCTGTTGATTCCTCTAGTTGTTCATTCCAGACATAAATCGATTCCATTTGATCAATGAGATTTGCGCATGCTGCTAGTTTTTCAGTTACAAGAATCTTTGCCGTCTCTTTTGCTTCCACTTTAGAGGGAAAAGTGGTATAAACTGTTACATATTCAATTTCAATTTCCATAAATAATATTTCCTACTTGCCCTTTCTATCCAATGCTTATGATTTTGCTTTATGAATCTTCGCAATTTCAAATCCACATTACTCATCCTAAGCATTTGTCTCCCACTATTTTCCGAATCATTAAATCCACCTGTTATCACATCCACAAGCCAACTCCAACCCAAAACCAAAAAGTACATCCCGGTCTTTGCCATGGATGGAAAACTAAAAACAAGTTGGGTAGAAGGAGCAGAAGGAGAGGGATTAGGTGAATCCCTCCAATTCAAATACAAAACTCCAATCAATTTCAGATCACTTTCCATTTATAATGGGTTTGGTGATCCGAAACTATGGGCTGCCAACAACCGAATCAAAAAATTAAAAGTTACGACGGAAAGTGGAATCGAAGAAGTGGTCACCTTAAAAGATTCACTCTCAAGACAAGTGGTAGAATTCAAAAACGAGATTCGAGCCAAAGAAATTTCCTTAACGATCCAAGAAGTATACAAAGGAACCAACGCAGAAAACACAGCCATTGCAGAAGTGATGTTTGATTCAGAACAAGCTGGATCAGCATTAGTGCCACCTAAGAATACATGGGCAATTGGAAAATGGAAAACGAAATCCAACATAGCAAGAATCCAACTTCATAATGATGGAACTTGTGAAATGGGATATGAAACTGCAAAAATGTTATGTACTTGGACAGAAAAAGGTGACAAAGTCATTGTTAGCCTAGAAGCAACTTTACCTCTAACCAATACTGATATTTTGGAAATCAAACGTAGAGGGAATGCCACTGACCCAGTAATTGAAATCAATGGTAAACATGAATTTGTTCTCAACAGAGATGAAGTTTAAACAGAATCTCCCAAACTTCCTTCGGTCCATGTAGACCAAATGGATTCAACCACAGTAGATTCTTTATCTGCTGTGGTTTCAAAATACAAGACAGCATTTTGGTAAGCTTTTCCAGTTAAATCTCGAACAGGTGTGAGTAGAACCAAATCACAATTTAGATCAGTTTCTAATTTCTTCAGTAATTCCCATTCTTTAAGTTTTCCTTGTTTCGGATAAGGTAAGATGAGTAGTCCACTGACTGTTTCCGATTTCACATTTCTTTTTTTGCGAACTTCCCATAAAATGCGCCCTATCGAATAACGAAAATTAAATTCTGAGACAGGTTGCACAACAGTAAGTCCATCATCTCTATACAAAAAACCATCAATTGCACAAGGCCCTGTATATTCACTAGGGATGAGATTCTTCAAGTCTTTGATTAGATCATATACTTTCGGAAGGAACAAGGATTCATATCCACTAGGATTGCCACCAATACGAATCCCTCTGAAACCACCATCAGGATCTATCCACATGTTTGTGGCTGTTAGATAAAAGAACTCACTCTCTTTCACATCCCAAAGTGTGGAAAAATCAAAAAAACGAGACTCTCCCACCCACTCTTCACATACGATCGGATAACCAAATAAACGTTTATTGACTTGAGAGAGTTTCCAGGAATCAGATTGTGTTTTGAAAATGATATGATTGCGACCTGCAAGTCCAAATTCGCTTTTTAAAACCACAGGTAATTTTGCCTCTTCCAAATCGGCAAACAGATGTTCTTCGGATGAAATCAATTTGGCAGGAAGTGGGGAGTGGTTTTTGCGAAAGTCAAGTTGGGTGACCTTAGAATTTAGATACCTAACCATTTCCAATTGAATCGGATCAACTACAAGTTCACCATCTTCCCAAACATGACGCCTACCCCATTCGACAAGTGTTACTTCTTGTAACAAAGACCCAACTTGCGTTGGCACACCTGGAGTGAATCCTTTTTCTTTCCAATGTGAATACAATTCATCAGAAGGAAGTTCTTCAACAAGGATATAGTCCTCTTCGTTTGAGATGGGGAAAAATAGTTTCTCCAAACAACGATTCCTCCTCTTAAGCGAGGAATCTAAATTGAGAGGAGGTGAATGGAGTTTATACTCAAATAATGAGTCTAAGTAATATAACTTTGGCACCAATCAATAGATACGTCGGATGGCGGTTGCAATCCTTTGCACATTATCTTTTGTTAGGTTAGGATAAATCGGGATACAATGCCCTCTTTGGAATAACCTTTCAGCATTTGGGTATTCTAAGTGGTTCTCTTCCAATACACGGTGAAGCGGTTCTTCTACTGTCCTTTGAGTTCCAATATGAATTGATTTGAAGTATCTTTGGATTTCTTCATAATTTTGGCCAGAGACAACAATTGGAAACCTTTGGAATGTATCTTCGTTTGGATTTTGGAAAAAAGTTTCGAGTCTTGAGTTCTGTACAGCTTGCAAGTACGCGGAAGCAATTTTTTTCTTACGTTCTAAAATCACACCAAGTTTTGACAATTGTTCGATTCCAAGTGCAGCTTGGTAATCCACCAAATTATAATCATATTTTGGTTCACCAAAGTTACGTTTGGCGGATGATCCAGACTTATAAGATTTCACAACATTCGCTAATTGACTCTCTGCTGTAATGATCATCGCACCATTACCTGTTGTGATGATATTCTCAGCACTGAGTCCGCAGATTGCGATTTTGGTTTGTTTTCCAACAGTGATGGTTTCGGAAGTTGCACCAATCGCTTCGGTGAAGTCTTCAATCACTTCCAACCCTTCGATGGAATAATCAGTGATTCGGATAAGGGAACCAAAACTATGATCGAACAAAGCAAACTTTGCACCCGATTCATTTTTTTTGCGTAAAAATTCTTCTGGGCATGGGTGAAATGAATTTCGTTTTAAATCCAAAATCACCGGTTTTGCTTGGATTAAAAAAATCGCATCCAAAGCAGAAATTGGTGCATAACTTGATAACAAAACAGAATCACCCGCTTTTACACCTAACCCAAGTAAAGCGAGATGATAAGCAGAAGTTAAGGAATTGGAGGAAATGGCGTATTTGATTTTGAATGTATGGCAAAATGTTTTTTCAAAACGTTCTACAATTTCACCAGTGGAAAGATGTTCTTCCACGAGACATTCTAAAACACCTTTCAGATCTTCTCTCGAAAGGGTAGGTTTGAAGAATTCGATGTTTTTTTCTTTTCGAATCGGTCTTTGTATTGTTTCGGTGCTCATCCAACAGCACTCCTCTTTATTATGTCACTTAAATACTCGATTTACGAATTATGTCACTTCATTTTTCGAAATGCGAACATAATTTTAGAAAATCCAAGGAAAATTGGTTCTGAGTAGACAAAGTTCCCAAAATATGACCGAAACCATGGACCAAATTTACTCTTTATGGGCCGATCGACTGCGAAAGAACCAAGGGATTCGATCACTTATGGAAGACTTAGGCAAGGCCACTGGCCACCCAAATGAAATCCTACTGGGTGGAGGTAACCCCGCTCATATCAGAGAAGCCGAGGCGATTTTTGAAGAAACGTTTAGCAAATTGGCAAGAGACCCCATCCTTCGCTCTCTACTGGGAGATTACCAAGCACCGATTGGAAATGACTCCTTTCGTGAATTGGCTGCTGACTATTTGTCTCCCCTCCTCCAATCAAAATTCAAAAAAGAGAACATTGCATTTTTTAATGGAAGCCAAAATGCCTATTCCTTCCTTCTAAACCTCCATTCAGGTCCTATGGCAGATGGGAGTTTTAAAAAAATACTTTTGCCGGTTGTTCCAGAATACATTGGTTATGCGGACCAATCCATTGCAGATAATGTTTTTTTAGCAAAACCACCAAACGTAGTAGTGACTGGGAAAAACCGTTTTCGTTATGAGTTAAACCAATCTACTTTTGATTTAACCGATGTAGGTGTTTTAGCAATTTCCAGGCCAACCAATCCAACTGGAAATGTCCTTTCTCTGGAACATTTGGAGTGGATGGAAAAAAGTACCACAAAACAAAACATTCCCATCCTCATCGACCTTGCTTATGGAAATCCATTTCCAAATTTAATCGGAAGGGAACCAGCGATCCAATACAAAGAAGGACGAACCTTATCCCTTAGTTTTTCCAAAATCGGATTACCTGGAGTCAGATTTGGAATCGTAGTCTCAGATGTAGAGACAATTGATACCCTCTCCTCATTCGCCGCTGTCTCAAACCTTGCGGTTGGAAATTTGGGAGTGTTTATGATGCAGATCCTTTTCCAAGAAAATGTATTACCCAAGTTATCTGAAAACATCTTACGTCCGTTTTATGAAGCAAAAGCTAAACTTGCACTCAACTTGTTCACAGAGGCATTTGAAAAAATGGGAGTTGAGTATGAAATCCATGAACCAATGGGAGGTTTTTTCCTCTGGATTCGATTTCCATCACTCTCCATATCCAATCATGAATTGTATCACCTTTGTAAAGATAAACGGCTCTTCATTGTTTCAGGACATTATTTCTTTCCTGGATTAAACACTGATTTTTCGCATAAGAAAGAATGCATACGTTTGACATATTGCCGTAAGGAAGAAGAATTAGCCAGGGGAGCCCGAATCCTTGCAGAAATTGTGGTCTCTCACCAGGCGAAATCCAAATGAGTGAAGATAGTATCGATTTATCAGACACAGTCTTAGAAAATCCCTCATCCAAAGAGGAGAGTTCTTCTGAGAGACCATCTGCTCAATCTTATATTTTTTTGTCTGATTCTGTTGGTAGCCTAACTCCCACAGCACGTTGTATCTTAGATGAATTGAAAGACTGGCACAAACGTGTAGAAAAACACGGGAGTAAAGAAAAACACGCATCTTATCTCATGACAGTGGACAAACTTCCTGAGGCACTTGGAAAGTATACAAACCTAGGTGCACAAGGTAGATCGGAAAACGCCATCCACCATGCACTCCGTCAAATTTTAGACATAGACCACCGTGGCCAAAACAGGGCCGCTTATGCATACCCATATCTCATTCGTACGGGAAGTAAAATCTCTTCCAAAATTGCCCTCATTGCACCACAAAACGAGAACAAGACGGACACCCAACCATACAGGCAAGCTTGTTTTCGATTCTCACAAGAACTCATCAAAGTTCTATTAGAAAACAGAGCCAAAAAAGGAAGGAACTGGGACGAAGACAACCCAGGTTCACTGCTTTTACAAAAAAACAAAGATGGGAATACTTGGCTTTATCCCAAGTTAGGTTCTCTGGAAGCAGAAATTTCTTCCCTGGTTCGCAAAGGTTTTGGGAACTTACCTTACATCCCGATGCCAGATTTTTTACAAGACTTCACCCTCTTTGCGAGAGAACAAAATTTGGCACTTCCTATCTTAACGGATTATCATATTGTCATTGATGAACTGAATATTTTACCAGATGGAAGTTTCAAACGATTACCAGAAGTAGTAAACCAAATCCTCGCACACTTAAATGGATTGGAACATTTTGCAAAGGAACAACTCACAAAACTTGCAAAGGATGCAAAATACGAATCGTTCTTATCACAATTTAATGAATACACTTCTGTTCCAAAGTTTTCTTCTTTAGAAGCAAAGATGAACCCAGAAGAAGAAGTAAAAAAGTTTTTATCCATCATCGAAAACTTTCCTGTCCCTGCAGAAAAAAACAACAGAGCACTTTCCATCAAAGAAACCATCGATCTCAGCATTAAAATATTAAAACGACTCGCTGAAGAAAAAGGATCTGTTTTAACCAGAAAAGATGATAGTATATACGGTACTGTCAAAAATGCAGTCATCAGCAAAATTCCGGAACATACAAAAAATCATAATACACTACTACGAATTAACTTCGAAGAGGAAGTTGCCAATGCCGGGATCACAGATCCCGCCAAGGTGTCTGAATACATCAAACGATTAAAAGACGATGTATTTTCCGAACATTCTTACTATGAAGAAAAAACTCCAGATGGTCGGGCCGTTTATTATGTTGTTGATCATGGGTATATGGCAGCAGTCATCCACAAACTAGCATTCGAAGGAAGAACTAACCCAGAATACAAAAAACAATTGGGTTATGCAAAAATCATCAATCATAAACTTTCCAATCCCAAACACCCAGGACTCAATAGCAAACTCAAACCCGAGTTAATTGCAAAACTCAATGCAGATGTCAAAAATATGGAAGTGGAGGAATTGGAAAAAGAAAGGTCCAATGAAATCCGCTCACGTTTTAATGTCATTCCAGGGATTTTAACCTTCGTTGTGAGTACGATGATTTTTATCACAGGAGCGTATTACTTACGTTCAGCGATGCCAATCTTTTTTGGTGTCCCTTTTTCTGTGGTTCTTGGATTTTTAGCAGCAATTTATTTTAGAGAAAAAACAACAGAAGAAATCCGAGAAGACATTAAAAATTCAGGGAAGTTTTCAGGTGTGGGTGACTGGGGAAAACCAAGTTATTCTTCCGGTTCCTCAACGAGTTATGAAGAAGAACAAGAGACAAACAAAAAAGAAGAAAAACTTTCTCACATTTACAAAGCTGCTGACAATTTTGTGTTTCCAAAACGATTTAATAAAATCACCGACAAAGTGTTAGATCCAAAATCCTTACGTTCCCGCATCTACGAAAATTTGGACAATATCAAACGAAACAACATGACTCTCGCCAAAGAAAAAGATGAGGATAAAGTTGCTTCCACCGTTGAATATGCGGTTTTACAATCTGTGTCGACAATTGTCATACCCGATGATGTAGCCGTGCGTGACCTTCCGAACACAATTCTCATCAATCGAAATGATATGAAATCTGCGCTTTTCCGAACCCAATTGGCAGATTTTTACCGCGAAGAGATGAACAAAAAGAAGTTCGATAAAAAATTAGTCAAATACTACACCTATCTCATCAATACAGTTGAGATGGAGTATTACAAATACCTTCCGAAAAAACGAGTTTAGAAACTAAAATCATTTGATTCTCTGTGGGACATACCTCCTATGGAGTTGATGTATCAAAACGGTATCGTACAATTTCCTATCATCATCATTGATGAAGATTTTCGTTCCGAAAATGCCAGTGGTCTTGGCATTCGAGCTATTGCAAAGGCCTTAGAAGGCGAAGGAATCGAAGTTTTGGGTGTGACCAGTTATGGAGATCTCACGAGTTTTGTACAACAACAAAGCCGGGCTTGTGGATTCATTCTCTCCATTGATGATGAAGAGTTCACACCTGAGACAGAAGGTGAGGTGCCAGACGCTCTTCGCCAACTCAAAGACTTTGTGACCCAAGTGCGTCATAGAAACGCAGATATCCCTCTCTTTTTATACGGAGAAACAAGAACAAGCCGCCATATTCCAAACAGCATCTTAAAAGAACTCCACGGCTTCATTCATATGTTTGAAGACACACCTGAGTTTATGGCAAGGGCTATCCACAGAGAAGTAAAATCGTATTTAGATAGTTTACCTCCTCCGTTTTTCCGAGCACTCACTCAATATGCACATGATGGAAGTTATAGTTGGCACTGCCCTGGTCACTCAGGTGGTGTTGCTTTTTTAAAAAGCCCAGTGGGTCAAATGTTCCATCAGTTTTTTGGTGAGAACATGTTACGAGCTGACGTATGTAATGCGGTAGATGAACTCGGACAACTTTTGGATCACACGGGTCCCATTTCTGCCAGTGAACGAAATGCTGCACGGATTTTCCAATGTGATAGTTTGTATTTTGTAACAAACGGAACATCCACTTCCAATAAAATTGTTTGGCATAGTACCGTTGCTCCTGGTGACGTTGTGATTGTTGACCGTAACTGCCACAAAAGTATTTTACATGCGATCACCATGACAGGTGCCATCCCAGTTTTCCTGATGCCAACAAGAAACCATTTTGGTATCATTGGCCCTATTCCCAAATCCGAATTCACTTGGGAAAACATCAAAAAGAAGATCGCTGAACACCCGTTTGCAAAACATGTAAAAGGGAACCCAAGAATTTTAACCATCACACAAAGTACTTATGATGGAATTCTGTATAACGTAGAAGACATCAAGTCTGAGTTAGACGGTAAAATTTCAACTCTTCATTTTGATGAAGCATGGTTACCTCATGCTGCGTTCCATCGTTTTTATACAGGGATGCATGCCATAGGATCTGACAGACCACGTCCGAAAGAAAGTATGATCTTTGCAACACAATCCACTCATAAATTGCTCGCGGGACTCTCACAAGCAAGCCAGATCCTTGTCCAAAACAGTGAAAAGGAAACCTTAGATCGAAATTTATTCAATGAAGCATTTTTAATGCATACAAGTACAAGTCCACAGTATGCGATCATTGCATCCTGCGACGTTGCCGCGGCGATGATGGAATCTCCCGGCGGAAATGCACTTGTGGAAGAATCCATCGAAGAGGCGTTAGACTTCAGACGTGCAATGCGCAAAGTGGATTTGGAACTAGAAGAAGATTGGTGGTTTAGCGTTTGGGGACCTGAAGCCCTTGCCGAAGAAGGTGCAGGCGAACGAGACGAATGGATCCTCAAGGCAAATGACCGTTGGCATGGGTTTGGTGATATTGCAGAAGGATTTAATATGCTCGATCCGATCAAAGCAACTGTCATCACACCAGGTATGAGTGTAGAAGGTGAATTTGCTGATTGGGGAATCCCTGCTCTCATTCTCACCAAGTACCTCGCCGAACACGGGATCATCGTCGAAAAAACAGGCCTTTATAGTTTTTTTATTATGTTTACAATCGGTATCACAAAAGGCCGTTGGAATACAATGGTCACCGAATTACAACAGTTCAAAGATGATTATGATACCAACCAACCATTGTGGAGAGTGATGCCAAAATTTACGGCAGCACATCCAAAATACGATCGGATTGGGTTACGTGACCTATGCCAATCCATGCACGAAGTATACAGAGCCAATAACATCTCTCACCTAACAACAGAGATGTATTTGAGTCCGATGATCCCAGCGATGAAACCATCAGAAGCATTTGCAAAAATGGCCCACCGCGACATCGAACGAGTTCCGATTGATGAATTGGAAGGAAGGATCACTTCAGTGTTACTCACACCGTACCCACCAGGGATTCCACTCCTCATCCCAGGAGAAAAATTTAACTCAACGATCATTCGTTACTTACAATTTGCTCGTGAGTTTAATACAAAATTCCCTGGGTTCGAAACAGACATCCATGGCCTTGTTGAAGAAAAATCAGAATCAGGAATTTTGACATACTTCGTTGACTGTGTGATCGAATCTTAAGTCGATAAAACCAAGGAAACAAAATCTATAAAAAAATCTCTCGTGCAGTGCATTCTGCACGAGGATCAAACTTCGATAGTTTTACCTTCGATTCACAATATTTCTTCAAAATGATTCGATTGGATTTTTTTGATAGTTATTCCCATTCAATCATTCGTACAACATCTTTCAAACAATCTTCCCTAAAAGTTTGGTCCCCTTTTGCGGATGGAAGACCAGAATACCATTTGCCATCGGGGAATTTTAAATCCACCCAATAGGTAAAGAGTGTCGTTTCTCCATTATTGTTTTTGATTTCGATGTTCAAAAGTTTTAAATCCGAAACTCCCGTTTCTTTATAAAATGTTTCCCCGTTTTTTGTACGGATGCGGATCTTTTTGGGCAACACTTCGTAAGTGGTTCCTTTTTTTTCTTCTCGTTTTGATTTGAGTTCCCAGGAATCAATTTTAATCGAATCAAGTTCTGCGATTGTTAATTTCTTTTTGTATAAAATCCCATCTTTTGTGTGTTCAAAAAATATCGACTGACTCCCGCTAGTTGATTCCCCTCGAACCGTTCTTCCATCACAAAGGGTTAAGTTTAAAACCTTTGCTTCACCCGACTCTTTTTCACCACGGGCATTTCTTGGTTCTTTCGTTTCTTCGTTCGGTAACGAAGGTAAACTGGGTTCTTTTGGCATTCGTGGTTCTCCGAAGGCCGGAGAAAAAAAACCGAGGGTCCCGAGCCAAAGAAAGAGTCGCAGTCGAAGTAAGTAGTCCATATTCTGACCTTTATCCATGGATGCATTTCTGACTGCAACTTTTCAAACCCTACCCTTACCATTCCTCATACTTGTCATCATTGGCTCTATCCTTGTACTTGGGAAAGCTGCTGATGTTTTGGTAGACGAAGCCGTTTCCCTCTCTACAAGATGGGGTGTCCCAAAGATGATCATTGGTGCAACGATTGTCAGCTTAGGAACCACTCTCCCTGAAGTTTCTGTTTCTGTCCTCGCTGCCCTCGAAGGGAATCCTGGAATTGCCCTAGGAAATGCTGTGGGATCGATTATCTGTGATACAGGACTCATCCTCGGGATTGCGATTCTCATCTCCCCACCTGACATCGACAAACGCCTTGTCAACCGCCAGGGTTGGATCCAAGTTCTCAGTGGATTTTTACTCGTGTTTGCTGCCTTACCATGGTCAAACCTGACTTCCGTTTTCAAAACAGGTGGACGAATTGACCAAGGGACAGGGATTGTCTTTTTAATTTTATTAGGTGTTTATGTTTACTTAAGCATTCGTTGGTCAAGATCCAAACCTGGAGAAGTTGAAGCAGGACTCGATGACACAACCGAATATGACGAATCTCCTTTTTGGATTGTTTTGATCAAACTGGTCACTGCCATCACTCTTGTCATTTTATCCTCGAAAGTGCTCATCCCTTCTGTACAAGAAACAGCAATTCGATTATCAATTCCTGAATCCATCATTGGGGCAACTCTTGTCGCCTTTGGAACTAGTTTGCCTGAACTTGTCACTGCCATCCAAGCCTCAAGGCGTGGACACTCTGAACTTGCTGTGGGTAATATCATAGGTGCCGATATTTTAAACGTTCTCTTTGTATCGGGCGCAGCTGCTGCTGTCACAAAAAATGGACTCGAAGCACCCGTAAGTTTTTTCAGTTTTTATTTTCCTTCCATGCTCATTGTTCTCGTTTTATTCCGTTTGGGAATTGTATTCTCCAAAGATAAAATCAAACGTCCGTTTGGTGTATTTTTGCTAGTGATCTATGTAATCGCAACAATCGCTGGCTTTATCTTTAAAGGTTAAATTGAAAATCCAACACCTCTTCTTCCTTTTTCTGGAGGAAGGAGGTGTTTTTTAGTTTTTGCCACTCTTCGTAAGTATAAATGTTTCGTTTTACCGTTTCCGTTTTTACAATTTGACTCCCACCACACAAGTTACTCGCACCTTGCCGTAACAACATCTTCCCCCCTTCGTTATCAAATTGTTTTGGGTGATCAAAAACAAAAATTTCTCTGTTTTGTTCCATGGCACTCATCGCCGTGGAAATGGTTCCCGATTTTTTACCTGACTCCATGATAAAAACCTTTTGGCAAAGACCAGAAATCACACGATTTCGTTTAGGAAATGTCCACTTGGCAGGTTCTGTATGCAGTATGAATTCAGAGATTAACAATTGTTTGGGGTCATTTTTAATCTGTTTGTAAAGGTCACGATTCCCTGGTGGGTATTCGATTCCAAGTGTGGTGCCGAGAACTCCAACAACAGGGATTCCTAATTCAATTGCAGTGACAAAAGCCTGTCTGTCAATCCCGAGCGCCATACCAGAAACGATGGCGATGTTTTCTTTTTCAGAGAATGAACCCACAAGTGCTTTTGTTGCTGATAAAGAAACAGGCGAAGATTTACGAGTGCCCACAATGGCAACAAGGTCTTTCTGCAATAAAGTTAGTTCACCCATTCCCACAATCACAAGTGGGGGATCATAAATTTCTTTGAGAAGTTTTGGATAATTGGAATCAAAATAGGATACTAAGTTCCAACGAGGGTCTTTGTTTTGTTCTCAAACCATACATTCAGATAACCAAAATTTCCAATCTTCTTCTTTGAAGAACATGGGCAAAGATTGGTATAAAGGTAAAAATTGATCATAATTACGCCAAATCTTTGTTTTGCGTAGGAAAGAAAGAACTTTCGGATGACCCAAAATGGAAAGTACCACATGGGATTAGGTCAGTTAGATTTGTTTTGGGCCCCAAGTGCAGTTAAATTCTTCAAAACATTTTGGTAAGAAGAGTTTTCTTCCAAAGGTTCTCGGATACTTCCTTTCCCCTTCATTTCTTCTAAAATGGATTTGATACGAAGGTATTCATCATAAGCTAGAGAAGACTTTCCAATTTGGTATAAAAAATTGGCCTTCGCAAAACGAGTGGGTACATTATAAGGTTCTTTTCGCAATATTTGGTCTAACAATGAAAATGCGGAATCCAATTCATCATAACCATTTGCTAGTTTTCCATTCCAACTTTCATCTTTCAAGGAAGAATCAAAATAGATCAGTGCCAATTGAAATGGGAAGCGAGTATCGTCTTTGTCTAATTTTGCCAATTGTTTGAATAAACTTATGGCACGGCTCCTTCGAGTAGGTTCCCATCCCATATCTTTAGATGCATTTGCATAAGCAACAGCTGTCTCATATAACAATTGTTTGTCTAATTTTCCCGACTGGATGGCCTTTTCAAAAAAAGGTAAAGCGGATTCGTAAGAATGGATTTCAAATCCACCTTGTTTTGCATTGGGAATGGATTCTGTGACGGCTTCTTCGTAATAACGCACACCCACATCTGCAGAACCTGCACGCATATAAGCGCGGGCAATTTTCCATGAGAGTGCAGCCGATTGGTTGGACTTTTGGACCAATTTTCGAATCCGTTTGTCCATTTCTTCAATTTCTGCTTCTTCCAATGCCAATTTCTCTTTCCAATTGACGATGTCTTTTTCTGTGGGTTCTCCACCGATTCGTTTGCGGTAGCGGGATTCTGTAAGGGATTTTAAGTAATCACAATGGGTCAAAAAGAGGAGCGAACCCAAAACAACTCCCCACTTGAGTGTGAAAACCATTGAAAACCAGTTGTTTTTTGTGCCCATCGGTTCGATTTTAGTTTCTTTCTTTTGGATGAAAAGAAAAAAATGTGATTATGTCTCTTAGTTTTCAGAGGTTGGGTGAAGTCCATTTGCCAGAGATCCTTACTTGGGAAAAACTATGTTTTCCAGGTGAAGAATGGACAGATAAGATGATCCAAACTCATTTGGAATTCCATGTCGCATTTGGCATAGGTGACCAAAATATACAATGTTATGCGTTAGTTTGTGAGACACCTTGGGAAATTGAAATTTTCCGAATCGCTACATTACCCAACTTTAGAAAGTTAGGCCTAGCAAAACAATTGTTAGAACACTTATTTAAAGAATTCCCAAAAAAGGAATTTTTTTTAGAAGTGAAAGAATCAAACGAACCAGCAATCAAACTCTATTTGTCTGTTGGTTTTAATGAACTTGAGAGACGTAAAAAATACTATCCGGACGGATCAACTGCCGTTCTAATGAAGAGGAATCCCATCGAATGAAAAATGCATATGTTACAGGCGCATCGCAAGGTATCGGAAAAGAATTTGTTAGAGCACTCGGCAAAGATTATAATGTTTTTTTAATTTCTCGGACGGAAGCGGACTTAAAAAAAGTCATCCTCGAATTGGAACCTAAGTCGAGAGGAATGTTGAAGTATTTCGTCTTAGACCTTACCAAAAAGAAAGATGTGGAAGAACTATCAAGTATCATTGAAAAAGATAAAGATGCCGAACTATTAGTGAATAATGCAGGATTTGGAACTGTTGGTGAGTTTGCGGCCCTTCCTCTTGACAAAGAATTAGATGAAGTGAGTTTGAATGTAAAAACTCTTGTTCACCTTTCACACACAGCACTGAACCGATTCAAAAAGAATAAAAAAGGTTATTTAATCAATGTGGCATCTATCGCTGGTTATTTGCCAGCACCTGGCAGTGCTATTTATGCGGCAACAAAAGCGTTTGTTAAATCTTTCACTGAATCCATTCATGAAGAAGCCAAAAACTACGGAATTCATGTACAAGCACTTTGCCCTGGACTCACTCATTCTGATTTCCACCAACGTGCAGGAATCAGTAAGTCCAAATACCCTTCATTTATGTGGCAAAATGCAGATGAGGTCGTCGAAGAGTCGTTAAGTGCACTCAAATACAACCAAGCAGTTTGTATCACGGGAAGTTTTAACCAAGGTGCGATCACCGTTTCAGAACTTATCCCTCGAGGTTTTTTACGGAAACTCAGTGGTAGATATTTAAAATTAGAAGAGGAATAAGATGGATGTTGCTAAGTTAGATACTTGGTATCGAAGACTCCTCGTATTATTTTCCGTTATTTGTGGTGGGTTTCAAATTTACTACGAAGGGAATATTTGGATCAATGCAATCTTTGTTGTGCTCATGGCGGGAATGGTTGGTTATTACACCAACTTCCTTGCGATCAAAATGTTATTCCAACCAAAACATGGTAAGGTGCTTGGTTGGTCTGGGCTTGTCCCCAAAAACAAATCTAAAATTGCAAAGTCTTTAGGAGAGAGTATCCAAAGTAATTTACTCCATCCCGACATCATCATTGCTTATATCTATGAAAGGAATTTAGTCGAAACTGGAATCCAAAAAATTGTCAAAGAAATTGACGAAGCCATCCATAACGATGAAATCCGCACCTTACTTGTTACCAAAATCATTTCCATGTTAAAGGAACGTGGTCCTGAAATTTTAGAAGTGATCTTTGATTTTTCAGAAGAAACCATGAAAAAAATGGCGGAACGTCCTGAAGAAGTACAAAAACTTTGGGAATACACAAGAAACCGCCTAACCTATTACCTAACAGAAGAAACCAATCGTGAAGAATTAGGGAAACAACTCCGAGTCATTCTATTAGAAGAGATGCCTAAACTCGCGAACCTTTTAAACGAAGGTCTCGAAGAATATTTAAAAACACGAAGTACATTGGGAAAAATCGGAATTGGTGTGAAAAAAATATTTTCGTTCAACGAGGATGCAATCCGCGAACTGTTAGAACGTTTTGTCAAAGACCCCGAAACATCCGATCAGTTCATGAAAATGATGGATGATATGATGGCTGGTTTACAAGAAAGACTCAATTCCAAGGAAACACAAGAATTCATCACAGGCAAAATATCCAATTGGTTGGAAGCCAGTGGTGATTACGCCAGACAAAACCTATTGCCATCGGGCATTGAACGTTTACAATCTTATTTGGATGATCCCAACAACTGGGAAGAGATCGAAAAAAACTTTTTCCGTGCAGTGGATTGGGTGAAAAAACGCCTTCTCGAATTTATGAATAGTGAAGAAGGAAAAGCGTATCTCAAAACCAATATTGAAAAATTTGTCCATAATATCAATGTAACAGCACTTGTTGAAGAAAGAGTGATGGCACTTGATACTGATGATTTGGAAAAAATGATTTTGGACAATACTGGTGGGAATTTGGTCGTAATACAATTCTTAGGTGGAATTTTGGGAATGATTGCTGGGCTCATCCAAGTTCATATCTATTTTGCCGTACCTGTGGGGGCTTTAGTTCTCATCACGTATTTGGCTCATTACAGAAACCAAAAAAAATTTGAAGAACCAGCTCAAAATAAATAATGAAAGGAACCAGATACTTCTTGGTAGTTTGGTTCCCTTTTCATTTCCACTCGGAATTCTGATTCTTGTGACCATAAGTATCGCAAAGTAACAGTCGATCCAATTTGGTTTTTGATGGTTTGGTTCCAATAGTGTTGGATAAAAAATCCACCTAACACCTTCCAATTCCCCCACTCTTTTTGGTAAAGGGTTTGGACATTGGGTCCAAACCTTCCCCCTTGTTCCCATCTCGGATGGAATTGAGATTTGAAACCCAATAAAAAGGAAATCTTACCTAACCGATCTTTGGTTTTCGAAAATTCATCAGCAAATGTCCAACCTGCGGCAAGATCTAAATTGGCAACTTGTTTACGTTCCCATTCTGTTTCCGTTTTTCCATTCAAACTTTCCCACCATTGATTCTGTTTACTTTTGAAAAGAGTGGTTTGCATTCCAAAGTCGAATAAATAAGACCAATGTTTTGAGATAGGATTGTAAGGGCTTAACGAAACCAATCGAACCAACGTAAAGGATGTAAGTTCTGTTTTTTTCCCTTCATACTGACGAACACTTCCATCAAAAAACACCAACTCTCCGTTTGGTGGGGAACCCTGACTCACATTGAGTAAATCATGGTAAGCAAATCGGTATTTCCATTCCAAAAATGGTCCCAAATTGGAGGAACCACCACCAGTCACAATCCTTGATTTGGGATGTGCCAATTCAGGTGGAGACGGAATCACTCTTTCGTTCCATGGTTCTGTTGGACTTGGAAACCTAGAACGAAACTCCAATGTTTTTTGTTCATTGGATTTTTGGATCTCATTTGGTTTTGGAGATTGGAAACTTTGGTAACGAGAGGCCAACAAAAAAGCATCGAGTATGAGTGAATGGCGGATTCCTTTGTCTTGGTTTTCTAAAATGTGTAAATCAAAGGATTCATTTTTAGATGTGTCTAATAAATGATAGAAGGCTTTTTTTTCTTCCGGTTCCATTTGTCCAATAAGGAATGAGATCTCGGAATACAACGATGGTCTGTATTTTGTTTCCACTACCAGACCTTCTGTTCGGGTATACAATTTAATGGTATCAACAGGACTCACAACACCACCTAATTTTGATTTTAGATTGAGTTCTGGTTTTACGACATCCAACCATTCGACAAGGAATGTCCCACAGTTAGCATTCAGAAAATAATAATCAAATTCTGCCCGAGACAATTCCCATAAATGAGAAACAAGGAGTTCCAACTCATCTTTGTTTAACGACAATCGGTATTCCCATAAATCGCGACTTTCGAGGTCATTGTATTCATTCACTTTTAGATAATATGGGAACAATGAAAACTTAGCTTTGAATCCACCAAACAATCCATGATAGGTATATCGAATGGGATCTAGATTGGGAGTATCGGCCGAAACATTCACCGCATAATCTAAAATTTCGGATCCATTCACTTCATTTGACTTCTGGTTGAACTTGAGCATTGTATGCCCAAAAACAGAAGCAGGTGACATTAGATAATAAGAAGCAAATACAATGGAAACCGAATCGGCATGGATTGATGCTTTCCAAACTTCGTACCGGTCACAACGAATTCCACTTCGTTTTAAAAAATTCACACCAAACTTTTGTTTAATGAACTGATGCCTCGTTGGATACGAACAAACAGGATGGATGAGACCTTCTGGAATGGGTTCCTCCACAAAAAAACTACGAATGGTTGCTTCCAATTCACTTTTTGGATTGGTTCTACCCTCGGAAGATAAAAAAAAGCGAGAATTTACGATTTTACTCTGGTAATTATCTTTTCCCTTTGATTCATAATGGACGAGTCGAAGCCACTTGGGATCCAAATCAAACCGCCTAACACTGATTTCATCCAAAATGGATTGTAGTAAATTTTGATCGACTTCTCGTTTGGGAAGAAACGCACCCCATTCTTTGGTTTTTTCAGCATCCAGGAGAATCAGGGAATTGGGTTCTCCGAAGAGGGAAAATGGCGGAAAACTAAAATAGAGTGTATAGACAAGAACCCACACTATTTTCGTTTTTTGCATTCGCACAAGCCAGAATTCTCCCGCCTCTCAAAATGAAAAAATGCTTTTTACTTCCATCCGTTCCCTTAGAAAAATGGAAATCCTAATTTCAAAGTCCAAATTCAAAATGACAGAGAGCTCAAAAATAGAAATTACTTTAAGACAGAATCTCAAGATTTTGTCCAGTTTATCGTGACAAAATTCTAGCCTAGCAAAAGTTTATATTTCGTATTTTGATTCTAAAAAAGGATGGAAGTTTTGGATTCCGAGTCAACCTGGGAGTTGAACGATTCTCTAAATACAAGATCCGTCATATACGACCTTAAAAATATGCGATAAAACAAATTTGCGAAAAGGGAAGAGAAAGTAAGTCGACAAAATGAGCCAAACTTTTGCTAGTTTAGAAAGAGAATCTCCTGCTAACGCAAGTAAAATATAGCCATTCCAAATTTTTCTGAAAAGAATCATGTTCAAAATCTTTTGCCAATCTAAAAATTTTGTTTGATACATTTTGATAGAAAAGGTGAACTCGACGTCCAGGAGATAATTATGAATAGAAAAATCGCTATACTCGCATTCGTTTTCTCTTTTTTGATTGCAAATTGTGCATCACCGACAATCAAAGAAATTAACGAATCAGCAGTAGCCATCGCAAAGGAAGCTAAAGAACTAAAGGCAAATGGAAAAACTGAAGAAGCCATCCGCGTAATTAGTGTTATTGATGTTTTACATCCTGATGATCCTATCATTGCAGAGATTAAAAGTGGAGCGACTGCAGAACAAATCGAATCAGTGACTCCAACTGTTATGTTGGGTTATAACAAAGCAATCCGAGCAAAAGTTCAGCCTACAACTACAGAAAAAGTACTTTGGTACATTCCAGACAGAATATTCGACTTTATTGACCAATTCGAAGTTTGGGTTCACTTGGGCCCACAAATTGGAGTAGGAGCACACGTAACAAGAGCAGTTCAAGCAGAGTTATATACTGGTGCAACAATTGCAATTGGTGGTGGTCAAAAGAAAATGATTGGTCTAAAATCAGAAGCGAATACAGAACTTGGAGTTGGACCCATTGTTGCAGCAGGAGTATTTGGTGCGAAAGTAGGAACCGGCGGACTAGCTTACAATGCAGACGCTCTTTGGTTCCACAAACCTTCTGAAGCAATTTACCAATCTTACCGAGATTATTGGGGATTGGGAGGTCACTTTGGCTTTATCTATATTGGAGCGGAAGCTGAATATCATCCACTTGAAATATATGATTTTCTAGCTGGTATTATCCTTTATGACCCAATGAATGATGACTTTGCGACAACAAGAAGACTTCAATACACGTCAAGACAAACAGGTCTTATCCGCACTTTTTCTAAAAACGTTGGAAGTTTAGAAGAAGAAGATCTTGCTATGTATAAAAAAGAATATCCAAAATTGAATATTGGTAGCACAGGAGCACAAGAAACTCCTGCTCAAAAAAAGAAGTAAGTTAAATTACTACTTTACAGTTAGCTGAAGAATAACTCAGCTAACTGTCATTTTTTCAACGTTAGTTGATAAAGCAGTTCTCTCTCAAACTCTTCTACGTGAATTTTATATGCATTTTCAGGAGGAACTTCTGCCTGATTAAAGAAGGTTTGAAATCCTTCATTAGGAATCATCCACAATGCTGAGATGATTGTGTAAGGTCGATTATAATAAAAACTATTTTGGTACTTTAAGTTTTTATCAAATACAATATAGAATGTTTCAGCTTTAGAAACTTCATAGATAGGAATCAACCCAAGTGTTACAATTCCAAAAAATCCAGTCACCGCATTAATTCCAGCTTTCGTTCTTTCGTGGTAGTAGGGTAAGTGGATGGCCATGACGATATAATCAGAATCAAATTTTTTGATTAAAAATTTATCTTTTTTACCTTTTGCTGGAACCAATATTTTTTCTAATTCTACTTTCCCGGTGGCTTCCGTTTTTGACAAGTATTCAATCACAAATCTTTTTAGATCTAAGTCTTTTACAGGTATTGTTTGATTTGTTTTTTGTGTATCAATGTATTGCCCATGTTTAAAAAATTTGTAAGTACCAGTATTATAATCAACTTCTGCAAACTGAGCATTTTTGAGTATAGTAGATTCAGATTTGGATATTTTATACGTATGAAATCCAAAGAGTAATATTTTTGGATTCGTTTTTTTGGAAACTAACTCGTTCCAATGATCATCTACTGTTTTTACATCGTTTGTACGAATCGTATAACTTGATTCGTAAACATAACGACTACAATTGAAAAAAAGAAGGAAAACGGAGGTAATGAAGAGGAGATTGATTCTAAAAGTTGAAATCATAAAATTCTAATTTGTAAAGAATCTTAAATCGAAATGAAAAATCAACAAACTTCTCAATATTTTGAAGTCTGCTGAAAAATTTCTTTCAAAAAATACATTCTATATATATTCTATTCAAAATTAACCAGATCATATGACAACTGTTCAATGTAATTGTAAAAATTTAAAATCGAGAAAGTTGCACAAAAAAACTCCAATAATACTTTCGATTGTTTTCCTATGTTTTTTTATGCAATTATGTAAATTGCCTGATATTTCCAAAGAAGATCAAAAAGAAAAGGATTTAAAAAGTCTTTGTACTATTACTCAATTAGATTACTATAAATCGTGCCAATCTTCAGGAGGTAGCAGACCATCAAGATGTTCCGACCTTTACATGCAATGTACTTATATTTGTGGATTTGCCAATCAATTCGGCTGCGGATTCTAATCCATTACATTTACCATACCAAGAGACTAGGTTTTGTATTCCCATTTTATTACCATATTTCAGCTTCTTGTTAATATTTCGCCCTAAGCCTAAAATCTTATGTATAATATCACCCGCTAAATGTCCAGATTCTAATGTAAAAAACGTTGAAGAACAAATGGAACTTCCATTGTTTCCTTGTGTTTCAAAGGATCCAAAATAAATTGCGAATGACTGTGCCAACCAAACGAAACTCATATCAATGCGAACTTGTTTGCATGTTTCTATTCAGAAATACAAAATAAAGAATGTGACAAAAGTACAACCTTACCTGTGTACATAGGAGATATCAAATAAGAAAATATCGATAGTGATAGTGATTTTATACTGGATTGGACTTTGAAGTGACTCACTTCAAAGTCCAGTGTAGGAAAATTTACTGATATAGTTTATCGCGGTATATATCGTTCACAAAATTGTCTGGCACATTTTGGTTGGTTATATAGCTCTTTTGTCGAAATGGCATTACAAATAACAAAAATAATTGTCTCACTTCAACTACATCATTTTCGTAAGTATACCTTTTGATTTCTTTGCCTTGGTTATATGCTACAAATTCTGTTTTCCCATTGATTTCACCAAAAAAAGGAACTAATCCCAAAGTGACAACAAACAATGTCGAAGATAGAAAGAGCGAGGCATTCGGCTTAGCTCTCGTTGTTACTTCTATCTTGACTTGATTTTTACTGTTTAATTTACTTACATCATCCAATCCAACAACATAGAGATTAAATTTTTCAATACATTTACATCCAGATATGATTTCTGTAAATGCCCGTTTGTTTGCCTTATGGGTCTCTTCACTTACAGGGAATTTTTCACCGAAGGCATTGTATTGATTAAAATCTAAAACAAAGTCAATATTCGAGATTTTTTTCTCAATCTTTGCAGGATTAAAAGCGGGGACATCTTTTTTAAGATAGGTGATACATTGACTCAAGGAAATAACAAGAGCCAAGAGTGGTAATATTTTGAGAATTTTCATTGTGTACCTTTTGATCTCAGAACTAACGAGATTCAGTAAATTGGTATTTTCATGTTTCAAAAGTCAATTTAGAAATACAGATTCTACCATTTTCTCTACAATCGATTTCCCATTGTTTCCATGCCTTAATCCTTTTGGTATTCCCCACCTGAGTATTGGATAAACGGTTTTCCTTCTTTACTCTCCAAGGTAAGCCTCTCACCCAAATTACGCCCATACCCTAAGATCCGAAGAGTGTTGTCACCTTCCCATTGGCAAGGAACTTGGACTGTATTTTCCATTCCACCTAATGAATAGTATATGGTTAAGAGAGGGAATCCTCGTTTGTCCTTTTCTAATTTGAGTTTGGGAATGATGGCATATGGTTCTTTTGTGACGAAGGTCCCAAAAAAATTTGAATCCGGATAACGGTAGTCTGGTTTAAATTTAACTCCGATTCCTGCGACACCTTTGGGAAGATCCTTGGAATATAAGGTAAAAATAGAATTTCCCTCCCAAGATTCAAATTCAACACGTATCTCATTGATACTAGGATCGTTAATTTTGATAAGTCCGAATAATACCCGTAAGTCGATTCCGTAACGATTTTCCTTTTCAATGAGTCCTACATCAAATCCCATCAAACTGAGAGTTGGCGGATTCCCTTTTTTGTATTCGTGGATCCCCATGGGAGAAATATAAATTCCTTCTTCCTCTGGAAGAGCTCCTTTATTGCCTAACATGGGTGGGGGGCTTGGTTCTGGTTGTATGCCCATTTTTTCTTCCCATAACACTTGCATCACTTGTGTATTGGTACTTTTTAGTTTCCCTGTTTGTAAACCCAGGGTGTTCCCAGCGACAAAGGAAACAATTTCCGTATTAGGATCATAGACTAAGTCGGCAAAAAAAGGTGGGAGAGAACCAGAATGCCCATAAAACCAAATCGTTTTTCCATCTGCTTGGTAACTTGTTTTCATCACAGGTAATCCCAGTTTCATTTCAAAATTGGCAACAGGACCAATTTGTGTTTTGTGAAACTCATCAAAGCTAACAGAAGTTAAGAGACCTTTATTTTCCTTACTTCGGAAAAAAGCCTTCATAAAAAGACCCATATCGTTTGCCGTTGTGGAAATGGATCCTGCTGTCAAATCTCGGATGACAGGCCGAACGGTCTTCGATTTCCAAAAAATACCAGAATAACCCGTAATGAGTTCTGATCCATCTAAATTTTCCATTAGGGTTGTATGTTTCATTCCCGCTTTTTCGAATAGATGGGCACGAAAGTAAGATTCGATTGATTCACCTGACACCCGTTCAATGATATTTCCCAGTAACCCAAAACTTAAATTGGAATAGGAATGGATTTTTCCAGGTTCGTTTCGTTCCAGTCCTGCAAGTGTTTTTGGTAATGAACGAAAGGAACGATAAATCTCATCTTCTTTTGAATCGGGAGAAAGGAAAAAACCATTCGCCAAATCAGAAGGTAAACCAGATTGGTGGGTGAGTAAATCACGAATGGTGATCTCACGATACCCTTCTTTTTTCGGTTTCACGAAATTCAATTCAGGTAAAAACTTAGAAGCAGGGTCATCTAACTTCAGTTTACCGGATTCTTGTAATTGTAAGATGGCAATTCCTGTAAAAAGTTTTGTGATGCTCCCTATTTTAAATCGTTCGATTTTGGAATCGGAACTTGCCCCGATCTGAGATTGGTAGACCTCTCCATCTCCCATCATTACCATATACGTAAGTGATTTGATCCCTGAGGGAGCCAGTGTTTCCCATTTTGATTGGATATCGGCTTTTGTTTTTTCTTTGTTTTGGAAATACGAAATTGTTTTCGAATCCCCATTGGATTGGCATTGGAGAAGAAGGAAAAAAAGAAACACAAAGAGAATACGGAACGGAAAGTATAAATCATGAATTGGATTTTGGATTTGAGAGGGAAAAGAAGGAGTTTTTTCTTGAGATTGGTTTTCTTTCGTTTGAACGGAATGAATCTTTTTTTCTTTCTTCGATTTCATACCCCAAGGAAAAAATGAAAGGAGATTGGAACAAGCTTATAAAAAACAAAACTCCCCAAACCTATGGAATGGGGAGTGATCGCTATGCCAAATGGAAAGAACTACAATTTGTCCTTCACAACATGGCCCGTGTTTGTTGGGAATATTCTAAAAAATCGAACCTTACCCTTAGTCTTGGATCACACTCATTGAGTATTCAGAAATTGCTTCACGGCGTTTTTCTGCATAATCTTTATGGAACCATAAGTCTTGTGTGGTCTTAGCAGATTTTTTATTACCAATTGTAATAGTTGTCATACAATGATCTACAGCATACTTCATGGCTTCTTTTCCTGTTTCCCCAAGACCCTTGTTTCGTTTTTTACGAGTGATTTCCGCACCTTGTTTGTTGACTCTTGCAACTAACTTATCATAGTCGGAGTCATCAATACAGAAAACAGTTTCTTTTTTACCATCTTTCCACTTTACATCCACCTCATAGAGTGGTGCTGCGGAAATATTGATAAAACCTAAATCAAACAGTTCAGGCCAATACTCATAAAAGAAAGACAACATCAAAGAACGAATCGCATACCCATCAAAATCGGCATCGGTGATGATACTGATTTTATCATAATTCAATTCATCAATGGATTTTACCTTTTGGTCGAGAGGAAGTCCCACGATGGCGACGATGTTTTTCATCTCTTCGTTTTGTAATGCTTTGGCTAGTGACATGCCTTTACAGTTGAGTGGTTTTCCTCTGAGTGGGAACAAACCATGTAATTTTGGATTCCGTGCTGGGCGTAGTCCCGCAATCGCCGAGTCCCCTTCTGCCACAAACAAAATTCGGCCTGGATCGTTTGGTTTGCCAGTCGGAGGCATAAGCTTAGGGATGTTGTTCCGAGACGCCTTACGGAGGCCTTTCTGCGCATCCTCGAGCTGTTTCATCTGGGTTCTACGTTCCATTACCATCTTAATTTCTTCGATGAGGCCAGTTTTCTTCAAAAGTTTGTCGAGGTGTTTGTCCACGGACTTTCGAATGTCTTCATTCAAATCGTTGATGAGATAAGATTTATCTTGGGATTTAAAACGAGGGTTGAGAATCCGAAGGTTCACATACATGTGAAAACAACTTCTCACATCATTTCTTGTACATTGTGTATTGAGTTTTTTTTCTAAACTGACAATTTGTGATTTTTTACGAATCTCATCACAAAGTCTGTTTTCCAAATATTCAATCGCGGATCCACCTTGAGGGCAGAAAATAGAGTTCACCCAAGTGAGAGTTTTATTTTGTCCCACCACTACATAGGTATCCATATGGATTTGTGAGGCAGAAGTTTTGTCTGCATAATCCAATTTGTAGTACACCATTTCGGAGTTACTAAAGATCTCATCAAAACCTTTTTTGAACTTATATTTTTCTTTTCCAGTTTTGTGGATAAAAACAACTTCAAGGCCAGGGTTTGACATCGCAATGTCTTGGAGGTATTGTTTCACCAAATTGATGTTAAAAGAAGTATCTAGGTTGTTGAAGTATGCGGGATTGAGTTCAAACTCAACTGTTGTTCCGTGGTCTTCTTTTTTCGCTGCTTCTACAACCGCAGTCATCCCTGTTTTGTCACAAGGTGCTTTTAGTTGTTTGATTTGGTCAGCGGATAATAAAGGGCAATCAACAAAGGTTCCATGTTCATCATAATACAAGTGAACACGTTCTGTATCTTCTTTGGAAAGTTTGAAACTGCGGATGACCTTTTTCACATCATCATGGATGCTAAACATTTTTTTGTAAGCTTTTCCACCGTTAATGGTTTTCACTCGGAAAAAAGAGGAAACCATTCTTACAAGTGAAATCCCCACCCCGTTTTGTCCGGCAACATGGTCTTCTTTCACTTTGTCGTCAAAGTTTTCCCCATACATCAAGTGGAGGTAAACTCCTTCAGCATTGTCGGCAGGGATACCACGTCCATTGTCTTGGATGGTCACACGTTTGCGATCCGTTGACAATTGGATGATGAGTTTGTTCATCTTATCTTTTTCGGGAATGGATTTGTCGTTTAAGTTCTTTCTGTATTCATCCACGCAGTTCATACATGCTTCATCCAAACATTTCAGTTTGGCTGGGATGTCGGAAAGTTCTTCGTGTACAATATCATACTTACCAGAGTTATCTTTGGTAAAAAAATGTTGTTCAAATGTGGAAAGGGAGTTTTGCCCAAGCCACATTCCTGTACGCATACGAACGTGTTCTACGTTCGATAATTTCTTAAAATTTCGCGAATTTCCTGAGGTTTTTTCAGTTTTTTGAGCCATAATTATCTATTTCGGATCCCATTTTTTCTTCAGTTCATCCAACTCATCAGTCATAAATCCTGTGAGTTTTTTATCATCTTTTTGCAAAGCCGTATACTCAGTGTATTTGGTTTTTGCTTCTACAATGGCTTCTTCACATTTACGAACTTCTTCCAAAGTCATACGGTAAACGGGAATGGAACTCAACCATTCGAAGTAAACGAATTTGGCAGCTTTTAACTTTTCTTCGAATTCTTTTTTCGATTTAATGCCTGTTACTTTTTCGTTCCATTTTTCTTTGATGAATCGAATGAGTTCGGAGTTCCGATCAATTTTTTCTTTTTCTAACCCAGCAAGTCGTTTGAATCTGCGGATGAGATGGGTTTTTCGGAAATCACAGAAACGTTTGATGATTTCTTCTGGAACAAAATTACGAAGTTTTCCTTCATGTGTGATGACATTGATGGTTAATACTTCATTGTTTTCTTTGGAGAAAAGTTCTTTGATTTCTTTCTCGGAAGGTTCTTCGCCTTTTTTAGCAACAAGTTCGATTTTAAACGTTTGGCTGGAATGATCAATGTAGTCCTTTAACCAATTGTCTTTCTTTTCGATTAAATCATCTAAGTAGTTCACAACCTTTTCACGGTTCCAGTTCATGGGAGAATCTACTAAAAACAATTTCCCATCTTCTTTTTTGAAACCAAATGTAGTAGACATGACAGTGCTTCCATTGTCATTTTTGGACATTTTTACCTCTCCACCGTACCCTTTGTACCATGGAGTGATCTTTTTCGGTTTGCCCGTTTTTAAATACGTGACTTGAGAATCAATGACGTCACTGAGTTTGTGTGCTGGAATAAAACAACGAAATCCCGTTGCAATCCCTTGGATGTTATTTAAGAGAACAACAGGAACCTTTCCAACAAAATGAATTGGTTCATCTTCTGTTTCATCGTAGTTTTTGACATAATCAATGTCAGGTAAACTTTCAAAAAATCCTAAGTCTTTGGCAAAGTCAGAAAGTTTGACTTCTGTATAACGGGGAGATGCAATTGCATTGGGATCAAGTACGTCACCAAAAGTTCCTTCCCCATGAACCAAAGGATAGTTGTTTGCAAATGCAAAGTCTTGTGCCATTTGGGAAAGGGCATCTTGGATCGATCTGTCTCCATGTGGATGGTATCCCATCGCAAGACCCGCTACTTTTACTGTTTTGGTATGACGGTTTCTCGCATCAGAGTTCCACATCGCCCAAAGAATGCGTCGTTGAACAGGCTTTAGGCCATCAATTTCTTGTGGAATGGCTCTCGAATCGCATACATAGCGGGAGTATTTCCTTTGGTCATCGTTAACTTGGTCTTCAAAGGGGCGTTTCGGATACTGTTCTTCGTTCTTCATGGTTCCAAATGACACAGGGGTGCGATGAATTGACTTGTCAAGCGGTTTTCCCTTTTTAGACTGGCGATACGCACCTATCTATGTCCCCACAAACTCAAGAATACTCCCGTTTTCATTGGCTAATCTGGTTCTTGATTTTTTTTTCTGGGTGGAGTTGCCAAACAGTCAATTCTCTCCTTTCGAGAGATCCTAAATCCGAAATTCCTGCTTCCGTTTTATTCCTCAAATCACCTCGAAAAATGAGTTCCACTTTCTTCAAAGATGGGTCTTCTCATTACCGTTGTATCCAATGGGAACCAGGCAAATCCAGTGGATATGCAGAAAAAATTGAGTTCAGTTTCATTGCTTACGACACTAATTTTTCAAACAATATCAATGCAGAATTTGGGAATGACGTTGTTGAATCCTACAAACTTATTTGGAATCGCAAAGTTGGAAAATTCCAACGAGATAAACTTGAGAAAAAAATTGTCTTTGTTTATAAGGAATCTTTTTTCAAAGAAGTGAAGGGAAATACAATCGAAACACTTCTCGAAAACCAAATCGCTTATAAAGAAAATAAGTTTGTCATCGATGAGATGGAAGTGTTTGAACTCAATGGAGATACGGGAATCCTTTTAGAAGAAGGAAATCGTTCTGAAATTGGTGGAGAAAATCGTTGGTCTCACAATCTTGGTTCCAATCAATTTTTTACATCTTCCAGCACATACACCAAAATCAACAACCAAACGATTGTTACGGAACATACTTCCACAAACTACGACTACCACCAACTTAGTTATGAATGGAATGAATCAGAACCGGACAAACTTTTTTTCAAACCCATTTATAAAGAAAACAATCTGCAATTATTTTTTGTTCCTCCCTATACCAATGGTCTCACTACCAAAACCAAAGAACCATTTGGATACAAACGATTGGGAGATTTTTTACTCAAAGAGGAAATCAAATGACAGAAGTTCGTACCCGTTTTGCCCCATCCCCTTCCGGATTCCTCCACGTTGGTGGAGCAAGGACTGCTCTATTTAATTATTTATATGCAAAGGCAAAAAAAGGGAAATTTTTACTTCGGATCGAAGACACAGACCAAGACAGATCCACAGAAGCATCCTTCAAAATCATCTTAGAATCACTCAAATGGCTAGGAATGGAATGGGACGAAGGTCCTGGAGTTGGTGGACCTAACGGGCCTTATACTCAATCAGAACGAATCCATATCTACAAAGAATACACAGACAAACTCATCCAAGAAAAAAAAGCTTATCGATGTTTTTGTACGGCAGATGAACTAGAAGGCAAAAAAAAACAAGCAGATGCAATGGGGATTCCTTACATCTATGATGGAAAATGTTCTGATTTAAGTGACGCAGAAATTCATTCACAACTAGAGAAAAAAACTCCCTTTACAGTTCGGTTCAAAACACCTCACAAAATTGTGATCGTAGATGATATGATCCAAGGCAAAGTAAAGTTTGAATCAAAACTCATTGGTGATTTTATCATCGTAAAGTCGGATGGATTCCCTTCGTATAACTATGCTGTGGTGATCGATGATGCACTGATGAACATCACTCATGTAATCCGAGGTGTTGGCCATCTTTCCAATACACCAAGACAAATTTTAATTTTTGAAGCATTTGGCTTCCCTCTCCCACGATTTGCACATGCCAGCGAAATTGTTGGAACAGATGGTAAAAAACTATCCAAACGAGCTGGTGCCACATCTGTCCTTGCGTTCCGTGATTTAGGATACTCAAGTGAAACGATGCGGAACTACATGGCACTCCTTGGATGGACTTCCCCCGACGGAAAAGAATACATGAGTGATGATGAATTGTGTTCTGTCTTTGATGTGGAACGTTGTTCGAAATCTCCTGCAACCTTCGATGTATTCAAAAAACTCAAAGAAGAAGAAAAAGAAACTGTCGACTTCAATAAACTTTCCTTACTTGGCCTTGCTGAATACCTAAACCCAAAATCAAAACTCAATTGGATGTCCAATAAGTACATCCGTGATGCAAAAATTGAAACTCTTGGCAAAGCACTCGAACCATTTTTAAAAGACTGCCAAATCCCTGACGCGTATAAGTCAGGTGAGAACCCACAACTCCTTTCCATCTTGGATTCGGTTCGTGTGTATTTGGACAGACTCATCCAAGCCCCTCCTTACATTGAAGAATTCTTTTTAGAGAATGTCAGTTTCGAAAATGACGAAGCCAAACAATTGGTGTCCGAAGGCAAAGGAATAGAAGTCGTCACTCACTTTTACCATATGGTCAAAGGAAGTTCTCTCACCACTCCTGATACATACAAAGAAATAATGGCAAAAGTTGGCGAAGTGACTGGCGAAAAAGGAAGGACTCTTTTTATGCCAATTCGTGCGATCACGACAGGTAAGTCACATGGATTGGAACTTCCTATCCTCTTTAGCCTACTGGGACAAGAGAAGATGGTCAAACGTATGGAACAATTGGCAGGTTCCTTAGGTATTTCACTTAGGTAAATTTTTTACTCAGACGTTCCGTTTTCGGGTATTTTTGACTTTTTTTCTCACTTCGTATCGTGTAATATGATGAGAGAGAGGAAAAGGCGGCCATTGACAGCACCATCTGAAGTGATTCCCTATCTGTTAAGCCCTTCGCCAGGTTCATACGCCATGTTCCTGCCTCCCGATATGTCCTCTGTCAAACAATTCCGCTGTGAATTAAGACGAACGTTAGAAGACAATGGGTTCAGTTCTGACAACATCATGCAAATTGAACTCGCAGCCGACGAAGCACTCACCAATGCCGTTGCTGCCAATGTATCTTGTGACTGTGATGAGACCATCATCTGCCGTTGGCGGATTGATTCTGCAAAGTTCACTTTGTACATTTTGGATTATGGATCAGGTTTATCGGGTGAGTCACCCGTTCCAGACAATGACAAAGAACTTTTGCGTTCCAACCAATCCCAATGTTTTTCAACCTTCCTCGATCACATCAAAAACCACCAAAGCAAAAAACCAGAAACCCTTCCTTATAATGGTTCCGGCCAAAAACATAAGAACATGGGAAAAGGATTGAAAATAATCAATGCCATGATGGACTCCGTTAAAGTAATGTTTCACGGAGAAGGAATGGTAGACGAAGCACCTGCTGGATTCAAAGTTATGGGATCCATCGTCGCTCTCGAATACGACCGTTCCAAACACTTATAATTTGATCCTACATATCAACACTTCTCGCGAATGGCGCGGTGGAGAACAACAGCTTTATTATCTCGTTCAAGGTTTGGCAAATTACAAAATCCCACAAATGGTAGTGGGTCAACCAGGTTCTCCACTCGAAACAAAATGTAAAGACAATGGATACGAATTTGTTCCCATTGAGATGCGTGGAGAATGGGACAGAAAAGCATATAAGAATATTCGATCTCTCTGTTTATCCAAAAATATCAAATTAATCCACACTCATACTGCACATGCACATACATTAGCATTGCTAGCCAAACGAAACCATCTCAATATTCCTCTCATCGTATCAAGGAGAGTGGATTTTAAACCAAAAACTAGTTTTTTCTCCAGATGGAAATACCAACACCCAGCTAACGATTATTACCTTCCCGTTTCTCAAAAAATTAAAGAAGTAATGATCAGTAGCAAAATTGCTCCAGAAAGGATCATCACTGTTTATTCTGGGATTGATCTCAAACGATTTTCAAAACCCACTGCACATGAATACTTACGTGAAGAGTTTCAAATTCCCAAAAAAGCGGTGATCATTGGAAATGTGGCTGCCCTTGTTGACCACAAAGACCAAGAAACCTTAATACATGCCATCTCTAAGATGAAAACAAATTTGGATTTTCGGCTTTTAATTGTGGGCGAAGGGAAACTAGAAAAAAAACTAAAAACACTCACCGAAAGTTTAAACCTAAATGATAAGATTATTTTCACTGGATATAGAAAGGATATTCCCGCCTTACTTTCCTTATTCGATATATTTACACTCACGTCAAAGGAAGAAGGACTTGGGACTGCTGTTTTAGACGCAATGGCTTGTAGTTTGCCTATTGTCGCAACCAATGGTGGTGGGATTGGAGAGATGTTGGATCATAACGAAGGTGCATTTGTTTGCCCTGTGGGAGATTCAGAAGTGATTGCCCAAGGTCTAGACAAACTTGTTTCTTCAGAAGACCTAAGGGAGCAATTCGGAAACTTCAATAAAACTTCTGTTAAACGATTTTCTGTTACAAAAACAATCGATAAAACTAAATTGATTTATTATTCCTTTTTAGGTGATTCCTTATACGGAGAAGGCAAATGAGTGGGAGACTATTAATCATTGATGGGCATGCACTTGCCTTTCGGGCTTATTTTGCATTTGCAGCTTCGAATCTAACCAATTCCAAAACTGGATTACCCAGTGGTGCTATTTTTGGATTTTGGAGGATGCTATTTAAACTGCTCCAAGATGAACATGTCACCCATATTGCTTTCACATTTGATCCAGGCACAAGGTTAGAAAGAAACGATCTTTATGAAGAATACAAAGCGCATAGAAAACCTATGCCAGAGGATTTAAAACCTCAAATTCATAAAATTTATGAAATGTTACAAGCGTTGGAATTTCCCATGTATAAAATCAATGGAATCGAAGCAGATGATATCATTGGTTCCTTATGCAAAAAATTTGGGAAAGAATTTGAAGAGATTGTCATCCTTTCAAGTGATAAAGATTTATACCAAGTATTAGACAAAAACATACACATGTTACGTGGGAAACGGGGTGTATCTGAATTTGAAAAAATAGATCCCAAGTGGGTGAAGGCAAATATTGGGATCACAAAAGAACAAGTTCCTGATTATATGGGACTTCTAGGTGATGCTTCTGACAATATTCCTGGCGTAAAAGGGATTGGAGAAAAAGGTGCCGCAAAACTCATCCAAGAATTTGGAGATTTAGAAACCATTTACAAAAAAATTGATAAGGTCAAAAACAAATCACTTATCGATAAACTCATTGCTGAAAAAGAAAATGCATTTTTATCCAGGAAACTGGCAACCATTGTAACCAATCTCAAACTAGACATCAAAAAGTCGGATCTAAAATTACCAAACTACCATGACCCCAAAAAAGTTCAGTATTTTAAGGATGAAGGTTACAATGTCCTCCATCGTGATTTAGCAAAACAAGCAGGGATTCCCATTGTAAGTGATGTTGATACAAAAGAAGAATCTCCTGCGGCCAAAAAATCATCGAAAGGAAAAAAAGAAACAATCACAGAAGTTTCTTCAGATGGATCCAAAAAAGGAAAATCTGCTGTTTCCACGACTGCAGTTGTCGCCAAAAAGTCATACAAACGAATTCAGTCCATTGATGAATTAAAAAAGATCATCTCAAAACTTAACCCTAAAAAACCATTATCTATCGATACTGAAACAACCTCACAAGACCCGATGATGGCAGAAATACTTGGTATCTCTTTTTCAGAAGAACCAGGTGTTGCTTATTACATTGCATTTTCGCATTCAGAATCTATTTACAGCCACCTTCTCCCTTCAGCAGAAGAAACACTTAAGATACTCAAACCGATGTTAGAGGATTCAATATGGAAAAAATTAGGCCAAAACATTAAATACGATCTCCTTGTATTTAGAAATTATGGGATTGAATTAAAAGGCATTTACTTTGATACAATGCTTGCTTCCTATCTCTTAAATCCAGGAGAACGACGCCATAATATGGACGATATGGCAGTCGATTACCTAAACTACAAAACTATCACTTACGAAGAGTTAGTTGGCACTGGAAAAAAGAAACAAAATCTCTACGATATTGATCCAGACAAAGTATCCGAATATGCCTGTGAAGATGCGGACATTACCTTACAACTTCATAATACTCTTGCACCTAAAATGGAAGAAGGCATACATAAAAAACTGTTTTATGAAATGGAAATGCCAGTACTACTTACATTGGCTGATATGGAATTTGAAGGAATTGCCGTAGACAAAAAATACTTCGAATCATTGTCAGTTACCTTTGATACCAAAATCAAAGAACATGAAAAAAACATTCATTTTTATGCGGGAAGACAGTTTAATGTTAATTCAACAAAAGAATTGCAAACAGTTTTATTTGAAGACTTACGACTGCCTGCTGAGAAAAAAACGCAAACAGGGTATTCAACTGACCATTCGGTTTTAGAATCTCTACAAGGTACTCATCCCATCATCGATGATTTATTGGCAATTCGTAAATTCTCAAAATTAAAATCCACTTATACGGATACATTGCCAACACTTGTGAATCCAAAAACCAATCGGATCCACACAAGTTATAACCAAACCATTGCAGCAACGGGAAGACTCTCTTCTACCAATCCAAACTTACAAAACATTCCCATCAAAGATGAAGAAGGAAGGTTGTTACGGAAAGGGTTTATTGCGAAAAAAGGTTTTGAAATCCTTTCCCTTGATTATAGTCAAATTGAACTTCGCATCATGGCTCATTTCTCTAATGATCCCAATATGATTGATGCATACAAATCGGGAGCCGACATTCACAAACGAACAGCAGCAGGTATTTTTGGAGTTTCGGAAGACCAAGTAACTCCCGATATGCGAAACAAAGCAAAAGTGGTGAATTTTTCTGTGATTTATGGTGTTACATCTTTTGGTTTATCTAATAATTTGAGAATCAGCCGAAAAGAAGCAAAAGAGTTTATTGAAAAATACTTTGCCGCTTACAAAGGTGTTGCCACTTATATGGAAGAGATTGTTGAGTTCTGCAAAGAAAATGGATATGTAGAAACCTTACTTGGTCGTAGGCGTTACCTTCCCGATATCCACTCTACCCATAAAATGGTAAGTGAAGGTGCCAAACGAGTTGCGATCAATTCCCCAATCCAAGGGACGTCGGCCGATATGATCAAATTGGCTATGATTCGGATCCATGAAAAAATCAAAAAAGAATCCTTTCGATCCAAACTTTTATTACAAGTGCATGATGAACTCGTATTTGAGGTAGATCCGAAAGAAAAAAAAGAATTTTACCAAATGGCAAAAGAAGAAATGGAATCTGCAATGAAACTCAAAGTTCCAATTGTCGCACAAGGGAAGTTTGGTGGAAATTGGGATGAAGCACATTAGGTCGAGTTTAGGCCTTTTATTCTTTTTTGTTGTCTACCTTTGGAACTTTTCGATTGTTTTCCAATCAAACGATTTACTAGGTCGTTTTGATTGGGACTTGTATACATTTCATGTTGAGTTTTTACGGAAATCGTTTTTAGACTTTGGTAGTTTTCCACTATGGAATCCGTATTATGGAGCTGGTTTTCCTGTTTGGGAAAATCCTTCGAGTAAATTAGGAAGTTTCACACATCTTCTTGCGATTCTATTTCCAAGCCTTACTGCTTTAAAACTAAGTTACATATTTTATTTTGTACTCGCAGGAGGATTCAATTACCATTCCTTCCAATTATATAACAAATCTTCAAAACTCACGACAACAATCTTTGTTTGTTTTTTTCAATTCTCAGGGTATTTTTTTCAAAAATTCTATGCTGGACATATGAACCAAGTCCAAGGTTTGTTTTTGCCAGCGTTTGTTTTTTATTTTTTATACACCATTCAAAATAAAAGCAAGTGGATTTCCTTTGTTGTCATCCTTATCGCCTATATTTTGTTATCTGAAGGTGCGATTTATACAATCACACAAATTACTTTTTTATTATTTTTCTTAAGTGGTTGGGAAATTTACAAATCAAGCAATCCAACAAAATCATTTATCCAGTTTTCTAAAGTAGTATTATTGATTCTTGTTGTTCTTTCCTTTAAATGGATTCCTATGTTTTTATTTGTCCACCAAGTAGGAAGGTATTTTGTTCCCGATCAATTCCCACTATCCATTTCTGATTTATATCCTATCTTCTTTGGAACTTCCCAACACCCACTGCTTTCCCAATCCTTATCACAAATGCAATACCGTTATTGGGAATACGGGAACTATCTTGGCCAAATTCCTTTTTATGCGTTTCCACTATTATTATTCACCAAACGACGGTTTTATTTTGTATTAGGGTTACTTGGAATTACGATTTGGATCATGTTAGGTAAAACCTCGATCTTTTCCCCCGCAAACCTTTTAGAACACTTACCTATCTACTCCCAGGAACGAGTGTATCCCAGGTGGAGTCTCAGCGTAGTTTTTTTGTATGGGTGGTGTTTGGTAAACTGTTTAGATTCAATTTTGGAATTGATTCGTCCAAAATTTAAAACCTATGTTTCCATTTCACTATTAATCCTATTATTCATTCACACACTCGATGTACGAAAAATGAATACTAAGTATTTGGATGAAATTTTTATCTTACAACCTCCTTCTGAATCCATTCATAATGAGGAAAGTTATCCGATCACAATCAGTTCTCTTCCTGATTATGGCTCTGACTCCAGGATGTTACCGGCACTTAGAGCAAATGTATCGATCAATGACATTTATGAAAACCTTACTTATAACTTTTTGAATGATACTTATGATTCCAAAAATTACCATGGAGAATTTTTTCTAAGTCCATCCCTCCAATCAGTCAAACCCACAAACTGGGAACCAGACAGTTTTACCTTTGGCCCTCTCCCCAAAGGACAATTCCTTGTGATCAACCAGAAATTCCATCCTGGTTTTACAGTGTCCAATTCAGATTCTAAGCCATGTTCATGGAACGGGTATTTGGCGGTTCCAATCCAAACAAATATTGAATCCTTAAGATTGAAGTATTCATTACTAGACTCTTTCAGATTTTACGATGCAAAGAAAGAATCGCAAAACTGTTCAGTATAGTTTACCCGTTTTTTCGATCCGAATTAGAATTAAATTTCTTTACTTTATTTAAAAAGAGAACCATTCTATTAGGTTGTCTCCTTTAAGAGTGAAGTGTGTCACCAAATTGTAATGAATCCATTTCTACATTCTTTCCTGGAATTTCATTGGAATGTCACATATTCGTAACCGAGATCCTTTAGCGTAACAGATAGATAAAAAAGAGGAAAACAAATCCTATGAAACCAAATACTATCAGTAAAACAGAACGAATCTTAGAAGTTCGTTTAGCAGAAAACCAACTTGAAATCGAAAGAGCACTTGCGTTACGTTATGAAGTGTTTAATCTAGAAATGGGAGAAGGTCTGCCACAATCTTCTGCAACCAGAAAAGATCGTGATGAGTATGACTTATACTGCCACCATTTAATCGTAATCGATAAATCGACAGAAGATAAAAAAATCGTTGGTACATATCGAATCCTCACTCGTCAAAATGCTAAAAACGGAATCGGTTTTTATAGCGAAAACGAATTTGATATCACATCTATTTACAACCTACCAGATGAAATAGCAGAAGTAGGACGTTCTTGTGTTCACCCTGAATACCGAGATGGTTCCGTAATATCTTTATTATGGCAAGGCCTTGCAGAGTTCATGAACAAACATAATGTGCGTTATCTCATGGGTTGTGGTTCCATCCACTCTACTGATGCATCTGTTGCATCACAGTCTTATGGATTTTTAAAAGCAAAAGATGCGATTGCACCAGAAGAATTTCGCGTGTATCCAAACCCTGACTACGTTCTCCCAGGTTTTGATGCAAATTTTCATGTAGAAGATCCTAAATCAATCTCCAAAAATATCCCTCCACTTTTGAAAGGATACCTCCGAGTGGGTGCTAAAATCTGTGGAATTCCTGCACTGGATTCTGTTTTTGGTACTACAGACGTGTTCATTCTTTTCGACCGCAAGGAAATTACGGAGAGATATGCGAAACACTATATGAATGCATGAGCCAAAACCAGGAAATTGATTACCAGCACCCAACAAAACAAGACCAAATTCGATTTTTCGTTTTTACCTTCGTTTTAGTGATAGGGATCACAGCTGGTTATTTCCTGGGCATTCCTCGGTATTATCTCGGATGGTTTTCCTTCGCGATTGCATCATTCTCTGTGGCAGGAAATGATGCAGTCCAAACCATCGGGACCTTTATCGAAAGTAAAAAGTCAGTCCATTGGCTCCATAAGATCCTCGTATTCGGTGGTCTTTTATTTTTTGTGCACTTACTTGCCTGGTTTTTCCATGGCGGAGAAATCCACTTTCACAGATTGGATTCTATCCCCGAAACAACAGAATTCAATTTACTCCAACTCCTAGCACCTGTTTTACTCGTTGTCATCACAAGGCTTAGAGCACCTGTATCCACAACATTTCTCGTCTTAGGTTTGTTTGGTGGCAAAAGCATCGACCAAATGTTAACCAAATCCTTTTTTGGGTATGGACTTGCCTTCCTCGTTGCCATTGTAGTATGGGCCATTCTTGTCAAAGTTGACCCACATGAATACCATGAGGTTCACACACCTGACCCTGTTTCCGAAAGGCGTTGGTCACGTTTACAATGGTTATCGACGATGTACCTTTGGGTTGCATGGCTTTTCCAGGACACAGCCAATATCGCAGTTTTCCTTCCTAGACAATTAGGAATCATTGAGTTCCTTGTTGCCGTTTTCATTTTAATCTTTGCCCTTCTTGTGATCATCCGAACTAATGGTGGCACCATCCAACAAGTGGTTTCTGAAAAATCCGATATCCAATGGGCAAAGGCAGCAACAATCGTCGATTTGGTGTATGGAAGTTTGTTATTTTTTTTCCAAGCAATTAGCAATATCCCAATGTCCACCACTTGGGCCTTCCTTGGCCTCCTCGCGGGACGTGAGATCATTTTAAATGTCATCACCTATAAGGACCTCCCTTACCTGGATACCTTCCGTAAAGTGGGAAAAGACGTAGTCCTTGCCACCATCGGGATTGTTGTTTCGATCCTGATTTTTTTCCTCTCTTATTTCCTCTACCCAGAACAAAGAAAGTCCACCCCACTCGAATTCTGGAAGTCAACAATCCAAGAAGACTCCTTATAAATCTCTTTGACAGTTCTCTCAATTGTCAGGGAAGTGTCATATATGAGATTGATTCTCACATACAGAGATAAGGAGTCATTATGTCAGTTGCAATGATGTTACGAGAGGGGACGGCACAAAAACACGAGGAAACGGAAAAAGTACCTTACATCCGTGCGATTTTCCGAGGGGGATTGGACGCACAAACCTACACCTACCAATTGGAAAGTTTACATGCAGTGTACCAAGTCATGGAAGACCTCTACCGCCAAAATAAAGACAATCCCATCCTATCCAAATTGTACTTCCCAACCCTTTTTCGTGAAAAAGCCCTTTTAGAGGATATCTCCAGTTTTCAAAAGAAGTTTGGCACAAAACTTCGTGGTGAAGTCTCCAAAGCGACTCAAAACTACATCGATCATATTCGCAAAATTGCAAATTCCAAACCTGAACTTTTAGTCGCACAAGCTTACGTGCGTTATTTGGGAGATTTATCTGGTGGTCAGGCAATTAAAAAAGTAGTGGCAAAAACTTTTGGTCTGGAAGGGAATGAAGGAACTGCTTTTTATGAATTTCCAGAGATCGAAGATCTAATGGCATTTAAAGGAATTTATCGCCAAAATTTGGATACCTTACCTTTGAATGATTCACAAAAAACAGAACTACTAGAAGAAGCTAAAACTACGTTTGATTTGAATAAATTTTTGTTTATGGAACTTGATTCCGATCTAAAACAAAATATTGGAATGGAACGTTACCAAACTCTTCTACCAGCAGGTTAATTTTTGGGATTCCCGTATACACTCGTAACTTTAGTATTTTTATCGATGTTGCCGGTCACAATGATTGTGCCCGTTGTCAAAGACATCGTAAAAGATCGTTTGCTCGGATCCAACTGGGAAGTTGCTTATTTCACAAGCATACCCATGTTAGGTTCTTTTTTATTTGCTCCTGTTGCGGGAATCATTTCTGATCGTTTTAAAAACAGAAAATACTTCATCAGTTTATTCTGTTTTTTGGACGCAGGATTATTTTATCTTTTAACTGTCGTTACGGATATGGGTTTATTTTTATTCCTTCGTTTTTTAGAAGGAGCATCCCACATCTTCATTATTGGATTACTTTTAAGTTCTGCTGCTGACCAGGAGAATGATCCTAAAAATAAACGTTATTATGGCAAAGGAATTCTGATGGGAATCACCGGTATGTTTTTATCCCTTGGTGGAGCATTTGGAATGCCTCTTGGAATTTTAGGTAGGAGTAATCCTTTATTACCTTTTTATGTTGGATCTGGTATATTAGTCTTTGTTGGAATCATGAGTTTATTCATGTTAAAAGACAAAGGAATTCATAAAGTAAAAGATTTTAAGTTATATGATTTAAAATTGGCTATATTAGAGAACCCATTCTTATTTGTTCCCTTTTTATTTAATTTTATCGATCGATTTACTGTTGGATTTATCATTTCCTCATTTAACATCCATTTGAGGGAAACATTAGCTTTTCACCCAGGGATGTTAGGTGTGTTTTTGGGACTTGTGCTTTTTCCGATGAGTTTATTGTCCTATCCTTCAGCCTTATTGTCTCGCAAAACAGGCGTTTTGCCACTCGTTTTAGTTGGCTCCACCATATACGGTGTGTTTTTAGGACTATCAGGAACAACTAATGATTATTGGTTTTTATTCATTTTTTTACTCATCTGTGGAGTTGGAGCTGGTGTGATGTTTGTACCTTCGATGATGCTTGCAAGTAAGATGTCAAAACCTGGACTCACAGCCACCACTATGTCGGCATTTACGGGAGTGGGTTCCCTTGGGTTTATGTTAGGTCCCATTGTTTCTGTGCAAATGCAGTCAGTTTTTAATTCCCTCTTACCCCAAGAATACAGTTTTTCTGCCCTTTCCTTCTTTTTTGGATTTTTAGAGATTGGACTTGTTTTTATGACAATTCCATTTTTTAAAAAGATTTTGAGTAAAATCAACCGAATCGATGAAGAAAGAGAAAAGATTACACTTGCCAATCCAGATCCAATCCTGTAGAATTTTTCCGAATCCATTTTAGGAAAGGTTTATGTTCAAACGATTATTGATCCTTAGTACACTTACATCCGTGTTATTCCTTGTTGCTTGTTCCTCAGGAAACAAAGTACAAGCAGGAAGCACAAAAGTTCACCCACACACTGCACTTCGCAAACTTGAAATTGATATGATCAAAGTAGGTGATGGATTGGTGAAAACAGAAGCAGTCCTTGGCAAACCAACTGAAAAATCAATTGATCCAAGTGGAACTGTCATGACTTGGTACTTTGCAGAAGACCGTGATGTTCCAGAACAATACTACACTCTCAAAGAAAAACCAGAAACAGTTGAGAAGTTTTTAAAGTTAACATTTGATCCTAAAAACAAAATCACTGCAAAAGACTTCAAACTATAATTGAATTAAGGTCCTTCCGATTCTTCTTCGTTTTCTTGGTCGGTTGGGGCTGGGAATGGAAAACCAGGGAAACTTGGTTTTTCCTTTCCTTCCACATCATCATCTAACAAATCAACAGTTGTAAAACCTAACAGAAAATCAAAAGCTTCGGCAATATTAAATCCTACTCTTGCTCCTCCGTACACACCACCAACAACTTCGACATTCCATGAATAACCGGGAGGATAACCAAATGGTTTTAAATCTTCTTTGGGAAGGTAAATTAAAAAATCTTTTTGTCCCGTGCTTGCAACTATGTCTTTCGTAAGTTCTCGCCTAAAGTGTTCTTTTTTTCTTACCTTTCTATCTTTGACGGGATCATAAAAATAAGAATAATATCTCATTTTATAACTTTTTAAATTGGACCTTTCATCATTCGTGAGCGGGATACCTTTTTTATCCACAAGCCAATTACCTTTAGCATCTAAAACGGGAGAACCTGAATGGAAACTTTCTCCACCTAAGATACCAAAGACGAGTTGTTGGGAATGATACCCACCTATTTCTCCACCTCTGATTCCAACACCACGACCTAAATCGCGTTTTCCCATTTCTGATTCACCACCTTGGAAAACAAATCCAATGGGAAGTGGTCCTACTTTAACAGCTGCTCCATACATCGGAGTTTCAGCTCCTACGGTCACAATATCTTTCAGATCATTTTTCCGATTTTTCCAATAGGTAGCACAGTTGACTGTCAATACGAGGCAAATGATTGGGCCGATGAAACGCATTCTTTTCCAATTTTTTTCATTTTCTACTTTTCGGAATCAAAAAAACAAACTTTTTGGGAAGATATGGCTTCTTTTGAAGAATTTCCCATGATTGAAGTAAAAAAAATGAACGAAACTGAGGTTCGCCTTTTTAGTTTGTTGTTCAACCTTTTACGTGAACCAAAGGGAATTAGTTTCCAAAAATTTCGAACCATCATGCCACGTTTTTATAAAAACGAAGACATCGAATCGGATCGAAAAAAATTATACCGTGACCTTAACCAATTAAAGAGCCTTGGATTTAATATCAAAGTCGCTCAATATGGATACCAATCTGAAGACTTTTTTCCCTATTACATTGAAAAAGAATCCATTGATCGCTCATTAAAATTTTCCAAAGAAGAATTAGAGTATTTATCCAAAGTTTTATTTAGTTCTGAGTTATCAAAAGAACTCATTAGTTTGTCACAAAAACTATTTTCACATCACTTGGATTTGATACCCAATCTAACAAAACAAGTAGTATCAATTGATTCTGATGAAAATGCAGTTGATACAACCAACACAGAAAAAATCCTGCAAGCCATCAAAGACAAACGAGCAATTACCATTGTATATGGTTATGATGAAAAAGAAAGAACCATTGAGCCATACCGTTTGATCCGAAAAAACACAACAGACTTTTATGTGTTAGCCTATGACCGAGGTAAAAAATCTCTACGACGTTTTATCCTTCCCAGAATCACTGTAAAAAAAGAAACCAAAGAAGAGTTTTTTTCGAATTTGAAAATCACAAAGGAAGATTTAAACTTTCATCCTCTTTCTCTAAAAGTCCATCCAGTAACAGAAATCAATTTCACGATCCATGAGAATTATGAAGAGAGATGGAAGTCGTTTTTGGAAGGTGCAAATTACGAAAACATTGAAAACAAATACAAAGTGATAACAACAAACCAAAATGCTTTGTTTCAATTTTTTGTAATCTTACCAGAAGCATTAGTTGAATGTAGTACCGAATGGAAATCTACATTTGCCAAGTATGTAAGTGAATGGGAAAATTTATACCAACTCGTTTGATAACCCTTTGACTCCTATTACAAAATCATTATACTTACAAGCTCTTAAATGCCAAAATGCGTTCCATTTGATCCGTGATGGAGTCATACAAAAACCAAATACCGCATCCTTTGGTGGTTATTTAGAATGGGGAGATTTTCTTTCATTATGCAAAGGATTATTTCCTGGCACACCTACTGTTGAAAAATCGACTAACAGAGAGGAGTCGATTGAGTTATCATCAGATTATTTAAAACAAAATATTTCACATTTTGGTTCCCAACTTCGATTCCAAAACTTTGTGGGTAGTGTCGAATTGATGGAATACGAAAAAGAGAGAGATGGTTGGATCCTTTGGGATTTTCGTCCGATTGGTTCCATCAAACAAGACATCCTTCGGTCCTTTTTCTTTTACCAAAAATTGGTAGAAGGTTTAGGTTACCGCGTCCTTGGATTTAAACTCATTCGGATCCAAACTAAATTTGTGTATAAAGGTGGTGAAATTCCATCGGAAGAATATTTACTCATTGATGATGTAACATCCCGAATGGAATCAGAGTTTGGTGTCAGAGAAGAAGAGTGGAATCTATTTTTGCAAACCATCCAAACTGGAAACGAAGGAAGTTTTCCTTATTCATTTCTTGAGAACAAACCGAGTTGCCGTTCCTTAAAGACATGTTTGTCACCTTCCCACTGTGCAAAAGGAAAAGAAACTGCGAAGGAAATTTTTGATTACCGCGATAGTTCTGAGTTGGCAAAACAATGGTTTCAATTAGGGTACAGTTCGTACGAGTCTGTCCCTGATTCAGAACTTTCACCCATCCAAAAAATTCAAAAAGAGTCACATCGTTCAGGAAAGGTTCATTTTGATACAGAAGCACTTTCACTGTACCTATCTAATGTGACAAAATCTGTTGCCTTCCTTGATTTTGAATCCATCAATCCTTATCTCCCGATTTATCCAGTGACAAAACCCTTCCAACACATCCCCTATTTATATTCGCTTCACATTTGGGACCAGGAAACTGATACTTTAACGCACAAAACGTACTTACATGATGATTTGGGAAGTGATCCTAGAAAGAATGTAATGGAACATCTACAAAATGACCTTCCAAAAGGCATTACCATCTTCTCGTTTAATGATTTTTTTGAAAAATTGATCATCCAAGAATCAGCAACCGTCTTCCCCGAGTACTTAGAGTTTTGGGATTCAATCAAATCGATGTTTATCGACCTTGCTTTGCCATTTAAAAAACTTTGGATTTACCATCCTGGCCAAAATGGGAAGGCATCTCTGAAGGAAATCCTACCTTGTTTTAGTGACGAAAGCCATTTTGGACTTACAATCCGAGAAGGACAAGATGCCAATTACCAATATTTGAGATTGATAAAAAAGCAGGTGACAGCCGAAGAAAAAAAACGTGTTTTGGAGGATTTGATAGCTTACTGCAAATTAGATAGTTATGGTTTGTTTTTAATCTATAGAATGTTACAAGAAAGATTATCGGTTATTTAATGTTAGGTATCAAAAAATCAGTCGCACAGTTTGTCTTTTCCTTACCTGAGAATTGGATATCCACTCTCGCACGAAAGAACAACACAAACGAAACCAATGTTTTGGATCCACGTTGTGCGCTAGCTTGTAACATTGCGAAATTCCTTCCCAAAATGGAACAAATGAGTCCTGAAAAAGCGCGAAAACACTATAGGGACCAAATGAAATTGTTTGAAGAAGCGGAATTTCCCATCGCTCATATTGAAGACAAACTCATCCCAACACCTAGTGCCTCATTTATTCCTATCCGTGTGTACAATGCAAATCCACAGAAGAGAAACTTACCAACCGTTCTTTTTTTCCATGGTGGTGGACTCACAATCGGCAATTTGGAGACACATGATTCGTTCTGTCGCAAATTGTCTCATTATACAAAAAGTATCGTTATTGCTGTGGACTACAGGTTAGCACCGGAACACCCTTATCCTGCTGCCCATGAAGATGCATGGCTTGCTTACCAATATGTCCGCAATTCTGCCTATATCTTTGGCGGCTCTCCTAAGGCCATTGCGGTCTGTGGGGACAGTGCGGGAGCCCTTCTTGCCACTACTCTCTGTTTACGTGCCAAAAAGAACAACGTCCAAGCTCCCATTTACCAAGCTTTACTCTATCCTATGCTTGATACTTCCAAAGAATCCGATACCTATGAACTCTTTGGTGAAAATTATGTCTTAACAAAGTCCCTTATGCGGTGGTTCATCCAAAATTATCTACCCCAAACCAAGGACAGACTTCTCATTCAGAATTCACCAGTTTTAGCGGAAACCAAAGAGTTAAAGGGACTGCCCCCCACTTACATCGGAATTGCTGGTTTTGATCCTTTGCGAGAAGAGGCCGAAACTTATGCCAAACACCTCCAAACCGCTGGTGTCAAAGTGGAAGAAAGGCATTTTCCATCCCTTGTACATGGTTATATCCAATTGTCTGGCCTCATCCCCAAGGCAAAAGAAGCAGAGGATGACCTATTCCAGGCCATGTTGCGATTTTTTTCTCAAATAAAAATCTAACTCACTTCCATTCAAGAATCGACACAGAAAGATTCGATACTATAAAGGACAACATCTAGAGGTATGTCATGATGCTACGATTTTCCATTCTTCTCTGTTACTTTTTAGGAATGACTGCAGTTTTTGCAGAAAAACCAGCTTCCGCCACTTTAAAGGAAAGGGAGTCCCAAAAACAAATCGACCTACAAAGGAAAAATGGGTTTGGAGACAACGAAATTGATACCCTACATGCGAGTATCATTGAAAACCTTCGTAAGATGAAAAAATTACAGGAGTTAGGTGTCGATAAAACGGCAGCACAATACTTAGCACAAACTCCGCAGGAACACAAAGAATTATATAAAAAAGATAAAGATGGAAAACCGTATTTGGAAATCAAACTTCCACAAGGGCAATCCTACATCGATTTTCCTACTGTTTTTTTATATGATGGAATTGCATATATTTATCCCAAAGAGGATTTTAGCGACTTAGACAAAATCATTTTAGCATTCCGTAGAGTGAATGCAGATGGAACCATCCATGTCAAAGAAATGCGTCGCCTCATTAACCCATCTCCAAGATCAGAAAGTCCTGAGAAAGATGAAAAGGGAGAAGCAAAATTGGATACCAACTCTGATATTCGATTGGAGTACTTTCGATCTTTAACTTCTGATACCATCTGGCCAAATGATCCTGTACAAACTTCAGAAGCTGACATTGCAATGGTGTTAAATGACGAAAAAGATCCACTTCCTTATGACAAACAAAAACACATTATGATGTCTTACAAAAAGATGTTACGTAAAATATCAAAACAAACTGCTTTTAAATTACGTAGTATTGAATTGGATCAAAAACAAATGATCACAAAAATTTTGGATTATAACACGAACTAAAATTAAAAAAATCTAAATACAAAACCTCAAGATTGTTGTTTTTCCCTTCGACTCATGAGGAGCTGCGAAATCGTCTGCTCCTCGGTCACATACTTCCTTTTTAAATAAGACAAAGCATTATTGATAAAACGAGGGACTTTTTTCTCGGCATCTAACAAATCCATTTTCGTTAACATCAATTCATCGATGGTAGCGAGAGCCAAATTTCTTTGGCTCTGGTGTAATTCAAAATCGTCCTCGTCTTCTACAATCATGTTTTTTCTTGGAAACGGTTGGCCGCCTCAACTCCTCTTTCTTCATTTACAAATAAGTTAATGAGAAGTGATAAAAAGTAAAAGAAAGCAACAACGAGAAAGGCATTTCGTAAACTCACCAAAGTTTGGATATAACCGAACAAAAAGAGTCCTAAAGCAGCCGCAATTTTACCGGAAAGTCCCCACATCCCAAAAAACTCTCCTGATTTTGATTCTGGACTAAAGATACCAACAAGTGCCCTTGAAGCAGATTGTGTGGATCCAAGCCCCATTCCCGCAAGAGAAGAAATAAAAACAAACACCCACTGAACTGTCCAATTTTTACCAAGGACACCATTCGCAAATGTTGTAAGGTCATGAACGTAATAAATTAATCCGCAAGTCACAAGCCACAAAACAAGAGTAAGGTTGAAGGTTTTTTTAGCACCTATACTATCTTGGATCACACCAAACGCAAGTGCACCAATTGCAGCAGAAATTTGGATGAAGATAAACATTGCTTGTTTGTGTTCTGCTTCAATATGAATTTCTTGAGACCCATAAATGAAAGCAAACGAAATGACAATCGCAAGTGCCGCCATTGTAAAAAATAAGGAAACAAGATAGATCATCAAATCTTTGAAGTGAGTTGCATCCTTTAAAGTTTGGATCACTCGGTCTTTCCCAATTTTAAAATAATTTACCTTATGTGATACTCCAAGTGGGAGATGTGGTTCTTTTAAGAATAAAAATGTAGGAATCGCTGCGATTAAGAAAAAAATTGCAGTGTAAGGACCCACTAACTTTAGGTTATCGAAATTATCTAAGGTATAATCACCAAGTGTGGTAGCAAGTGCAACGGATCCAATCCCACCGAAGTAACCAATCCCCCATGCGTATCCAGATATTTTTCCTAGATCCTCTTTGGATCCAAGGAAGGGTAAAAAACTGGATGCAAAGTTTTCGCCTGAAGCAAAGAAAAAATTGGAGAAAGCGACAAGCACCATTCCGAGCCAAATCATTCCTGGTTCGACATAATAGAGTAAAAAGGTTGCGACAACACAACCAACGTAACTTAGGAAAAGGAATAATTTTTTCTTAGAACTATAGTCTGTGATGGCACCAAAAATGGGACCTGTTGCAACTACAAATAAATAGGATGCTGCCAGTGCCCATGCCCAGAGAGTATTCCCGATACGGAACGGATTGTCCGATCCCACTTCTGCCGGTACGACGAGTCTTGTGAAAATTTCACAATAAACGACACTGATGATGACTGTGGTATAGGATGAGTTCGCAAAATCAAACATACACCATCCGAAAATTTCACGGTTTTTTTTCTTTTTGGCTTCCGGGTTTTTGTCTTGGGACATAGAGGGTTTCAGAATTTTCCTTGGTTGAAAGTAATTAAAGAGTTTCCCTCCCTTTCGTAAATCTGTCAAATGATTAGTTCAGGTATGGATCCTTTCGATTTAAATTCCCTAATGAGACCAAAACGGGTCTGTTTATGTCGAATGGTGACGGAAGAAGATTTAGTCCGTGCCATCCATGCGGGTGCCGTAACCATGGAACAAATTAGAGAAACAACAAGAGCCTCTACCGGCTGCGGGACCTGTTCAATGCAGGTCTACCACATCCTCCAGCGCGAATTGCAGAATCTCTCTCGGAGGAAAATTTCATGAAATTATCGATTAATATGGCAATGACCTTGGATGGAAAGGTTGTTCGCCCCGATGGCCGTTGGTATGGCCTCACTTCTTCGGAAGACAAAACCCAAATGGACGTTTACCGCTCTCAATCCGATGCAGTCCTCATTGGAAAAAACTCCATCATCAATGACAACCCCATCGTTAAAATCCGTGCAGTTCCCAATGCCTTAAACCCACGGCCTGTCATCCTTGTCCGAAAAGGAACCCTTCCTCCTGACAAACATGTCTTTGAGGAATCCGACCACATCCCACTCATCATCTGTACAAAATCCAATTTAAAAGAAATCAAAACCAGTTTAGAGAACAAAGCTGAGATCTTTGCTTTGGATTCCGATGACATTGACCCGAAAAAAGTGACAGGGATCCTCAAACGAAAAGGATACAAAAATGTCCTGCTCGAAGGTGGCCCTAAACTCAATTTTTCCTTTTTGGAAGCGGATCTTGTGGACCGCATTTATATCACAGTTGTGCCTTACATCATTGGAAAAACAGGCCTTGCAGGGATTGCCGATCGGACTTCCGAACTTCCAGGTTTTGACAAACAGAATTGGACCTTAAAACAACATTTTGCCAAAGGAAACGAGATCTTTCTCGTGTACGAAAAAACTTAGAAAAAATTCTAAATTTTAGATTGACCCATTTCCCTATCATTAAGTAGTTTGATATTAAACTATTTAGCAATAAGAGGTTCTATGTTTTACAAATTGCTCGCTACTAACAAAGACATCACTCTCACGATCCTTCGTGTGACACTCGGTCTCGTCATTTTCCCACACGGAGCTCAAAAAGTTCTCGGATCTTTCGGTGGATACGGATTCGAAGGAACGATGGGATTTTTTGGAAGTTTAGGGATCCCTTACATTTTTGGAGTTCTTGCCATCGTTGCAGAATTTTTTGGCGCGATTGGACTCATCCTTGGACTTTTCACTCGCCTCGCAGCGTTTGGAATTGCATCCACTATGGTTGTAGCAGCAGTGCTCGTACACTTACCAAATGGTTTTTTTGTAAACAATAATGGTTACGGTTATGAATACCATATCCTTGCAGTGGGTCTTGCGATTCCATTAATCATCAAAGGAGCTGGATCGTTCTCTTTAGATGATGTCATTGCACACAAAATTGAAGGATAACCAAAACTTTGTTGGATAAAACTACCTAATAGTGTTAGCCAAACTTTAACCTCTCTGATTCCTTGTCTTAAATCCAATGATAAGGAATCGGAGATGACTCAAATCAATCTAACTACACTCCAAACACTTCTTCCAGAAGCAAAATTTTTAAATTCCGAAACCCTCTCTGCTGTTAACTTCACTGGCCTCACATCGTTGACACTTGCAGGGCCAACTGATATCTCCTTTGTTGCTTCTAAAACCTTTGTCAATGAAGCAAAAGCATCAAAAGCATCTTTACTTGTTGTATCATCTGAAACTGCAGACTCTCTTAGTGATAAAGCCATTGTCGTTGTTCCGAAAGTGGAACTCGCAACTGCAAAGATCATTCGGTTATTTTTTCCAGAAAAACAACCTTCGGGAAAACGAAGTTCAAATGTTGCCATTGATCCTACTGCGAAGGTAGGATCGAATACAGACATCGGACATTTTGTAACCATTGGAAAAGACAGTGTGATCGGAAACGACTGCATCATTGAAGACGGTGTCAAAATTGGAGATCGTGTTCAAATTGGTGATGGTGCAAGGATTGGAAAAAACTGTGTCTTCTTTGATGATACCATTGTTGGAAAACGATTCATTGTCTTTGGAAATTCTAGTTTTGGCGGGGACGGATTTGGTTTCGTTTTTGCAGAAGGAAAACACAATAAAATTCCACAAGTGGGACGTGTGGTCATTGGTGATGATGTAGAAGTCGGAAGTAATTGTACCATTGATAGAGGTGCACTAGCTGATACTACGATTGGAAACGGATGTAAGTTTGATAATATGGTTCACATTGCTCACAACTGTAAGGTGGGAGACCATGTAATCATCGCTGGCCAATCAGGTCTTGCTGGTAGTGTCACTTTAGGGAACCATGTAATCATTGGTGGCGCTTGTGCCATTAGTGACCACATAACTCTTGTTGAAGGAACCATCATCGCTGGTGGATCAAGTTTACGAACTTCTCCAAAAACAAAAGATGTATATGTGGGTTGGGATTTAGGACTTACATTCCCAGAGTTCCAAAAATACCGCGTGAATATCAAAAACATTGTGAACCTAAACAAATGGCTCAAACGAATCGAGAACATTGAAAAAAAAGTGGGAATCGAAGCAAAAGAATCTTAAAACTTTGCCCAATCGTTTCTAGTAAAAACATCACAGCTTACGTTGTAGGCTGTGAACTTCAAACTCCTAAAAGGTTTTCATTGAGTCCCAACAGGTTTCTTGTAAAATTTAGCCTTCCCATAATACACCTCTGGTAATTTACTATCAGATAATTTATAAGAGTAACCATCAGTGAAAACTTCCGTAATATGTAGGAAACTTTTTGAACTATATAACTTTTTCACGAAATTTGCATTAAAAAATTCGTCTTTAACTTCCAATACTTTATACTCTGCAACACAAGAAGAAATCCACCTAATAGACGACTTGATGAATTTATCAGGATACACTCGATAACTCACCTCTTCCAATTCATTTCTCACAACAATCAATTCGCCTATATCGACACTATAAGAGAAAACACCCTTGTGAAAAACATCACATTCTTTTTTACTAATCGATGCGTATATATCACTAGGAATGTCTAAGTGCATTATAATCAAAAAGAAAATTATCAATTTTTTTATTTGGCATTTAAAAATAAATAACTACACTTGATTTCCTAGATTTACGAGACTGAATCCAAATACAACTGCACTCAGTTCCATTTTTCTTTCTCATTTAAGATACAGAATCTAAGTACAATAACACTCGAGATTTGATATCATTTAAAATAGACGGATCAGGGAACGATACAAAATTCCCGTCGGGATCGGCCCATTGGAATCCCACTCCCTCTTTTTTCAGAAGGCTCAAATAAAAGATGGGTGCTGGGTTACGACGATTGCCCTCCATTCCACCTAACCTGAGTGTAATGGATCCCATATCAGAGACTACCCATTCAAAGACCCCAGTTTCAATGTTGGTTTTCCATCGAATTGGGAAAACAAGTTCAGAACTAGGATCAAAATTTTCTTTGTGATCCGAATTTGGATATTGCTCAGATAACCACTTATAGGCGATGATCGAAAATTCTTTTAAAATCGGTAAATCGTTTAAGTCAATTGAGTTCATGGATTGTTTTTTTTATTTTCGATTTTGTTATTTTGTCAGAGATATTTTTGAAACCACATTTAAGATTCTATTTAGTTTTTTCTTCTTTTAATCGCAATTTAGCTTGGTCCCAAAACCGATCCAGTTCCTCTAATGTATGGTCCTTTACAGTTTTTCCATTTTGTTCGACAAGTCCTTCCAAAGTACGAAACCTAGACTCAAATTTTTCATTGGCACGGCGAAGGCAAGTTTCTGGATCAATGGAGAGTTTTCGAGATAAGTTCACTAGTAAAAAGAAAAGGTCGCCTAACTCGTCTTCAATGTGTGGATCATGTTTTAATTTCTTAGAATGGAGAGAACCTTGTTTTTGGAGTTCCACATCTAATTCACCAATTTCTTCTTGGAATTTTTGAAACACTCCTGATACTGTTGGCCAATCAAATCCATGTTTGGTGACTTTAGATTGGATTTTTTCGGATCGTTGGATGGCAGGGAGTGCTTTCGGAATTCCTGCAAGGATACTTGTATCCGCACTATCGATTCCTTTTTGCTCTTTTTCTTTTTGTTTTAATTGGTCCCATTGGGTGAGAACTTCTTCACCCGAACCAATTCCTTGTTTGTTTCCATACACATGAGGGTGGCGGTACACCAATTTTTGAAAGACATCATTTGCAACATCATCAAATGAAAATGCCCCTCGTTCCATTGCCAGTTGGCTGTGGAAGGTGATTTGGAAAAGTAAGTCTCCTAATTCCTCTCGTAAATGGGTATCATCACCACGTTCAATGGTATCAACCACTTCATAGGTTTCTTCTAGTAAATGAGGGATAACAGACAAATGGGTTTGTTCTTTGTCCCAAGGACAACCTTCAGGGCTACGAAGGTCACTCGTAAGTTTGAGTAGGTTTTGGATCGGTGAATCAAAATTGGGAGGGTTCACTCTTTGTATTTTTTCCCGATCTACCAAGGAAGCAAACGCAAATTTTATCTTGCGAAAGCCCCCCCCCTTTACGAGTCTATCCCTATGTTCCAATCTCGAGTTTCTGTTGCCATCCTGATGGTGATTGCCACTGTCCTAAGTCGTATTTTACCGCACCCTCCCAATTTTACGCCTGTTTTGGCTGTTTCTCTTTTTTCTGGTGCTTATTTGACTGACAGAAAGTTAGCCCTAGTGGTTCCCATCCTTGCGATGTTTGTTTCTGATTTATACCTTGGATTCCACGACCTAATGCCAGTTGTTTACGGTTTTATGGTTCTCTCTGTTCTGTTTGGAAAACAAATCAAAACTTCCGTTTCAAAAGCATTTGGTTACACTTTGATTGGTTCCGTTGTTTTCTTTGTTGTGACAAACTTTGCTGTTTGGGCAACAAGTGGGATGTATAGTTTGAATGTATCTGGTCTCAGAGAATGTTTTGTGATGGCGATCCCATTTTTTCAAAACTCAATTTTAGGTGATTTCGCGTATTCTGGAATTCTTTTCGGAGCAATGGCTCTTCTCAATCGAACAGTTTTCCAAACAGCAAAACAAACAGCCTAGTTCATTTCATCCAAGATTCGGTGGACTCGTTCCTTTGGTCCATCCGCCGAATTTCGAATCCTATCCACTAATTTTAATCTCCCAACAAGACCCATTCGGTTTGCAATTTGTATCCCAAGCCCAGGTCGTGCATTCATTTCTAACAATAAAGGACCCCTTGTTTCATCGAGAACAATGTCTACACCCAAATACCCAAGACCAGACAGATCATAACACCGCGAAGACATCTCTAAGATTGAAATCCAATGAGGAATGATACGACCGCTTAATGTCTGTTTTGTGTCAGGATGGATTTCAATGAGTTTGTCGTTACAAACTGAATGTGTAAGAGTACCATTTGATAAATTTACTCCAACACCCAATGCACCCTGGTGTAAGTTTGCTCTACCACCTGATTCCTTTGTTGGCAAACGTAACATTGCCATAACAGGATAACCTAAATATACAATGACTCGTATATCAGGAATCCCACGAAATGAAATCTCTTGGAAAAATGGATGGCATTCCAAACGTTCTTGTAAAATACATGTATCTGAATTTCCATCAAGGGAATACAATCCAGATAAAATTCCAGAGATATGATGGTTTAATTCCTTTTCTTGTAAAAACTTTCCATCTGATTTCTGGTATAAAATTTTCCCGTGTTCCGATGTTTCAGACGAAGTGATGACTAAAATGCCATTTCCCATCCCACCATTTGCTGGTTTGACCACGAATCCAGGATGGTCTTTGACTAAGTCTTTTGTCTTTTGGATTCCACCAAAGGTATCAATGACACCATAATGTTTCGGCATGGGAACGTGAAACTGCCTCGTGAGTTCTGCAGTTTTCCATTTGTCGTCAACGAGTGGATAAAACTCACGTGGATTGTTTGGTAAAATGAATTCGCCGATCCTTCGATTGATTCCAAGAATTCCTGCTGATTCAAATTTTTTGAAAATGGAAATCACGATTTAAAAATTTCCTTAAATCGAAAGAGTTCGGAAATACGATAGCCTTTATACAAACCTAGTAAAATTTGAATCGCAATGACAATGAGTAGTAACTCTGGATGTGTAAAAAATATTATCTGCAAGGAACCAAAGAAAAATATCATATAACTGATGAGCGCGATGACCAAGGTTCCTAACAAAGTAACCAAAGTATTCATCACTCCTTCTTCAATGATCATAATTGAAAATCTTTCTACAAATATGGTAGTGATCACTATCGGAAATAAGGTAACACTCATTTGGTTAAAAACAGAAATCTCTTCATTGATAATTGAAAAAAGTATTAATGTAAGAACAGTAATTGTGAGTAATATAGACAATCTAGGTACGGCTAGTAAGTAAAACTTGTCGAGGGCAAACCTTTCAAAGAAACCAAGGGCAATCATCAAAAGAAAAAACCCAATTCCAAACCATAGATTTGTTTCATAAAAAAACATAGCAAGTAAGATAGGAGTAAAGATTCCAAATGTGGGAATTCCAATCATATTCCTTGCAATGGACAACACAAGTGCTCCAATTGGAATTAATATCACCAATCGAAACAAGTTTTGTAATGGTGTTGGCAAACTATATAGAGAGTAATATCTTAGAAAACTATTACTTGAAGCTATCTCTTCACTATATTCTTTAAAATTATATCGATTTACATTTGATTTGGTAATATAGGCCGTATAACGGAACGTTACTGGATCTTCACCTAAATTTCTTTTTTCTTCCACTGATTTCCAAAGTGGTAGGTAACCCGTTACCGAACTTGCAAAGATACTTTTATAAGTGGATACAAAATACCATTTCCCATGAAACCTTACTTCATTCCAAAATGTGATTTTGTTTTTGTTGTCTTTTTCGGATTGTTTGTTCAAATCAAATCCTGCAACAGTGCGTGCTTGTATCCCTCTCATACGACACAGTAATGAAAAAAGTAAGGATTGGGTATAAGCATTTCCACTATTCAATCGAATGGTATCAGATAAAGTGATGTCTTTATAGGAATTGATAATTTCTTCTGAGATAAAATAATAAATTTGTTTTGCTGAGGCAACATTATCTTTATCATAAGGATGAATTTGTTCATAAAGTTTTTTTGCTAATGTCAATTCATCAGTAGAAAATTGTTTTAATGAAAGATAATAAGGTTCTTTTGTTACAGTTTTTTTAGATGGAGTTGGAATTTCAGGTTCGGGATCTTTGTTCTCATAAGGTAACATTTTGATTTTTGCATAATAACCTATAGGTGAATTCCAATCCTCCCCTTCCCAGATTCCCAAATGTCCATACTGTTTTTTTTGTACGCGAAAATCCAAATCATCGGTTTTGGTATTCGATTTTAATACCTTAGCTTGAACAAATTGTTTTGGAATTGGAAATACAACTTCAGAGATGGCAACATTTTCCTTTGGAGAAATAACAACTTGTAAATTGACGGTATCATCTACTGCTACTGGCAAAAGAGACAACTCCGCAACATTTAACTTATATAAAATAGAAAGTATGGGTAAGATAATGAGGATTACAATTGTGATATAGGTTTTACGATCCAAGTTAATCCCCTAATTGATGTGACAATGACACATCCACTAAAAATTTACCGCGTAAAAAATTCCTACCAATCAAGATCGGATAATTTAGATTTGTGCGATCATTTAAGTTGATCATAGTTTCTTCTTTGTATTTTCCGATTTTGATGACTTCACTGATCATGATCCGTTTTTCAGAAACCCCAGAAGTACTAGTCACTTTTGCTTCCTTTACAAACTTACTTTTTAATCGAATTGGTTTTTCATTTACAAAGGTATCAAACAAGATAAAGGTTTCACCATTCTCAACCACTCTTTCAATGTTCACAGCATTGATGGAACAAGAAAGGGCACCTGTATCAATTCTTGCTCTAAGTTTCAATTTCCAATTTGGAAACTCGACCCACTCCACTCTACCTACAATTGGTTTTAGATATTGAGGAGGAATCACGATTGGTTTCACATGTTGGTCTGGTTTTTTTTCTACCACCTGCCCAGTACCAAAACAATTGCAAAATAAGGTTATCATTAAAATATAAATACAAATCAGGTAAGAATTAGATGTGAATTTTAGAATTTTATGATGAAACGAATTTTTGAAATTACTCATACTGCTTTTGATTTTTTATTTTTATTTTTCACTTCATTTTGATAGGCATTGAATAAATCAATATAACGTAAATATCCTAGACATCTATTTTCTTCAACTATAGCAAGTTTGTCGACATCATATTCTAATAAGATTCGAAGTGCTTTCCCCAATGTATCTTTTTGACACACTGGAGGCACATCCTGTACAATTTCTCCGCAAGTGATTAAATTTTTAAGCTCTGCTTCATATTCTGGAAGTATTCTATTTTTTCTGAGTGAGACAATTCCCTTATATTCTTCGTTGGATCCTAATAGTATAAAATCACTTGCTTGGATACCAGGAGCATTGGTTTGCAATTGAGTTAAGGATAGATGTTCCGAAACCATTGCATACTTTCTGAATTCCGTAAAATGGTCCTGAATGCGAATCCGATCCATAATATCTTGGTTCATATCCCAATGGTGAGAAGGAGATAAAAAACGATTTTTAATTTGATTCCGATAAATCGAAATTTTATGCGATAAAACCACAGCAATCATCGCAACAATCATAAGTGCAGGGAGTAATTCATAACTTCCAATCATATCACAAACCATGATCATTCCGGCAATCGGAGCTCTTGCAACACCTGCAAAAAATGAACCCATACCAACGAGTAAAAACGGGAAAACGATGATATTGAGTTCAGGAAATAATACGCTTGCCATTGTTCCAACAAAGGCACCTAACATACCTCCTATGGCAAAGGAAGGCCCAAGTAATCCTCCGGAACTTCCTGATCCTACCGTTAGGGAAGTGGAAAAAACTTTAAAGATGGCAACTGCGAGTAAAAAAAACGGTCCAGAAAAACCAAAACTAGTTGAGGTTAATACTTCTCCATTGATCATCCTTTGGATGAGTCCAAATCCAGAACCTAACACCTCAGGAAATAATAAAGCGATACATCCCACGATGAGTCCACCAAACGCAGGCTTTAAAAAATTTGGTAAAGGGAGTTTGGAAAATATATCCTGTACCCAATGGTATACCTTAACAAAAAAATAACCCACAACATAACACAAAAGTCCAAGAACAATGTAGAGGGGAATATGACGGTAATCATTTAAACTATATTCTTTAACAGAAAAGATTGAACCACTTCCCGCGATACTCGTGTAAGTAAGATAAGCAGTTACGGATGAAAGAATACAAGGTACAAGTGAATCACTTTCAATATCTTCTTGGTATACCATCTCAACCGCTGTGATGGCACCACCTAACGGTGCTCGGAAAATGGCTCCAAGTCCGCCAGCTGTTCCAGCTAACATCAGTGTTCGCCTTGCTCTGGCACCTGCACCCAAAAGGTTTGCTAAACTCGATCCAAAACCAGCCCCAATCTGAGCAGTTGGTCCTTCTTTCCCCCCTGAACCACCTGAGCCTAACGTAAGTATGGTGGCTAGTGCTTTATAAAAAGGGACTTTGGTGCTAATTTTTCCTTCATTAAAATGGAAAGCATGGATGAGTGAATCTGTCCCTCCTCCTTGTGCCTCTGGACAGAAAAAGCTGGTAATGATACCAACAAGGAGACCACCAATGGCAGGCAAAAACAGAATCCAAAGAGCGGAAATTTCCCCTACTTTCTCGACAGAGTGGAAATGCAAATCCCCGGCAGGTGTCCCTGGGTCATACCCAATCAAATTCCCAAAGGTAAAGGATTCTGTCCAAGTGAGTGCCCAGTTGAATCCATAGGCTCCAAAACCTGAAAGTAAGCCAATGAGTAGGGAATAGACATAAATCGAACGTGGTCCCTGGATCGAAAACACAGAACTTAGACCGATGGGAAACCTCATTTGCCAACCTTAGAATTTCCACCAATTTTCCCAAGGAAATTCTGAATCCTCTTGACCCAATTCGGAATTCCTGGGACGATTGGATGGTATGCTCCGACTGATCTCAATTCTATTGGTTCTTGTTCCTTTTTTTTGGGGATGCCTCAAAAATGATAATAATGCAGCTCTCAGCATCTTAGATGATAGTACCCCTGCTTTATACCCTTTCAATGGAGAAGTAGACACGAGTGTAACAACAAGTTGTGGACAAGCATCTCCTGCCACTTCAACAACAGGTACTACAACGGGGACAACCACGGGAACCACTGGTTCAACTGGATCCAGCACAAATAACACTCGTTTCTCTGTGATTTCACAGTTAATTTTTAAAACCAAAGAAACTTTAAATATCAGATTTCAATACGACAGTACTCAAATCCAAGGCAACATTGACCCTCAGCAAGGATTTATCCTCGCGGGTGGATTATTTGGAAAAACAGTCCAAGGCACACAAGGAACGGTGAAGTGGTTTAACCAAGGGATCAACATTGATACCTCCATTCAAAACGTTCAGCAGATATCTTTTTTTAATATTGAAATTCGTCTCAATGGTACGTATTCAACAACAGCTACAAATACTGCGACCATTCTACTCCAATGTTATACAACTGATGGCGTAAACTGTACTTCTGTCACAACTACATCTAGATGTTTTACTTCTGATAACCGAACTTGTATCGTACAAAACACAAGTGAAGATGCAAAATCAGTGATCATATCCGGAACCATTAAATGTAACGCTCCTAATATTGTTCCACAGTAAATAAACTATACTCTGGTTTGTTTCGTTTTGTTTTAAGTTTTTTATGTTTTCCTTTTCTGCTCTTTGCGGAAGGGGAATTCCATTTGATCCATCTTGGAACCAATCTCAATACTCCTTCCACCAATCTTTCGCAACAATCCATTTACTACTTTGGATTCACCAAAGAAAGCCATTATTACGAAATCCAATTAGAAGAAGATCCAACTCGTTACATTCATTTTGAGAATGGGATGTTATCTGAGATTGATTGTGAGATTTACCAAAATAACAAAAAAATAAAAAAATTCCAAACTGGTTTGTTTCGAAAAAAACTACCTGAGGTTTCCTATACAGGCGGATTTTTATTCCCAGCGAAAGAAAAAGGATTATATCGATTTCGCATCCAATCAGATGATACCCATCGAATCAATTTTCATATTCGAAAAGAATCAGAGTTATTTCAATATACAAAGTCTTTATCCTTATGGCAAGGACTCTACCTTGGACTCTGTATCCTCTTATGTCTGTTCACTGCCGCCCAGTATGTTTTACTCAGAGAAAAAATCTCTCTACTATTGACATTTGCAATATCAACAATTCTATTCACGAATGTTTTGCGATCTGGGTTGTTTTATGAATATGGATTCAGTAATTTGGAATGGTTTTTTCGTTATGTTCCGGGATTATTGTCTTTAAGTCCAATTGGTTTTGTTTTATTCCTAAGAGAGTTTTTGCAGATAAAAAAGGAACATCCAAATTTTGATAAATATGTAAAACTTTATCTATATTTAATGTTGGCTTCTATCATTTTAGCAATCATAGACCTTCAACTCTATTTTCGGTTTATTTACACCAACAGTTTTATGTTATCGACTACAACTTTTGGTTATTCGATATACTGCTTGATCAAAAAAAAGGAACATGCCAATGTTCTATTTTTTGCCTTCCTCGTAAGACAAATCAGCACAATACTTCTAATTTTTACTAACACTGGTTATCTTCCTTCTTTCCCTTTCTTAAGTTCCGCAAATGAAATTGGTGCCGCTATTCAAATGACTATCTTTACGATTGTCATTTCAAAATTTCAAATTCAAACCAGGATCATCAAAGAACAAACCGTAACAAAAGTTAATGAAGAACTGGAGTTTATGGTTTCGGAGAGAACAAAAGAACTTCAATTACAAAAAGAAAAATTAGAATCTACTATCTTACAATTAAGCCAAACCGAAAACCAACTAGCCCTATCAGAAAAAATGACTGAACTCGGAAAACTAGTAGCAGGGGTTGCCCACGAAATTAATAACCCGCTGAGTGCCATCAAAGCCTCAATCGAAACTCTAATGGAATCCAAACAAAACGAAACAAGTCAACTCGGTTCCAAGGAAAACATTTATGATAGTCTATCAACACCAGAAATCAATACTTTAAAACAACTTTTCCGATACCAATCCGACTTTGGATTATTAGCTAGTTATACAGAACGTAAGGAAAAAAAATCTGATCTCAAAAAAACACTAAAAGATAATGATTTGGATTATGACGAAGCAACTTTAGAAAAGTTTTTGGATGTCGGGATCACAAAACTTGAAGAAGACCAAATTTTATTATTAAAAAAAGGAAAAGAAAAACTTACCGATTTAATTTTAGATGAAAAAAACTTTCGACTCCACTTATCAATCATTCAGATTGCAGTTGACCGTTCTTCAAAAATCATTCTAGCTCTTAAAAACTTTTCAAGAATCACTCATTCAGAACATAGAAAAATTTTCACTCTACTTGAAAACATTGAAACCGTAATTACAATTTACCAATACCGAATGAGAAGTAAAGTTTCCTTAAAAAAAATATTTTTAACAGATGCAACTCTACTTGGATGGCCCGAGGACCTAATGCGTGTTTGGACAAATTTAATTTTAAATGCATTAGAAGCCATGAAACAAAAAGGCAATCTTACCATTAGTTCTGAAAAAAAAGGGAAACATGTCGAAGTGAAAGTGATCGATAACGGTCCTGGGATTCCGATCGAAATTCAAAAAAAGATATTTGAACCTTTTTTTACAACCAAACAACAAGGGGAAGGAACTGGTATGGGTCTTGGAATCACCAAATCCATCATTGAAAAACACAATGGATCCATTACTTTAGAATCAGAGCCAGGCAGAACTTGTTTTTCCATTTTGCTTCCTGTGATCGAACTGATAGACCCGAATGAAACAGAATGAAATTTTATTTAAGTTAGTCGATTTAATTGTTCGATGAATAGTTCCCTTTCTTCTGTTTTAGGGAATTGGTTTAAAAAAAGCAATAAGTCATTTTTTTCGGATTCCAATTCTTTATGAAGAATGTTTGGAATATTTTTTGAATTCATTAAGTTTAGGATAGTTTTCTCATCATTTTCATCCCGAAATTCTTTTTGAAACATCCGATTCAATTTAGATTTTTCAATGATACTAAGTTTTGATCGTAATAATAAAACTGGATACGTAAAAAGTCCGTTTTTAAAGTCTTTTAAAAACTCTTTCCCACTTGTTTTTGAATCTTCAAAATAATCGAGACAATCATCTTTTTTTTGGAATAACTTTCCTAGTCTAACACCAAATTGGCGGAACTGTTTTCTCTCTGATTTTGATTTGTTAGCCAAGATTGCCGCAGATTCAGTGCAGACACCAAATAATGAAGCTGTTTTTCCATAAATGATTTGGTCATAAATCTTAAGAGTGATTTTAGGATTTTTTTCCCATTCCATTTGCAGGAGTTCACTCACTGATAAATCACGAAGCACTTGGGAAAAAATTTCCATGAGTTCTGAATTTCCAAGGGAATTGAGTCGGCTGATTCCACATGCCAATAAATAATCACCTGCAAGGATGGCTGTTTTGTTTCCGAAACTTGCACCAATCGTAGGTTTCCCCCTTCGGATTGGGGCATTATCAACAACATCATCATGAAGTAAACTAGCAGCATGGATGAGTTCGGCTACACTTCCCACATCCAACCAACTAACATCCTTTACTTTCAAAAATTGGCAAAAAAGATAATGAGCAAAAGGTCGAATCCTTTTCCCACCAGAAGTAATTACCTGTTTTTTTATCTTTTTGAGAATAGGAATGTCTTCATGAATGATATTATCTAAATTTTTATCAAATTTTGATAATACAGATTGGATATTGAATTTAGACTTCATCTGTTATTCAACATGTGTGGATCGACTTTCGAGAATCTGAAGATGATCCTTAATCATATTTTCCATTTCTTTGGTCTGATTATCTCTATAAATGTGGAGTAAATTTCGGCACATACGTTTGATCATAGATAGTGTAGATGCCTTTGTGAAATATTTTGGTGAATTGGAATATCCATTTGCTTCCAAAAATTTCTCACAGGTAAATTTATCTAATAAAACCCCACCATGAAAGGGATCGATGTATGTGAAATATCCATCTGATTCGTATTGCAAAAGAAAATGTAATGGTAAATTGGTGCCGTATAAAGGCAAACCAAGACGTTGAGCAACAAGAAGGTATACAACAGACAATGAAATTGGAATTCCCAAACGACTTTTGATTACTTGGAATAAATAGGAATTTCCTGGATCATTATAATTTTGGATATTTCCAACAAATCCTTCTTCTTGGAACATCACCTGACAAAGAATTTGGACTTTGAGTTCATCTGTTAGATAACCTGAATGATCATCATATAACTCAGAAATACGAAGAGCAATTCGATCTAATTCATGTTTGATTTCTGCATAATTTTGATCAGGAAAACCAATACTTGAAAGTTGAACAACCATCTCTTCCAAATCTTTATAATGATTTGTATTCCCACGTAACGTGAGTTTGAAGAAAGAATGTCTTAATCGATGGCGTAAAATTTCTGATTTTAGATTTCTAGCTTGGACACGAAGATAAGGATCTTTCACTTCATCCAAGGCAGACTCCAATTGAATTTGCCAAGGAATACGCGAAGCGATCAATTTTAAGATAAAACGTTTTTTTTCTGCAGGAGCTACTTCCCAATCATACAATAAACGAGTGATATCATCCGGGTAAAAATCAGGAAAGGAGTTTTGTCCCATGCAAAAACTATCTTGATTAAAATGAAAAAGTCAATCGAAACAAAAAGTTTAAGCTAATTCTGCAAGAGCTTGTGCTTCTTGTTCTTTATTTGGTGGAGTACCATGCCACTTAGGATTGTTTTCCATATAAGAAACACCTTTACCTAAAATGGTTCTAAAGACAATGAGTGTTGGTCCACCAGTATGTTGTTTCGCTTTTGCAAATGCAGAGAAAATTTCTTCCATATTATGTCCGTCTGCATTGATCACATTCCAACCAAACATCTCAAATTTTTTATCCAATGGTTCTAACTTCATTACTTCTTCTGTGTTACCATCAATTTGAATGTAGTTACGATCCATAAACGCAATGAGGTTATCGGTTTTAAAATGAACTGCAGATTGGGCAGCTTCCCAAGTCATACCTTCACCACATTCACCATCAGATATACATGTATAAATTTTATATGTCTCTTTCTTTAACTTTGCACCAAGTGCAAGCCCAACGGAAACGGAGAGACCTTGTCCAAGGGAACCAGAACTAGATTCAATTCCCTTCATATAACGAGTAGAAGGGTGTCCTTGTAAATAAGAGTTGATGTTTCGGAATGTCAATAGGTCTTCCACTGGAAAGTAACCAGAAAGTCCCATGGCAGCATAACGAACTGCACAAACGTGTCCATTGGATAAAATCAAACGGTCTCGTTCTGACCATTCTGGATTTTTGGGGTCATGGTTGAGTATTGAAGTATAAAGGGCAGCGTAGATATCAGCAAGTCCAAGTGGTCCACCTGGGTGACCAGAATTAGCTGCCGTAACCATTTTGATTACTTGGATTCGGATATCATTTGCAAATTTCTTTGCGACTTCAATTTTTTCCATGAACATTCCTTAAAGCGGTTTTGATTGAAATAAAAACAGACCGGAGATATAAACAATCGTGTACAAAGGCAAAAAGATGTAATGCAATTTTACATGCAAATTTCGATTTCTTTTCCACCCTGTGAAACCCATGACAAGCATCAAAACAAGGCTGATGGCTGCAAAAAAACGATGGGTATGAATGACAAAATCAGGTGCAGTTGGATAAATCTGAAACTCAGATATACCACCTAACAAATATTTGATACACAATAAATAAACCGCAGCTGTTAAATTTGAACCAATTCCAATCAAATTTGCAATTCGATGTTTTGTAATGTCAACTTTCCTAAAAAAATAACCAGTATAAAATCCCAAAATGGATAGGGTCATTAAAGAATTCACAAAAAACAGTGCCATCTAGGGTCATTCTGTAAGAATCCATTGCCACTCAAAGAATTTTTATTTGACCTTAACAGCTTTTCACAAAAATTGGATATGCATGCCGCCTTAGCTCAGTGGTAGAGCAGCTGTTTTGTAAACAGCCGGTCGGAGGTTCAAATCCCTCAGGCGGCTCCATGCAACTTCTTCGGGTAGGTACTCAAGTGGCCAACGAGGGCAGACTGTAAATCTGCTGGTTTTACCTTCGAAGGTTCGAATCCTTCCCTGCCCAAACTAAGTTTCGTTTCAACGGAACAAAATCCCCAACTAACAACTAATTGAAGGATTCGAATAGAACCCGAGCGACTTCGACCCATAGGGAGAAGTTTCCGCATGGATGCGGAAAAGCGAGCGGTGACGGGCCCGCGCGAACGTAGCCAGGATGGCGGAGTGAAGGGTGGGCGAACCTTCCCTGCCCAATCAAGTCTCTATTACCACAAATCAATTCCCAACTAACACCAAACTGAAGGATTCGAATAGAGGAGATCGTCTGCGACCCCGCGAAGCATTCATAAAAAGCTGACCCTTAAGGAATCACCCAACTCGAAATTTTCGTTCGGTAGAAGTAATAAGCTCCATCCTTTTTCTTTTGCACTTGAACCCCAAATTGTCCTCGTTTGGAGCGAACCATGGAAACAAAAACCATTGGTTCCATACCTTCCCAAACGACTGTAGGGAAAACTTGTTTTCCCATGGAATCATAAAATGCCCACTGCGTTTCTGTTAGGTCTGTTATCTCTTCTGTAAAAAAAGATTCCAACCCTACTTCTCCCTCAAGAACAGAAAAACAATTCAATTGGTTTCCTATTGGATTTCTTCCATACACTTGGATGGGATTTTGTTTGCAAAAGCGTAACTGGCTCCTAACACCTGTTTGGAACTCTAACTTTAGAATTTCGTCAGGAGTGACAAGGAAATTTGATAATACAGGTAAGGTAATCAAAAGAAAGAAGAATGAAATACCGATCTGAAATAATTTTTCTTTCAATTGGTTCATAAACTATCCTTTGGATACAACACGTTTAAAAATTCGTTTCCCTCTCGTTCAGCGAGAATTCGAATGCTTGCATAAATTGGTCGTGTTGATTGTGCACCATTGGGAGAACAATGATAATGAAGGAGAGTTTCGATCTCATCAAATGGAGATACAAAAAATTTAAATGTAGAACACATTTCTTTTGTTTTTCCTTGTAACACTAGAGATTTACTTGCTTCTAAATCAGCTCTAGGTTTTGCAAAAAAACTACCACTCATTCGAAAATAACGAGCAGATAACTCATGTTCATTGGAATGTCGGTAATGGACTCCCATTAAATACAATATATCAGATTTTTCTTGGTCTGATCGTTCTTTGTCAGAATCTGTTAAAATTCTTTTTAAGAATTCTTTTCCTTGCTCTGTATCTAATTTTAATTCAGAAATTCCGATGAATAATGGTGTAAGAAACATACCAGGATTTTCTTCGTAAAGAGATAAAATCACTTTGTATTGTTTGCGTTTTAATAAGAGTATGGAAGAAAATTCATATAATTTTGGCAAATTTCGTAGTTTCAAATACTCTCGCAATTCACTCGAATTCTCTAGGTTTGCCTTTGAAGATAAAACATATGTGGAAGATAATTCGGAAACACTGATTGGTTTATAAATTTCAGCAAGTTGGTTCCAAATCCATGACCGATCTTTTGATGGAATATGCGAGGGGAAACGACTTCCTAAAAATAAAGCATCTAATAACTTTGAATGTTTTTTATACAGAAAGAATAAACGAGAAACAACTGCTTTCTGTAATTTACCACTAGGTTTTTGACTGAGTGCTTTTTCATATAAGGGAATCGCAAACAAAGTATTTGATTGTTCCATTTCATACGCTTCTTCGTATGCACCATTTGCGAAAAGGGGAAATAATATCCCAGATACTGAACAACTACCAACATATAATACAAAGGCGAATACTAAACTTTGAAATTTCAACAATTGGTACAATTAATACAATCCTTTCATTAAATCCTTGTGATCTGAGGAAGTAGATTTATGATCTTCTGCACACGGGCCTTCCGGTGGATAATCAGATAAATACAATTCTTGTGTACTCGGACAAGTTGGTGATGCTTGTTTTCCCGATAATGTACAAATTTTGTAAGGTTTTGCATACACTGGCAAACTAAATTGTGTTTTTGGTAAGATACTTTTTTTATCGATTGTGGCAAGAATCTCACCCCAAAGAGGAGCGGCCACTGCCCCACCAAGACCACTTGGTCCCATCCCAAATTTTGGATTGTCATAACCAACCCAAACCGCAAGAGATATATCTGGTCTTGCTCCGACAAACCATGCATCTTTATAATCATTTGTGGTTCCAGTTTTACCAATTAGGTCTCCCGTATAACCACCGTTTCGTACGCCACTTGCTCTACCACTATCCCGTAATAATGATATCATTACTTCAGCAGTATCGGGCCGAATCACCTGCCTCTCTTCAGGTAATTTTAATTTAAACTCATCACTTCCGCCCACTTCGTAGAGGACATTGCCTTTAGAATTTTTAATCCTTTGGATTAAGTAAGGTCGTTTGATAGTACCTTGGTTCACAAAACTAGTAAACGCAGAAGCCATCTCTAACGGTGAAATCTCAAGTGTACCAAGAGCTAATGAAAGATCACCGCGGAATCTATTTTTTTTCTCTGTTTCGTTTGGAAAAAAGAATTTGGTAAAATACTTTTCTATCCCAGAACTACCTAGTCTTTCTGCTACTTGTACTGCAGCTGTATTTTTGGATTTAACAAGAGCCGTGCGTAGTGAAATTTCTCCATCAAAACTTCCCCCTAAATTTTCAGGAGCCCATTCCTTACCTCCACCCCCTCGGTAGTACAAAGGTGCATCTAAGATTCTCATGCCTGCATGAATGGAACCAGAATCAATGGCAGAAGCATATAATACAGCTTTAATGGAACTACCAGTTTGCCTTCGCATCTGGGTAACTCGATTAAACTGGTTCGAAGAATTAAATTCATCACCACCATGTAAAAATAAAACCTGTCCAGTATTAGGTTGTATTCCGACAATGGCTGCCTGGATAACAGTTTGGTCCTTATCCCCTTCTAAATGATCGGGATTCCATACCATTTCATTCAAAAGTGATATCTCTTCCATCTTTTGGCGAAATGCAAGGTCGAGAGATGATTCTGGTTTTAGTCGTACTCGTCTCTTCTGAATTTTTCCAGAACGTTTGTTTTTGGCTAAGTATTCCCTTACAATGGGACCAATCAATTCTTGGGCATTTCGATCGAGTGTTGTTTCAACCGTGTATCCGCCACTTTCATAAATGTTTTTTTCCCCTTCAATCGAAGACAAAATGGCACGCACATGTTCAGTCACATACGGAGCAATGTCATGACGAGAGCCAAATACAGTTTCATTTGGAGACCTAGTGGATAAATTATGATAAAAACTAACAAACTTATCTCGATCCAAATTAGGATAAATGCCGCGATTGCGAAACATATTTAGTATTGCTCTAACACGCGTATATGAATCTTCAGGGTTTTTTAATGGCGAATACTTGTTAGGTGCTGAAGGTAGAGAAGCAAGTAATACCATCTCCTCCTTCGATAATTCCATTGGATTTTTTTGGAAATAAAATTTAATCCCTTCTCCAAATCCAAAAGCACCATGGCCTAAATAAACATGGTTCATATAGGTTTCGAGAATTTGTTCTTTTGTTAAGACTGATTCCAAGGCAAACGCAAGTTGTGCTTCTCTCCATTTACGATTCAAACTTTTACGTCTATCATCTAAAATGATCCTTGCTAACTGTTGCGTGATAGTGGATGCACCTTGTTTATAACTTAGATTGACAATGTTTTTGAAAAAAGCACGTAAGATGGCTGAATAATCAATCCCACCATGGAAAAAAAACTTTTGGTCTTCTATATTTAATAATATAGAAATCATATCTTCTGGATAATCTTGTAAGCTTAGTGTAGAAGTACGTTTTTGGAAAATTTCACTGACAACTTGTCCATTTCGATCCAATATTTTTGTTGGAATATTTTTGGACAAAGTTTCCAAATACATGGGAACTTCTTTTTTGGTCGCAAGCACACCTGCGACAAAATAAGAGAAACTAACAATGAATAAAAACAAAAGGATCGATGTGACTGTAAAAGCGACACGCAAATAAGAAAACGGAGATGGATTCTTTCGTGTATTATTGTTTTTTCGAGTCAAACGTAATGGATTGGTATTAAATTTTACATTTTCCTTTTTTGGTTCTTTTTCCCAAACTACTCTCTTTTCGAAAAAAGGTTTTGGTTTTCCACTGGGAGTTTTTCTGGTTGAAGAATCTTTAATAGAATCAGAGATACTGGGAACTGGTATTTTAAAACTTTGGTAAGATTGTTTAAGATCTTCTTTTGGACTAGGAAGAATTTGAACAATTTCAAATCGATAATCGACAAAATTTAATACAACTTTTTCTGCACAATGAGCGCACGTTAGTTGAAACTTACCTTCTTTTGGAATCGGTTCCGGCAAACGAGATGCTTTTTGGCAATGAGGACAAAGGTATTTGGGAGAAAGTGCCGACATAGGTTCTCCCTATTCTTATCGGTCGTTTGTTAAAATTACAAAATCAGCGATTTTCACAAAATCTGATTCCTCTTCCTTTCCCTTGGGAAACCCGGATAAAACCAACACAGAATGGCCCATTTCTCGTAACCTAGACACTACTCCGCCATTACGATCGGAATGAAAACGACCATTCAAATGGACCACTTTTTTGCCAGATTTATGGATTTCGGAGGAAATGGCCTCCGCCATACCCTGGTCCCAAGTGGCTTGGCCTAGTATCATATACTGGAGATTGGTTTTATGTTGGTTTGAATGTTCAATACCTCCAAAAAGATCAGTTAACCTTTGTTTGTATTCTTTTGTGAGATATTTTTCTAAGGTGTAGGCTTGTGGCAAAAAGGTTAATGCAGTAGGTGAAAAATCTCGGTAAGCTAAAAGACCTTTTTTGGAAATCAAATTTACATACCTACGTGGGGGATTTGCGGCGACCACCTTACATTGATATTCTTTTGTTAGATTGACAAGAGGCAAATAATCCGTTTTGAAATTTTTCCAATGTACGATGGATGTTAAAAATTGAGACTCTGAAATGGTTCCGTTGAGGTATTCATCCACAATGAATTGTTGGTCTTTTTCCAACATTTCTAGTGATAAACTGACCACTTCTATTGCATATAATTTTCGCAAGAATCCTTCGTAAAACCGATGTAATTCTTGATTATCATGTTCTTCACCAAGTACGATGACATCATATTGTTTAGTTTCCCTAATGATGTCATCTAAGGAAACGGATTCAGAAGTTTTGGTTCGTATGATATTTAGGTTGTTAGGACTTGTTTGCCCAAACAAACCAAACACAAAAAACGAATATAAAAAGCAAGAGAATGTTCTCTTATAAAATACTTTCAATGGCTGTTTTCAATTCAACACTTTCAGGTTTAGTGGAAGATGGAAATCGATTCACAACATTTCCATTTTTATCGATGAGAAATTTTTCGAAGTTCCATTTTACATCACCTTTTTCCTTCGCATTCTCTGTTAAAAATTGGAACACTGGATCTTTGTCATTTCCCAGAACTTTTGTTTTTTTCATTAGATCAAAACTGACCCCAAAGTTAAGCTTACAAAATTCTGCAATTTGAGCTTCCGTACCTGGTTCTTGTCCACCGAAGTCATTGGAAGGAAAACCAATCACTTTTAATCCTTTCTCTTTATATGTGAGATGGAGTTTTTCCAATCCTTCATATTGTGGCGTATAACCACATTTAGATGCTACATTCACAACAAGAACTGGATGCCCTTTATAATCACCTAGAGAAATTTCCTTTCCTTGGATGGTTACAGATTTTAAATTATGAAATGACATTTTTTTTCCTCCAGCATACAGATTCAATCCAACAAATAGAAAAATAGCAAACAAAACTTTTCTTTGCATTAGGACCCCCTCCTCCAATTTTAGACTATGCCATCATTGTTTTTTGCAGTTCTTTCTGAAGCAAAACCTTGGATCCAAAAAACAAATGCAAAACCAGTCCACCACTCTGGTAAATTTCGAATCTACAAAAATGATTCTATGTACATCATCATTTCAGGCATTGGAAAAATGGCAATGGCACTTGCCGTTTCCGAGTTGGCACACCTTTTGCCAAAAGAAGAACGAGACAAAATGAAAGTTTGGAATTTAGGAATTGCTGGTTCCAACCAACCAAATTGGAAGGTTGGTGAATTCTTTTGGATTCATAAAATCACTGACTTTGCCACTGGGAAGGACTATTATCCAGAAAGGATCACAAAATCTGTATTTGGTATGGAAACAAACCTTACAACCTTTGATCGTCCCATTGCCAAAACCACAACAGCGAACCAGTTCCAAATCTTGAGCGAAACGGATTTACAATCGGTATCACTTGTTGATATGGAAGGATCTGGATTTTTTGAAGCGGCATCCCTTTATTTTCCATTGGAAAACATATCGATTGGGAAAGTCATCTCTGATCATTTAGAAGGGAATTTTTGCAAACCAGAAACTGTCGAATCCATATTAGCAAATGTGATGGAGCCATTATTCTTTGAATGGACTAACCCTCTTCCTTGGGTGACGGATGATCCATTTGAATCAAAAATTTGGCCAGACATTTGGAAAGAAGTGAAAGAACTACGCCTAACAGAAACCATGAAACATGATCTTAAAAAATCATTACGATTTTATTTTTTGCGTTATCCAAACACAAACATTCCACTGCCCAACTTAGAAATGGTTCCAAAAATCAAATCGAAATCGGAAGTGAAAGCATTTGTGGAGGATTGGAAAAAACAACTCCATGTTTAAATCATTTTCACATATTTATATTGAGGAAACAGTAGCTGATCACTTTCGAACCCAGGAAATCCTATCCAAATTTCCAAATGCGATCAAAATTCCCATTCGGCATTATAAGGACAGTTTTAATCGTAATTCACAAAACTTTCGAATCCAAAAACAATCACCCAAACTGGTATTAGCCGAAAAAAAAGATCATTTTTTATACCCAGGAAGTGACTTTTCACCTAACTTTTCTCACAAACATTTTTACTATAATACTTTAGCACTCAATTGTATTTATGATTGTGAGTATTGTTACTTACAAGGAATGTTTCCTTCCGCAAATCTCGTGTTATTTGTGAATTGGGAAGATTTTTTTACTGAAACAAAAAAGTTCTTGGATATCAATGGATCTTTGTATTTGGCACTTTCGTATGACACAGATTTGTTGGCATTGGAATCATTTTTCCCTGCAACAAAAAGTTGGATCCAATTTGCTTCAACGGAACCAAATTTAACCCTGGAAATCCGAACAAAATCTACAAATTTTCAATCTATTGCCCATCTAACACCAAACCCAAACATCATCCTTGCATGGACAATCAGCCCGCAAATTGTCATCGATACGATTGAACATGGAACTCCCTCGTTACAAGCTAGGATCAAAACGATGCAAAAAACAATCGAAGCTGGATGGAAAGTAAGAGTTTGTATTGATCCAGTCCTTAGAATTCCTGATTGGAAATTCCATTACCAATCGTTAGCCGAAACATTAGGGAAAGAACTAAATCCAGAAGGGATCAGTGAACTCAGTGTGGGAGGGTTTCGTATGAATCTCGATTTTTTAAAACAGATCACTGACAAACGAAAGGACTCTTCCATTTTATTTCATCCATTTGAAAAAAAAGACAAAATTGTTTCGTATTCAAATGAAGAAACAGATGAGATCATAAACGTAATGGTCCCTTCCTTAGAGAAACATTTTGATCCTTCTCAAATAAATCTGAGTTATCCTTAAATTTTTCCTTTCCATTTCCTTTCGTTCTCATAGGCTGTGTAGCCTAACTATGAAGAAAACGTTTCATTTGGTTGTATCATTTTGCCTTCTCTTCTCCATTTTTTCCTGTGGAGAAGTCAATCGGAACAAACCAATTGCTGAGAAAGGAAAAATCGACTTATCTTCATGGGATTTCCTTCGTGATGGAAACATCAACTTGGATGGTGAATGGGAATTTTATTGGAAAGAGACTTTAAGTGGCATTCAAATCGAAAAAGAACTAGGAAAAGAACCTAAGTTCATCTACCAAGTGGTTCCATCGAATTGGAAAGGTGTGGATTGGTTTGGTGAAACGCTTGGTGGATATGGATATGCGACATATAAACTAAAAGTAATTTTTCCTGAAAACACACCTACTCTAGCATTTCACAATCTGGATCTTTCCTCTGCGTACCGAATGTACATCAATGGGAAATTGGTTGTGGAACAAGGTAATTTTGGAATCAATCCAAATTATTTTGAACCTTCTTACAAATCCATCTTAGTCGATCTCGAACCCGTTTCTGGAGAAACCGAAATTGTGTATGAAATATCCAATTTCCATTATTCGAAAGGCGGATTTTGGGAAAGTATGGAAATTGGCGAAAGACGTAAGTTATACGACAAAGTCAATCGCAGTTACCAAATCACTTCCTTCTTAGCAGGTAGTATCTTTCTCTGGGCGTTGTATCACTTGGGTTTGTTTCTCATGCGCAGGCAAGACAAGGCTAGTTTGTTCATCGCACTTTTTAGTTTACTCATTGTTATGCGCCTTCTCACGATCGGTGAGAGGAATATTTTGGACATCATTCCATCTCTTCCGATGTCTGCTCTCATTCGATTGGAATTTGCGACGATTTACATATCGACCATTGTTTTTGCATACTTCTATCGATTGGTTTTCCCTAAAACGGTGGGGCAACGGACAATGTATGTCCTCTATACCCTCATCACTCCATTTTTAGTTTCTTTGTTTTTACCAGTCTCTGTATTTACTTCACAAATCCATTATTTTCAAATTTTTCTCATACTCGTTTGTGTTCGCATTACCATTGCTATCATCATGGCCTATCGTTCCGATACTGTCGGAGCAGGTTTATCTCTCATTGGTTTTAGTTTTGTTTTTGGCACCGTCGTACACGATATTTTATACCAAAACAATATCATCAATACGATGAATATCACACCATTTGGATTTTTAGGTTTTATTTTGTTCCAAGGGTATATTTTGTCTTATGGATTCACAAGAGCCTATTTATCGATCGAAAAACTAAAAGAAAGTTTAGAAATTTCAAATAAAGAACTCAATATCTTAAAAGATGGATTAGAAGATATCGTTGTTGAAAGGACAAAAGAATTAGAAGTTTCAAAAGCGAATATTGAAAGACTCAATGAATTTGCAAAAACACTCAACACATCACTTGAGTTAGATAGTATCCTTAACAAAGCTTTCGATTATTTAAAAGAAGAAGTATTTTGTGATTCGATGATTCTTTTACTTGTCGATTCTGAAAACGGTAAACTCCAATACCACAAAGCTTTAGTTTCTTCCACATCCGAATTACAACTTGAATCAAAATTTCGTGGTGTCAGTTTCCCATTAGATCCAAGTGCTGGTTTGTTTTACCATGTTTATAAACGGAATCGACCCTTTCGATTTGCTAAAGTTTGGGAATCTCGTTTAAATGAATCCAATCAAAAATTCATCCAATTGATTGGAAAAAACCCAGGAATGATCATCCCTTTGAGTTCACAAGGGAAAGTCATAGCGATGTTGGCAATTTTCAGCGAACAAAAAGGATCTAGTTTTTCGAAAGCTCAATTACAATTAGTTGAAAATACTGCCGAAAACATCGCTACAGCAGTAACTAATTCCATTCTCGTGGAAGAAATGAACCGAGAAAAGTTCATCGCAGATAACGCTCGTTTGCAAATGGAAGATGCCAAAAACGAAGTTGTCAAACTCAATGAATTCACTAAAAAAATAAACTCTGAATCTAGTTTGTCTCAAATCATAGATGAGATGTTTGATTATATATTAAAGAGTTTCGAAATTGAAGCGACTCTCATACAATTAATCGATCCTAAAAAAAGAGAACTGTATACTTACAAAACCACGATTCCAATTTATGCAACAGAAGAACAATTACACTTCGCAAAATCATTTCGAGTTCCATTAAATGAAAGAGGAGGAATCATATATAAAACGTATTTGCGTAAAAAAACACTATTTGTTCCCAAACCTCCAAAGACTTACGAATCAGAGTTAGATGAACAAATATTCTCAAAATTAAGTTTAACTTCTTTTATAGCGGTGCCTCTTGTTGTACAAAACGAAGTGATAGGAATTGCCTATTTTACATCTTACCAAAAACCAATGGAAGTAACTCGTGAAGTACTAAGACGTATATCTGGTTTTTGTGACCAAATCGCAGGTGCAATTCAAAATTCACTATTACTCCAATTAACGGAAGATGAACGAAAAAAATCGGAAAGAGCAAAAGCAGAAATTCAAAAAATGAATGAGTTTGCGAAAACGATAAACTCTCAAAATAACTTAGAAAATATTCTTGCCGAAATTTTTGGGTTCATTCGCAAGAATTATAAAATTGAAAACTGTGTATTGTATTTTCTCGACAAAGAATTCAATGAGTTTCGTTATTTAAACCATTCCGGCTTTGATTTGTTAAATGATGAAAATGTGAATTTTTTTAAAACCCTAAGGTTCCCTCTGAAAGAAGAAAGTGGATTTGTTTATAAATGTTACTTACGAAAAAGACATTTTTACATGAAACATATTCCCAAATCAATGCCTTATCAAATTGACAAACAAATTACTGAAAAATCTGGCATGAAGGGCTTTTTAATTTCTCCTTTAGTGAATAACGATGAAGTTGTGGCAATGGCCATGTATGGAATCAATGATGAAACCATCCATTTTACCAGTGAAGAAGTTGATTCCATCGTGGGTGTTTCGGAACACATAGCAAGTGCCATCAACAATCACTTTTTACTTAAAAAAATTGAAGAAGAAAAACAAAGATCCGACTCTCTTTTACTCAACATCCTCCCAAAAAACGTAGCAGAAGAACTGCAAAAGAAAGGAAGAGTAAATCCAGTTGAATTTGAAAATGTAACCTTACTCATGACAAGTTTTCCTGGTTTCTCTCAAATTACAGGACAACTCACACCAGAAGAATTGATTGAAGGTCTCGATTTATATTTCTCTCGATTTGATGAGATCATCAAAACAAAGGGAATGGAAAAATTAAGAATGACTGGGGATATGTATTTAGCTGCCGGTGGTTTACCTGTCGGGAATTTTACTCACGCAGTTGATGCTTGCCTTGCTGCCTTACAAATCAAAAACGAAGTGATTCGTATGATGGAAGATTTTAAAGACATTCCATTCAAACCAAATGGCATCACCATTGCAATTCACTCAGGGCCTGTTGTTGCGGGAGTGATTGGAAAATCAAAATTCAATTATGATGTTTGGGGAAAAACAGTTACACAAACACAAGCCATCAGACGTGGTGGAGTCGGCGTATCGATCAATATTTCACAAGAAACAATGGACAAAGTGAAACGATTGTTCCATATCGACAACCAAAGAATGATCAATACTTACGAAGGGGAACAATTCCCTATTTACGAATTGTTGGCATTAAAATCAGATTTAGCAGACGATTCAGGAATCCTTCCAAACGATAAATTTGAAAGGTTATATACCCAACAAAAACGGGGAGCAAAAATCCTAATCAAATGATCTATGTTATTTATCTGATTGGTTTTTTATTTTTAGGAATTCTATATGGAATCACTAAATTATACAAACAAAATGAAGAAAACCAAAATACCGTTACTGTTTTAAAATCCAAAATTCAATTGCTGAATGAGGAATTAGAAGAAAAAGAAAAAGAACTACTCTCAACAAAAACACAGTCAGAAGAATTTTCGAACAAACTTGTTGATTCTTATGGCCAACTTTCTGATCTCGATGGTCTCTTAAGAGAAATTAACTCAGCTACTGACTTAAAAGATGTTCTGAGAATACTTGGTTTTTACATCAGAGAGAAATTCAAAGTACCACATTATCTTTTATATGTTTATAAAAAAGAATTAGATGCCTTAGAGTTTTTTCACAGTAACTTTCCAGAAGAACTTTCAGAGACGGTAAAATTAGAGATCATGGGAAGGACTATCCCAGTTTCTGATTCTTATGTAACTACGTATGCACACGCGTATGTTCGAAAAAGAAAAAGAAGTTTTTATATTGAAGACTTTGAAACTTATAAAACAGAAGGTGTGGAACTTGAGAATAAAAAATCTGCAAATTTAAAATCACTTCTCATTGTCCCACTTTACCTACGTAATAAATTCATTGGAACTTTGGATTTATTAGATTATTCAGGTATATTTTTATTAAATGAACAACAACTCAACCAAATCAAAATCATAGCCGATTACATTGCAGGCACAATTGAAACCGGGTATCTTCTTGATGAGCTAAAAACAGTAAACTCCAAAATCCAAGAAGAAAAAGAGAATATAGAATCCAATCGTTTGAAACTGGAAAACCTTCACAAATTCAACCGAAAAATTAATTCCTATTCTGAAATCGAAGATATCACAAGGGAAGTTTTTAGTTATTTAAAAGCCAATCACCGTGTTGAATTAGGTTTTATCTTATTAGTAGATCCAAAATCCAATACATTAGTCCCTCTCATGGAAGGTGCTGAAGTCTTTAACAAAGGTTTACTCGTCACAAATTTTTTAAGAACATTCCGTCCGAAATTGATTCCATCTATCGGTTCCCTTTATCGGTCCTATCAAAAACAAAAACCTATTTATCTCAAAAAATCATCTCGATGGAAAGAACTAACACCAATCGATACCTCAATTGTTGAAAGTTTTAAATTAGAAATTTTTGGACATGTACCACTTGTTGTCCAAGGCCAAACCATTGGAATAGTATGTGTGACTCGCCTAACAAAAGAAAATCCTTGGACACAAATTGAATTCCAAGAAATCATTTCCTTTTGTGAACAAGTTGCGGGTGCAATACACAATGCAAATCTACGCCGAGATTTGGAAAAAGAGAGAGAAAAAACAATTCACTTCATTCGAAACATACTTCCTGGTGATTTAGCAGATGAACTCATTGAACGCGGAGAGGTTGTTCCTATGGAATACGAATCCGTAAGTATATTATTTACTGATTTCAAAAACTTCACTAAAGCAGCTGAATCATTGTCACCAGAAGATTTGATTGAACAATTAGATGGATGTTTTTCCCAATTTGATGATATAGCAGTAAGGCATAATTTTGAAAAATTAAAAACAATTGGGGATTCTTATATGGCTGCTGGTGGAATTCCACAAGGAAATTTCACTCACCCCGTAGATGCATGTTTGTTTGCCATGGAAATCAAATCATTTATGACACAAATTCGTTCCTTCAAACAAATGTTAGGCCAAGATTTCTGGGAAATTCGAATTGGTATCCACACGGGTCCTGTAGTAGCAGGTGTTGTTGGTAAATCAAAATTTGCTTATGATGTTTGGGGCGATGCAGTGAATACTGCAAGCAGGATGGAAAGTTCTAGTGATGCCGGTGAAATCAATTTATCAGAGACTACTTATGATAAAGTGAAACGATTTTTTGAATGTGAATATCGTGGTAAGGTCAAAGCAAAAAACAAAGGGGAAATGGGGATGTATTTCTTAAAACGTTTGCGCCCTGAATTTTCAAGAGATCCAGAAGGAATGGTTCCCAACCAAATCTTTTTAGATTTATATAAAAATTTGCAGATCGGTGCAAAAATCATCTACCGTCAAACTGGTTCTTGATCAGATTCCACTTCATTACGAACCACCCGTTGCAGAGCTTGAGTTAGCACTAGAAGAGCTACCTCCTCGATTCCCTGAACTGGAACTCGATGAAGAACGTCGATTACTAGTTGTTGTGGTTGTACGTGTCGAAGCGACTGGGCATTTTTCATAACAAATTACATACAAGGTAATACAAGATGTTGTAGTCGCAACTGGATTGTTTAATTGGGGAGCAAGTGCAATGGCACAAATGTATTGTTCCTTCACACACCGATCCATACATTGCAACCGTGTTTCAGAACTTTTTGTATTGGAACAATTGCCAAAAGTAAGGCCAATTCCCAATAAAAAAATTGCAAAGAACAAACGTTTCATGTCGATAGAATCGCATACATTTTCAACTTTTCCAATAGAGGAAAACCGCAAATGTGGGAATTACCTATGAAACATACTTGATTCTACATTAGAGAAGTATGAAGTTGAATCAATAGATGGAAACTCGCACCATACGTATCCTTTTTTTGGTATTTTATGTGATTTCATTAATTGTGTGGATCATTGAAGAAATATACACTCTTACAAAACCACCTGAATACTTCGACCGATTTCGAGTTATCATCGCAACCATAGAATCATTCATTGCCATTTCTTCTTTCCTTGTTGTTTTTATCTTATACAAAGAACTCAAAAAAGAAGCCGTGGAAAATAAACAGGCAAAAACACAGATCCATGACTTAAAAAGAACCAATCGAATTTTAAAAAATCCTGAAATAGGATTTTGGGCGGAAGCAAAGGCCCAAATGTTAGAATGGAATTTAACAGACGCGGAAACAGAGATTGCTATTCTTTTGTTAAGAGGTTTTTCCCAAAAACAAATCGCTGCTGTTAGGAAAAAAAGTCTGAGGACAATCGAAAACCAAACCGCCTCTATCTACGAAAAATCTTCTATGAGAGGGAAACTGGAATTTATTTCTTTTTTCCTGACTCCTCTTTTACCTGAAGAAGACTAAACAAAAAACCTTGACCAAGGTGATTCTTTTTGGTTATTTTAGGTTTGTTTTATGAAAAATCGAAACGTAATTTTATACACATCCTTATTTGTATTATGTAACATTTCCCTTTGGTCCCAATCACAATTAGAAGACCGTGATCAACAAAGACAGTCTGGTCTTATCAAAACCAATCAAAAAAAACAAGAGGAAATTCTGCAAAAGTATAACGACTTTGTTTCGAAAGTACAAAGCAGATTCCCTGGACTTAAAATTTCCTCTTCTCCCATTGATTTAAAATTAGCAGAAGGGATTTCAGACCATAACAATGCACCAGGAGCCGCTGATAAAAAATCCAAATCCATCAGTGCGATTGCATCTGATCATTTTTATTTACAACTCGAACCAAATGGACAACCTAATGCACGTTCGCAAATTAAGGTAAAAAAAGGAGATCCCTTAGAAGTAGTTTTAGTTTTAAAACAAGACGTAACAGAAAAAAAAGAAGGTTCTCATTGGGTATTGGTTCGAACAAAAGCAAAACAAGAAGGATATACTACCCAAGACTTATTACAACCAACAAAACCAGCCTTAAAATCTAGAAATACAGAAGGTCTCACTTTAGATGTATCTTCAATACCTTCTAGAATCACTACAGAACCAGCTAGCCCCAGTTATACGGACTCTAAAAAAGGTAAAGAACTGTGGGTAAACGCTAGTTCCTTAAACATGAGAGGAGAACCCGATGTGAACGGTTATGTAATCGCAAGGTTACCGAAAGGAATCAAAGTGACCGTTCAGAGTTCCACATCCAATGAAGAAACTATCGACGGAATCACTTCCAGCTGGCACCAAGTTTCTTCTGCTTATGGCAATGGTTGGGTCTTCGGTGGATACTTAAGTAACTCAGAAGTTGTCTCATATGAAGTTCAACCAGGAGAAATTTCATTTCCACAAGAAAATCCAGATGATTTAAAAGTTGGAGATAAACGTTTTGTTAGATCTACAAATTTACGAATGAGAGATGAACCTAACGAATACGGTTCTGTCGTTACTTCAATCCCTGGTGATGAAAAACTTAAAATTTTAGATACAAAAAAGGATATCGAAACCATTGGTGGAGTTCGATCAAAATGGATCTACGTCAACTGGAATGATGAGTGGGAAGGTTGGGTATTTGGAGGATTTGTTTCCAAGGAACGTGGTCCTCTCGTTGATACTGATGATATCTCAAAATACTTTCAGATTCCTGTAGATAACGACCGCTATGTGTCATCTAGTTTCGGAACACGCGTAGATCCTGTAACTGGCAAAATTGGCGCCTTCCATTCAGGTATTGATTTACCCGCTCCAGTAGGTACACCAATCAAAGCTGTGAGTGATGGGAAGGTATGGCGAACAATTACAACTAGCGGTGGTTATGGGATGTTAACGATCATTAGCCATAAGAATAACATCTACACCTATTATGCACATCAGAGTGACAGGCAGGTAAAAGAAGGTGACACAGTCCGCTCAGGCGATATCATTGGCTTAGTAGGAAACACTGGAAAATCAACAGGTCCTCATCTCCATTTTGAAGTTAGGAAAGGCCCAGACCAACAAGCATTGGATCCAGGAGCATATTTACCCAAATGAAATCTAAATTAAATCTTATTTTCTTCATTCTGATTCTATCGTTTCAACCTTATCTGTTTGCGGAAGAACCGATGCCGACTTCACCAGAAGTTTCACCTAGTTTTGATATGGTGCAAATTCTATTAAAGGGAAATCAAAAGGAATTTGAAAACGCAGTGACAAATGGTGGAGACATCAATGCTTCAGACGATTCTGGGAAATCACTCCTCATTTTAGCAGTTGAAAAAAATCGAACAAAACAATTTGAGTTTTTATTAAACCAGGGTGCTGATTTAAACAAACGTGATCTTTCTGGAAAAACATTATTACATTATGTTGTTACATCCAAATTCACAAACCAAATCAAAACATTGGTTGAAAAAGGTGCAGATTTAAATGCGTATGATGCTGATGGAAATACCGCACTTCATGTTGCTATCTTAAAATCAAACTTGGCTGTTCAGAAGTTACTTGTGGAAAGTAAAGCAGATGTGAATCTCAGAAACAATCCACGAAAATCACCCATTTATTTGGCATTTGAAAAAAACAAAATAGATTCTATCAACTTTCTTTTACAAAATGGTGCTGATATCAATTTACCTGATTTAACAGGTCGTACTCCTATCTTTGTAGCAATTGAACAAAGAAACATAAAACTACTTACTCTTGCCTTAGATGCAAATGCCAATCCAAATGCGGAAGATACAAAGTCCATTCGGCCCATCGTATTTGCGATTGAAAAAGGATTCACGGCGGGAGTAGAATCCTTATTAAACCGAGGAGCAGATGTCCAAACCAAAACACCTGAAGGTGAGTCTTTATTATTTTATTCAGTTGAAAAAAGAAACCTAGCTGTTACAAATTTATTAATCAAAAAAGGACTGAATGTTGATTCCAAAAACACTAATGGAAAAACACTGTTTGAAATCGCTTTAACTAAAAACGATTCAAATTTATTGAAACTAGTGTTAGATGCAGGTGCAAATCCAAACCAAACACTTTCAACGAATAAAAACCCACTGGAAGAAGCCATTGAAAGTTCCAAATGGGCGATTGCAGAGTTATTGATTGAAAAAAATGCAGAGATACAAACACCCAATCTTTCAGGTTACTTACCCATCCATTTAGCTTCTAGAAAACCTGGAATCAAAATCGTTGACCTCCTCTTGAAAAAAGGAGTTCCAGTTGATATCATAAATGCAAAAACAAATGAAACTGCATTGTCACTTGCTTTAGATAACAAACAATTAAATATCGCTAAACTCCTCTTATCAAAGAAAGCAAATCCAAACCATCAACTGAAAGATGGAGTGGGTTTAATCTTTTCTACTATCGAAAGAAAAGATGCTGAAGCGTTTAAACTACTGGTATCCAATGGTGCAAATTTATTAATACTAAACGATGAAGATGAAAATCTAATCACTACTGTTTGTAAATTAGAGGTTGATAAAAAAGAACAAAAGTTTGTTGATGAAACTCTTAAGTTATTGATTAGCAAAGGAGTGAACCCAAATGCAAAAAACAAACGAGGGTTAAGTGCTCTTCATATTGCTCTCAATCGAAATCGAATCGAAACGATGTCAACACTGTTGACCATGGGAGCTGACCCAAACCTAACAGACAATAATGGACTTTCGATACTAAACAAAGCAATTCAAAAGTTTTTAAATGCAAAAGATTCCAATCAAATTGAATTATTTAAAAAGTTAGTACTATTCCTAGTCGAAAGACGTGCGAACCTCAACCAACAAGATAAATTAGGGAAAACTATACTTTCCGAACTAGCAATTCAATTTGATCCTGGTAAAAGTGATCCTATTTTGGAATTGGCAAAAGTCATTGTTCTAAATGGCGGAGATCCAAAGCTAAAAGATAAAAATGGCAAGTCTGCATTGGATTATGCTGATGAGAAAAAAATTCCAGAACTCTTAGAAATTTATCGCGGTCTTTAATGTCCATTCCTAAAAAAGATAATCGTATCAACATATTCGACTTCGTTAATACAGTCCCAACAAAGACATTCAAACGAGGTGAGATCATCGTGAGAGAAGGTGATCCATCAAATGAGAAAATGTATTTTATATTAAGTGGTACTTTGTCTGTAGGAATGGGTGCTCCTGACCAAGGAAATTTTCATGAAGTGAGAAAACTTTCCACAGGAGAGTTTTTTGGAGAGATTGCACTTATCTCTGCACATCCCAGAGCAATGACGGTATTCATCGAATCCGATAGAGCACAGTTAGGAATTCTCGATAAACAAAATCTAATTCGAATTGCAAATTCAAATCCAATGTTTGTCTATGCACTATTACAAACTTATGTAGAAAGGCTAATCGAAGCTGAACAAAAGTTAAAAGATCTAACAGAGGCGAGTGATGGGACTTAAAGAATCTCTAGCCAAACTTAGTATGATCAATATCAAAAGAGGAGAAGTCCTTTTTAAGGAAGGAGTTCCTTCGAATGGTGCTATGTTCTTTTTGTTTGAAGGCCAGTTAGATATTTACAAACAAATTGAAGGCAAACATACCAAACTAAGAAGTATATTACCTGGCGAATTTTTCGGCGAAATGGCTATCATCAACAATAGTCCAAGGGCAGCATCAATTGTTGTTGTATCTGAATCGGCGAAACTTGGCATTATCAATCGAACTACTTTTGTGCAAATGAGTCAGGAAAGTCCTGAATTTTTATTTTTATTACTGAAAAAAGTAATCGAAAGATTATATGAAACAGATGGAAAAATTAGAGCGATCAAAAGAAAACAAGATGAAGACTCAATGATTTCCAAAGTTGTACCATCTGTCTCCAATACTGGTTCCGATTCGAATGACGAGAATCAAGGCGGAGTACCTTTAGAAACATTCACAGATGATGCACAATCAATTGGTGAATGATTTTATTAATTGAATTTTTTTCTTTTAATTTTAAATACTTCTGGCCTAACAACAATTTCAGGAACAATAATCCCAGATAGATCCAAGATTAAATTTTTAATCACATTAGCAATTTGGTCAGGTAACAAATATGACTTTGGGTCTTGATCTGGTTCTATATTCAAATGATTATAAAAATCTGTTTTTGTAATATCAGGTATTACCAAATGTACCTTCACTGAATATTTGCGAAGTTCATCAAATAATAGCCGAGCATATTGATGGATTCCAGCTTTTAGAGAACCATAAACATTTCCCCATGGCGATATTTCATTTCCTGAAATTGATCCAATGAAGATAATTCTACCCTCATTTTTTTTCAATGTACGAGTGAGAACACTTGTCAAAATCATAGAGGAAGTCAGGTGAACTTGCACCATTTCTACTATTTTTTCAGGAGATAATTCTTCCACTGGTGCAAAGTATGCAATCCCCGCACTATGGATTAACAATGAAATCCGTTCCTTGTCAGGAATCAAGTTTAGGATCTTTGGGATCGAATTTGGATCACTTAAATCACCTTTCAGCAAATGAAAATTCTCGTTTCGCTCTTGGCACTTTTCAGGATGCCTACAAATTCCATATACTATAAAGTCCATTCCGAGTAAAACTTTTGCAATCGCAAGACCAATGCCTCGTGATGCTCCTGTTACTACAGCTACCTTTTTCATTTTAAACTTTCCATGAATTCCCATACTAATAAGGAAGCATCAATTACCTTAGTTGTTTTTCCCTGGTTGATAAATGGAAGCATTGTTGTCTCTCCTGGCCAACTATGCCCAAGACCATTCAATTGAATCAATTCAACAATCTTGTTATTTGCACATTTGTGAAATCTTTCAAATTGAATCTGAATATTGTTTCCATCTTCCACAAAATCCTTAGTCGATTTGTTCACACTATCTTCGCAACGATTCCATTCCTTCCATCTTAAGATGCTATCCAAAACGGAAAGAATTTCTTTACCATCTTTTACATAACCACCACTAAATGGAACTAATGGATCTTCGGTGCCAGCCATAATGGCTACAGAAACTGGCACCGTATTATATTTCTGTTTTGATTTTAATAGAGCCACGGAAATTTGAGCTGCAACACTCATGACCCCTCTCCACAGTTCCGATTTTTCAATCGCTAATCTTTGGGCCATAAAACCACCATTGGAATGACCAACTAAATACACATAACGTTCGTCAACCGAACCCTCTGCAACCATACGTTTTACAATCGACTCTATAAATACAACATCGTTGATCGAATTCTCATCAGCAGGAGTGTTACCTCTTCCATCTGCCCAACTTCTTTTGTATCCATCAGGAAAAACTACAATAAATCCTTTTGAATCTGCAACTTCGTTTAACTTAGTTTGTTTCATCATTGTAATCCCAGTTCCGAACCTACCATGGAGTGCAACTAACATCGGTATGGGCAAACCATTCCAATTTTTGGGGTAATGTACTGTGTATGTTCTTTTCACTCCATTCAATTGAAAGTAATCATTTTTTTCATTGGGTTTTAATTTATAAAAGTAACCCATACAAGAAAATAATGTAATAAGACAAAAAATCCCTAACTTATAAAGTTTCATTGAGCCATCTCCAATTTGGTTACCTCAAGAAGTTGTTCTTTGTAAATTCGGTTTGGCCAATTGGTAATCATCAAAAGAACTACAGGAATTCCTCTCCATTGGTCCATACCTACGGAATATTCATTTTCAAAAAGAATTTCATCCGATCGCGAATAACGGAAAGTAAGTGACTGTTCTGTCCGAATATGGGATGGAAAAATACCACCTGAAAAAAATGTAAGAAGAAACTGTAATTTATGTAAGAAAGGATATTGATACTTAGGATCTTTTTTTTGTAATATCACTTCCAAACAATCCGAGGAAGACTGGTCTTCGATTAATCCCTGTTTATTGATATAATCTAAAATAATTTCTTTCTCCGATTCATATCGATAAAATCCAGTAAATAGAAGCCTGATTTTCTTTTCTTCAATTTTAAGTTTGTTACGATTTTTGGATGTGACTGGATCGGAAAATGCAGCACAATTTATAAAGATCAAAACAGGAACTAAGATTAGAATTTTTTTCAAATTAAAGGTCATGTTTTGCATCTCCTAAAAACTCTGAAACTTTTTCCGTTAAAATAGATTTCCACTGGTCTCTGTCATCTACCCACATAAATAAAATAGAGACCCAACCAAAAACACGATAAGACTCCATTGGATATCTATATTCTCTTTCTATTTTTCCGTTTTTTTTGAGTCGAAATAAAAGATAATCATCATCTCGATCAATGTCTGGAACAATAAAGAAAGTACTAACTGCTAAAAAACGGTTGGCTAAATACAATAAAAATCGGTCTTGTTTTCGTTCCGCTAAATACGAAACAGGCTCTGTTGATTCCCCCAAAAAAAATTTAAACTTGGGACTAGACTCCAATATGATTTGTAAGTGGAAATCTGACTTAGTTTGATCGTAATACCGAACAGAAGAAAATTTACCTGATTTTTCTAAAGCAGATAAAATGTAAGTCACACGCCTTCTATCAAGTTCTTCATCCCAACCAATTAATTCATAACTCAATGATCGGTTGTAGATTTCTTCGTTTAATTCAATTTTTCTTCTTTCACTTGAATAAAAGACCGAACACGAAATACAAAAATTCAGAATTAAAAACAATAACTTTAGCTTCATATTTTTCATCTTTACTGGCCATTTAACAATTCAAATTGAGAAGTTTTACATTCATTTCCATTGATAACAATTGTAACACTATGTTTTCCTGGATAATACACTCTGGTTGTGATAGGTTTAAAAGAATGTTTTTTAAAAATTTCAATTTTTTCTTTTGATTTTAATACTTTTTCGCCTAACTGGAAAACTTTTTGCCCAAGTTTCCCATTTGCTAACAAAAATCCAATTTTATATTCTATTCTAATTTTAATGTTCTTTGTGGAGGGATTGAAAAAACTTATATGAAACTCTAACAAATCTCCAATTTTGATTTTATTTTTTTTTAAAGATAATTTAAAATCCCCAGGTATCCACTTTGTATCATATTGAAAATATGATAATGCTCGGTTATCCGCTTTTTTGAGTAATCCGCGTAATGCATGTTTTAAATTCTTATCTAAACTTTCTGAAACACCAAACTTATTCTTACAAAAATCAATTACGAAATCAGGCTGAATTTTTGAAATATCATTCAGATGATTGGATACACTTCTTCGGACAATTTCATTTTCATCATTCCATAAGTTTTCTAGAATATTCAAATGAATTTCTGGCTGTTTTTTGATTGCTGGAATTCCAAGGCCCCAGGGTAAAATAGGCCGACTCCCTTCACTTGCCAATCTTCTAACAAATGGTTCTCTGTGGCTTGACCATTTTTCCATTTGTTTTACTGTTTTTTCAAAATGATTAATGTAATAAAATCGAATGGCAAACTCTGCACTTGAAAATACAGTCGTTTTTTCTAATATTCTCATGGAAGATTCAAAATCATCAATTCCAGATTTAACTACGATATCATTCAGGAAAATATAGGGAAAATTAAAATCACCAACACCTTGTTTTCTCAACAATTTGATTAATTCCATAAGTTTAGGCTCAATTTTTACCAAAGGATCATTCCAAAAAAATAGAAACGTTTCCGCAATACGATTGATTCTCTCTTTTAACTCATATTTTTTCCATGGAGACTCCATGAGTTTTTTTTGGAAATCAGAAGCCCTAATTTTAGGATCAATTTGTGAAACGACAAAACTTAAATTTTGAATCCAATGAGTTGAATAAATTTCTTTTAATGGTTCCATTGTTAAAACATTACGATCACTAGAATTATATTTTTTTTAAGAACCAATCATCCACTTAAGAATTCACTTTTGGTAACCATACAGAAAAACATGCACCTTGCTTGCTTGGTTCCAGTTCAATTTTCCCACCCATTTGTATGATCATTTTTTTACAAATGTCCAATCCTAGTCCCATTCCTTCTCCATTAGGTTTTGTCGTAAAAAATGGATCAAAAATTTTATCTTTAATATTCGCCGGAACTCCAACACCTGAATCTATAATAGACACTTTGATCCAATTTTGTTCGGAATTTATTTTAATTTCTAATGTTCCATTGAAAGACATAGCATGTAAAGCGTTATTGATTAGATTAATCCATACTTGATTTAGTTTATCACGATTTCCTTTGCATTTGATTTCAGCTCCATAACTTTTAATAACCGTTATCTTGCTTAAGTTATAATGATAAAGTGACAATATTGTTTCAATCTCAGATTCTAGATCTATCACCGACTCATTGCTAGTTGTTTCTTTTTCGGATACTAGGTAATTTTTTAAAGCACGGATAACGTGGGTTGCCTTTTCGGAAGCCACTGAAATAATTTGATTACATCGATATGCTGAATTGATACTTGCCACTGAACGAAGTATATCAAGTGATCGTTCACTTTCGAGAATATATTCAATTTGATCCAATTTCCGAAACAAACCCGTTTCAATTACTAGTTGCATATGATCGCCATATAACTCCATTTTCTCTAGATGAGAAAACTTTGAATGTAACTCCTTCCTTAACGAGCGTTCCGATTTACCTTCCAAATATGCTTGATTTTCTAAACTTTCATTTAGGACCATTTGGTAACGTTTGGTATCGTCTTCATTAAAATTGATTATCGTCGAGATTACTGTTTGTAATTTATTCTTTAGAAAATCATAAAGTGACAAGTTAGATGAAACAATAGCTCCCAAAGGAGTATTTAACTCATGTGCCATCCCTGCTGCCAACTGTCCCAAAACAGCCAATTTTTCAGATGCAAGTAGTCGGTCTTGTGCTTCGGTAAGTTCCTTTAAAGTATTTACCAAACTTTGATTTAAGATTTGTAAACTTTCATTCGATTGTCTTAATTCTTCTGTTCTTTGTTTAACCTGATTTTTTAAATTCTCTGAATATTGTTTATTCAACCTTCTCCATTGAATTAGCCAAATAACTCCGACTCCTACTAAAACTACAAAAAAAGTATAATATAGCCAAACGTAATTCGTAGGAGGATTCGGATCATACAAAAATCCTTTCAAACTAATGTTTCTGGGCAACATTCCAAGTTCGTTATAGATATCATTGATATGTTTCCATCTGCCTGGATTCATATAACCCATTTCAACAAGTACAGGTTGTATTAACGGTGTCATTTGTTGAGCTTCAAATAAGAGGCGTTCTTTCGGATTTTTTTTAGAATATTTATTGTAAATGAGTTCAGCTATTTCCTCTTGGTGACTCATCGCATATTGCCAACCCCGAAGTGTTGCCTCGCGAAACGCTTTCACTCGATTTGGAAATTTTTTTATTTCGTCTTCGCTTGTAAAAAAATTATCTCCATAAAAATCAATCCCCGCCAATCTTGGAGAGTAAGTTATAACTTGGAATCCAGCTTTTTTAAAATCAAAAGCCTGTGTCGTTGCATAACCTGAATAAGCATCAACTCGACCTTCAATTAAATCTCTCGGATTAAAACGATGTTCCAATAATTGAAGATCTGATGGATTGATTCCTTCTTTCTTCAGGTAGGCAACTATTTCTTCCATCCAAGGAGTTAACATGACTCGTTTACCAACTAAATCATGAATACTCTGAACATTTGAAGATTTTTTAAAAAATAAAACAGATGGAGAATGTTGGAAAATTACTCCTAATACAACAACGGGTTTCCCCATATGTCTGTGTAAAAGTAACTCATTACTACCTACACCATATTGGCCTGTTGTTCGTACAACTTTTTCATGAATACCTCTTATCCCAACTGTACTTTCTAAAAGTTCTACATCTAAACCAACATCTTTATAAAAACCTTTTTCGTAAGCAGCATAATAACCAGCAAATTGAAACTGATGGAACCATTTGAGATGGAGAGTAACTTTATCTAAGGCAAATAGTGTTTGGAAAGGTAGGATATAAAATAAAATGAATAAGACATAGTTCATTCTGCGACAAATCGAAGTCGTTTCCATTCTATTAATGTTTTAAAGATTTAGCAGCGTAAATCAATGAAATAACATATTAAATCGGTTATTTTTAAACTTTTTCTTGGATTTTTCCCTTTACCTTTTGTATCCAATCTAAGTTTAATAATGTCTGTTTCTCTGCATATTCCAATGTTAAATTCCAGTACTCATGATCTGGGTGTTTTTCCCATTCTGATTTTAATTCTTTTTGAAATACTTTTAATGATTTTAAATCTTCCTTTTGTTTTCTGATTTCACCTTCTAGTTGTTCCATCAGTAACTTGGGATTCATATGCCTTCCAAAGAATACTTTAAATAACAATTCATTTCGTTTGTTTGTTTGAATAGGAGATTGATCCATCCACTTTCGAAATTCTTCTAATCCCGGACGTGTGACCTTAAATACCTTTTTTTTCCTTCCATTGGAATCAGTTTTTTCCCATTCTTTAATGAAACCATCTTTTTCTAATTTAGATAATGTAGGATAAATTTGTCCGAAACTTTCACTCCAAAAGAAACTAATCGTAGATTCGATATACTTTCGAATCTCATACCCATTCATTTCACATTGAGATAAAATACCTAAAAGTGCATATTGTGTTTTACTTTCTCTTTTCATTTTTCCTGTAGATTGTTGTTTGCATTTAATTCTTTATGAAATAACATCAATGCTGAGATTACTTCCTTTGGTGCTTCCACCTGAGGCCAATGACCAATTTTACTAGATAAAAAGTATACTGAAGCAAATGGATATTCTTTTTTAAATCGTTCTGCCATATGGACTCCAGAATTAGGATCCATTGGACCACAAATATAACAAAAAGGAACTTTAGTATTTTTAAGTGTTTTAATCCATTGGTCTTGGTATTTAACTTTATCAAAGACCAAGCGACCAATTAAATATGCTATATCTTTTCCTTGATGATAATTCAGTATATTCCAATATTCATTTAATAATTCAGAATTTGGACCTGTTTCGGGTCCAAACATTTTCTTTAATGAATTCTCAATCGAATTCCTTTTTAAATTTTTACTTAAATACTTCCCAATAACATTAGGTGATTGAGATAACAATCTTTGGATCATTCTAGGTTGATACACATCAGTAAACAAACCACCATTCATAAATGCAACAGATAGAATTTCAAAATCCAAACTTTCAATTTTTACCAACATTTCTTCAACGACACTTACAGCTAAATCATGTGCTAAAATTCGTATCTTTCTAATGTTTAACTTTTTGATTAAAGAATTGATCATATCGACATATTCTTCAAATGAATAGGTATGGTTTTGTGGTTTATCGGAAAATCCCATACCCATCAAATCGATAAATACCAGTTTATACTGTTTTGATAAATCTTCCATTACCCAATTCCAATCATAACTGTTAAATGGATAACCATGCAACAATAGAAGTGGTTCCCCTTCTCCTAATGTCCCATAGAATATAGAGTTACCTTTGTAATCGTAGAATTTACCAAAATCTTTCAGAGCTGAAGCATTTATAAACTTACCTTTCATCTTAAGCTCCCATCGCACCTAGTTTCTCCGATTTTAATATGAATTGATTTAACTTTTCCAATTTTCTAAATCTAATTTGATCAAAATATGTAACTTTCACTTGTTTAAATCCGCAAAACTCTAAGGTACCTTGTTTTAATAACTGAACTCCTGGACTTCGGTTGAACCATTTGTAATACCAAGTTGGTGCATCCATCGTAATCATGATTCTAGCGGTTTTTCCTTTAAGCAATTGTTTGGGGAGTGGAGAACGTTTTTGATATGAAAAAGCAAAACCTGGTAAGAATACTCTATCAATCCACGCTTTTAAAATGGCTGGCATACTAGCCCACCAACTTGGATAAACAAATACAAGATGATCTGCATTTTGAATCAATGTTTGACTCAATAAAATATCAGGTTCTAACTGTTGTTTATATGTTTTATCATACCCAAATTTTAGATTATAATCGAATTTAAGTTCATTTAACTTTATGAATTGAACATCAAATCCAGAACTCTTGGCAGATTGGAAATAGGAATCAGCGAGTTTGGCACAATATGAATTAGGATTTGGATGCCCTAATATAATCAGAATTTTTTTATTTTGCATAATTATATCTACCAGATATAATTATCAGCTATATCTATTAGATATACAAAGTCAATCTATTTTTCTAGTTTCTTATTGAATTTTTGGAAAATATTGAAATTTCTAAAAAAGAAAAGATCATTAAATTTTAACTATCTTTCCTGAATTGTAACTATTGTTCGACACAATAAAATAACAAAGAACTGCTACACCCAAAAGTATTAAATCCCAATGATGTCGACGTACTACTACCACTGTCTCCGCCGTATCCATTCCCTGATGTTAAAGTCCAACCTGAACATGAGTTAGAATTATTAGTCCAATCAGGATTCAAACCTGTCCAAATCGTAGAACTGGATCCAGAAATAGAAAATGATAAGTTAAATGTAAACAATGATGCACTTGTTGTTGTCCCGATTAAATCGGTGCGGTTCAATCGATAATAGGAAGCAAATGGTTTTAATACCCAATCAACTTGACCATCTCCTACACTTGCAGTTACGGAAGCTCTTCGTAATGAATTAAAACTATCACCTACAAGTGCTTTACAAATTTTACCTACTGGGCAATTTACTTGGGACTGACATAAGTTATCTACACCGATGATACCACCCATAGCTCCAGTTTGTCCAACGCTAGTAAGGAATATAATCTTATCATTATCGGAAACCTCAACTTGTATGATTCTTTCTTCAAGACGAAAGGAGGAATCCGTGGAACTTGGCACCAATCTTACGGATACAGTTCTTGTGTCGTTGATGTTTGTATCATTCATTGCAGTGAGTGTTAAATTTTGGAAAACACTCCAATTTGATTTTGTGAATGTAAAAAATGTTTGGGAAGGTGTTACGTAGGATCCATTACTAATGATTACTTGAACAATTACATTTTCTTTCGGTTCACTACCTAAATACATTTGAACTGTAGAGGAAGTTCCTACCGAAGCATTACCACCAGCTTCGGATAAGGTGATAAATTGACTGCTTACATTTAATCCAGGTTGGTTTACAATGGTAAAGTCAGGATAACATGGGTGACGTTTATCGCCAAGGGACGCTGCTAAGATTGAAGTTTCAAAATAAGATTTTGATTTTGTATCACATGCATTATTAAAAGTTTCATTTTCACAAGATAACAATGAAAAGATTAAGAGTGTAGATAAAAAGAATTGATTTGTTTTCGCAAATATGAACAATTTCCCTTTCCATTCAACCATTATGAGTAACCAGTGTTTGGTCAATTTTTTGCACCAGGATTTGGATGTAATTCAAAATCTGAATCTTAGTATTAATCTTGAGTTAGCTTACCACTTTCTATCGAATGGAAATCTTTTTAAATCATGTCAGTATAATAATTACATAATATAAATGAATTGTAGGGAAGAACACTATTGTAGAGATTTTAAAAACGTAATCATTAACTTTTGAAGTGTAGTTTCTGTTCCTTCATCTTGAATTTGTCCCTCTGGAGATACTTTACCTTTTACTCCTGAGATGAGTACATTTGTATCATCCGTTAATTTGGCACCGATTGTTTTTAGTACCAAAAGTAACGATTCATGCGCCTTTTGACCAACCGATGCAGCAGTGATGACAGCGACTGGTTTATCAGTAAACACAACAGATGAAACAGCCCACTCTAATGCATTTTTTAGGACACCAGGTATACTAAAAACATATTCAGGCGAACAAATTAGAATTCCATCTGCACGTTTGACCTCACCCAAAAAATCCTTTACAATGCCAGGAGTTTTCTCTTCCGAAATTCCAGAATCAAAAAATGGAAAATTGACAATTTTATCGTAAATGATCATATCACAATCTTGCTTATAATTAGTTTTCAGTGTATTTAGTATTTTTCTGTTATACGATGTTGCACTGATGCCACCTGATATTGCGAGTATGATAGGTTTTTTGTTATTCATATTTTAAATACTGATCCCAAGTATTTTTTTTGTTCCATCAGGTTCTTTGGAATAAGAAAACAATTTTAGAATAGAAAATTTTTCGTACCCATTTTCTTCCGTTTGGTATTCCCAAAGCCAACCCCAAAGGCTTCCCCTTTTTACAAACCCTCGCTCCAATTCTGTTTTTTCCTGATAAACAACACCTAACAATACATATGTTGCATATTGTTTATCTGATTTTGTTTCATTATGATAATAACCAATTCCAAGAAATCCCAATTCTGTCATTTCTTCACTTGACTTGGAAATATAATATAAAAATGGACCATACATTTTTGACGTTTCCTCTTCTGAATCTGCGGTTCTCATGAGTGGTAAAAAATTAACTGTCTTTTTAGAGTGTGATTGATCGTATCCTAACCAAAGTAAGGTAAGACGATCGATTTCCTTATTTCTTCTTTGGAAGCTAAATAAATAATCCCAGAAACTCCGCAATTGGTAAACAGAAGTAGTGTTTTCCGATTCCAATAGATACAAGAAATTGTAATAATGTCCTTCCTTTTTATACTGATAATAATTGAGTAATGTAAAGGTAGTAAATTCTCCATCACCCCAATGATTAAAAGACAGTGGAATGATCGAAACATTTGAATCCGAATAATAAAAAGGAAAAAACAAAAGATGAGATAATTTTTCTTTAGTTACAGGAGGATCTACTTCAATTTTATTTTTTACCGGAATGGGAGATATATACTCAAATTCCCAATCAATAAACCATAATAAATTTGTTCTAAAACTCGAAGATTCCTTATTTCGATAGAAAAATGGAGTGAGCCATAATGTAGTATTAGGATCTTTATTTGTATATTGATACGAATGATAAGAAATCCAAATGGGCCATATCAAAAACTCTTTAGAATCATAATTCTTATTACTAATTTTTGTATAATTTGATATGAGAGTATATGTATTACTCTTTGAACTTACGTCTGTTTTTGTTTGGTTGTGTATATAAAAAGGTAATACGCGATGTCCTGAATCAATATCAGAATTGTATACATTTAAAATTGGCCAAAAAAAAGATTTTTCAATTCGATGATTTAATTGGTATTCCTCATGGATATAACCATTCAAAAGGAAGGATTGGATTTCAGATGACTTATTCTTTTGTTTTCCATACAAAGGAAATATAATTTTATATTCCAAATCATCCGAAACATAACTCAGCCAAATTGGAAAAAATGGAGGAATTAAAACAACCCTGTCTTCAGAAGATTCATCCCAAGTAAACCAAGCAAATGGTAATAAACGAATGTGTTTTTTGGTGTCACCTACCTCATATGAGAAAATTCCAAACAGAAGTTGGTACCCAGTAAACTGATCACTATTCTCTCGATTGAATTCCCTTTTTTTTCTTATCTCTGGTTTTGTAGAAATAATCTCATTTCCTTTCAGAGTATTTCCTTTGATAATCCGACTTCGTTTTGAGATTCCAATTAAATTATAGAACAAACCAAAATCATAATCCAAATATACATTTCCTTCGTTTGTTGCTACGTTAACACTTGTATCGTGTACTTTAGTGTACCAAAATAAATTGATGTGATAATCGTCTTCCTTGTCTTTTAGATTTAGGTAAATAGGAAATATGAAGTCGAACTCTTTTTTGGGCGAAACATAGCTTCCAACAAATGGAAATAAAACAAACAACCTTTCTTCCTTGGATTGGTCTTTCGAATAATACAGTGGACCCAACCAATATTCATGATATGTAGAACGATAATTTTGATAATAGAGTAAAAGTGGGAAAAACAAATAATTCTCTTTTGAATAATATACCAAAGGTGTAAATGATACATCAGTTAATCCTCGTTTATCACTTGATTCAAAATGAAACAAAGTAAAAAGCCGATAATAATTAATTTGATCATCACCTAACTGTTCTTTATCTGTGTAATAAATGATTGGCAAAACAGGAAAACCAAAAGTCTTCTGATTTTCCCATTTTCTCTGATAAAAGAAAGGAATGGAAATTAAATGTGAATTATTGCCATTATTTCCCCAAAAAACAAGTGGATAGATAGATTTATGAAGAGAGTCATTTTCTTTCGTGACATTATAATTCAAAATACGTTTGTATTCGCGATTATCAATTTTGCTTTGGAGATGATCATAAAAAGGAAAAAATGTTTTAGATTTTGAGAGAGGATAATCGTAATAACGATAAACTCCCATCGCCTTTACAGAGTAATGATCCTTCCAATCCTCGATATCATATAAAATATTACTTGCCCTGTATTTTTTACTCCTTTCACTCCCATAAATCTGAACCTCTCTTTCACTTTCTAAATCTGGCCATGATTTCGCAGTGATAGGAAAAACCAGAAAGAAAATGAGACAAGGAATGAGATGTTTCAATTTCATTGTATCTACCTTCTGTTTCTGATTCATTTTTATTTTAATTTATTTCGGACGGGTAATGAAATTGTTTTTTTCAATTTTTTAGGTAAATACTCAATCATCGTAACGGAACTAGGATTCACATTCATTTTGTTATAAGTGTAATCTAGTTGAGAAATTAAAATTGGTTTCGAAGTAGGAAACATTTGTCCTATCTGTTTTTTTCCTTCTCGGTCATACAATGGAATCACAGATTTTGATATGGACCTATATGGTAAATAAGTCAAAATTGATTTGAGTCGATTATTTTCATCATAAATATAATCATTGTATGCTAAAACGATTTCTTGGTTCGAAACAACAACTCCTTCCAGAATATCTTCCGTAAACTCGTAAGTTCCCTTCCCTAATCCAACGATAAATGCAGTTCCAGTAGAAGCTACGTATGCAATTCCAAAAGCAGCCATTGAAGCAATCCCTGCGGAGGCATAGACTGGCATATACACAGGTGAGTTGTCTGAAGCTCTTCTGATATCATAGGATGATCTATAGTAAGGCCAAAATCGAAAATTCCTCGAGACACTACTCGCATAATAAATCGGATAATAAAAGTATTCTTCTGGTTTCAAATTGATCGATCGGTCATCAATGAGAATGGCAATTGTACGGAGGATCTTACCTGTTTCTTTTGCTTTTAAGATTGCATGGTACTGTTTTCCCTCTTTTTCTGGTCGTTTGATCGAGGTAAACACTGGCATAAAATATTCGTCATTTTCTTGCGAATCAGAATATACAGGCACATCTAAAGATTGCCTTAAATTTTCCTTAGGGATTGTTACCTCTTTCGTAAAACAACCATTTAGTGAGAAGAAGAATACAAGTATCAATGTCCAATTTTTCATAATGCGAATAAGAAGATATCCTGAAATCCAATGAATGGACAATCTATTTTTGTTGATTCTAATACTAATTCCAAATAAAAAGAAACATTACAAATGTTACTCATTGTAAAAAAAATCCTTTTTAGAATACAATTGCCGTATTGAAACAGTTGGCAAAAGACAAATATTGATCTGTATCAAGTTTCCAAATAGAATGATTCTTTTTATAAAGTTATTTTAAAGATTGAATCTTCTACTGCCTCAGTTTTTTCATTTTTTTACCTACTTTCAAAAAACAATTCGCTAATTTATACTAAGTGATGTTACACTTTGTACGATATGGAATCTTTGTTTTAAGAACAACGTATACAGCAGAAACATCATTCTTATGTGTTAGAGGAGAAGGCCAAATGGAGATTCAAAAATATGATGTGGTGATCATTGGTGCAGGAATTGCAGGAATGATTGCTGCTTATGAATGTCTAAACTCTGGTTTATCAGTTTTACTCATAGATCGAAACTCACATGAACACTTAGGCGGCCTCGCCAAACTATCATTTGGAGGGATGGCATTGGTAAATACCCCACTCCAAAAACGATTAGGAATTAAAGATTCTCCATCACTCGCATTAAATGATTGGTTATCTTTTGCTAATTTTGGTGAAAATGACTACTATCCAAAACTTTGGGCAGAAACCTATGTTAATGAATCATTAGAGCAAGTTTATCATTGGCTAAAAGGATTTGATCTCAATTTTTTTCCTGTTGTGAATTGGGTTGAACGTGGATTGTACCAAAGAGGTAATTCTGTTCCTAGGTACCATGTTTTATGGGGAACGGGTTATCGCTTAGTTGAACGTTTTTCAGAATTATTATGGAATCATAAATTCAATCAAAAGTTAAAAATTTTATTCGATCATAAAGTCACGGAACTCATTAAGGAAAACAATCAAATTATAGGATGTATTGCCGAATTGGAAACACAACCACAACATGTGGTCAAATTCCATTCCAATTTCACCATTGTTGCAACAGGTGGTATCACTGGTAATTTAGAGAAAGTGAGAAACCATTGGTATAAACCATGGGGCAAACCTCCTACTGAAATGTTAAATGGAGCCCATCCTTATTCAGATGGATTGGTACATACGGCCGTTAGTCGAATTGGAGGGAACGTAACCCACTTAGACAAAATGTGGAATTATGCTGCAGGTATACCCCATCCCAATCCACAATTCGATAATCATGGATTGAGTTTAATTCCATGTAAGTCAGCTTTGTGGTTAGATCACACAGGCAAAAGAATTGGTCCCGAACCTTTGGTGACGGGATATGATACAAATGATCTTTGTTATCGCATTTCAAAATTAGAAAAACCTTATACTTGGCAAGTTATGAATTGGAGAATTGCTTCGAAAGAACTCGCGATTTCTGGATCAGAACACAACCCGATGATTCGTGATCGTAAACTTTTTTCTTTTTTAAAAGAGATTTTGTTAGGGAATCATCGATTATTACGCCAACTTCAGAACGAAAGTGACCACTTCATTGTGGCAAACGATTTAAGAACATTGGTAGATCGTATGAACCAATTGAATCAAAATAATTTCGTTCAGTTAGATCAAATTGAAAAAGAAATAAAATTTTATGATGAAGGGGTCAAACGAGGAAAAACATTTTGGAATGATGACCAAATTCGAAGAATCCTCCAAGCACGTACATGGAAATCAGAAAAATTCCGAACTTGTTATCCAAAACCAATCTTAGATCCGAAATCGGGACCTCTCATTGCGATTCAATTACGATTGATTACTAGAAAGAGTTTAGGAGGGATTCAAACTGATTTGGATAGCCGTGTATTGGATTTAACAGGAAATCCAATACCTGGATTGTATGCAATCGGTGAAGCAGCTGGATTTGGTGGCGGTGGTGTCAGTGGATTCAAATCTTTAGAAGGAACTTTTTTGTCTGGATGTATCCTGACAGCAAGAAGTGCCGCAAACTCAATTCGTAAATTAAATTAATCTTATCTACTTTCGGAGGGATCATTATGAAAAAAACAGGAGCATGGCTCGTGCGATATGCACTCGAACAAATTGGAGTGAAATATACTTTTGGGATTCCAGGTGTACATAATACAGAAATTTATGATGAGTTAAACAATTCTGAATTCATTTCCCCTATACTTGTAACTCACGAAGGATGTGGTGCCTTTATGGCTGATGCAATAAGCCGGACAAATGATTCTATTGGTACCATTGTGATCGTTCCTGCTGCTGGTGTGACACATGCCGCGAGTGGCATTGGAGAGGCCTCATTGGATGGAATCCCAATGTTAGTGATCTCTGGTGGTGTACGCAGTGATTCAAAATTCAAATACCAGTTACATGATATTGACCAACATTCCTTATTAAAACCCATCACCAAACAAACTTTCAAAATTAATTCACAAGAAGATATTATTGAAACCATTTATAAAGCATATCAAACCGCTACAACTCGTGAACCTGGTCCTGTTTTCATTGAAATACCGGTCAACATTCAACTTTACACAGGTTCGGTGGAATTCTTACAAACCTATGATGAATTTTGTAAACGGAATGACAAAACACAAACCACTCTCAAGCAAAAAGAATTAGATCATGTAGTAGAACTTTTGTTACAAGCAAAATCTCCTGGTTTATTTTTAGGTTGGGGAGCCGTTGATGTATCCACATTCACGGTCGAAATTGCAGAATTATTAGGTGCACCTGTCTCAACAACCTTACAAGGATTAAGTGCTTTTCCAGGGAACCATCCAATGTATTGTGGAATGGGTTTCGGTCCAGCAGCAGTTCCAGCTGCCACAAAACTATTTTCGGATTGTGATTGTTTACTCGCAATCGGAACTCGATTTTCTGAAATTGCAACCGGAAGTTTTGGAGTAACTATTCCAAAAAATTTAATTCATATCGATATCAATCCAAATGTCTTAAATACAAATTACCCAGCTAAAATTGGAATCGTAGGTGATTCAAAAATCATCCTACCTGAATTGGCAAAAGAACTAAAACGTAAATTACAAGAAACCAAACAGAATCATCGTGAACGATTCGAAAATCGTAAACGAGAAATCATCAAACTCAAACAATCCTATAAAGACGAATGGTATCATCATGATAGTAAGGACAAAGTAAATCCTGCATTGTTTTTCGATATTTTACGGAACACATTGCCTGACGATGGGTATGTAGTCGTAGATGATGGAAATCATACATTTTTAACTGCTGAACTATTACCGATCTACAAACCAAGGCATTTGATTTCGCCAACTGACTTTAATTGTATGGGTTATGCTGTTCCAGCAACAATTGCCACCAAACTTGCCCATCCAATGAATGCGGTTGTTGGGATTATCGGTGATGGTGCGTTTCAAATGACATGTATGGAAATTATCACTGCTACTAGAAATCATTTAGGAGTATTATTTGTAGTATTTAACGATGGTGAGTTGGCACAAATTTCCCAAGCTCAACAAATTCCATACAATCGAAAAACATGTACCACACTTGGAACTTCCCATTTTGAAGGCATTGCGATTGCGACAGGTGCAGAATACATTCAGATGAAAACAAATGACGATATCAACGATTCGCTAAACAAAGCATGGATTCTAACAAAAGAAAATCGACCAGTCATCCTTGATGTGAATATCGATTATAGTAAAAAAACTAGGTTTACCAAAGGAATTGTTGGGACGAATTTACAACGACTGCCATTTTCTGCGAAATTAAGAATGATCAGCCGTGCCCTAGTGAGAAAAATGACGGGATAGGATCTTTTTTCTTTTGCGTATTCTACTTGCTCCAATGGAAGGACTTCTTGATTTTCGTTTACGTGATACATTAACACGCGTAGGCGGATATGACGAATGTGTCAGCGAATTTATACGAGTAAACGATACCCTACTTCCTTCTCATCGGTTTTTTCGTTATGTTCCAGAACTTTACCAAAATTCACGTACAAAATCAGGAATCCCTGTTAAGGTACAATTATTAGGTTCTGATATCAATTGTATGGCGGAAAACGCTAGTAAGGTGGCATCACTTGGAGCTTATGGTATCGATATCAATTTTGGTTGTCCTGCCCCAACGGTAAATCGAAACCGAGGAGGAGCCGCTTTACTCAAAGAACCAAACCTAATGTATTCGATCGTAAAAGCAGTTCGAAATGTTGTACCAAAGGAAATTCCAGTTACTGCAAAAATGAGACTGGGTTACGATACCACCGAACATGCGCTTATTTGTGCAAAAGCATTGGAAGAAGGTGGAGCAAAAGAAATTGTTGTTCATGCCAGGACAAAAGTTGACGGATACAAACCACCTGCGTATTGGGAATGGATTTCTAAAATCACTGAACATATAAAAATTCCCGTTGTTGCCAATGGAGAAATTTGGACAGTATCTGACGCTATCCGATGCAAAAAAATCTCAGGGTGTCAGGATATTATGATTGGAAGGGGTGCTGTAACAAACCCTGCTCTTGCTTTACTCATTAAAGGGATCCAATGCAATCGTTTCGAGTGGTTTGAAATTAAAAACTTATTATTGAATTATTGGAAATCTATGGAAACGGGAATTGATGGAATTAGCAAAACTGGAAGAATCAAACAATGGTTAAAATACCTTTCCAGAGAATATGAAGAAGCAATTATTGACTTCCAATACGTGAAACAAGTTTCCAGTCCCAAGGAATTGGAAACTACTTACTTTTCCGAGTTATTCGCACAAAGAAAATGATGGAAATAACCATCCGAATTTTGTATTAAGTTATCAATATGTTTGAATCTTTTTCCAATTCCGAAATCCTATCTGGTATGATCACACCCGCTGTCCTTGTTTCAGCTTGTGCTAGTTTGATTTTTTCTACAGCGAATCGACTGGGAAGAATTTTTGATCGGGTGAATCTATTGAAATCAGAAGTAGAACTTTTGCTCGAAGGAAAACGAAGTTTTCATGAACAAAGAATGGTGTATATGAGACACCAACTGTCTGTACAAAAAAAACGCGCTGTCCTTATCCAACGATCGATGGCATTTTTATACTTGGCAACATCCTTATTTATCATTTCCAGTTTGGCTCTTGCGTTTACACTTGCTTTTGCCAAAAATCTCAATTGGATTCCCACTGTTGTTGCTCTATCAGGTGGGATTTGTTTGTTCTTTGCTAGTGCACTTCTGTTTTATGAAAGCCGATACAACCTAACTTTCATTAACAGGCAAATTGAGTTTACTGAGTTTTTGGAAAGAGGAATCCAAGAAAAACTGAAATAGCGAATTTTGAAACAAAGCCCAAAAAGAGTTTTTTTTCTTTTTGGGCGCCTCGAAACCTTTCCATTACAATGATCCAATCGATAAACGACCGCGTTATCCGCTCCAATCTTTCGCTAGTAGCGAAAGGATTTCCGCTACTACCGCTGGCGCTTTGATTCGATTTTTAATTTACACAACAAGTTTTGAAATATCAAAAAGAGTTCAAAGTTTTTGTTTAGAAATGTCCTCTAAAAATTGATCAAGACAACGATATACTGCTTTTTCTGAAGCATATCTAACCCGTTCTGCATGAATGAACTTTTCGGAACCTGTTGCAATTTCGTCTGCTTCAAAATCTTTCTTATAAATTTCTTTATTTTCTTTTAACAATATAAATGTTAATTTAATTTTATGACGAACATCAATAAAACTTCCTTCTTGTTTTTCATCTTTTTCGTTGTTTAAAACACGAAGCTGAAGGTCTCCATTAAAGTTAACAATATTTTTAAAAAGATTATATTCGATTAATCCTTTTCGAATGATTGTACGGATCGCTAGTTGATTGTTACTCAGAATAAAATTGTCATACGAAGGAGTTGGTTCAATTAACTCGAGAGTCAGATTGACCGAACTTTTTTTTGGTTCCTTTGGTTGTAAAGGTGGAAGTTCCGCGCAGGATACTAAACTCAATAAAACGATCATGTTAAAAATATTTTTGAAATTCATTTGATGATTCCTTTAGATTTCCATTGGCTTAGTGATGAATATATCACATTTCGATAAGCATTATTTTGAACAACAGGAGTAAAGAAAAATGGTGAAATTGGTATAATGACCCAACCTACAAATACATCCATGTTCATTCGCTCTTCGTTAACAGCTAATAATTTGCGTTTGGAATCAAGTAATGAAACCTTTACACTAAAATCTTGATCCATGATTAAAGGGAATACAAGGAATGTAGCACCAGCAAGGGCTGGCCATACTTTACTACCTTTTTCATTGATATTTGTTTCTACATATATAATATAATCATAAGGTTCATTTTCTTTCGTGACTACATTTTTGAACAAGTTGGATTCCTTTACGATATCCACCATTCTTTCATTTAGAATCGGTATGTGTTGTGGGTGCTTTGAAAATTTACCATTTTCGTAGTAATCTCCAAAATATTTGATCAATACTGATTTTTTTTCTTCAAGTTCAGGAGTTTTTGTATTTTTTAAATTTGGATTCTCATAGTGAACAAAAGCAGCACAATTTAAAAAAATACCTAAGCAAAATGATGACACGATTGTGAATACATTTGGCGGGGTTAATACTTTCCAATTCATTGAACAAATGGAAAGTAAAACATTAGTTAGGTCAAACCATTTATTCGGTTAACAAAGTTTATTCCCTCTTCAAATCGTTTGAAATGTCCAAGATGATCAGAATTTTACATCATCCCATACCGAAAAGTCAGCACTCTCAAAACCTTGTTCATTTCTCGTTCCAGTTCTTTCGACCTCGAAACATATCCCCGCACCAGGGATCCGTAGGGCTTGGTCCTCGGAGGGTCCACCCGATGAGGACGGGAGCGAATGCGGACCCCGTAGTGAGCCCGCCCGGGTGCCCGATGTCGCAACTGCGAACTTTTGGAAAGGAAAATCGGCGGTTTTAGGAATGAGCGTGCGAGAAACGGAGGGCCGTGGTAAAGAGGACACATTGGGTGGTGGGTCTAGTTCCCCACCCTCTAATCGGGCGGGGACAGTGTACGCTGCGCCACACCCCCCACCGCCCCTCTTTTGTAACAAATCTGACAAAAAAAAACGATTTTCCTGTCACCTCACCTTTCTAGAACGGTAAGTAAAAATTAGATTCGGAAATTCCTTCATGAGAGAAATCAAAACTGTCACGATTTTAGGTGCCAACGGAGCCATGGGTTCTGGAAGTGCAGGCGTTATTGCTGCCTTCGGTGGTGCTAAAGTCCATATGCTCGCTAGAGATGTAGAAAAAGCAAAACAGGGTATCGAAGCCGCTGTCGCATCCGTAAAAACGGATACCATTCGCGCTAGGATGATCCCTGGTTCCTACGATGCGGATCTGGAAAAAGCAGTCGCAGAGTCAGATTGGGTATTCGAACTCGTGGCGGAAAGTTACGAAGTCAAAGAACCGATCAACACTCGTATCGCAAAAGCGCGCCGTCCGGGAACTATCGTTTCCACTGTGTCTTCTGGTCTTTCTATCGGTCGTTTGGCAAAAGCGTACGATGAAGATGGTCAAAAACACTACTACGGAACGCATTTTTTTAACCCTCCTTATAAAATGATCCTTTGTGAACTCGTCACTCACTCTGGAAATGACAAAAAAGTCACACAAGCGTTAGGTGAATACTTAGATAAAGTTTTAGGCCGTGCGGTTGTTTATACAAACGACACTCCTGCATTTGCTGGAAACCGAATCGGATTTCAGTTGATGAACGAAGTGGCTCACTTTGCTGAAAAGTATGCTGACAAAGGTGGAATCGCACTTATGGACGAAATCATGTCTGGTTACACTGGACGTGCGATGGGCCCACTTGCCACTGCTGACTTCGTAGGACTAGACGTTCACAAAGCCATTGTAGACAACATCTACGACAATACAAAAGACGAAGCACACGAAACATTCAAACTTCCTGGTTACTTCCAAAAGTTAATCGATGCTGGTAAACTTGGTATGAAATCTGGTGGTGGTCTCACAAAAGTTGTGAAACACGCTGACGGTAAACGTGAGAAGTTTGTTTACAATATCAAAACCGGTGAGTACGATCCGTACCCAAAATTTGATATTCCTTTTATCAAAGAAGCTCGCCAAAAAATCAAAGACTCCGATTACAAAGGTGCGATGGATGTAGTTAAAAAAGCTAGTGGTTTCGAAGCAGAAATCGCACGTTACTTCATTTCACGTTATATCAGTTATTCGCTCTCTCTCGTTGGAGAAGTCGTTGATACAAAAGAAAACACTGATGGAGCAATGGGTTTTGGTTTTAACTGGGTTCCTGCGTCTGCATTTGTTGATTTCCTTGGTGGACCAAAAGAAACAATCAAGATGATGGAAGCGTCTAAAATACCAGTTCCAAAACTTTTAAAAGATGCGAAAGAAGGCAAAAAGTTCTACGAACTTGGCGAGAAACTAGACGCAAGGTCTCTTTTCAAAGGTTAATTAGGAGTATCATATGAGTGAAAAAGTATTTGTACTAGGCGGGGAACAAACCGACTTCCAAAGAAACTGGACAAAAGAAGGAAAAACCTTCATGTCCATGATGCGTGAAGTATTAGATGATGCTCTTGAAAAAGTTGGCATTAGTTATGATGAAATCAAACGATTGAACAAAGAAAATCGTGTGGCTGTTTTTGTTGGAAACTTTGACGCAGAACAGTATGCCAACCAAGGCCACTTGGGTGCTTTTTTAACAGAAGTGAACCCTGCACTTTTCGGAGTTCCTGGTGCTCGTTATGAAGCAGCTTGTGCTTCTGGATCAGTTGCTCTTGATGCAGCGATCACACACATCCGTGCAGAAGACTACGATCTAGCGATTGTTCTTGGTGTGGAAGTGATGAAAACTGTTTCTTCTTCAGTAGGTGGCGACTTTCTTGGAACAGCTGCTTACTATGAAAAGGAAGCAAAAGGGGTTCAATTTCCTTTCCCTAAACTTTTTGGAAAACTAGCAGATGTGATCCTCGAACGTTATGAACTGAAAGAAGAACGTTTTATGGATGCTCTTGCTGAAATTTCACGTATCAATTACGCAAATGCAAAACGTAACCCTAAAGCACAAACTCGTACATGGTTCATGAACAAAGAACATGCGATGGCTCGTGGTGGTGATAATAATATGGCAGTGGGTGGAAGACTTTGTATCACAGACTGTTCTCAAGTAACAGACGGTGCTGCAGTAACCATCCTTGCTTCTAAAGATTACACAAAAGAATACGCTAAAAAAACTGGTCGTAAAATTGATGACATCCCTCGTGTGAAGGGTTGGGGTCACCGAGTTGCACCAATTACCTTTGAAGCAAAAAAACAAGAATCCGTTGGGGACAAATACATCCTTCCATGGACTCGCCAAACAGTAAAAGATGCTTACAAACGTGCGGACCTAGATGTAAAAAACATTGATGTGTTTGAAACACATGACTGTTTTACTTCTTCTGAGTATGCTGCGATTTCGGCTTTTGGAATTTCAGAACCAGGAAAAGAACACATCGCCATCGAAGAAGGAACCATTGACTTTGGTGGTAAAAAACCAATCAATCCATCTGGTGGACTCATTGGTGTGGGTCACCCGGTTGGTGCATCCGGCGTTCGTATGATGCTCGACCTCTACAAACAAGTCACAAACACTGCTGGCGATTACCAAGTAAAAGGTGCTAAAAATGGCCTTATGCTCAACATCGGTGGATCTGCGACTACGAACTTCGTGTTCATCTTAGGTAAGTAGATTTTGAGTTCGCTGAATACAGAAAAATGGAATCGGATACTCGTCCGGTTCCTCCTTGCCTTTTCGTTTTGGGAAGCGGTATCCATTCCCGTTCGGATGGTGTTTTTTTCAAAGTTTTACTTTGATCCAACATTCAAATCGATGTTTGTTCCGATAACAGATGTTTTTTGGCTTGGACCTGTGTTCAGCGATTTATTGTTCACACTATCCTTTGGATTTTTATATGCACTGATGAAAGAATCACTTCCACAAGGACTTGTGGGTGGATTTCTCGTGGGAATCTTAGTTTCCATCATTGGATTTGTATCACCAATGGTATGGACTCTGTCTCTCACAAACTTTGCCCCAACTCAGCTCGTTTGGGTTTGGGTGGCGTATTATTCCTTATTCACCATTTCCACTGCAGTGATTTATTCGGTAGGTTGGAACTCAGAAGACTAAACATATAAAACGATCAGAAAGGCAAGGATTCAACTAACTCCTATTCTGATTTAATTCAAACAGTCTTTTGAATCGCTAAACCCAACGGAAACTTTGGGTTTTTTGTTTTTAAAACTTAAACCGAAAGGCAACTGAATCCAATCTGTCTGCCACTTTATCTAAATTGGAAATTGATTCTTCAATTGCCGCGACAGTTTGTTTCTGTTCATGAGCAGCAGCTGATAATTCTTCCACGATGGAAGATGTATGTGTCAATTGGTTTTGTATCTTCTCTATATTAAAAAGAACACTTGTGGATTTTTCTTGTGTCCCTTCTGTGGAACCGTTGATTTTTTCGGAACTAAGTTTTGTGCCTTCAGAGTTGGCTAGAATTTTTACCATCTCAGATTGCACGGTTTCAAATTCATTTGATCCTAATTCCACTTCACTTAAACCTTCTTCTATATCTGTTACGGTTTGCAAAATTTTTGAAGTGAGCTCACTGATAAATACAGAGATTTCTTTTGCCGATTTTTTAGATTGTTCCGCAAGAAGACCTACTTCACCCGCAACCACTGCAAATCCTTTTCCAGCATCACCTGCTCTTGCCGATTCGATAGATGCATTTAATGAAAGTAAGTTTGTCTTTTCTGAAATTGCTGCAATTGTTTCTGTGATCTTTCGTATGGCTTTTGTTTTTTCACCAAGGTCTTTAATCGATTCGGAAGTTTTAAAAATCTGATGTTTTGCTTTTAAAAATTGGGACATAGCTTTGTCGGAACGATTTTTTCCTTCCATGGCAATATGATGTGCATTGGTTGATTCAAATTGAACAGCCATTGCTTCCGATCGAATGCTTTGGATCAAATGGTTGAGAGCATCCATTTGAAGGAATATACTTTCGGAACTCTCTTTTGTCACGTTACTTGATTCAGATAATGATTGCATGGCAAGGGATAACTCTTGGAAGGCAACATGAATATGTTCTACAGCTTTTGTAAGGCCTTTGATTTGGCTTTTTACGATTTCAGCGTTACCAATGAGTTGCGAAATCATTCCTCGGAATTCAAACTGTGTTTTTTTGATCAGCAACAGTATTTCAGAGTAACCACCACCATTTTCTAAAATTACATCAAACTTCAAATTACCTTTATATAAGTTTTTCAAATATTCGATTACTCTAAAAATAGAATTTTTGTTTTTTTGAATTTTAAAATATCCTAATATAAAACTCAAAGAAAAAATCAGAATTCCTACCCCAAAAAACCAAGGATTATGAAGGAACGGAATGTTTACAAAAGAGGAAGAACCAAATAATACAAACAAAACCAAACTGATGAAAGATTGAATGGAATAAACTGATTCAGTAGAAATGGCAAACAATTTCCCAAACCGTTGTGACTCATTTTTTTGCCCAAGATTTAACTTTGCGTACAATCCTTCTGCTTTTAGGATTTGTTCTTTTGTCGCTTTTGTGCGAACCGACATATAACCTATGTGTTTTCCATCTTCATAAATAGGGGAAACATTGGCATCAACCCAGTAATAATCTCCATTTTTACAACGATTTTTTACGAGTCCTACCCATGAGTTTTGGGATTTGACAGTCTCCCATAAATCACGAAAGGCTTCCCCAGGCATATCGGGATGTCGAATGAGATTATGAGGTTGGCCGATGAGTTCTTCTTGCGTATATCCACTAATCTTCAAGAAGTCTTCATTTACATAGGTGATGATTCCTTTTAAATCTGTTTTGGAAGTTATCTTTGTTCCTTCTTGGAATTCTACTTCATGTTGAGTGACTGGTAAATTTTTGCGCACAGATAATGGATCCAGTTTTAGGGAGATGGAGAAAGGATTTAGGTAAAGACCTTATTTAGCAAGCAAAATAGAATCAAACTAAGAATGATTCTTCTGCAATGACTTGACAATTCTCATTTTTTATTAAAATCTCCTACGATATTCCAAATTCTTCATGTTTAAAACTATATTTTTACCTCTTACAATCCGTTTAGAAGCGTTCACGCATTTAGTTCCAGTTCCATTTGCGATCTATATGGCTTCCATCACACAAGAATATAGCATAAACGAATGGCTGTTATTTTTAGTTTTATGCATTACAAGTGGAACCTTAATGGTATTAGGAGGGTGTTTATGGAGATACCTCACACTTAAAAAATTATCAAATCAATTTGAAGCTCTCCAATTGGAAAAAAATAAAGAGACTTATACAATCGGATCCAATTCAAAAGCAAAAGAACTCAAACTGTTCTTATATCGATATCCATTTTATGAAGGATTTATCATCATCATTCGCTGGTTTGTTGGGGTAGGGCTTATATTCTTTTCAACACCTTTTTTCGATTTATACAGACCTACTTTATGGACGACGTTTATCCTTTATATGGTGATGATTCCACCAATTTCTTTCGTTGCCTATTACTTCATCACGGAAAATGCATTTCGGAATTTATTCAAACTGCCTCTGATTCGACCCATTGCCATCGAACCAAACGAAATCCCAAAATTTGATTATTTCAAAAGGATATTAATCTCATTTTTTGCCCTTGCTGCATTACCTGTTACCGTTCTTGGTTACATGCTCATCTCAAGTGCTAATGGAAATTTAAATGTCCAAAACCCATCCTTACAAGTTTTAATCATTGGAATCATCTTTATATTTCCTTTGGTTTTTGTAGCTTATTTGGTCGCAAAAGCAGTCAGACAAGGATTAGGTGAAACTAGCCATATTTTGGACGAACTCTCAAAAGGAAATTTTTCTGTTGTTTCCATGCCTTCTTCTGGAGATGATTTTGGACAACAGTCTTTCCACTTAAATCGTGTCATACAACAACTGAACACAATGTATACGGAAATTTTTACCTTAAACGTTGGTTTAGAAAGTAAAGTCAAAGAAAGAACAATGGAATTGGAAAACTCTTTGGAAGAAGTGAAAAAACTTAAGTTCCAACAGGACGGAGATTATTTTTTAACACATTTACTGCTCAAACCACTTGGGAAAAACCAAGTGAGTAGTGAACTTGTTAGCATTGATTTTTTCTTAAAACAAAAAAAGAAATTCGAATTCAAAGGCAAAGAATATGAAATTGGAGGTGATCTAAACATTGCCCATAATGTGATTCTGCAAGGAAAAAAATTCTCAGTCTTCGTAAACTCTGATGCAATGGGAAAATCGATGCAAGGTGCAGGAGGTGCGCTTGTACTCGGAGCCGTTTTCCAATCAATCATTGAAAGGACCTATTTATCTTCGGCCACTTTCAACCAATCACCGGAACGATGGTTAAAAAATGCCTTCATTGAAATGCACAAAATCTTTGAGGGATTTGATGGAAGTATGTTGGTTTCACTTGTGATTGGACTGATTGAAGAAGAAACAGGATTTTTATATTTTATCAATGCAGAACACCCTTGGCTCATCTTATACCGAGATGAAAAAGCTAGTTTTTTGGAAAATGAACTGAGTTACCGAAAATTAGGAACCAAAGGTCTCAATTCTGGAATTTTCATTAAAACCTTTCGGTTGTTACCTGGTGATACAATCATCAGTGGATCCGATGGAAGGGATGATTTATTACTCTTTAATGAACAAAATGAATCAAACCAAAGACAAATCAACCAAGACGAAAATTTAATTTTGTCCTACGTAGAACAAGGGAAAGGTGAATTAGAACCAATTTTCAAAGTGTTAACCAAAAATGGCGAGATCACTGATGATTTATCCTTGATCCGAGTTTATTATAAGGGCAATTTAGATACAGTTTCGAATACCGATGTCTCAAAATCCTACCAGACCGCAAAAAAACTAGTGGAAGTAGGAAATATTGATGCAGCCATTGATTCCCTTCAAAAACAAATTCTAACGCAACCAATTACCAACAAACGTTTTCACAAATTACTAGCAAAACTTCACTTCAAAAGAAAAGATTATATTGAAGCCACAGAACATGCGCAGGTGTATTTAGAAAGTCATCCTTATGATCTTAGTTTTATGGAATTAAGTTCTATTTTACTTCGGAAGGCTGGAAGGTTAGACCAAGCCATCGAAATTGCGGAACGGATCCGACTGAGGGAACCAAAAGCGGCCAAAAATACCTTTCATCTAATCCGATTGTATTTGGAAAAAGAAAACCAAATTCGCGCGAAAGAAATCTTAACGGAATGGGAAAACCAATTCCCAACCGAACTGGAACGAACAAAAAAATGGAAACAAATCTTAAGATTAAAATTTCCGAATATCTTGATTTAATTTTTATGATATAGTATCGTCTCCTGTGACAGTTTCCAATAAAATGAATCGGAACAGAAAAACATTATTCTGGGATCTCACCATAAAATTGGAGGCATTCACACATACTGTACCGGTTCCATTTGCCGTTTATTATGCGATCATCACACAAAAGATGGAACCAAACCATTGGAAAATCTTTATTGCGTTATGTCTCGTCTTTGCCACTGGAATTGGCCTATTAGGAACATTTGTTCGACACTTACTCTTAAAATACCTATTCGCCAAAATCGAGAAAATGAAACCAGTTTCCGATTCCTCCTTTCCACTCACTCAAGAAGAGAAGGAGTATGCAAAATCGGTTAAAATCCTACTTTTTCGATATCCACTGATTGAAGCCATCATCATCGTAATACGCTGGTTATCTGGCGTAATTCCAATCAGTTTGTTATTTTTTTATTTGGTGGAATACACACCCTCCGTCGCTCGGTCTGCAATATTTACATTTGTAATGATTGCTCCCATATCGTTTGTTACTTATTATTTTATCAGTGAAAGTGCAATTCGGAATTTATTCGACTTACCTCAGTTTAAAAATGTAGAACTCCAAGAGAGAGACATCCCTAAATTTAACTATTTCACACGTATCCTTGTTGCATTCTTTAGTTTGGCAGCCCTTCCGTTTGTGATTTTTTCATATATTTTATATTCTCTAGCGACAGGTGAAATCGCTGTCAAAGATCCAATGATCCCCATAGTCACTGTATCATTTATATTCATCATCCCACTTATCGTTTGTTCCTATGTAGTAGCAAAATCAGTGAATGAGGGTTTAAGCGAAACGAGTCGTTCACTAGGGGAACTGGCCAAAGGAAATTTTGATGTCATTGTCACCCCAAAATCAAGTGATGATTTCGCAAAACAAGCGTTCTACTTAAATTCCGTTATTGGCACTCTTAAAAATATGTATGCTGAAATTCGAAATCTGAACGAAGGATTAGAAGAAAAAGTTACACTTCGTACTGATGAATTAAACCAATCCTTAATCGATATCAGCAAATTAAAAGTGCAACAAGATGGTGATTATTACTTAATTTACCAATTATTAAATCCATTTACCATCCAAGATACGAGTAGCAAACAGTATCTGGTGGATCATTTCCTTCGCCAAAAAAAGTCTTTTGAATTTAAAAATCAGAGATATGAAATAGGTGGGGATATCAATATCTCTCACACAATTTATCTAAACGAACAAAAATACCTTCTGTTTGTGAATGCTGATGCAATGGGTAAATCCATGCAAGGTGCAGGTGGAGCACTCGTATTTGGATCGGTTTTCCAATCCATCGTCCAACGAACAAAAACAGATCCTGGTTTTAAAAACCAAAGTCCCGAAAACTGGCTCAGGTCCAATTTACAAGAACTCCAATTGATTTTTGAGACATTTGATGGAACCATGTTAGTTTCCTTAAGTATGGGTCTCATCGAAGAAAAAACTGGTAAATTGTTTTTTCTGAATGCAGAACATCCCATGATTGTACTATTCCGAAATGGAAAAGCCAACTTTTTATATCCCATTGTATCCTATCGCAAACTAGGCACACTAGGAGCCCTCCCCATAAAGGAAGTCAATCAGTTCCAACTCCAACCCAATGATGTACTATTCATTGGATCCGATGGAAAAGATGACCTTCTCACTAAAAATGAAGAAGGTGAATGGGAAGTTCTTTCCGAAGATGAAAATTTCTTAGAAATCGTGGAAAATACAAAGGGAAAATTAGATTCAATCATCAATGAAATTGATTCGATTGGCCAAGTCATTGATGATATTTCCATCATTCGAATCTCTTACGAAACAGAATGAACAAGTTTGAAAAAGATTAGAAAAGCATTCAACCTTGGCTTCTAAATGCCAATTTATTTCCCAAAAAACTGGGTTCGGACCGTCCAATACTTGGAAACATGAATGAACCATTCTAAACTAAAACTTCCCATTAAAATGGGATATGGGTTTGCAGAAACTGGCATAACAGCCGTTCAACTTTTTACTCAAATTTATCTTCTCAAATACTATACAGAGATCGTGGGACTCAATTCCAGTTTAGCAGGAATTGCATTATCAATTTCAGTGATTTGGGATGCAATCAGTGACCCACTCATGGGTCGGATTTCTGACCATACCACCACTCGATTCGGTAGACGAAGGCCATATATCTTCATCGGTGGAATTTTATTATCCATATCAGTGCTTTTACTTTTTTCGCCCCCTTCCCTTTCTTCCCAAATGGGTAAATTTGCGTATTTACTAAGTGTTTATCTTTTAGTGAATACAGCGATGACAGTTATCTCAGTACCTCATATTGCACTTGGTGGAGAACTAAGTTTTGAACGAAATGAACGAACTTCAGTGTTTGGTTGGAGGTTATTCTTTAGTAACATCGGAATGTTAATTGGAATGATTGTGCCAGCGGCCATTTTACAATCTCTAGGTGATGAAAGTGCTAAGGAAAATATCATCACCTCTCGGACTGTCGCTGGAGAGATTGTTTCACTCGTGATCCTTGTTTCTTCTATCATCACCTTTTTAGTGACAAAAGGCAAAGATACGATCCAATCTGATAAAACAAAACAACTCCCATTCTTTCAGTCATTTGGTTCGGTCTTACGAAACAAAATGTTTCTCATCTTATTATTTGCATTTATCATAGCAACGATTGGTAGAACGTTTAACTCCGCAATTGCCTTGTACTATTATGAATACCGATTGGGTTTAAAGGAATCCCAGGTGGTCATCAATATCTTACTGCCGTTTTTTCTTGTACTCATGTTATCAATTGGTTTTTGGGTTTGGATCTCCAAAAGGATTGGAAAAAAAATCCCTGCCTTTCTTGGTGTATTTGGCTTAGGCCTTCTAACTGTGATTGTGTATCCCTTATTCCCTTATGGAGAACTAAGGCCTCCTCTCATCGCAGCATTTTTTGGAGGGATCTTTGCAGGTTCGATTCTCATTATGGATTCCATCCTAACAGATGTAGTCGACTATGATGAATACAAAACTGGTGAAAAACGGGAAGGACTCTATTTTGGAATTTGGAAGATGGGAGTAAAATTTTCCCAAGCCTTTGGAATCGCACTCACTGGATTTTTACTCGATTTCATTGGATTTCAAAATGGACTTACAGAACAATCAGCTGAAGTTGGATTTCGACTTGCGATGATTTTTGGTCCAGGCGTTGGATTTTTCTTTATCTTAGGATCGATTGTTTTTTTATTTTTTCCCCTTACGGATGCAAAACACATCCAAGTGCAAAGAATCCTAACAAAAAGAACATTGAAAAAGATCCATCGGTAAGATATATTTGAACCCCATGGTAAAAAAACAGAGACTTCAATTCATTGCTTTCCTTCTTATCTATTTTATAGTCCCTTTTTCGGCCTGTTTATTTACATTACTGTTTGCAAATTACACTAGTAATGTTTTTTTACCAGAAAGGTTTTTAGTTTTATTTGAAGCTACCCAAACAACACAAGATTTCACCTTACTTGCATTAACATGGGCTCCATTTCCTATCATCACTGTTATTTTGTTTTTTTATAGCCTTCCTGTTTCAAACTATCTATTCAAAAGAAACAAGTGTACATATTTATCGGAAGAAAGAGCTCGCCATCGGATAGTCCACTCACCCCTCATCATCAGTTTGTTTGGTTTTACTGGTTGGGAATTATCCACATTTTTATCGGTATATCGAATTGATACTTTGTTTCCAGCCTCACCTCCTCAAAGTATCATTACCGTTACAATTCTATTTGCATTTTGGGGACTGTTTGCATTTGCTTTTTCCTATGCAACAACCAACTATTTAAACCGAAAATTAATCATTCCTTGTGTGTTTCCAGAAGGTGGACTCGGAAAATACGCGAAGGGAAAACAATTTTCCATCGTCACAAAACAAATTATCTTTTGGACCGCTTCTACATTATTCCCAATCATTTTGTTGGTCTTTGGATTGTTACAACGAACAAACCATAATATATTCCAATTACATGAGTTAGTTCATACAGATGTTTTGTTTGAAGTGATCGCAATCATGTTATTTTTTTCCTTTGCTTTTTCAGTTACATTTGCCATCAGCTTACAACACCCACTCAACCTAATAGAAGAGGCAACGGAACTCATCAAAGAACAAAAATTTGATACAAGAGTTACGATTTTTAGCTCTGACGAACTTGGACTTTTAGGAGACGCTGTCAATGAAATGGCAGAGGGTCTAGCGGAAAGAGAAAGGATCAAAGATACATTTGGTCGAATTGTTGACCCACGTGTAAGGGATTATCTACTTTCCAACGAACATAGCCTTGGTGGTAAAGTTGTTGATGCCACAATTCTGTTTTCCGACTTAAGAGACTTTACAAAACTTTCTGAAAAAAGAACTCCTGAAGAAGTATTATATATCTTAAATCGATATTTCCAAGAAATGAGTAATGCGATCGAAGTCCACGGGGGATTTATCAATAAATTCATTGGGGATGCGATCCTTGCCGTATTTGGAACACCTATGCCCATGGTAGACCATGCGGATCGTGCGTTTCAAACTGCATTGGAGATGCAAAGAAATTTGGAACTTCTGAACCAACAATTTATGAAAGAAGGATTAACAGAACTCAAAATGGGAATCGGTATTCATACCGGAAGTTTGCTTGTAGGTAACATTGGTTCCACCAATCGAATGGAATTTACAGTCATCGGAGATACAGTGAATACCGCATCTCGGGTGGAAGGTCTTTGTAAAGGGTTACAAAAAAACCTTCTCATCACAGAAAATACAGCGAATCTCATTTCACCATCCATCCGCTCTCAGTTGCAACTTGAAGGGGAATACGAACTCAAAGGAAGAGAATCAAAAGAAAAAATTTATTCTTATCCCATCTTATAAGTTAGGATAAAATCGGATTTTAGAGTTGAATCGTTTTGGAAATGAAGTCAGAATGGTGAATATGAAATTTGCATTTGGGATACTTTTGATTGGTTTCCTGTTCTCTTCCTGTAACGAGATCAAATTGGTAAACTCACAAGATGTGCTTGATTTGCTAAAAGATGATGGAAGATCCAATGCCAATTCTGCATCGAACTCTTCTTCCTCCTCGACCAATTCTTCCCTTCCCAATGGAAACTCTCAAAACTTAAACTACTATGGTCTAACAGACTCACCAACGGGAACCAATACTTATGGTTCCACGGGTTCCACTGTGGGTAATCCTCTCGGTTACTAATCCCGATTCTTTATTTGATAAACTCAAAGAAGTCATCAAGCAGTGGTCGGAAGCAGGAACGAATGGTTACCTTTGCCACTTTCTCATTTTTTGGTCCATAATTGAGTATGATATCATTCGGATCACGGATGAAGGAAAAGATTTTATTGATCTGCATTTCTGCGTGACCGTCTTTCACCTTCACAATGTATTCAAATTCATGTTCATTGGCATCAACTTCCCCAATCCCATAAGGAACGTAACACTTGATGAGACCAATCCCTCGAAGTTCCCCCAAGTCTTGGTTTTCAAATTCGATTTTGGAAAGTTCTGGGTCTAATTTGTATTCCAACCACTGTTTCGCTTTCAGAAAACTTCTCGTTTTTTGGTAGGATTTATTGTCCCTTGCATCTTCTGTTGTACGCATTTTGGCAGAAACAATCCAAAGTTTCAAACACATAGAGTTTTGGAACAATAGGAAAAAAGCGAATAATAACAAGACTCGTTTTGGCATCATCTCTAAGCTTCTTTCCCCTCACTCGGTTCGCAAAACAAATCTTCACATAAATGGAAAATTTTCTCCTTATTCGGTTGGACCGGAAATGGAATTACGTTTTTGGGCAATGGGGATGTGTTCTGGTTTGTTTTTTTGATCTTATGTCTCTTCGACTCGATTCTATCTCTCACCTTATTATTTTCGGAATTGGCCTCCCTCATTCTAGAGTGCCCAAATAAAAATTGGATTGAATTTGTTAGGGCATCACTTTCAATCTTGAACATGCCCGATTTTGATCGTATTGATCTAATGAATTATGCCATGTATGGAAATGATTTTGATCCCCAATGGGATGAAATCCGCGCCTTTATTAAGTCCAATGCTTCTGCTCAAAAAGAATTGGAGGAAATCAAACGTACCGTGCCAAGCCCCCATGTTGGGAAAAGACGTATGCCAAATGCTCCTACAAATGACCCAAGAGAATTGAGTGGAGAAAATCCAAACGCAGAACCAAGAAAACCAAGTAGTGGGAATGACACTAAATCTTGGTGGCAAAAAATTTTAGGAGATTGAAATGGAAAATACCGTAGACCAAGTCAAAAAAAACGTCGAGAACATCAAAAAGTTTGTCACTCCGTTTTTTAATTTGGCTGTGAACACAACGGTTTACGGTTACCATAACATTGTCCCAACAGGCAAACTTATCCTCACATGTAATCATAGAAGTGATATGGATCCCTTTGTGATTGGATCTGTGTTTCCGAGGTTTATCTCTTGGATCGCCGCCGAATATACCACAAGGATTCCTCTTTTCAAAGACTTCGTGGAAAAAACAGGAACCATTCCTATGGCCATCGATGGAAACATTTCCATGGCCAGTATCAAAAAGGTACAACAGGTTTTTAAAAATGGAGATGTGCTTGGGATTTTTCCAGAAGGACATGATTATATGGTGCAGAATGATTTTTCTGCTCCCCTAGCTAAATTCCACTCTGGGTTTGCTGCGTTTAGTTTGCGTAACAAAGTGGACATCCTTCCTTCTGTCATCATTCCAGAAGAAGAAACCATCACTAATTACCCGATCCCACCACTTGTTCGTGCCTTTATGGGAATGCCAAAAGAAGTGTGTGATATCAAACGTAGAGTAGTGTATAAAAAAATCAATGTGGTCTTTGGTGAAGTCATCAAGTATGAGAACTATGCTCACCTTCCGCTTGACAAAGGTATGGTGGCCGTTTCAGAAGAAACAAAACGGCGCATGGGTGAATTACAGAAAGTAGATTATTTAAAGAAATAATCGAACCCAAGTTGGGTTCAATTGTTTGTTATTCCCTAGATTTCCACTTCTCCCGAGAACACTTCTTTGGCTGGACCTGTCATCATCACTGATCCATTCTCTTTCCATTCTACATGGAGGGTTCCCCCTCTTAGGTCAATGCGGACAGATCGTCCGGTTTTCCCATTGAGAATGGAAGATACCGTCACTGCACAAGCCCCTGTACCGCAAGCCAAGGTTTCACCTGTTCCTCGTTCCCAAGTCCTTTGGTAAAGATGGTCTTTTCCTCTAACGGATACAAATTCCACATTCACTCGTCTTGGGAACAGTGGATGGTTTTCAATGATGGGTCCAATTTCTCTAACGGGAAAAGCATCGGCATCATCCACATAGATCACACAATGAGGGTTTCCCATACTAACAGCAGTAAAACGATATTTTTTCCCTTGGACTTCGATCTCTTGGTTGATCACAGGTTCTTCCCCTGGCCAAACGATTGGTACAAGTGAAGGTTTGAGAATGGGTTCGCCCATATCCACAGTCACCATTTCGACTTTTCCATTCGTACCGGTTTTTAAATCTAAAGTGAGAACACCTTTTCCCGTTTCGATGGTTGGTTTTTGGTTTTTGGTAAGACCATGGTCATACACAAATTTACCAACACAACGGACTCCGTTACCACACATTTCAGAGGAACTTCCATCGGAATTGTACATATCCATTTGGAATTCGCCGGAATTTGAATTACGGATGAAAATCACTCCATCGCCACCGATCCCAAAATTACGGTCGGATAGTTTTTGGATTTGTTCTGGTGTGAGTCGGATGTCATTTTTCGTAGCATCTATGTATACGTAGTCGTTTCCGATCCCTTCCATTTTGGTGAAGTTGATTTTCATCTGTTCCTCTCTTATCACCCAATGATTTTTTGGTCAGTGTCCTTGGCAAGTTCTATCAAGGATTTTTAGTTTGACCCTTGTTCCCAAGGATTAGACTGACAGAATCGAACATGAAATCTTGTATCCTTTGCCAATCAACCGAGTCCAAAACTGTTTTCAATGAAAATGGAACTCCCATTTTGGAATGCCAAAATTGTGGTCATGTCTATTCTTCTTATGAACAAGAAGAACACTACGAAGGGTATTGGGACGGCGCAGAACAAACATATGATTTGGAATGGTGGGACAACGCTCATAGAGCTGTCTATGCTGACTTCATCAAAACCTATCTAGGAGAATCCAAAGGAAATCTTTTGGATGTAGGTTGTGGGTTGGGATTTTTTGTGAAAGCAGTCCTGACTGAAAAACCAGGTTGGACTGCCGTTGGTTATGAGATTTCCAAACAAGCTGTCAAATTTGCCAACGAACAGAATGGCATGAAGACTGTGTATGCAGGACTTGTACAAGATTCCAAACTCCCAAAAGAAAGTTTTGATATCATCACACTTTGGGATGTGATTGAACACATTCCGAAACCACACTCGCTTCTCACTTACTTACATGGACTTCTGAAACCTGGTGGAGTTTTATTTTTACAAACTCCCAATTTCCCGATCCAATTAACAAAAGCCAATTTGAAGGTGAAGTTAAAAGGAATGAAGGAAGGTGTACATTACTTAGAAGCGAAAGACCATGTCAACAATTACAAAATGTCCACCTTAGCAGAACTTGGCAAACAATGTGGATTCACAAAACCCGAATACAAAGTTCTTATGCCAATCCTTTCTGTATCAGGGAGTAAAAGTAAACTGGCAGTGTATGTAAAACTCGCGTATTATTACTTCACCAAACTTGTGTTTGCACTCAGCTTCAAAACCATCAACTGGAACAACACTTTATTTTTGACGCTGAAAAAGCCATGACCTAGCAAACGTTAGACCGGAAATAATATTGGATGCCCTCCAAATTGTAATAGGCTGGGCATTCGTATCTAGATCTACCTGATTTGTATTGGGTTTGGAGTTCCGATCTTTCTGAATGGCAGAGATTTCTTCTACACTCAAAACATTCACCTCCTCTCCCTCTCCCCACATCTTTGGAATATGGATGCTTGAGATTCCGTGGGAACTGGCTCCCAGGATATCATCTTCCCAATTGTCGCCGAGTAAAATACAATCCTTTGGATCTTCGTTTGCCTTTTCCATCACATACTGAAAGAACTCTTTTGTTGGTTTTTCAAAACCAACTTCTTCAGATGTGATGAGTGTAAAACGAAACTCATCCGGTAAAAATCCTCGGACCTTAAGTAACTGTGTGCGAAGGGTTTCATTCGTTGTGAGGTAAATGGGAAATTCCTTTGAGAGAGAAACTAACAGGGGAAATAAGGAGTTTTGGTATTTCTCTTTCTTTTTTTCTTCTGCATAATAGGAAAGAAAATGAAAATAATACCGGTCTTCCATCCAGAATACGCCATCAATATCTTTCGTTTGGAACCCATTCCCCAACATCTCCCACATCAACTTAAAACATAACAATCGCAGTCGATTCGAACTATGGTGTTTGAGCTGAGATTTAACTTGTTTTCTAGCAAGATCATACAACTCTAAAAAGTTCCCGCCTAACATTTGCTCTTGCCAATCCTTTGCGCAATTTTCAATTGCGTGTGCATACGCTTCTTTAGAGGGTAGAATTGTATTATCTAAATCTAGAAATAATGCCATATCTGAATGTTAAAACGAAAATATTCGATTCTGTCAACGGTTTGAGAAGGATTTATGGCTTGTCATGTTGTGAAAGTTTAAATAGAATCGTGGGATGATTTCCTTATCATCCATCCTCGCAACCTTATTCCTTTTACTTGGTTCCATTTTATTTGGATATGGATTTATCACGGATGGAGATCCCATGTATACAAAATCCCTAGGTTGGAATCTCAATCTGATATGGGGGAGTGTTGTCTTTTGTGTAGGGATCTTATTTGGATTGGGGAAATGGCTTTCCAACCAAATCCCCCAAAAAGAAGAAAACTAAACGGTTACTTTCTCTAACACTAAAGATAGAAACGGTACTAACGATTCTAGAATCTCAGGAAGTTCGTATTCCAAAATATCACCAGCGTATACAATATCATTTTTTTCCATCGCTGAAGCTATGTTCGAAAGAGTCGTATTCAATTGGCCAACCAAATCAGAAAGTTTTTTATCCTCAAACGATAGTTCTTGCCAATTTAACTCAGTATGACGAGTTTGGATCGAAACCAGTGCCGACATAAGACCCGTTAAACGACCCACTGCATCATTTAAAATTTCTGAGGCTAAATGATCTTTTCCTGATTGGAAGTTTTCATTCACTAACATAAAGTCTTTGATCACTTTATCTTTTTGGTCCACAAATTTAGAAATGATTTCAATCAGTTCGGATTCATCCAATCGCATCACAGCAAGCCTAGTGCTAAGATCCATCAAAAACAATTTTACATCACGAAGGTCTTCTAAAAACGATTCGATTGCTTTTGTGGAATCTAGAACGAGTGACCCGTTGTGTAAGGATTCGAGAATTTCTTCTACGTTTTTTCCTTTTCCCATTGGTTGGATGAGATTTAAATTGAGGTTGAGAAGTTTCGTTGTCGTACGAATCATGGAAATGATCCAAGGGATCCCTTCTTTTAAATCCTCAGCTTCTTTTTCCGTTAAAGAGTCACGTCCCACAAGAGTGGAACCCACTTTGTCTACGTAATTGTCTACTTCGACGAGGCTATCCTCAATGACATCCAATTCTTCACCAACATACAAATCCAATCGTTCTGTATCTTCAATGCCAACAGAGTCAAGGTCAGACCTATTTAATTCTTTTCCGTTCACGGTGAAATGACGTAAATATTTGCCATTTGATTCGATCCATTTTTGAATTTGATCGAACACTTGGCCGAGGTTGGTTTCTCCATCCAATTTAGTATCTAACTGTTGTTCATTGATATAAATATTCATCATTCTCCACCGTTCCCTCTAAACATATTATTCTGTAAATAGTTCCCAACTGATTTGTTTTTTCCTACACCTTGTTCCATGTAGAGAAATCTTTGTTTTAATTTGGCTTCAAAGCTAATGAGATGGGATTCATGTTCTTTGATTTTTTTATTATTTCCAGCAACACTCTCTTCTAAGAGTTTTACCTTACTTGTCACAATACCAGAAGCATATTGGTTATAAGGTTTTAGAATCTCGAGAAGCCTGATCCCAACTCCCTCTTCCATCTTCGCATCATTATTCCGATCGGATGCAAATAAATCCCTAACTCCATCTGGGTTTTCAGATAGAACAGCTATCAGTTTCTCTTGGTCAATTTGTAACAAACCATCTTGGATTTTTTCCCAGTTAGATCCAACAGCACCTGTGGAAATCCCAATGTCTGTCAAAACACGGAACCCGTTTTCTTTAGTGGCAGGATAATACGAGTTAGCTGTTGTTTTCAAGGAAGCGATGAGGCGTAAAATTGAGTTTTCACCAGCCAGAAGCCCCGATTTGGATTTATTATCCCAAAAATCTCTGGAAATATCAGCGGCTTTAGAATCATCACTTTCTTTTTTATCTGAAATTTTTCCATTTTTCTCAACCGAAGTTACTTCTTTGGAGAACTTCATCAAATCATTATAAGCATCTACCCATTCTTTGATGAGGGCAGATCCTTTGGCATGGTCGACATGGATTTTTAAAGTAACAGGTTCTTCTGTCACCTTATGCACATTAAATGAGATTCCTTCCAATACATCTGCGATGCCATCATTGGTTTCTCGTGTGATCTCAACTCCATCAATTTTGATTTTGAGATCTTTGGCTTCTTGTAACACTTTCACAGGTTCTGCGGTCCCAGGTGCTTGGGGAGTGACAAGTGTTACCGATTTGATTTGGATTGGTGTTGTGGCAGAATTGGAAACAATGATTCCAGTGAGATTTTTATCACTCGCAAAATCACCTGCTTGGAAAATATACTTTAATTCTGTTTTGTTAATGGGAAGGAATTTATTACGCACACTCCCTTCCTTCTCAAAACTCATTCCCATCTCCATGACAGCAGGAGCTTCCCCGACAACTTCCACTTCCAGATAAGCACGTTCTTTGATTTCGGTAACTGCAATGGGAATTGTATATGCGGTGTCTGGTTTTAGAAAAATTCCTTCTTCCGTTTGTGCGATTTTTTCTGTCTCTAATTCAGATTTTTTAAATTTTGATAAGTCCCAAACTTTGGCCTTTGTACCATCGAGGGAAAGAAGTTGTTTGGTATCTTCTGAAGCGGCTTTATTTTCGCCAACAAGTCCAGCAAGTTTCAAAATTCCATTTGGATCTGAAAACTGAAGTTCATTTTTTTTACCTGTTTTAACGGATGTTAATGTAATAATAGAAGAGTCTTTATCAATTTTGATGATGGAAGTTTCAACTAAAGTACCTGCCATATTCTTAATGGCACTCGTTAGTTCGGATAACCCTCCACCTGGGAAAGTCACTGTCTCTTTGGATTTACCAGAATACACGGTAAAACTTCCTTCAGGAAGTCGAATGTCTGTATCAATTTCTACACCAGATAACTGGTGTTTACTTGCCATTTCAATGATTTCAAGTGAGCGATTTCCCGACTTGGCAGCACGTGATGCTTCCCCAGTGATCACTCCTTCCACAGAAGAGGACACGGATTTGGTAGCAAATGGAGCTGTAAAGGAAACAAGGGCTCTGGTTTTGGTTTGTAAGTTGGTAGTTAGATTTTTGACCTCTCCCCAAATCTGAATCTGCATTTTGGCGTATTCATTTTCGGTTTCCCAACGTTTGATGGGCCGGCGTTCCAATTCGACCAGTTTTTTAACGATATCGTTTGTGTTTTGCCCGGTCATCAGACCCGGCATGGTGTATGCTGGCATATCGTCCCAAATCCCTCTGAATCTAGTGTCGTCGAATTCTACAAAAGGATTAGGAATTTACAGAATTTTTTCCTTCCCAAATCCTAGAATTATGACTGCTAACCCTACAGAAAAAATAGAAATGGGGAACCAAAATATCTTTTTCGACCGCGAACTTTCCTGGATCGACTTCAATTACCGTGTACTCGAAGAATCCTTTGATAAAGAAAATCCACTCTTAGAACGCCTAAAATTTTTATGCATCACTGAATCCAATTTGGATGAGTTTTTTATGGTGCGTGTGGCGGGACTTCTCAATTTGAAAAATGCGGGAATTGAAGAAAAAAGCCTGAATGGAAAAAGAACATCAGAAACCATCGCAGAACTTTATTCTAAAGTTGGCCAATTTGTTAAAAAACAATACGAATCTCTCGATGAGATTTTAGTCGAATTAAAACAAAACAAAATTGTGGTCGTACAAGATCCAAGTGAACTTGCAGGTGATGACATTCAGTTTGTGAAAAATTATTACAAACGCGAAGTATCATCCATTCTCACTCCACTTGCCATTGATCCGTCCCACCCTTTTCCCCATATTCTCAATCGAACCCTGAATTTAGGGATCACATTGTATTCAGATGATGACAAAAACAAAATTAAGGAACTGTTTGCGATTGTCCAGGTGCCAAGTGTATTACCTAGATTTTTGCAATTACCTCCGAACCTAGAAAGTGATACTAGAAGGTATTTTCCATTAGAAGAAATCATTAAACTCCACTTAGGTGATTTGTTTTATGGAATGAACGTAAAACAAATCCATACCTTTAAGATTGTAAGAGATGCAGATATCTCAATCAATGAGGAACAAAACATTGGTGACCTTCTCACCACAATGAAAAACGAATTAAAAAACAGAATGTGGGGAGATGCTGTTCGTTTGGATGTCCACTCAGGTGCAGGCCATATCAAGGAACTACTCCGGGGTTTATTGGAACTCGAAGAATACCAAGTAATGGAGATTCCCACCTTACTTAGTTTAAACGACATGATGTTTTTCCAAAGTTTGGAAAAAACAAGCCATTTAAAGTATTCGTATCCAGTTCCAAAATCTGGTTTTGCAGCCAAAAAAAGTGAATCGATATTTTCTGAGATTCGCAAAAACGATCACTTACTCCACCACCCATATGAAAGTTTTAAATCGATAGAAGACATGTTAAAAATTGCAAGCCAAGACCCAAAAGTCCTTGCGATTAAAATGACATTGTATCGAACTTCTGGAGATTCCCCCATTATACAATACTTAGGTGAAGCAGCTGAGAATGGAAAACAGGTAACCGTACTTGTGGAACTAAAAGCTCGATTTGATGAAGAAAGAAACATACGTTGGGCAAAAAAATTAGAAGATAGTGGTGTTCATGTTGTTTATGGTGTTGTTGGTCTCAAAATCCATTGTAAGATGTTACTCATTGTTCGTAGAGAAGAAGACAAACTGAATCGTTATGTCCACCTTGGAACAGGGAACTATAATTCTACAACAGCAAGGTATTACACAGACATTAGTTTGTTCACAGCAAATCCTGAGATCACAGAAGACGTGGCCATTCTCTTTAACACAATCACAAGTTCAGGCAAAATGCCTAGACTCTCTAAAATTTATGCAGCACCTACTTTTCTCAAAGAAGAATTTTTACGACTCATCCAAAGAGAAACTGACAACGCAAAATCAGGAAAACAGGCTCGAGTCATTTTCAAAATGAACTCTCTTGTTGACCCAGATGTGATTTTAAAACTTTATGAAGCATCCCAAGCAGGCGTAAAAATCGATTTGATTATCAGAGGAATTTGTTGTTTACGTCCGGGAATTCCAGGTGTTTCCGATCGTATCAACGTTCGTTCGATTGTTGGTAGGTACTTAGAACATTCCAGGATTTATAGTTTTGAAAATGGTGGAAAACCAGAAGTTTACTTAGCATCTGCAGATTGTATGCCAAGAAACTTCCTACGCAGAATTGAAGTGATGTTTCCGATCTTACAAGACAAACACAAAAAACGAATCGCAAAAATACTAGAATTACTCCTCCGAGACAATACACAAGCGCGTGTATTGGAATCAGACGGAAGTTATACGAGACTCACTCCAGGTGATGATGATCCTGCTGTGAACTCACAAATTGATATGGTAGATATCTAAAGGAACCAAAATGGATTTTACAAAAACAAAAACAGAACTAGGGAAACTCATTGGAGAAAAAAAAGTCATCCAAAAAAACGATGGAACCATGGATGATGCCTTATTCGATTCTTATGGAATCGATCGGACAAAAGTATACCCTCCAAATTACCAAGTATTAGTGTTCCCTGAATCGACTGATGATGTGGCATCTATAGTTTCTTATGCATACCAAAATGGAATTTCGATTGTCCCTTCCGGTGGAAGGACTGGTTACGCTGGTGGTGCTGTTGCAAAGGACGGGGAAATTGTCATTTCAATGTCCAAAATGAACCAAGTGATGGACTTCGATCCTTTTCTTGGCACCTTACACATCCAAGCTGGGATGATCACAAAAAACCTTCACAAAGAAGCAGAAGAAAGAGGGTTTTATTTCCCAGTCGATTTTGCTGCAACGGGATCAAGCCACATCGGCGGAAACATTGCAACAAACGCTGGTGGTGTTCGAGTTGTACGTTATGGACTCATCCGAGATTGGATCTTAGGACTAACTGTCGTTACAGGAAAAGGTGAAGTTTTTCGTTTTAACGGTGAAATTTTAAAAAACAATACAGGTTATGATCTAAAACATTTATTCATCGGTTCGGAAGGTACTCTTGGTATCATCACAGAAGCTGTTGTCAAACTCACCAAACCACCAAAAGACATCCGTGTGATCTTTTTAGCAGTTCCAGAATACAAAAACATTTTGGAAATTTTCAAAGAAACACATAACTTCGATTTACCTTTGTTAGCGTTTGAGTTTTTAACCGATTATTGTTTGGATAAAGTAAAAGAACATTTAGGTGTTCCAGATCCATTCCAGACACCTAGCAAATATTATGTGCTAATGGAATTCGAAGTAAACAATGAAACCGATGAAGAAAAACTCTATTCCATTTTAGAATCCATCACGGAAAAAGAACTCATCACCGATGGTTCTATTGCTCAAAACTCAAGGCAAAACGAAACATTTTGGAAATATAGAGAAGGAATTTCTGAATCACTTTCTCTTGCGTATACGGTTCACAAAAATGATATTTCCCTCCCACTCCGAAATATGGAGGCGTTTTTAGGGGAAATGACCGCCTTACTTTCCCAAAAATACCAAGGATTTTCCATTGCCCTTTTTGGTCATATTGGAGATGGAAACCTTCACCTAAACATAGTGAAACCGAAAGACCTCTCAGATGAAGAATTTTTCAAACAATGCAAACAAGTGGACCCTGAGATGTTCCAACTCATTCAAAAATTCAAAGGATCCATTTCTGCAGAACATGGTATTGGTCTCCTCAAAAAAGACTATTTGGGGTTTTCACGTTCCCAAGGGGAATTGGATACCATGAAGGCGATCAAATTGGCTTTTGACCCCAAAGGGATTTTGAACCCAGGAAAAGTGCTCTAAACACAAACAAACCCGTCGATCGGATATTTTTTTTGGTCGTTCTGCTTATTTGGTAAGCAAAGGCCAAAAAAATGCTAGATTTTAATCAGAGATGGTCTAAACTGTAGCTATGTTCAGAAAGATTACAAAAATCATGGGAGTCACTCTCCTAACAATCTCTCTGGGCAGTGCATTCCTTTCGGAAGAAAATGTTTTGGTACGCACTCGCGGGGCAAAATCCAGCCGAGTGACAGGGAAATCCCAACTTTCGGGATCTCATTTCCTTGTGAGCCAAAATACAACTTCAGAAGAAGGGACTGGCACAAAAGATTTAGAAGACATCCTCACTTGGAATGGAAAGGGAATCACTGGATTTTGGGCCTTCGCTGTCACCCAAGAACCATTTGAAGCCACACAATGGAATTCAAAGCTCCTTTCTGACCAATATCTAAATTTACCTCCACCCGTATAACTCCTCTCTACCGCTTTAACCTGTGTCCCGTTAGGGGCACAGGGTGTTTTTATTATTCCATTAGAATTGTTTCTCATTTGCCAAAACTTAACCGACTGTACCAGAGTGGTTTCGCGCTCTGGGCAGTCTTTTTTTTACATTCTATTTCGTCCCATCCACTAACAATTGCGCAGAATGTGAAATCCATTGCACATTCTACAAATTTGGCACCGATTAAAAGATTGAGTATAGACTTCGGTAGGAATATGTGGACATTATGACGGGAAACTGGTCAAACAAACTGATTGCACTGCTACTTGTGGCAACCGTTGGTTTCCCATTTGATAGCACCTCAGACGCAGTTTCCGAATACTTTGAAGCGAATCTCCAACAGATCAAAAAATCCTATGCCAATGCCTTAGAGGCACCAGAGGACACTACAATTGATGTACCTCAGATCACTTCGATTGATGATAATGCTACCTTAAGCCGTTCACGCGCTGACTTTTTAGATTTTATCAATGAGTACAAAAACTATACTCTCTCAGAAGATTTAATCATCTCTTATATTGACTTACTTTCTATCGGGATCTTAATTCCCAATTTACTATCTTCTCTATTACTCAACATTCCTCCCCCTACTTCTCTCGCTTAAACCTTTTTCGGCACTTACGAATCCGGAAGTAGACCACCTAACAAGGATGGTATACCTATATTCGATGCACTCAAGAATTTAAAAAATTTGGTACCTTATGAACGTTTATTACAAAATCGGCATCTACCTTTCCCTTCTGTTTGTGACATCCATTCTTTCAGAAGAAATGAAAGTCGCACAAGCAAGTGAGGCTCTCAGGAGACAACTAACGGATGAAAACCCAAGGTCTTCCCTTGGATCTAGTCTGTATCCAGATGACCAAAAATACACCAGAGATATTGATTTAGAAACCGCTGAATCATTATTATGGAAAAACAACTTACTCCTCATTGCATCTCGGTTCCAAATTGATGTTAAAAAAGCTGGAATTTTACAAGCAGGGTTATATGCAAACCCAAACATTGCTATTGACCAAAGTATTTATGCTGAACCTACACAGAGGTATTTTGATACAACTCGTTCGGGCCAATCTGTTGTCCAAGTACAACAAGTATTTTTGTTAGGTGGTAAAATTGATAAACGAGTTAAAGTTGCTGAACTAAATGCTAAAATTTCTGAACAAGAATTTTATGACTTAACCAGAGCACTCATTACAAAACTGAGAAGAACGTTTTATACAATTTACTTCTATAAAAAGGCAGTGGTTTTTTATGACCAAAGTATAGCTTCTATTGAAAAAACAGTAGAGTCCTCTGAACTCGCTTACAAACGAAGAGCTCTCTTACAAGCAGAACACTTACGTCTTAAAGCTTTATTATTCTTTCTTAAAAAAGAGAGAGAAGACTTAGCAATCAAAGTCTACGAAAAAGAAGCAGAATTAAAAATCCTATTAAATGATGATTTTTTTCGTGATGCAAGAGTTGAATTTTCTCCTAAAATCAATGAAAAACATTTGGATTCAATTGTTCCAAATAATGTAAAACTCGAAGATTTAGTTGAGATCGCACGTGAGAATCGACCTGACCTTAAAAAAGCATTACAAACATTACGTTATGAGGAAGCAAATCTAGAACTCCAATATGCAAATGCCATTCCTGATTTATCCTTTGGTCCTGTATATAACAGAGGAGGAACGGCTTTTCAAAATTATTGGGGAGTCACTGCACAGTTAACAGTTCCATTATTTGATCGAAACCAAGGGAATATCCAAGCAGCGGAAAAAGCAATTTTAGTTCGTAAACAAGAACTAAAAAACAATATCTTGGAAGTAGAAAACGAAGTGGCTGTTGCTTACCAATCTGCTCGAATCAAAGACGCTTTATACAAACGATTCATCGATGCTTATATCAAGGATTACGGGAGTTTATCTTTAGATATGATTATGAGTTATGAAAAGAAATACATCACGATCCTCGAGTTCGCAGACTTCTTTGAAACATACCGATCCAGTGTTGTTGAGATGTTAAAACTCCAAACGGATCGTATGGAAGCCATTGAAAATGTAAATTATGCCGTGGGAAAAGGAATCTTCATCCCCAAGTCCGAAAACCAAACTTATCCAAAATCTGAGGAATAAAATGTTAGTTACCTTAAAATCGTTAAATCAAAAAGCAAAAATCCTCCTGATTTCTGGAGTTGTATTAATTGTTATCGCTGTTTTGTTTTTGGTGTTTTCCAAAAGTGCAAAACCTGCTCACAAACATCCTGAAAAAGCTGAAGTTTTTGATGATGGATTACGAATTGAATTTAAACCCAACAGTCCAGGCCTTGAGATCGTTAGATCAACCGTCATTGGTGGTGGTGGAGAGTTTGTAAGTTTAGAAGCACCTGCAAGGCTTATTGCTTCCACTTCTCCTTCAGTTAGTAATGGAGCAAGAATCATTCTCTTCGAATCAGCAGAGTTAAACGATTTGTATGTCGGTTATGTCCATGCAAAGAACAAACTCCACAGGTCCAATAAAAACTTAAATCGTATCAAAGATATGTTTGTTCACCGAGTTGCTACAGAAAAAGATTTGGTAGAATCTGAAACTGATGCTGGTAACGATGCAGCGGAACTCGCAGAATTCGAAGGAAAACTTCGTGCGCAAGGATTAAATCCAAGTGAGTTAAGTACTGCAGGAAGTTTAAAAGCATGGATCATTACTGATGTTCCTGAATCACAAATCTCAACATTAAAAAAAGGAAGAAAAGTAAAAGTGGTTTTTGCCTCTTTCCCTGATGAAGAGTTTATTGGAACTGCTGAAGCGATTGGAGATAACGTAGACCCATTAACGAGAACTGCAAAAATGCGTATCATCGTTGTGAACGAAAAATACAGATTAAAACCAGGTATGTTTGGTGTTGTAAAATTCCCTGAACAAACTGGTGGAGATAGTGTTGTATTACCTTATACAGCAATCGTGACTGTTGAAGGTAAAAACTACGTGTTTGTCGAAGAAAAACCATTAACATTCAAAAGACGTGAAGTTGTTTTGGGAATCTCAACAAAAGAACGAGTGAACATCATCGAAGGACTTTCTCCTGGTGAAAAAGTAGCGATTCAAGGTTCCATATTGTTAAAAGGTCTCAGTTTTGGTTTCTAAGATGAAGCAGATAATCTTTAGTCTTTTATTTCTTACTGTTCTAGGAACCAATTTATATTCTCAATCATCTCCTTATCCAAAGGATAAAAATGGGAATGAAATCAAACCAGAATGGACTCCTACTCAACCAAATGAATCTGCTTTTGGTGATGATGAAAAACTAAATCAAAATAGTTTAGATGAAAAACGATTACCAAAAACGACTAACTTTTGGGTTTATGGTGCATCGATTGGTTCTCCTGCGAGTATTAATTTTAATTTAGGTTATTACTGGAAAGACATCGTATTACGAGGGTCTGGTGGTGTATGGGGACCACAATGGAAAGGTGGCCAAATTGATTTAGGTTATACTTTTTGGAAAACACCTGTCATAACTCACAGTATCTCAATTGTAGGTGGTTATTTTGAAGTAAATCCATTTGCGCCCGAAGTAGGTCGTGGTGGTCAATCCTCATACCCAACTGGAGTAAACATTCCTGGATACAATAGACGAGATCCAACACAGGAAGATTTACTCATTCGCTCCTATATTAATTCCATCGATTCCAATGTGGCTACTTATCTCGAATATGAAAGTAGAGAGAGACAAAGAGTTCATTTAACTCAAAGATATATTGGAGTTACGTACGACTTTTTACTTGGAAACTTCTTCCTACAGTTAGGTGGAGGAGTTGGACAAGGCGATTATAGAAACCCTCAGCTTTTGCTACAAATGGGTTACCTCTTCAATACGAGGGAGTATCATGATTAAAGATTTTATTGAAACAGCACTTAAAAATCGAATTACCACAATCATTGCAGCAATTGTTGCAGTATTATTTGGAATTTGGGCATGGATAGACATTCGTAAAGAAGCATATTCCGACATCGCTGACACTCAAGTTCGATTGATTGCAAAATTTCCTGGGAAAGCAGCTGTAGAAGTTGAAGAAAGGGTAACTCTTCCCATAGAACGTGTATTAAACGCAATTCCTAAGGTTGCGGTGCGACGTTCAAGAACCATCAATGGTCTCGTTGTATTCCAATTTGTTTTTGAAGATGGAACAGACGATTATTTTGCACGTATGAGACTTATGGAACGTGTCGCGGATGCTGACATTCCAGAAGATGTACACCCTGCATTAGGACCCATGAGTTCACCTGTGGGTGAGATTTATCGATATGTTTTAGAATCTTCCGAGAATCACACCCCAATGGAACTACGAACCATCCAAGATTGGATTGTAATGCCTAAAATGTTACAAATTCCTGGGATTGCAGATGTTGTCACATTCGGTGGATTACCCAAACAATACCATGTTGTAACCTCACCAGACAAACTGATTCGTTTTAAATTAACAATCGGTGATGTGATCAAAGCCATTCAAGAGAACAACTTAAATACTGGAGGGAATTTACTCCTCCAAGGGGAACAAGGTTTTCCTATCCGTTCTCTCGGAGCCATTCGGGATCCTAAACACATTGAAAACATCGTAGTGAAAACTGTGAATGGAGTTCCTGTGTTTATCCGTGATTTGGGTTCGGTTGAAATTTCTCATCCGATTCCAAGTGGGGTTTTGGGTTATACTGTCCAAAACGAAGAAGAAGGTTTAATTGATGTTGACTCATCTGTCCAAGGTTTGGTGGCGATGAGACGTTGGGGAGATCCCAATGAGATGGGAGAACGTATCCGTGAAAAAGTCAAAGAAATCAATGAAAACTACCTTCCTAAGGGAGTTCAACTTCGTAACACATATGATAGAACAGATTTAGTAAATTATACTCTTCGAACGATTGGAAAAACATTGGTTGAAGGGGTTGTTGTCGTAAGTTTAGTATTAATTTTCTTTATTGGAAGTGTAAGGGCAAGTCTTGTCGTTGTGGCAACCATTCCATTTGCCATGTTGTTTGCATTTTTACTCATGAACATGTCTGGAATTCCAGCAAGTTTACTTTCGTTAGGTGCCATTGACTTCGGTATTATCGTAGATGGTGCTGTCATCATGGTGGAAAATATCATGCGACGTTATCGTGATGCCACACCTGAAGAAAAATCACATGGAATCCTTGCTTTTACAAGAGATTCTGCATCTGAAGTTGGAACAGAAATTCTATTTTCCATCTTAATCATCATCCTAGCGTATCTTCCAATTTTCTCGTTTGAACGGATCGAAGGTCGATTATTCAAACCAATGGCGTTTACCATTTCCTTTGCGATTTTAGGAGCACTCATATTCGCAATGGCAGTGATCCCTGTGATCATGTCGATCATCTATAAACATTATTTTGAATCGGCAAATCCTGGACCAATTGAATGGCACAATCCATTTTATGATTGGATTGAAGGAAAATACAAACGTCTCATTGAATTCATCGTCAATCGTTCCAAAAAAGCAGTTCGTTATACATTCAGTGTTGTGACCATCTTCTTAGCAATTGGTATGTTTTCATTAGGAACAGAATTTTTACCGGAAATGGACGAAGGTGGATTTAACATTCGTATCTTTTTTCCAGTGGGAATTTCACTTCCAGAAGCTAGAAAATTTATGCCAAAGATCAGGCAAACAATCTATAAAAATGAACAAGTCAGCGTGGTCATTTCCCAGTTAGGTAGAAATGATGATGGAACAGATCCACTTCCACCAAACCGACTCGAAGTATTGATTGGTTTAAAAGACTATAGTAAGTGGAAAGAAAAAATCACCAAACAAGAATTATTACTCAGAATGAAAAATGATTTGGAAGCCACTTTACCAGGTGCAAGGATCAGTTTTTCTCAACCGATTATGGACAACTTGTCCGAAGCAATCATGGGTACGATTGCCGACCTTGCAGTGTTTGTATCAGGAAATGATTTAAAAATCATGCGCGGGATCGGAAATGAAGTTCTAAAAGAAATCAAAGAAATGAAAGGTGCCAGTGAATATGGTATCGAACAAGAGGCGGAAAGTCCGCAGTTAACAATCAATATCAATCGAGAAGCTGCGGCACGTTTTGGTATCAATGTAATTGATATCCAACAAATGATTGAGGCCGCGATCGGGATGCAAAGAATTAGCACTTTGTATGAAGGTCCATCTGACATTCCGCCAAAAACTCCAGCTCGTTTTGGAATCGTAGTACGATTTTCAAAAGATTACCGTGCATCAAAACAAGCGATTGAAAATATGCCAATCATCTCTCCCAAAGGAGAAAGGATCCCATTATCTCAGTTAGCTGATATTGAAGTCATTGATGGACCAACAATGATCTTTAGGCAAGAAGGCCGTCGGGTTGTAACTGTTAGAACAAACATTAGAGGGCGAGACCAAGGTGGATTTGTTTCTGAACTCCAAAAACGTGTTAAGAAAAAAATCAAACTGCCAGACGGTTATGAAATTCGATTTGGGGGACAATATGAAAACCTTTCTAGGGTTGGGAAAAAATTAGCAATCGTCATTCCCATTACAATACTCATCATCTTCGGAGTATTGTACTTGTTATATCGCAACCTAAAGTATGTCTATGTTGCACTTGCTTGTATTCCCCTTTCCTTACTTGGGGGAATTTATGCACTATTACTTCGAGGGTATTACTTCAATGTATCAGGTGGAGTTGGATTTATTTCACTCTTTGGAATTGCAACCATGGCAGGGGTGTTATTTGTTTCAAGGACCAACCACCTACTCATTGAAGAACCAGATATTTCAACGAAAGCGGCAGTAAAAAAAGCTGCCGTCATCCAGTTACGTCCAATGCTTATGACCATGTTACTCGCGTTACTCGGTCTAATTCCTGCAACTTTAGGAACAGGAGTAGGATCAGACGTACAAAGACCATTGGCAACGGTGATTGTGGGTGGATTATTTTCAGCTATGTGCCTTGTTTTAACTATCCTACCTTCTCTTTACCTAGTCGTAGTTGGGGAAAGGAAACCAGATGCAAAAGAATTAGAAGAAATGAGTCATAAAAAACACATTCCATTTCTAGATTTTGTGAACGAACTGAGTGAAGAACCTTTAGAAGAAGAAGATGATGACAATGATTCTCCTTCCAAGAAGAAAAAACCTTCTAAAAAAAGGAAAAAAACTTAAAATACGAAACTATCATAAAAAAGTAAGTAGAGTGTAGAACTAACCTCTGGAAACAAATTCCAGAGGTTTTTTTTATATCCTAACTGTTGCCGCAACCACAAACAATCGTTCCACTCGAGTCCTTCTATTATGATCCGTTTCAAAAACTGCATCCATCGATTCCCTTTGGATGGCCTCAAATCGCAAAAGTCCAGGTAACCAATTTAATAAATCAAAAGTGATCGTATACCCATTGGTTAAAAATCCATTTCTGGTATAAGTTGGCGCTAACACTTGTTTTGGATCATAAAATCGTTCCAAACGTAAACTAAGTCTAAATATATCTTCATACCGAAAACTTGTCCAGAATGTACCGTGATACCATTGGTTATAAACTCTAGACTCTCGGCTGATGTACATTGGCAAAACTGGATTGATTTCTTTCCACCAAGGTTCATATGATAATGATTCCTTTGTCTTTTGTGCTCCAATGTCCCCAGACATGGCAAAGGACAACCAATCTAAAACTTTCCATTCAACGATTGTATTATTGTACAACCTGGTTTGTTTTCGTTCATAGTCTGGTGCCTCATTCCCTACAAATTGATTCGCAGTCAGAATAAAATTAGAAGTAAAATGGTATTTAAATTGAGTTCCTAGTGCCTTATCTTTATTTTGTTCTGTTATATTTTGCCAACCATTCATCACATGAAATTGAAATTGAAATTTTTCACTGAACTTAGTTATTAATCTTACTCCTGAGGAATAATAAGGAACGTAGTCGAGTGCCATAGCTCTCGTATAATTCCAGTTATCTGACGAAATCCAAGATTCATGTCCAATATGACCGAAATAAATTCCTGCATCTAACCAAGTGTTTTTAGTTAACTTAAAACCGACATAGGCTTCTTGGATGTGTTTAACAGCATTTTGATTCGAACTTAATTCTCGGTTACTTTCTGCCGCATAATTCGTATTGACTGAAGTTCCAAACTGTAATGCAATTCTACCTCGGATTTTTTCTTCCTGCCACTTTGCATCGACAAAACCTAAATTGACATTAAACTCGTCATTCCTTACCGCTTGTGTTGTATAAGCACGTTCTTTTGACCCAGGGTGATTTGCATTATGCGAATAGTATGTATCAACAAAAGCGCCAAATTTTAAACTTTTCGGTAATACATTTGGGTTATCTTGATTTGGATTGGATGAATCGTTTTGATTCTTTTGGACAATTTGATTTGTATCTTTGTTTTGATTTGATGCATTCGTTTCCTCAGCCAATAGATTTCCTGAAAGAAGGAAAATTAAGGAAAGAAGGGAGAGTAATGAAAGAAATTGATTCCGTGTTGGCATGAAATTCCGCTCATTACGAGCGGAGTTTAAAACTTACTTTTTAAGAAGTTCTTTGATCTCTTTTGGAAATGGAAGTAACTCTTCTGGAACTTGGATTAACTTTTTACGATAGTTCTTTTTGTACTCTTTCTTAAATTTAGTATGGCAAGATTTACAAGTCTCATCTGGTTTTCCTAAAGCAAGTTTGGAATCGATGATTTCTTTCCATTCTGCTTTTTGGTCTTCTGGAGCCATGTCTGGAACTTTTGCGAGAATTTTATTGAGATAATCAGCATTATCCTTTTTGTCATATAACTTCGTCGCTGGTTTTGTATACTCTTCCATAAAATCATGGAGGTTCATCTCTGTGACTGATTTTGCTTTTTTTTCAGCGTTTAGTACAAACCCGAAAGAAACAAAAACCAACACCATACTCAAAAGTAATTTTAATTTCATATCTACCTTCTTGCGAAATTCTAAAGTCAATTGGTATTAGAATCAAGTCTGTTTTTACGCATCAGTTCTGATCCAAGACCAAATTTTTTGACTGATTCCAAATTGACCCGACCTGTATATTCATCCTCATATTTGGATAAATGGTTCACAAAATCCTGGTCCAAACCTGCCAGGTATCTAGTTTCAGGAAAAAACAAATATCCCTTTGCACGTCTAGGTGTGAATGGAAATTGAATGAGAGTCAGGTAATGTTCCCAAGAGTTTTTTTCGGGAGGGATTGATTTTTCAAACGCACGCACTCCTCTTTTAACATGTTTCACTTCATCCTCAAATATGGTGAGCATGATTTCGGATGTTTTCAAATCTCCAAAATAGGCAAATACGTTTGCATACACTTGCGAATAATCTAAGTTAGCTCCTTCAAACGACAAAGACATAACTGCTGAAAAGGACTCTAAACTGTGAAACTGTTCCAATTGTTTCCAAAAAATATAATTTAACGGGATATCTCCAAATTGAACTCCAAAATTATTCATTCTATCTATGTACAATTTTAGATGGCTTTGTTCCTCTTCAATTGTCTTCACCCATCCATTTCGGACGGATTTTGGCGCGTTTGGAAAAGCTAAAATTGCCCAGGCAAACAGTTCGATTGCCATAAGCTCATGGTTTGCAAAATGATGGAGAGTCAGTCCTTTGTTGGATTCTAAATTTAAATGTTCAAGTCTTGGAATTTTCACTTTTTTATCAGAAAACTGAAGTAATTGACTTCTTCCAGGTTTTTGAATGCGAAGTGGTTTTTCTTCAAACTCTTCCTCCCAATCTTTTGAAGGAGAAAGTAATTTATCTTCCAAATTTGGAGCAAGTAACAGATGTTTTGCGTATTCGGAAAGTTTCATTGATTGATTCTAAGAAAATGGATTTACAAAAATCCAAATTCATTGATAGATAAATCCAAATTCAATGACCACTTCCAATTCGAAAAGTCCGAATTTTTACGAATCCGTTTATAACATCGTAAAAAAAATCCCTAAAGGAAAGGTGACTACGTATGGACATATCGCGTTATTACTGGGTAACCCAAGAGCAGCCAGGGCCGTTGGGTATGCTTTGAATTCACTTAAAAAAGATAGAGAGAACAAAATTCCATGGCAACGAGTGATCAATCGCCAAGGGAGGATTTCGTTTAAAGGGGATAGTTTTCGTGCAGATTTACAAAAAAAAATCTTACAAACGGAAGGTGTTTTCTTTGATTTAGGTGGTGATCAATTGGATTTTGGCAAGTACGGATGGTTTCCATAAAATGAAAAAAGATTTCCCAATCACACTAACAATCGCTGGTTCAGATTCGGGTGGTGGCGCTGGAGTCCAAGCTGATCTCAAAACATTTTCATCCTTAGCGACATTTGGAACCACAGTATTCACTTGTTTAACAGCACAAAACCCTGATGGTGTTTCAGGGATTTATGAAATCTCTCCTGATTTTGTTTCTTCCCAACTACAAGCTGTTTCCAATTATTTCCCAATCAAATCAGCCAAAACAGGAATGTTATATTCTAAGGACATCATCAAAGCTGTTGCGGCATTTTTTTACGATAACCCAGACATACAATTGGTTTTGGATCCTGTCATGGTGGCAACGAGTGGTGCAAAACTTCTAAAGGATGATGCCATCCAATCTCTCGTTGAAGATTTAATTCCATTATCAAAGATAATCACACCTAACCTGGATGAAGCATCCCTTTTATTAGGTGAAACAGTCAACCAATATGATCAGTTAGTGCCAATGGCAAAAAAATTATACCAAAAATTCAATGTGCCAGTTTTGTTAAAAGGTGGTCATTTACCAAACGCTAGTGAAGCCACTGATGTTTTATTTGATGGAAATTCCGTTTATGAATTTTCAAAAACCTTTCTCAAAGACAAACATACCCATGGAACTGGGTGCACTTATTCAGCAGCGATCACAGCCTTCTTAGCTCATGGTAAAAATTTAGCAGAAGCTGTTGGTTCCGCTAAGGAATACTTACACTTAACATTGGAAGATGATATTGTAACTGGGCCTACCCATCATTTAAATCATTTCCCGGAACCAAGTAACTAATAGACTCAATATAAAATTAATACTCGATATTGAGTTCTTTGATTTTTTTATCCAATGTGTTACGATTAATGCCTAAAAATTTTGCGACTCTCGTTTTGGTGTAACGAAACTTTTTCATAGCATATTGGATCAAACGAGATTCAACTTCACTCACAACAATTTCCATTGCTCGTCCATCCAATCCATCAAGTTGCCCTGATGTCAATCTACCAGACCCTAAATCCAATGGTTCCATTCCAGAAACAGATTCAACATGATTTGTATTGGATACTTCTACAGTACTTTCAGGCAACTCTTCCATATTCGAAAGAATATCTGAAAAATCTTCTTCATTCAATATCTCGTCTTGCGCAAGTACAACAGCACGTTCAATAACGTTTTCTAATTCTCTCACATTACCAGGCCATCTGTATTTAAGTAATAGCCGGGATGCTTCTCGTGAGATTCCTTTGATTGCTTTATTATTATCTTTTGTGTACTTTTCTAAAAAGTGATTCATTAGAAGTGGAATGTCTTCAACTCGATCACGAAGTGGTGGAGTATTGATTTTCACAACATTCAATCGATAAAACAAATCTGCTCTGAATTTTTTTTCAGCAACTAACTGTTCTAATTCGGCATTTGTTGCTGCAATAATCCTTACATCTACTTTTTTTGCTTTTGTAGATCCAATGGCTTCAATCTCACGTTCCTGTAAAACACGCAGTAACTTCGATTGTAAATTTAAATCCATTTCGCCAATTTCGTCTAAGAAAATTGTACCAGTATCTGCAAGTTCAAACTTTCCTTTTTTATCAGTCACAGCTCCTGTAAAGGATCCCTTTTTGTGCCCAAACAATTCACTTTCGAGTAAATTTTCTGGTATTGCTGCACAATTGATTTTGATGAATGGATTTTCTGAACGAGAACTATTATAATGAATCGCATTCGCTATCATTTCCTTTCCAGTTCCAGATTCTCCAGTAATGAGAACTGATGCTCTTGAATCTGCGACGAGTTGGATTTTTTCAAACATCTTCTCCATACTCGCAGCCTTACCAATGAGTGATCCAAATTTATATTTATTTTTGAGTTCTCTCTTTAATTGGATATTCTCTCGAGAAATTTCCTTTTTGGCTTCTTCCACAAGATTTTGAATTTTTATCGATTGTGAAATGATTGATGCAACAACTTGCAAAAAATCTAAAAACGATTTTAAATCAGTATGTTTATTTTGAACAATAAAAGCATTCACTACCCCGAGTGTAGTTTGTTCACTTAGAATTGGCGCACACAATAAACTTACGTTATGTGGATCATGTTTAAAATGAGATAAATAACCAACTCGATTTAAAAAATCAGGATGTGAGGCAACCGATTCAATGATAATTGGTTCTCCTGACTCATATACTTTTCCTGTGATTCCTTCACCAGGTTGGTAGGTGCCTTTTTCAATTTCTTCTGGTGATAAACCTGAAGCAGCAACAATGCGTAATAGTGCTTCTTCTTTATTGAATAAGACAATACTACCCTTCTCCAAACGAAGTGATTTTTCCATTGTCACCATGATGGAATCAAACACTTCATTTTGGTCTAATGTAGAACTGACAACCTTTGATATTTCGATGAGAGTTGCTTGGATTTTTGTTCGTTGTTCTAGGGAACGAATGGTTTGTAAGTTTTTAAAAATCTGACCCGCTTGGTTTGCAAGGACACTTACAATCTCCAACATATCTGGTGTAAATGCATTCAATCGATTGGAATCGAGTGAGATCACTCCAATAATATCATCTTCTACAATCATGGGAGCCACTAGTTCTGACTTAATTTCCTCTTTGACCTGAATGTAATCCGGATCTTTGGAAACATCGTTTACCAATTTTGCTTTACCAGTGGAGGCAGCCATCCCCGTAATCCCTTGGCCAATCTTCAATTTAGTTTCCCTGAGTAATTGTTGGTTCATCCCACGTGAGGTAACAGCATCAAGGACACTCTGTTTCTCATCAATGAGCATGAGAGACCCCGATTCTACCCCACAGATTTGAATGCAACGGTCCAAAATGAGTTCCAGAAGGCCATCAGGGTCCTGGGTGGAATTCATTGCCGTAGCGACTTCGTGGATGGATTGGATGGGATTGAATTTTTTCGCGCTCATAGGTTTTGCTCTTTGTTATTACGGATTGCTGGAAAGGAACACAGATTCAGTTTGCTTATTTTCTCATCACAATGTACGGTAAGCAAACAATTAAACGATTTTTTCAACATTTCACTTGCCTTCCTTTCGATTTCAGCAGAAAAAACAACATTTGCTTATAGATTAAGCACAAATCGTACCAGGTTTCTTGGATCGACACGAAATTCTTGTAGCAGACGAAAAAAGAAATCGGATACCCTGGCTCTGTGATGAACGAGGAATCGGATTTTGAAAGGATCTGTCTGTTATGCGCCGAACCTCGGGTTCCCAGTGGACTCACCCAAAGAGGCCGTTTTTTTTGCCAAACATGCCAAAGGGAATGGATCTTAGAAAAAAGGAAAATCCCTCGTGTTGGTAAAAATGTTCTCAATTCAGAAGAAAAAACAGAATTCCTTTTAGAAAACCTTTCCTTGTTTAATTCCTCACTAGGTTTAGAAGACCTAATGTTTCGATTTAGTGAGCTGATTGCAGATCGATTAAAAAAAGATAAAATCGCAATATTTATCACCAACCTTGAGTTAGGTGAAATTAAATTAGCACATTATTACTCAAAACAAAAGTACTTACAAAGAGCTATCAAACGTTTTACACTAGATTATGATTTGAGTTATGGAATCCTAGTGGAAGCGATGGCGAATCGTGAGCCATGTTTTTATAAGTTCAGTGACCAAACACATCCTTTTTATTCCTTTTATTCAAAACTTACAGGCACAAAGTCGCAATTAGTATTACCAATCTTATATGCAAATATAGCTGTTGGGATGATTACAATTGACTACGATGAAGAGGATCCAAGCGAATACATCGAAGACGAGGAAATACTTAAAATTGTAGTCGGACAATTTGCTGTATCGCTAAGGAATTCTCTTTTATTTTCCAAATCAAAAAACCAGTCAAAACATTTCAGAAGTTTGCACACAGCAGCTCTTACTCTAAGCCAATTGTATTTAAACAATCATAATGAAATGATTCGTATGATCCTACTCACCTTGTCTGGGATTGTAGACTCTTCCATTTCCTGTTTAATTGAATACCCAATTGATAGCGCTAAGGTTAAAGTATTTAAAGTCTATCGAGATCTGGATAATTATGAATTAAAAACTCATACAGAATCCATTGAATCAAAAGAATTAACTTCAATTTTACAAACAAAAGAAATTATGACAATAGATCCCATTAAGATTCCAATTTTAGAAACATTAGGAATCATTGGGAAAGAATCAATGATTGTTCCAGTCAAATTAGAGAATGGAACCACCTGTATTTTCATATTAGCGAAACAAGATAGTAGATTTCCAAATGAAGAGATCGAAGCCTTAAATGCATTTGTTTCCCTCGCTCGAATCACAATGGAAAATTCCAATTTGTACCAAAACCTTTCGAACAAAGAAAGATTGGAAAAAGAAATTGAAATTGCTAAAGAAATCCAAAGTAATCTTTTACCCAGAAATACTCCTGAAGCGGAAGGTTTTTCCTTTGGTGGATTTATGGTTCCTGCGCGCGGAATTGGTGGTGATTATTACGATTTTATCCTTTCACCGAATCGAAATGAATTGTTTGTGTGTATCGGAGACGTGAGTGGAAAAGGTGTTGCTGCAGGACTTGTGATGGCGACTGTCAGAACCATATTACATTCGCTTGTGAGAGTCAAAGATTCACCTTGGGAAATCTTAAACGATATAAACAATTATCTCTATTCTAGTTATAAAGAAGCCATTACACCTCGATTTATGAGTATGATTTTGATTCGTTGGAATTTGGTGACAGATGAAGTTGATGTGTCTGGAGCCGGGCATGGAAATTTTTACCATTACCAAGTGAATCAAAAGTCTTTACATTCTATCGAAACAGGTGGAGTCATTTTAGGAATTAGTCCCGATATTTCAAAATTCAAAAATGAATCTAAATTACAATTCCATGCGGGAGATACAATTTTACTTTTTACAGATGGGGTAACGGAAGCACTCAATGCATCGGAAAAACAATACGGCGAACCAAGTCTAGAAAAAAGTTTCCTTTCGAATATAGAATTAGAACCAAAAAAGATACTGGAGAATATCTATTTGGATCTAAAAGAATTTGTCAAAGAACAGGAACAACACGATGATATCACTATGGTGGCTGTGAGAAAAATATGAACCTTGAAATTCCAGTCTCCATCTCCGCTCATTTTGAATCAATGCTCAAACGAATGGGAACCAATTTACCAAATCATTGGGTTTCAAACAAAACTAGATTTTTACTTTCCTATTCTGGTGGAAAAGACTCCAGTATCCTTCTCTTATTTCTAAAATACTTAAAAGACAAATACACAATCGAAACTCCTCATTTGTTTTATCTCTCCCATGGAATTAGAGAGATCCAAAAGGAAGAAAGTGAAATGTTAGTTTATTTAGAAAACTTTGGTTTTCCAGTTTCGTTTGTAAAAAAAAAATTCCAAATCTCGCTTTAAAACTTAAAAAAGGACTCGAAGAAACTGGTAGATTGGTCCGCTACCATGAACTGAAAAAAATCACGAGAACAAACCATTCTGTGATTCTGACAGGCCACCACTGTAAAGATTACACCGAATCAATTTTCTTACACCTAACAAGAGGGGGTGGGAAAAAATCGTTTTATACACTTCCTCCATTTGATGGCGAACGATTTTTACCATTAGTATTCCTAGAAGACCAAGAACTAAAGGATCTTTATGAATATGTATCAAACCATTTGCGAATTTTTGAAGATGAGTCAAATTCAAATCCCATTTACAAACGAAATCGAATCCGAATGGAATTGTTACCAATACTGGAACGAGAGAAATGGAATTTTCATAAAACATATTGGAATTTCCATGATCGAACACAACTCAACATCAATTTTGATGGCCTCACGAGTCCAAACCAAACGAAATCACCCAAAATGTTTCGAATCCCACATGAAACATGGATAAGTTTAAATTTACCTGCAAAAAAAGAACTAATCGATTTTCATTTGAAACTAATGGGAATGTATCCACTTTATAAATCTGGATTTGAGAATTTCCATCTTCAATCGGAAGGGGAAAGAGCATTTTTAGAAAACAAAAATTGTTATTTATACAAATCAAAGTTTGGCGATCTTTTCATCATTGATAAAAAGTCTTCCGCATTTAAAAAAGCAATTTCATACCGTGAAGGAAACCAACTTACGATTGAATGGAATCAAAACCAATTTAGAATCAAAGATCCTGAAGAAAGGTATTCACTTGGGTCATGGCATCACGGTCAGAAAATTCAAATTCGATCAGGAAACAAGGAAATTTCAGAATGTATGCGGGAGAATGGAATTCCATTTTTCCTTAGAACTTTTATTCCCATCCTATATTTTGAAAATGAACCGATTCAAATTTTATTTTCGCTCTTCTCCAAAAACGAAAAGAATTATCCCAAACGAATCTATTTGGAAAGGTGATCTAGATGCATAAATATTCCAAAGAAATTCCTTTTCCCGAAACCAAATTTTTCACTTCTATTGCCAAATTGGAAGAAAAGGAAGATTTAGACTCGGTTCAATCCATTGCATTTATGGGAAGATCCAATTCTGGAAAATCGAGTTTGCTCAATGCTTTATCAAATCATAGAGGTCTTGCAAAAGTATCAAAAACTCCTGGAAAAACAAAACTAATCAATATATTCAGAACCAAAGTTGGCTTTAATTTGATCGACTTACCAGGATTTGGTTATTCAAAAGCTTCTCATAAAGAGCATAAAGAAATGATGAATCTTTTAGAAGGATTTCTCAATTCCTGGAAACAACTTAAAATTTTATTTATACTATGTGATTCCCAAAGGGAGTTTCCAGAAGAAGAGTTGTCTACAATCGAAGTAGCAATGGAAAAAAAAATTAAACCCGTTGTGATCAGGACTAAAATTGATAAATTAAATCAAAGTGGACAACACAAAGTACGAACTGAAATGGAAGATGCTATGAATGAGATAGGAGTTCCGTTTCGCGTATTTTATATTTCTGCAACGACAGGAAGAGGGATTGGCGAATTACGAGAATTTATCTTAGAAACACTTGGAATTCAAACAAATGTATCCAAAGTGGAACCGTAATTTGAATCCATTTTATAATTGAGCATTCCAAAAACATTGGAGGACATCATCTTACGAAAATCAGTTAATAATGCAAAGGTTTCTTTTAATTGTTCTTTGATTCGAAGCAAACGAACTTCTTCTTCTAATCGTTTTTTTTCAGATTCCAATTCCTTTTGACGTTCTGTGGAAGTTATATCAGAAGTTTTTTTACTTTTTTCAGATTCTAATCGAGTTTCCAAATCTTTGATTTTTGATTCTAAGTTTTTTTCATAACTTCGTTTTTGGATTTCTTTTGGATTATTTCGATCTACTTGTTCTGAAGATTTTTCTTTTGCCTTTTTCTCTTCTTCAGCTTTTTGTTGGAACAAATCTTGTATCGATTTTCCATCTGAATATGGTTGTAAACTTGGATCGTCTTCTTGTTTGGAATTTGGTTTTGTCACTGCATGTGTTTCACCACTGACAGCAACCATTCTTCCATCTCGAAGTTCATAATTGATTTTGACTTGAACGGATTGAATTTCTCTCCCTTCTCGGAAGGCTTCATTCTTAAATTCTTGGGCGTGACCTAATTCATGCGAAATGACATGTAAGGCAGACATCGTTTCAGGGGCACTTTCTAGTTGTCCATGACCGACATAGTTCACCCTTCGATCTCTTTGGAGATCTACATTCATTCGGCTGAATGTGGATTCTTCTATTCTCATGAAAACCTAACCACCTAATGGGTACTTCGGTCTGAATGGATAAAAGTTTAGTATGAAATTGATTTTTTGAAAAGTAAAAACTCTCCTAAAATTAGGAGAGTTTTTGATTGGATTGTGAAATTATGGACCTTGTCTCACACAACGGACATAATTCCTTTGTGTTTTTACAACAGACCTTTGGACTCCATAGGATTGTCGGTCAAATGAAATTGCAAACGCCGTTTCACCTGGTAGATCGTCTTGGTTAGACCAAGCAGTCCAATAATCTTCCTCTTGGGTGGATGGAAAAAATTGCAAAGTTGCCGCACGTCCAGGAATCACCAATCTTTGGTATTCGATTGGAGTTGGAACTCGCCAAGTTTGCCCTAAAAAGTGATTATTTTGGCATGCTGCATACAACTCACTTGTTCCTTGGATACTGATGGATGAAAATCCTTGGATCACTTGAGGATAGTTGATGGAATTACAAGCATGAGTTTTGGAATCACAAAACGCAACTTGGATTGCTCCAGCTCGACTGGAATCGTAAGGGTTGTAAATGGATCCTTGAGGAGCCCCCAAACAATCGTTAAATCCCGATCGGTATACTTGACCGTGAGAACATTTTTGCCAAACCAAATTGGAAATTGCGTCTGTCACGGTTCCATTGCCATTATCACGCAAACTCTGGTTTGCCAAGAGGCCTGCGAAAAGTTGGTTGGTTTCTTCTGGACTTAATCCAAAGACATCGTCTACAGGTTTCATTTCGCAGTTGATGAATAAAGAAATTGCCAAAAGAGCAAAACAGTAATGAAGTTTTTTCATAATCTTAAAGTGCTCCCTAAAATATGTGATTAAAGTTAATAAAGGTCTGTCTATCTTCATTTGAAATCGCATGATCAATGTAGATAACGGTTGCTTGGTTCCAAGGAATTCTTAGACCAATACCTCTTGAGTGTTTGTAGTTCTTTAAGTTAGCATCGGATGTTCGATCCCAAACTCGCCCTACGTCATAAAACGGAACCAATTGGAAATCAAAGTGTTGCCCACCAAATTCAGCTTCCGCAAATTTCCATCTGATCTCGAAGTTTGCATACGCCATTGTTTGGCCAACAAAACGATCTTGTTTGTAACCACGAATGGTTGTTCTACCACCAAGACCTGATTGGTTCACTTCCGTTCCCCACATATTACGGTATTCGTAAAATGGTGCGTCACCGTTTGTTTGGATCATCGCACCGCGTGCAGCTAATACAAATTTTTCTAGAAGTTCTGGGGGTTTATTCGTAAACCAAGTAACTGGACTTAGGAATACACGACCGGAAACTAAGTTTTTATTAAACTCGTAATTTGATCCAATCGCTTTTGTGGATCGTTCGTGAGTGTATTCTAAAAACAAACCTCTGTTTGGATCTGGTTCAAAATCCCGTGTATCATAAACAATACCAGCTCGGATGGTATTGACAAAACCACCGTTGATCCCGCGAATTTTACCATCTTTGTCATCACGAGTTAGTTTTGTTTCCCCTTGTGGAGTTGTGATGGTTCGATCAATGTCTAAGAGTCCAAGGATTCCATCAGCAGGTCCAAGGTATGCATTGTTATTTGTTCCATCATACCTACGTATGATTTGTTTTGATAAACGTACGCCTGTTACTGTTCTGAGTGTTCCGCCAAAGAACGAGTATTCTCCTGAAGTACTAAAGTTAGGATTCTCAATGTCATAACGGTTGTATTTATTATCACTGACAATTGGAGATTCACCAACTCCCGCATCACCTGGTCTTCTATAACTTAGATTATCTTCGTAATCGGCAAAAGGTGCATTCCTACGGATCCTTCCATTTGGATCGTTTCTTTCTAAATATGAAAGTGGTTGGAGTGTACTTTGTCCAATTCCAAAATAAAGTGAGTTGGGGTTCCGATCATACACTAAATCTGCACGTAATCGCCATTTGGTGTCAAAGATAAACGGTGCATCCAAACTTAACTGGTGGTAAGGTGCATTTTTGGTAGTATTAAAATACTGAGCAAAAATCCTCACACGGTAAGGTGTATATTCAAACATAGGGGAAGTTCGACTTCCGTTGTAAAAATACAAAACACGAGCACCGTATCCAATCCCTACGTTCGGATCGGAGTTGATGAGAGGGAGACCAGTGAAGTACCCCCCCTCTTTTTTATTCTTAAAATCACGCTCGCTCAATCTCTTCTTTTCAGAGATTTCGAACGGAAGGTCGGTTCGTGGTGCTCTCTCCTGTGCAAAAACACTCGATACCATGGAAAAAAATAACAGAAGTATAAAACTTCTCAAAATAGAATTGTACATTCTCTACCTATTCGCCAAAGAAACTGCCTTATGGTGGGAAATTTGCAAAATATGTCAAATAGATTCGAAAATTTATGTTTTTTCCACTTCGATTCTGTGTAAAATTAGTAATACCTCGTCCTGTTGGACAAGTTCCCCTTGTTGTTTCCGGATTTCTTCTACACGGCATGGGTAAGGTGCTTTGATGGCATTTTCCATTTTCATGGCTTCCAAAATTAACAATGTTTCCCCTAAACCGTGTTCGCTTCCAACTGTAGTAGAGATTTGCACTACTTTTCCCGGCATCGGGCTTTTGATCTCAGGGGTAGTTTGGCCAGACACTTCATAGGAACGTTCTGCTAATTTTGCGTTCCAAGATTCCCCTTTCCAATGGAAAAATATTTCATTCCGAATCTTGAGAAATTTAAGTAAGGAACCATCCTTCATCTGGACAGTGACCAAATTTTGTTCTTTTGGTTTCAAACTTTCTATCAGTGAATCAGTTTCAATGGTATAGGTTTGGTTTTCCAAACGTACATGAATGCGATTGCCACTCACATGTACGGATGTTGGTTTCGATTTTGTTTCAAATAAAAAGTCCATTCTGTACCTTTAAGCGATCCAAGGATCTATGTTTTGTTTTGATGAGAAAAAAAGACCCGCTAACGCAAATTTGAGTTCTTCTTTTGTATTCTCTTTTAAGAGTTCCACTTCATGGTCTGCAATATAATGAGTGGATACTTTACCTTGGAAAAATTCCTTAGTTGATACCAATTTTTGCAAAAACTGCAAATTAGTTTTTGGGCCAAAGACAATCGTTTCAGATAAACATTCTATCAATCGCTGAATGGCTGTTTCACGATCCTCGCCCCATACAATCAGTTTTGCGATCATAGGGTCATAATACATTGTAATTTCGGATCCTGTCACCACTCCTGAATCGATCCTTAAGTCTTCTCTAGTGGGAAAGGACAAATGATGGATTTTTCCTATGGATGGTAAAAAACCCTCTTTTGGGTCTTCTGCATAAATCCGCACTTCAATTGCATGTCCTTTTTGAGGAGGAGTTTGGAGGATCGGAAGTGGTTCTCCTTGGCAAACTCGAATTTGCCATTCCACTAAATCAAGTCCCGTTGTCATTTCTGTGACAGGGTGTTCCACTTGTAATCGAGTGTTCATTTCTAAAAAATAAAACTCACCACCCTCACCTAATATGAATTCTACGGTACCTGCACCTTCATATTGAACAGCTTTGCCAGCCATGACAGCTGCTTCTGCCATTTTTGATTTTAGAGAGGTCGGAAAATTGGGAGCTGGTGTTTCTTCGACAACCTTTTGGTGTCTTCTTTGTAACGAACAATCCCTTTCGTGAAGGTGGATGATGTTTCCTTTTGTATCACCAAAAATTTGGAATTCAACGTGCCTTGGATTCACAATGTATTTTTCTAATAAGATACGATCGTCACCAAAAGCCGACATTGCTTCTCGTTTTGCAGATAATATTCCAGATTCTAACTCATCTGGTGCATTGATACGGCGCATACCCTTTCCACCACCACCAGCACTCGCCTTTGCCATGACAGGGTATCCAATTTTATCAGCTTCCTTTTTGAAAACAGACATCTCTTGGGATTGGCCCTCATAACCTGGCACAACAGGAACTCCACTTTTAGCAACTAATATGCGTGAGCCGATCTTATCACCCATGGCTTCAATCGAGTGAGGTTTAGGACCTATGAATCGAATGCCGTGTTGTTCTAATTTTTTAGCAAAGTCCGTATTTTCAGATAAAAATCCATAACCAGGGTGGACTGCATCGGCACCCGTTGCCAAACAAGCTTCGATCACTTTGTCCACATTTAAGTAAGAAGAACGTGCATCTGTTCCGCCTAAAGGATAGGCTTCGTCGGCACTTAAAACGAACAAACTTTGAGAATCGGGATCAGAATAAACAGCGACTGTTTTGATCCCCATTTTTTTTGCAGTGCGTATGACTCGTACAGCAATTTCACCACGATTGGCGATGAGTATTTTTTGGATCGGCTTCATGTAAGTAGGATCAAAACTAAAGAATAGCGAAAATAAATCAACAGAAAGATCGTAAGTGAATTGACCATCCCATTCAATCACAAATTCTTTTTTTATGCTGAAGTTGTTTTTGAAACCTAAATTTTCAGACCGTATTTTTCTAACATATGTAGGCTTTGGATTTTTAACTCTTTTCCTTCATCGAATTCTATTTTTTTATGTATATTCCTACCGTTTAGAAAAAATCGATTTTTTCTTAATTTTGAAAGCATTTCTAATTGGGTTTCGATTCGATCTTGTGACAGTCTCAATCGTGTTAGTTGGATTTTATATTTTATCGATTTGGGAGTATGCTTCAAAATTCAGGTTTTACAAAAATCTGTGGCTCGTTACACCACTCATCCTCTATCCAATTGGTGTATTACATCTTTTTGCTGATTTATTATATTTTGAAAATGCAAACAAACACATTGGTTATGAAGCTATCGTTTTTTTGGGTGATTTAGATGTATTGATTTCATCTGCCTTTTCGGAAGCTCCATTTAAAATATTATCTTTTTTATTCTTCATAGTTGCTTATGTATATGGAATACGAATTTGGTTTCTTAAGAACAAAATTGGTTACCAAAGTTATGAATCTGAACCTAAACGATTCTCAATTCCAACGGTTGTCATCTGGCTTTTGTTTTTCTTTTTAGGTTTACGTGGAGGGCCACAAGAATCACCTCTCAGAGCCAGTGAAGCAATCATTTCTGATGACGCTCTCATCAATCAAATTGCATTAAATGGAATTTATACAACCATCAATGATTTTAAAAGCCAATCCATTCCCAAACATCTCAAAATGAGCGATGCAGAAATGCTTTCGATTGTAAAAGAGGAAGTTCAATTTGAAGGTTCAGAATTTGTGAATGATCCAAACTTTCCCTTATTAAGAAAACTAAATGAAATTCCTGGAAAAAAACCAACCAATGTAGTGTTAGTGATCCAAGAATCTTGGACAGGTAAATTTGTTTGGCCAATGTCGGATGGTATTTTTTTAGGAAAGGAAGTTACGCCGTATTACAATCAATTGGCGAGAAAAGGCCATAGTTTTAAACGATTTTATGCCAATGGGGGAAGGACAAGTAATGCGTTATTGTCAGTATTAACAAGTATCCCAGACAGACCAGGACTAACAGCCATTCGAACACCACAAATCCTAAGTAATTTTTCTGCTTTAGGAAATATTTTTTCAGAGTTAGGTTACGAAACCAGTTTTATCACGGGTGATGATTTGAAGTTTGATAGTTTGGTTACCATTTTACCTCATTTTGGATTTAAAACTTTAATCGGAAAAGAAGACTTCCGTAAAGAAGGGTATAAAATTGGTGCATGGGGGTATGATGATGAACATCTTTATACCAAAGCACTGGAAACAATGGATGCATATGAAAAAGAAAAAAAACCTTTTGTGATGACGATCCTTACCATGACAACCCATTATCCCTATAAAGTACCAGACAAAAAATATGAAATTTTCGATTCGAATGTTACAGATTATGATTATTTAAATACCTATCATTATTCTGATGCTGCCTTAGAAGTTTTTATGAAGGAAATACAGAAACGAAAATACTTTGAGGATACATTATTTGTATTTGTTGGTGACCATACCCACCATCGGTATTTATCCTATTTTGAAGATCGAATGGTGCCATTTTTACTATATGCTCCAAATCACATTAAACCAAAGTTAGATGAAAGAATCGCTTCACAATTAGATGTATTACCAACGATTTTAGGTGCCATTGGTAAAAAAACGTATTTTGCTGGATTTGGTAAAAATTTACTAGCACCGAATGTAAAATCAGGGAGTACTTATTTTGCTTATGGAAGTGCTTGTGGTTGGATTGATGAAGAAAAGATCCTCTACCAAAGTGTTGATGGAGACACACAATTTATATTCCAAATGGTGCCTCCTTATGCAGAAGATCCGGTCTGTAACCCAAACCGAACAAATTGTACGGCACAAACATTAAAGGCAAAAGCCTTTTTTAATTTGTCTTTGGAGTTAATGAATCGGAATTCAATTTATCCATTGGAAGGGAGTTTACGGTACTCCAGGAAATGAATCTACATATTTCACTTTAAAGTCCGGAAAACTAGTTACAATTTGGACTTTAAAATCAGGGAAGGATGTGACTTCTTGCCACTGCCCGCAGTCAGAAGGAAAACTCGTTACCTTTTTTACTTTGAGGTCAGGGAATGAATCGACCACTTGCACCTTAAAGTCGGGGAAACTTGTCACAAACTGAACTTTGCCCGCTAATTTTTTTCCTTTGAATGTACAATCAGATCCAACTTCACCTGCCGTAATACCAAAAGTCATCACAACACCTAGTAAAAATACCAAAACAAGTTTCATAGTCCCTCCAAAATTTGAGAAATAAATTCTCGATTTATTTTTAAGGATGTCAATCCTTTTGTTCATGAATTCAGAATCTGCAATTTTATTTACCCAATGTTTACAGAATGATTTTACTTCTCTTTTGGATCAATACGATCCACTTCCCAATTCATTACATGTTGGCTATGCAGAAGCCAATCGTTTATTAGGTGAAATGGTTGAAGACGGTCCTGTTTTTTCCCTCATGGACTGGGCATACGAATCAAATCCAAAACAACTCAAGATCATCCATATTCGAGATTGGCATGACCCAAACGCAAAATCACAAGAAGACCATCTAGTCCAGTTTGGATACCATTGTCTAAAGGATACAAAGGGAGCCGAATTTGTATTTCAAAATTGGATTGAATCGGATCCCAATCGCGCAGAGATCATCAATGCTTCTGGATTAAATGACTTTGTAGATACGAATTTAGAATCCGTTTTACAACCATACAAAGGAAAACCATTAAAAGTTGGGATCACAGGTGTTTGGACAGAAGCCAAAGTTACCTTTTTATGTTATGACTTAAAAACAAGATACCCAGAATTCGATATTGCAGTTTGTTCTGCCCTCACCGCTAGTTCCTCTTTATCAATGCATTTTATCGCTTTAGACCAACTCAAACAAATATTAGGTGTGAAAGTGTATTCATCCATTGGTGCGTTTACTGAATTTTTAACAGGAGAACAACCAAATTTACAAAAACGAATTTCAACCAATGCAAGAATCTCAAGTGATAAACTAAAATTGGATCCTAAATATCCAATTTCAGATTTAGACAAACAAATCCTACTCTACTTATTCCGAGATTGTAAAGATGTTGAATTCAAAACATTGGATGGTGGTTTTTCAGGTAATGTAGTTTTAAAATCCAAATCCATAGATCACTTAGGACATTCTCAAGTGCCTTGTGTTGTCAAAATTGGGAATCGTGATTTGATTGCAAAAGAAAGAACTTCCTTTGAAAGGATCCAAGAAGTATTAGGAAATAATGCTCCTTCAATTGTCGATTTCTGCGAGTTAAATGATCGTGGGGCAATCAAATACCGTTATGCAGCTATGTTAGATGGGAATGTAAGGACATTCCAAAAACTTTATGGATTGATGCAGGATGGCACTGGTCTCGATCGAATCATTGACATTGTATTTGGTGAACAACTTGGACGTCTGTTTGAAGCGACATCCACGGAAAAACTAAATTTACTCGAATATTATGATTTCCAATCTAAGTATGCAAAGTCAGTTCGAACAAGAGTAGAATCTTTATTAGGTGGTCCACAGACAACTGATACAATTTCCATATTCCCAGGGTATGAAGTCACGAATCCATGTTCCTTTTATGAGAAGGACCTATCTTCACTTAAAGAATACAACGCAATCACACATAATACTTCCTATGTCCATGGTGACCTAAATGGAGCGAACATCATCATCGATGCCCAAGACAATGTTTGGATGATTGATTTTTTTCATACCCACAGAGGGCATATTCTTAGAGATTTATTAAAATTAGAAAACGACGTATTGTATATTTTTTGTAAAATCGAATCTGAAACTGAATGGAAAGAAGCCGTTGTCCTTACTAATTTTTTACATAATCAAGAAGACTTAGGAATCCCACTTTCCTTTGATCCACCAAAAGAACTTTCCAATGAAAAACTTCGGAAAGCCTACCGAGTGATTGCCAAACTAAGATCTTATTATCCAAAACTTGTCAAACTAGACAGAGACCCATACCAAATGCATGTAGGTGCATTACGATATGCGATGCACACCCTCTCCTTCGATGAATGTAATGATTGGCAAAAAAAATGGGCTCTGTATGTGGGAGGACAACTCATCCATAAAATCAAATCGTACATCCAAAAATCGAAGGTATTACGGATTGATTATTTAAAACCAATCAAGAATCAAAATGAAATCATTACCAAGATTGGTCTTACCATTTTACCAGGAAGAAAAGACCGTGGAAGAGTATTGTTAGATGATTTACAAACCATAAAGGAAGAAGGTATCACACACATTCTTAGTCTCATCACCGAACAAGAATACAATCAATATGGCGTGAATGAGCTAAAAACTGAAATTCCAAAATTCGGAATCGAACAAAAACAAATTTCAATCTTAGACCAAAAGGTTCCTAGTATGGAACAAATGAAAGAGATTGTAATTTGGATGGATACGATCCTCTCCCAAGATCAGAAAGTATTAATCCATTGTGTTGGTGGTCTTGGGCGTTCTGGAACAGTTGCAAGTGCTTATTTAATCTGGAAATTTAAAATGGATTCTGATTCAGCGATCCAGAAGGTAAGAGAATCGAGAAGTGAACGTGCAGTTGAATCACACGAACAAATCCGATTCCTAAAAGAGTGGGAAAATTTGTATTTGGATTAAGTGGATTGAAGTTTGTTTCGTTCCACTTCTAACATACCATCTAACTCAAGTTTTTTGGAATGCATTACTTGATAAAGATGATTCTGGAATTCTTCCCAACTGGAAAAATCATTTGGATGATGGATACCAAGTCCCAAATATCCGACCACATTTCCTTTTTGGTATTCTTGGTATGTGGTAACGCCTGATTTAATAGCCACAAAAACAGGAATTTTTTGGTCAAAAGCAATTTTCACCATTCCTTTTTTTAAGGGTTGGATTTCTTCACTGTATGTATTTTTCCCTTCTGGATAAACGATATAGGAAGTTGTTTTTAATCCTTCGATTAGATTTTTAACAGAGACTGCAATTGACATTGCCTTTGAGTTATCAAATACTTGAGAACCCATAGCAGTCATCCACCAGTAAGCGAACCATGCTTTTTTAATCACTTGGTTAGCTAAAAATGGTTTTCTGATCACATAACAATCGTAAGGAAAATCCATCTCGTTTACGTGATTCAAAAAAATCATATGTCCTTTTTCAGGAACTGTAAATTGATTGAAGACAATTACATTTGTTTTTGTAATTTTTTTGACATCTTCGGCCCAAATTTTAGTGCCTTCTAAAAATTCCTTTATTCTCTTTTCTTTGTTCCCTGAAATTGCATGATACAAACCACGAATTAAGTATGGACTCGCTTTTCCGAATACTAACAGAGTGATCCGTAAGTATACCTTCATCACCAAACGCCCGTAGTGAACGCTTAGTCCGTGTAAGTTTTTTTCAATTAAGTTATCTACAACTGGAATTTTCGCCATAGCAACAATTAGACAAAAGAGTGGTTTCTATGGATATAAAAAAGCCCAAGAAATTTCTTGGGCTAATGCATTCGGAAACAGTGTTAGATATTGTTTCTTATTGTTGCGGAGTGGTAGTGCTTCCTTGGGCTGGTTTCGCAGGCACATTCAGAGCTTTTTTTCGTTCTTGGTCGTATTTCATGAACACCATATTATTGGAATCCAAATCATAAACACGTCCTCTTACATCTGCATGGTCTACACGGTATTCTTCTGGCACTCTTACATCAAACATCGCTTGGAGTCTATGGTCATACTTAACATAAGGGTTTTTAGAAAAGTCATAAGTAACTCCATCAATTTTAACTGGTTGGCCTTCTACAGTTGCACCAGTTTCATCTTTAGAAACTTCTGTTTTTGCCTGTGAGTTATTGAGGTAATAATTATCATAAGGGTATTTTAATTTATAGATATTGATCGCATTGGCTTTTGAATCACGAGCTAAGTTGATCGCACCAAAATACAAATCAATACGATACTTTCTGTGTGAAGGTTGGAGTTTTTGGTGTTTCTCAAGATTTTTTTCCACCTTTAACGCATTGGCTCTTGCTTCTTTCGCAAGACCTAAGTGTTTGTATCCAAGCTCCATATTTTTTTCAATGTCGTACTTATTGTAACTATAGTGTGCTTCTTTTGGATCGTACATCCTTCTTTGGTAAGGTGCTTCACGAGGAAGGTCCATTACGTCTTGGCGGAAGTAAGATCCTTTTCCATACTCAATGGAAATATCAAGCAGTGCTTTGTCCATTGGGTTGTTTGGATTTTTGCGTTCCATTGCCGTTTTCATCATTTCTTCGGCACGGAGGATGTACAACTGGGAAAGTTCTTCTGTCATTTTTTCAATTCCCAATTGGCATTCTAGGAACCTTTGGTAGGCAGAGGAAAAATTACCTTCAAAATGGTATTGTAACCCTTCTTGGTAAATGCGTTTGGCTTCTAAGTATTTTTTCATACGGAAGCCTTCTTTTCCTTCTGGAGCATTGAGCTCTGTTGGTTTTCCTTCCGCATCTTCACCACGAAAGTTTTTGACGATTGGCTCAAGCTCACGGAGGTAAGTCAAAAGCTCGATACGTTTTTGATAGGATTTACTAGAGACTGATTCCGCAAACATAGGTGCTTGCATCACGAGACTCATCATGAGAATAAGAAGGGATTGTTTCATTGCTCTGCCATTCATTCCGTTTCCGTACTTTCCTTCGTTAGAAGAATCTTACAAGTAATTTCAGGGTGTCCCCTGTGAGTATTATCGGAGATTTATGATATTGGATTGACAGATTGTATTTTAAAATTGAGCCTTTTCCTAGATTTTTCCTATGTCCCAAGCCGCCGCCCAGTCAAAAAAAGTATCTTTTCGTGCCAAAGAGTCTACAGCTTGTCCGATTTGTGATGAAAATCACCAAAAGGAGCAGATGTTCCAGGGGGGTGGAAGGCTCATCGCTGGGAAATTAGCCCAAGATTTACGCCGTTTGTATGAAAAAAATAAAAAATTTGGTCGTGTGAGTCCACTGGATTATGTCATGACCGTCTGTCCACGTTGTCTGTATTCTTCCTTTCCTAAAGATTGGAACGCACTAAACCCAGCAGACAACGAAGCCATTCGAATGGCAACTGATGCTCGCCGTAGTTATATCGAAAAAATCCTTGGGCCACTTGATTTTACTCAAGACCGCCAAATTGTGTTAGGTGCTGCTTCCTATTTACTCGGAATGGATTGTTACCAATTGCGAGGTGTGAGTGTTGCCCCGACTCCCAAAAAAGCAGTTTGTGCCATTCGAGCTGCTTGGTACTTCTCTGACCTACATGATGAATTTCCAAATTTAGGATATGACAAAATCAGAGACTTACTCTACCAAAAAGCAGCAGTAATTTACGGATATACATTAGAACTTATGCAGAATGGAAACGAACCCGTTGACCAAGCTGCAGGTATGCTTGGACCTGATACCGATAACAACTGGGGATTTGATGGTGTTATTTATCTAAATGCTTTCCTAACAAAAAAATTCAAAGACCAAATGGCTCCCAAACCAGAGGACCAGGTTTTACTCCTATCACGTGCTAAACGAACACTTGCTAGGTTGTATGGATCAGGAAAGGCAAGTAAAGGAAAACCAGGCCCAATTGTCGAAATGACACGCGAATTGTACGACGAATACAACGCTATCCTCGAAGAAATGGGAGGCGAGAAGTAAGGGTTTGCCCAATTACGCACTTCTAGTCGAATATGATGGCACCAATTTTTATGGGTGGCAAAAACAAAAAGACCTACCCACTGTCCAGTTTTCGATCGAATCTGCTCTTGAGATCATCTTAAGAAGGAATCCCGCTTCACGTCTGTCAGTTGCCGGAAGAACGGACACAGGTGTACACGGGCTTGGAATGGTTTGTAATTTTAAAACAGAATTCCCAATTCCCAATTTTCACAAATTATTAGTCTCACTCAATGCGTTAACACCGAAAGGTGTTTCGATTAAAAATGTAGTCGAAGTTCCACCTGAATTCCATGCAAGGTTCAGTTGTACAGGCCGAGAGTATATTTATAAATTATACTATAGTAAATATGAAAGTAGTTTTATAGAAGGCCGAGCATATTGGGTGAAACACCATATCGACTGGGAATTGGTACAAAAACAATTGGATGTCTTGGTAGGAGAAAAAGATTTTCGATCCCTAGCAAAGGCAAAATCGATGTCAGGGAAACGATCCATCCGGGAGATTTTGGCCATCAATTTGGAACAATTGGCTCCTGATTGGTACCAAATCCGGATCCGGGCCAACGGATTTATGCACAATATGGTGCGAATCACAGTTGGAACTTTACTGGACATCGGAAAGGGACGTTGGGAATCTAGATCCATAGACTCCATATTGGAAGAAAAGAACCGTTCGCGAGCTGGGGTGACTCTCCCGCCGGATGGACTCTATTTTGTCCGTGCGTATTACGAAGATCATCCGGAAATTCATGAATTGTACAAAATCTCTCTTCCTTAGTATCCTTTTAACACTCACTCTTTTTTCTGGACTCCTTTCCGCTCAAACCCTAGAAGAGTACAATAAACGCCGGTATGAGATCGGTGGTTGGGTGGGTGCGGCAAACCCAATGCCTGGAACACCTACCGTGCGTGTCCTAGAAACCACACTTGGTGGTGGATTTTATGCAAGAATGCCATGGCCATGGATCTTTTACACCGAAGTGGGTGGTTCTTATGCGGTATTTTTATCCCGCTCGGAAAGAGCCCTCACGGCGATGCCCTTATATGCTGCCCTAGCGTATAAAATCCCACTCGAACTTCCCATTCAATTTTTTCTAAAAGGTGGTGGTGGTTCGTCGTATGTAGTGGCACGTCCTGCCGATACCGCGCGTTGGAACCCTACCGCCTTTGCTGGGTTAGAAGCCAGTTTTATTGCTGGTCGCAGAATTCGAATTGGGGTACGATTGGATTATTATAAGATTTTTGAAACCCAAATGGACATCCCTAACCAATACCGTTATCCTTTAGCAAGCCCATATGATGATCCACGTTTGCAAAATCCTTCTAATTATACCCTACAAAACGTTGATTTTTTCTATTTCGGTCTAACAGTAGGAGTATTGTTCTGATGAAATCTAAATTCCTACTTATTTGTTTTTTGATTGCTGCAGTATCCATACTTTTGGACTGCAAAACCAAACTTGATTTAGGTGATGAATCGAAACTTCCCGTTATTTCAACTCTCTTCAATAATAGAATGTTACTACTCCTAAAAGGTACGTATGCAACTGACAATCCTCTCGATTGGAATGAATTGAATAATGGTACTGGAGATTTGTATATTGACACCCAAGGAGAAGGTCTAGATCCAACGATGACTTTAACCAGTTTACCGAAGGCTGGAAATTTACCCATCTTTTTGGACATAGGGGAAGTTAGAATTTCTAGTAAGTACCTAAAAGGTTTAAACGAATTAACACAAATTAGAGATACGGTAGACTCAAATAAATTTTGGGATTACATTGCTCCTAACCGACAAGTTTTTTGTACCGTCACTTACTCATTTGATAACAACACATGTACCGAAAGTAACGGTATTTTGAAAGCAAGTGATTTTTTCAATGGGATTGGTGCACAATTCCCATCAAATGATCCTTCATCGGAAACTCTTAGCTGGGAACAAGCATATGCATCTGGCCAACCTTGGTTAGGAAGAGAATACTATTATGCTGCTATTTATTTTCGATCACTCGTGACTGGTTATGCGTTAGATGCGGGAATACCAGTGAGAGGAAGATTCGACAATAGAACGATTGTGAATGGATTAAATATTGTACCTAGAAATAATTACGTAGCTGGAACAACCACCGCAGAAAAAAGTAATATCGTTCCAAAATTATTCCCCGCATTATACACTCAATTACCAACCCAATCGGTTCAATCAGATATGAGGATACGTGATGGATTTGATCCTTACATTTTAGAAGTGAGAATCAACTTAAAAGAAAACTTGATGTTACATTCATACACATCAAGTAGATCAACAACAGTTACCTATGTTGGAGTGAGTGATATTTTTGCTGACCACAAAGGTGAAGGTGATGCTGGTGGGAATATTTTAACTAGAGCAAGAGTCATTTACCCAGAGGTTGCTTCTAGTTTAACGATCAGTGGTGGAGGGAATTCTCTTTTACACTATTATGGAATTTTCCGTTTCCAAGAAACCGAATACCTAAGTGTATTACCACTTGCCGCAACTCCCGCAAAACAAAATGCAAAGATCAAATATTTAAATCCAGGAACCTATAAGGTTGTCTGTTTGGGAGATTTGTCAAAAAGAGACGGATATCCTGATACGGTTGTGAGAGAAACTGCTTTTACAATTCCTGATTATCCATTCCGGCAGACGTATAATGTTGCTTTGACCTGCCCTTAGGAAAAAAATAGTTTCTTACTTCAATTTTACTTTTTCTCCCTAGAGTTTTCGATTGAATTGGTAAAAGTACCAATGATATGAAAACGATTTTGATCAAACTAAGAAACTTTTTCGGGAATCAATCAAATTTACCTGGCGAATTTCAATTCCCGATTCGTTACAAACTGCTGTTAATCACATCCATTGTACTGTTGATTTCAATGTCTGGAGTGATTTTTCTTGCTTCTTATTTTTTCCGCAAAGATAGTGAAGTAAGAGTCAAAGAAAACAATATCAAAATCAATGAAATCCTTTCCTTAAAAGTAAAATCTGACTTACACTCGATCAAACAAGATGTACACATTACAGCTTCAGCAGTACTGAGAAGTACACAATCAGCAAATAGCATTGCAAAAGAATTATTTGAAGAAGATCAAAACTTTGTATTTATTGGTGCCTTTGATTCTAGTTTTAATCCAAAGTTTGAAGTCGTAAATGATCAATTTTTAGAGAAGTATGATTACCAAAAAGCGGAAGTCAAAAACATAATCAAAAACATCCAACCTAAACTGAAAAAATCATTTAGCGGAACAACGCTTATATGGAACATCAGCCCATTTTTCCGCAATCCCATCTTATGTATTAGTTTTCCACTATCAGAAACCAAAGACACACATACCATTCTTGTCACATTAGTGAAGTTAGATAGTTTATTAGATGCATTTCAAACTTCAGGTCCAGTTGAAACTTTCTTAGTGAGTGAAGACGGAAGTGTACTAGCTCACCCTGATGCAAAAGTAGTTCTTTCTGGTATCAATCTAAATGATTTACCAATTGTTGATCGAATGAAAAAATCAACGGTTGATAATGGGCAATTTCGTTATGAAAACAAAGATGGTGAGTCTTACCTTGCATCATTTAAAAAATTAGGATTTGGTGGTGTAGGTGTGATCTCACAAGTACGTGAGTCAAAAATTTTTGAAGAAGTAAACAATATTCAAAAACGAAATGTATATTTACTAATAGTTTCATTATCGCTCTCTTTTATCGTTGTTTATATCTTCGCCAAATCACTCTCCACTCCCATTCTAAAATTAGTAGATGCCTCTGAAGAAATTAGAAGAGGAAATTACCACATCACTCTTCATGCAACAACTCACGACGAAATTGGAACTCTCACAAAATCATTCGTTAGTATGGGCCGCGGATTAGAAGAAAGAGAAAAATTAAAAGATTCATTTGGTCGATTTGTAAACCAAGATATTGCCGAACTTGCCGCCAAAGGGAAGTTATCGATTGGTGGTAAAAAAAAGTATTGCACCATCTTTTTTTCCGATATCCGCAGTTTTACTGCCATCTCCGAAAAACTACAACCAGAAGAAGTGGTTGAGTTCTTAAACCAATACATGACAGAAATGGTTAAATGTGTTCAGGAAACGGGTGGCACGGTAGATAAATTTATTGGCGATGCAATTATGGCAACTTGGGGAGCCCTTCGAGATCATAAAGATCATGCAATTGCTTCTGTGGAAGCAGCGTTACGAATGCGCGATAAATTAATTGAGTTCAATCAAAATAGAGGCACGGCGAAAAAACCGATCATTAAAATTGGATGTGGAATTAACACTGGATATGTGATCGCTGGACAAATTGGAAGTTCCGACAAAATGGAATACACGGTCATTGGAGATTCAGTGAATCTGGCTTCGAGAGTTGAGTCATTTAACAAAGAAACACATACCGATATTTTAATTACAGAATCAACATACCATGAAGTAAAATCAGAGTTTAATGTTGTGAGTATGGGAGAAATTGAATTTAAAGGTAAATCCAAAGCTCAAAAAGTTTATGCAGTTTTGGGTAAAAAATCCGATATGAATGCTCCTAAAAATTTGGTTGAGTTACAAAAATTAGTAGGGATTGAAGTCACCACTAAAAAGGGAAAAAAATGAATTTAGACAAACGGGATTCATTTGTTCTACTGAGCCTAACAAGTATTGCGCTTTTTTTTAGCGTATTATTTTACTTAGATTTGAATCGAAAAATTGATATTGGTGATCGTGAAGTTGTAGGAACTATCTTTTTTAAAAATAACATTGTCCAACGTAAATTTGAAGATGAAGTCATTTGGGAAAAACTAGAAAACAATAGTCCTCTTATTAATAAAGACACGATCCGTTCGGAAGCTTTTTCTGATGCCATCATTCGCTTAAAAGATGGAACGGAGATCAACATTGATGAAAATTCAATGTTTAACTTAGATTTAACGGGTGAAGATCCAAACTTAGAATTTTCAGAAGGATCCTTACAAGTAAAAAAGAACGATTCGAATGCAAATCAGATTAAAATCACAAGTTCAGGTAACGAAATCAATGTCGATTCCGGAAATGTCAAAATTGAAAGGGCAAAAGACCAAGAGTTAAGTTTATTTGTAGAAAAAGGTAAAACGACTGTTAAACAAAACGGTAAAGCTTTAGATGTAGAACAAGGCAAAAAGGCTGAATTTAAAAAAAGCGGAATTGAGATCAAAAAAATTCCAGTTGTACTTATCTCCCCTCCTTCCCAAAAATTATTTTATGCAGATCCCAATGAAGTGAACGTGTCTTTCACTTGGAAAATGGAATCAGGTTATGAGTCGCCAATTTTAGAAATCTCAAGATCTCCGAATTTTAAACTTAGGTTTTTTTCGGAACCGGTTCCAGACGGCAAAACTGTTGTTAGCCTGAAGGAAGGGACATTTTACTGGCGAATCAAAGTCAAAAATCTAAAATCAAACAGTATTGAATCAAGTGAAACCAATAAACTTTTTGTTTCAAAACTAGAATCTTTTTTAGGAGAATCACCTAACAACGGAACGGTGATTCCCTTTGTGCAATTATATCCGTTGGTCACTGTTTCTTGGACAAAATTGACAACTGCAAATTCCTATCTCTTTTTTCTAGCTGATAACAATAGTTTTCAAAATCCAATCAAACGAATGGAAACATCTGCGAATCAAATTTCATTTGATGATTTAAAAGAAGGAACTTATTATTGGAAAGTTATTGCAAAATCATCTTTTCCTGATACCACAGACCGTGAAACAAAAGTTTATTCCTTTTCCATTAAAAAACAAAACACTATCCCAGCTCCAAAATGGCAAAGACCAAATCCAGGTGCTGAAATTAGTTTAGAAGAAATTAAATTAAACCAAGCCATTTTAATTTGGGAAGGAAATGCTGAAATTCAATCGTATCATGTTAAAATTGCTAAGGATTCCAAACTTTCAAATGTGCTAATAGATACAGAAACAAAATCTAATTTTTTGGTACCCAATTGGAATCAACTTGGCCTAGGACAATTTTTTGTTACGATCACAGGTAAAACAAAGGAAGGAAAGGAGACGGAAGCATCAACAATCCTCAGTTTTACCATTATAGACAAAAAGAAAAAACAAGAAGTGATTGTAAATAGTGAGGAAAATAAAAACCAAACGGCGCAAGAACCAAAATTAGAGATTCTATCACCGAATGGATCTGTTGTCCAAATGAAAGGGAAATCCAGTTTAGACTTTCATTGGAAGTTGAGTGGTATTAATGCTGATAAATTTGATTTGGTATTGTACCAACATCTCCCTGATAAAAAAATTGCAATTTATAAAACGAGCACAAAGGAATCCCAGTACCAACTTAAAGATTTAAGCATATTGGATGAAGGGAGTTTTTCTTGGGATCTTAGTGTATATAAAGGTGGAAACTTTGTTTTGTCTCGCAAAGGAAATTTCATTTTGGCATTGGACCAATTAAAATCACTGAAACCAACTGATATCGAATTTATCTCTCCGAAAAGACTCTATAAAGAAAAAAAATGATTCGATTTAACTTTAAAATATTTGTTATACTTTTTATGTTTGTCTCCTCTTTGTTATCACAAGAAGGAACGAAACTCATCGCTTGGAAACCGATTGCTGAAGCAAATGGATACCAAATTCAAATTAAAGACAAAACAGGAAAGTTAATCCTGGATAAAAAAATCGATACCGCCTATCATTCGATAGAAGAGTTACCTTCTGGAATTTACATGGTGCGCACGGCTCCTCTCAATTTATTCAAAAAACCTGCTGTTTGGTCAGTATGGAAAGATCTAGAAATCATCATTTCGGAACCTCCTCAAATTGTGAAAGAAGTTGAAAAACCAATCATACTTCCAAAAACCGAAACCAAAAAAGAAAAAACAATTTCTCCGATTACCATTGAAGGAGAACATTTCTTAGAAGCTACAAAGGTGGATTTAAGTAAAAAAGATGACCAACTACCAATTGTTAGTAAAGAAGTTAAGTCATCAGAACGAATTGAATTAAAAGTTGATACAACAGAGGCAAAAACTGGTCCTTATGATTTAACTGTCACAAATCCATACCAAAAGCCCAAAGTAGTGAAAAATTTTGTGCAAGTGGAAGTTTCAAAATCGGAGACAAAACAAGAAAACCTTGAAGAAATCAAAAAGAACGAAAGGGTCAAAATTGTCCCAGATGCAACAACTCAGGTGTCAAATCACCAGTCCAACAATACAAACAATTCAACTACTCCGAAACAAAAAGTAACTCTTCCAAAAGGAAAACCATTTAGAGATTTTTCTTATGAAGAAATGATGTTGTTTTTGGAATCAGATGTCGCTGTGAATTGTAAAAACACAAAAATTCCTGCATTCACTTTGGGTGAGTGCCACAAAACATACGTTATATTAAATTTTTCAAGTGAAGACAATCAATCCGTATTTGAGTTTTATAAATTAGTGAGCGAAAACGAATCCAATCGTATCAGCGCCTATCGATACTTTTCAAGTCATTGTAATCCAAAATTCAGACCAGCAATCGAAAGAATGGAACTTCAATGGAAAAATAGAACCAATTTGGATCCAGAAGAACGCCAATCACTGGCAGAAGAATTGCCAAAATTTCGTTCTTGTTCGAGATAAAATAGATATCTTTTGCTTGTAATGAATTTATTTTTTAGTCCAATGAGGGCAATGAGACATTCGTTTTATCTACTCCTCGGAATTTGTTTTTTAAGTTTGCAAACTTTACATTCCGAACCTTCAGTCCTTAGCCAAAACGTGAAGGAAGTAACCACTCGCATCCAAGACTTAGCACTTTACCCCACCCTTTCGAAAAAGAGGCTTTACGGTGCGGTTGCAAAAGGTGGTGCAATTCGATTTGATCTGAAGGCAGGAGAATCTTCCCCTCAATCCATAGGGATCGGTGTGGCAACTGATGGTAAATTGAAAGAATGGGTATTAACAGTTTATTCCGGAAATGGACAAAGTGAAAACTCGACTATCCTACGCAAAGAGAGAATCGAAGGAGAGTCCCAGTGGGTGTTTGAGTTACTCGCTCCTCCCGATGAAATTACCATCGAAATCCAAAATGCGAATTCCGAAACACCAGTAGCAGTCGTTGAAATCATCCATGGATATTATTATGGTTATTCTGTTGATAAGGAAAACCACAACAAACCTCAATCCCAAAATCCAACAAAACCGAATCCGACGGAACCAGAAAAACTATCTCCGAATGACATTCAGAATCGCACTGAGTTTTACCGAGCTCCCATCACCAAAGATTGATTTAGGTTTTTAAAAATATAGTCAGTGTAATCATTATAACAAGATGGTGACATGTGACCTGCATCACTAAACTCGTTGCAGGTGTATGTAGGATCATCATTCATGTTCCAAAATGGGATACCATTTTGTTTGTGATATTCCACGATACGCGGATACCAATCTTCATACACTGTTCCTTCTTTATTCTCAGCTACTGATACTTTCAAATGCCTTATGTGATCCATATAAGGTAAAGATAACCTAACCCAAATGACAGCCGAAGGAACATTTAACTGTTTCGCTAATTGTAATGATTGGTCTGTGAAACTCAATATATTCTCAGAAAATCGGAATGGAACTAGATAAGAATGAAAATCACCAATGGCTGATTTTTTTAATAATTCTGGTGGAAGGACTGCTTGGTGTGTCCCTGGAGTCATCGCAGAACCTTTCCCCTTTTTCAAATTTGCCATCAGGTTATTTCGCAAACTTCTATAAGGATATAACAAAGTATCCTTATTTTTGGCTCTAGTGATGATAACTTCCAATTTGGGACGGTATTGATATGCACGGAACATACGTTTTGCGATCAGTGTTGATATATCATCCGTTGAAAATTTGGAAAAATGTTTTAGTACAAATGAAACATTGAGCCCATTGGTTAAGGTTTCATCCACTTTTAAGGTGGCAGTAGAGTTAAACATTTCTACAGAATGATCAAATAAAAAGAATTCCGGTTTTACTTCATCTTTTGCAAACTGTTCCATCCATTGTAAAACGTAATCTGGTTTCCCGCCAGGAACAGAAAAATTAAACATCACCCAACCAGGGTACTTTTTGTGAATGTATTCGTTATCAAAGAGGAGAGCTCTTGAATTTCCAAAATAAACAATGACTTTGTCTCTATCTTTGAGTTTTAAGTATTCTTTTAAGTCTTCGTATAATTCGTTTTTTTGGATGTAATTGATATCAGACAATGATTTTGAAAAATATGTATGAACATTTTCTAAAACCAATAATTTATCTAAACAAAATGTTAAAAAAACAACTAAAAATGGAACTAACAAATAACGATTTCGTATTAAATCCACAGTTTCCACCTAAAAACGATAATAGATAAACTCGCCACCATCTTGTGATAATGTGGCTAACAAAAAGATCGTGATGATGCCGAGTGTTGGAACCAACCAAACATCATGTTTACGTATTTTTTCCCAAAATTCAGGAAAGTATTGCAGATGATGAAAAAATAATACAGCAAACGAAGTATAAAAGATACGTTCCAAGTTTTCAATATGTAAGTATTTGAAAGAAGATCCTTCACCAAACAAAGAAGTGGCAGAAACAAGCCAATGATTAGAAGTTCCATCTAACAATCGCTCTAAACTATGAGAAAAATGTGTGAAAATTCCATAAAAATGATCCACCATATTCGTTGCATTATTGGAACGGAACATGAGTCCTGAGATGGAAAACAAAACAAATACAATCATTGCTTTCAGAACAATTAAAACTTTATTTTTTTCAGGAGTTAATTTAAGACCTAATTTCCCTTCTAAAAATCGTTCGCCAGCTAAAATCACACCCCAATAAAATCCCCAACAGATAAAAGTATAATCTGCTCCATGCCAAAAACCACCTAATGTCATAATGATAATTAAATTGAGATATGTTCTGAGTTCACCGTTTTTGGATCCACCTAACGGGAAATAAATATAGTCACGTAACCAAAAAGAAAGGGTGATATGCCATCTTTTCCATAACTCTCGACCTGATGTTGAGAAAAAAGGTGCCTTGAAGTTTTCAGGAGTTTCAAACCCTAAATACAATGCAACTGACCTTGCCATATCGGTAAGACCTGAAAAATCACTGAATACTTGAATGGAATAACAAATACCAGCAATGAACAATGAAAAAGAATCATAATCGGATGGAGAATTAAATACAGGTGAAATTGTAAGAGACATTGGATCAGCAACTAACACTTTTTTAACGAGACCTGACATCATCAAATACGATGCTCGATACATCTTTTCTTTGCTAGGTGTGAGTTTGTCCAAGTTTGGAAAAAAATCTGACATTCGCATGATTGGTCCTGCAATTAATACAGGAAAAAATGCGACAAACAAGAAGTAGTCTTCCACTTTTTCAGTGGGAAGTTTTGGATTTCGATACGTGTCTACTGCTGCTGCAATGACTTGGAAGGTATAAAAACTGATCGCAAGCGGAAGTGCAATGTGGATAAGATTTGGAACTTGTTGGAAAAAAGGATAACCTGTTAGGTCAGAAAGAACCTTACTAAAGAAATAAACATACTTAAAAAAACCTAAATTGATCAAGTTGAGTGAAACAGCAAGACCCACCCAAAAACGAGTCGGAGTCGATTGGATCTTACGATACAAAAGGTAATTGATCGTTATGACTACAAGGAAGTGAACCGTAAGTGCCAATGAGAAATATGCATAAAAGCAAATCCCGGCGAAAAGAAGAAAACCCTTACGAAATTCTTTGGGGATAGCCCAATACAAAAGGTAAACGACAGAAAAGAAGATTAAAAATGGTATTGAATTGAACAACATATCAAGGAAGGAATTGTCTCTCCCAGTAATCGCTTTCCGAACTAGGTGTCAATCCTTCTTTCAGGTGGTTAAATTCAGTTTCATCCACTTCTGTTTCCCGTTTGACCCATTCTGTATAAAACTCTTCAGATGTCTTACGTTTTGCCCGTAACCTTCTTGCATAACTTAAGATCTCTTTGTCTGATGTTACCACCAAACATTGAGAAGGTACTTGACAATAGTTTAAATACCCAATGATGAGTTCGTCCGCTTTTTTTTCATGGCTGTAATGGATGGAAAATCCTTCCCACTCCTCGGAATAACATTCAGAAAGTAACTCCTTCTTTCCGTCAAAAAAGACGAGAACTTTGCGTTGGTTTAGGTCGGGAAAATGGCGTTTTAAATGAATGAGTAATCCACTTCTCGCATCTTGGAGGCGGTATTCCCCCAAACAAAATGCCAAGTCTGGAAATTTATACATCAAATTCATCCCGTCGATCAGGATTCTCTCATTTACGGGCACAACCCTATTGAAACCACTTGCCAGATTCGATTAAACCAAAAAAACGTAAACATGGGGAAAAAAATAATCGTCGTCGGTGCCTCGAGTGGGATCGGAAAAGCCATTGCTGAACAAGAATTGAACGCTGGGTCCTCCGTGGTCCTTTTAGCCAGAAGGGAAAAATCCCTAGAGTCCATTGCCAAAAAAGCAAATTCCTCCAAAGAGAAACGAGCCTTCCCTTTGGTCTTTGATGTGACTAAATTTCAGACTGCTGAAAAAACCTTCCAAAAAGCTGTCTCCCTCCTTGGTGGTGTGGACGAAGTGTATTTTGCATCTGGTGTGATGCCTGAGATTGGAAAACAAGAATACAATGTGAGTAAAGACTTAGAAATGTTAAACGTTAACCTTCTGGGAGCAGTTGCCTTTTTAAATCCTGTTGCTACTTTTTTTACCAAACAAAAATCAGGAAAGATCATTGGAATCTCTTCCATTGCAGGGGAAAGAGGTAGGAAAGGAAATCCTGTTTATAATACTTCGAAAGCAGGGCTCAATACTTATTTAGAAGCACTACGAAATCGTCTATCAGAAGTAAATGTCCAAGTAACAACAATTAAACCTGGATTTGTCAAAACAGAAATGACAGATGGTTTGGTATTACCTGAAAAAGGATTACTCAAAGCAATTACTGCGGAAGAAGCTGCAGAAAAAATTCGTGCAATCGTTGCGAGTGGCAAAGACGAAGCTTTTGTTCCTGGTATTTGGGCACTTGTCGGTCTTATCATTCGAAACATTCCCAACTTTATTTTCAAAAAACTGAGTATCTAATATGGTTACAAAAAAAACAAAATCCATCCCTAACATAAAAGTCCCAATGAAAGAAAAGGTAGAAGCATGGGGAATGAGTTCATTTTCCATGTCACCGGTGTTTCGACCTGAAACTGAGGAAGAGATCAAAGAACTTTTTGTTTGGGCGAACCAAACTGGCACCAAAGTAGCGTTACGCGGAGGTGGATGTAGTTATGGTGATGCTTCAACCAATACGGATGGAATTGTTTTAGATTTAACTCGTTTTAATAAAGTATTAGATTTTAACTTAAAATCGGGTGTGATGACAGTTCAATCCGGAGCTCGTATCAAAGACCTTTGGGAAACAGGGATCGAAAATGGATTTTGGCCACCTGTTGTTTCTGGAACAATGATGCCAACTCTCGGTGGTGCTCTTTCCATGAACATTCATGGAAAAAATAATTTTAAAGTGGGAACCATCGGCGAACATATCAAAGAATTTACCTTTTTAACTGCAAAAGGTGATATCCTCGAATGTTCTCCTAAAAAAAATTCGGATCTATTTTATTCTGCCATTTCCGGCTTTGGTATGTTAGGTTGCTTTTTGACAGTTCAAATCAAAATGAAACCAATTTATTCAGGAAAGATGAAAATTGATCCCGTGTATGTGCGAAACTTCGATGAATTATTTGCTTATTTTGAAGAACACTACAAAACCGCAGATTATTTGGTGGGTTGGATTGATGCATTTGCATCTGGAAAATCATTAGGCCGTGGTCAAATCCACAAAGCAACCAATCTAAAAGCGGGTGAAGACCCAGATTTTCCAGGGAATTGTTTGTTAGAAAGACAACACCTACCTTCCCGTTTATTTTATGTGATTCCTAAAAAATGGATGTGGATCCTCATGCGCCCATTCAGTTTTAATTTTGGAATGAGGATGATCAATTTAGCAAAATGTATTGCAAGCATATTGGTAAACAACAAAGCCTATTACCAAGGACATGCGGAGTATGCGTTTTTACTAGACTATGTTCCGAATTGGAAATTTGTCTACAAACCTGGTTCCATGATCCAATACCAAGTGTTTATTCCTAAAGAAAACGCAAAACAAGCATTTAGCGAAATATTCACAAAATGCCAAGAACGTGGTATCGTGAATTACTTATCAGTTTTCAAAAAACACAAACCAGATCCATTCCTTCTCACACATGCTGTGGATGGATTTTCAATGGCGATGGATTTTCCTGTCACAAAAGGGAATCGTGAAAAACTTTGGTCTCTTTGTTATGAACTTGATGAGATTGTCTTAAAACACAAAGGAAGATTTTATTTTGCAAAAGATTCTACTCTCCGCAAACGTGTGATGGAGTCTTATTTTCCAAAAGAAAATTTAAAGAAGTTTTATTCTTTAAAGAAAAAATATGATCCAAAAGGAATTTTACAAACAGATTTGTACAAACGAGTGTTTTTAAGTTAATCTACGAAAGGAGGTAGTGTTTGTTTCCTTACCGACACTCCCTCCCATCCAAATTTAAATATTCATCCTTCGGTAGAGAAAATAAGCTGCGTAAGTGAAAATTACAGGTGTGATCCACATCCCGATCCAAATCGGCAATGCTCCATTTTCAGCTAATGTTTTAGCAGTTGAATTTAGAATATAGTATAACAACACCACAGCAATCGTGAGTCCAAGGCTTGCAACACCTGCCGAACGTTTTGTGATCGCACCTGCGAGTGCACCAAGTGTTACAACCACAAAGGACATAAGTGGCATCGCAAATGCCATATGTTGTTGGACGATGACATTCCGAAAAGGTATCCCTTTGGTAATTCTTGATTCAATTTCGTCAGCGAGTTCAAAAAAATTCATTTCCTCTGGATTTCGAACCGGTTTAGAAAAGTAAGCTAAGTCTTCAGGAAAGTCATACGTTTTTTCTGCATATTTGGTTCTTGAAACCAGATCTAAATTTTCATTGAATCTAACTTCTTCCGCGTCATACAAAACCCAACTATGTGGATTTGGAATGTATTTTGCTTTTTGGGATGAGACTGTATAAGTAGGAAATCCGTCAGGAGTGATTTCAATATAATTAAATCCTCCCTTAACTGTGTTTTCCTTTTCATCGATCCAATATACGTAATAAAATCCTTTTTTTCCTTTGATGTGCAATTGGTAGACAAAATCGATCAATCGATTGGAACCTTTTGCCATGATGCTAAATTCTATTTGAGCCTTTTTATTTGCTGGAATCACAACGGTTTGCCCAAACAACGTCATGATAAGCCACATGGCGATACCAAAAAATAAAATTGGAGTGATGATTCGAATGAAGGATACACCTGCCACCATCATCGCCACAAGTTCCTTATTTACGCTAAATTGTCCTATGACAAAACAAACGGAAAACATAAGTGCAGGCGCTACTACCTGATCCACCATCGATGGCAAAGAATACAAAACATGTAAGTATACATGGGACTGGTTTACTTTGGAAGAAACCAAATACTTCATTACATCTGTGAATTTATAAATGACGATCATCGACGTTAACATGATCAGTGTGCCAATGAAAGTTTTGAAAAAATCAAAAAATAAATATCTGTCGAGAGTTCGGAAAGGGATAAACTCTCGTTTGAACCAGAGAAACGGTGTTAAAATAAGGTTCATTGTATTTCCAATAATAACATACTCATATCATCCGAAATGCGTTTTGCAGAAAATGACATTGAGTCTTCATAAATAGCATTTAAAAATTCATCACCTTTTTTGTCAGAATGATTTTTGATGGAATCAAACAAATGTTCTTCACCATAAATCTCACCTGATTCATCAAATACCTCCAAAATTCCATCGGAATACAATAAAATCCTATCTCCTGGAACAAGTGTGATTTGGTAGTTTTTTAAGCTTGGTTTGAGAAAGGAAACAATGAGAGTACCCAGTCCTTCTAAAAACTTTGGTCCATTTTCTTTTTGGATATGAATGATTGGAGGATGACCTGCAATCGAATATTTGATTTCTTTTGTTTCTAAATCCACAAACAAAACACAAGCACTAATATGATTGTTTGGAACTAAACTTTGTAAATCATCATGAATCGCTTTCAAACATTCTGATGGTTGGTTTTGGTTCCCATGAATTTTAAATGCCAATACAGCCATTGCTGACACCATCGCAGATGCAATTCCATGTCCCGATACATCCGCAAAAAATAATGCCATTTTGCCATCTTCTCTTTCAAAGTAACTGATCGCATCACCACCCACTTGGTCAAAGGAACGAAAAAAAGAATAAAATTTAATCCCCTTTTTTTTGGGCCACTCGGTTGTAACTAAGTTTGATTGGGTTTCATTTGCTAATTCCAATTCACTTAACATTCGGTCTTGGAATTTTTTAAGTTGGGATTCTGAACTTCTTAACTTTTCAACAGAACTCAGCCGTATATTCAGTGTTAGGTATGAAACCAAGGCCGGTGTTATGATTGCAGATAAATATAAGGATAGGTCGACTTGGTGTTCTTTTGTATAAATTCCAACTAATATTCCAAAAGAAGTAACAGTGCCCAGATAAGAAACTAGAGAACGTCTGTCCACAAAACTCACACCAATACAAGAGAGAACCAAAATCATTCCAACCAAATAACCGATGTATAATGAATTCCAATACAATAGGATTAAAGAATGAGCACTCATTGTATAAAAAAATACCAACATAATGGTTTGGATATTTTTTCGTACCCAACTCACAAAATAAGTAGCTATAAAAAATGAAATCGTAATCGAAGCATGGATCACTCGAATCCACTTAGGATCATATAAACCCAATTCATCGACAGGGGCAAAGATCCCAAATCCGATAAAACTAGAAAACACAACAAGGCAGATCCTAGAGATTTTTAAAACCTCATCATCTAATTTGAAACGATCTTGTATTGATTGTAACATCATACCAAATTTGAACTTCCAAATTTTGTTTTGAAATGTTCTGGTAATGCAGAAGGTTTTTGTAGTGTGAAATCAAACCAAACAAAGGATGCGTTCCCAGTTAAAACACATTCATTTTCTTCATTCCACATAGAACAAATCACAGAGAATGCTCTGGAAGAAATGGCATTCACTTCAAGAGTGATTTCTAAGGTAGCAGGGAAAACAACTTGTTTACGATAGTCCATATCCAAATGGGTGAGTACTGGACCTGCTTTTACAGGTTTTAATGGAGAATCCCAAAGTCCTTCTTTTGTAAAATAATCTGCTCTTGCAGACTCAAAGTAACGAACGTAGGTGACATTGTTGACATGGCCAAAAGCATCCATCTCTCCCCAGACCACTTGTTGTGTGAATTTATGTTTGTACTTGGATGGTTTTGACATGTATATTACCGAACTTCAAATAAAGATAAGGATACAACCTTATGATCTTTGTCTTTGATTTCCAATCGATACTCTCCTTTTTTTGGCTCCCAGAGATATGGTTCTTTTGCATTTGCAAGAAAGACATCGTTTAAATGATAAGAATACGAAACATCGTAGGAACTGATTGTAAAGAGGATTTTTTGTCGACCATTCGGAATATCTGGATCCAAAGCAAAAATACTCCCACTCACAGGTGTCAAAATTCGAAACGATTTTGTTTTCTCAATTTGATTACTATTAGACGAAAAAATTTCAAGATCTGGTTCCATCTCATTAGAGTTGGATACTTCGATGGGATGTAATTTTGAACTGAGTGATTCATGTAATAAGTCCATAGTCTCTCGCCAAACAGGTGCTGCACCTGTGATGCCAGACACATCCAACATTGGACTTCCAGTCGGATTACCGACCCACACACCAACAGTATAATGTTCTGAATATCCAATACACCAATTATCTCGCATATCTTGGCTTGTTCCCGTTTTCACTGCCGTAAAATAAGAGGTGGATAAAAAATTATCCCATCCAAAACCAAGAGACCTTGCTTCTCTGTCTGATAAAATATCAGAAATCATATAACTTACCTGTGGGGAAAAAATTCTTTTTTGGGTAAGGTTTGTTTCCAATTTTTTCCATTGGATTTGGGAATATATACCACCGTTTGCAAACATCCGATATGCATTGGTAAGTTCTAATAAACTAATGTCAGCTGCACCTAGTGCAAGTGATGGACCATAAAACTCTGGGTACTGTAATCCCTGGATTCCAAGATTTTCTAAAAGGGATACAAATTCATTAACATCTAAAAAAGACAAAGCTCGAATGGCAGGAATATTTAAAGAGGATGCTAAACTTTCCCTTACTGTCACGTTTCCTTTATATGATTTGTCATAATTTAGTGGTCTATAAATACCTTGGTAAACAGGAATTCCAATGGGAGAATCAGATAAAATGGATTGAGGAGTAAGTTTTTTCTGCTCAAAATTTAAAGCATAAACAAATGGTTTTAAAGTGGATCCAACTTGCCTTTTGGTACGAACTAAATCCAATTGAGAAACAGAACTTTCTCGCCCAATATTGGGAACATACACAAGAATATTTCCTGTCTTGTTTTCCAATACAATCACAGCACCATCTTTTACATTTCTATTTTCTAATGTTTTAATATTCCTTCTTAGAATTTCTTCGATTTTCTTTTGGTAAACTAAGGATAAAGAGGTTTCTATTTTCTGATTTTGAAATTGATTGTGACCACCTAATTCAATTACTGTTTTTGCAAAAAGTGGGACAAGGGAAGGATGTTGGGGATAATCTAAATTACGAAACAAACTTTCCCTAACAAAACGAGAAAGTTCCTCACAATCGGATGTTTTCCCATCTCGTTCCCACTTAAGGGCACAAACTCGCTTCGATACTTTTTCAATGGGACTTTGTGGAGAACGAATTAATGCTGCAAGTAAATAGGATTCATTGGGAGTGATCGATGAAACCGATTTACGAAACAATCCTTTGGAAGCGGAAGCAATTCCCTTTAATTCCCCACGAAAATAAATCAAATTTAGATAGGCAGTGAGTATTTCTTCTTTGTTCCAAATTGATTCTAGTTCCATAACTCGATTGATTTGTTTGAGTTTTTGAAAGATGGATTTCCTTTGGTTTTTCTTTGGTTGTAACTCTGGATCAAGAAGAGTGACAAGTTGCATTGATATGGTGGATGCACCTCGTATCGAAGAACCTTTTAAACCTGCAAAAATGGAAGATAAGATTGCATTTCCATCCACTCCACCATGTTCAAAAAAACGTTTATCTTCCGCATGGATGACAGAATCGATTAAAAATTTTGGGAATTCTGAATACTCCACCCACTCTTCTGATCGAAAATCCTTTCTGATCCGAAGGCGTTGGATGAGTTCATTTTTTCTGTCATACAAACTGATGTCAGATGGTGTGAAACTTGCTTTTACTTCCTGATACGTAGGAAGTGCCCATACAATGGAAGGGAAAAATAAAAATAGTGTAACGAGATTTGCGAAGGCCATTCGGTGAAAAGATGAGATCATTGTTTCCAATTCCACCGTACCTTTTTCCAAAGGAAGATTACTCTTCCAAAGTTTCCACGGGTTCATAACCTGTTTCAATGATGAAATGACTACCATACTCTCTGATTTTGTAAGGAACATTGACCCAAATGTTTTTTGTGGATTGGTGTTCTGGAATTTGACAAAGAATCAAAAATGGTTTCTTTGTCGAAAGGCAAAATTGGTATAAATCTTCCAACATTTCTTTCATTCGCATTGGAGTTTCTGACCAATAGGTGTAAGGTGGATCTAAGTAAAAGATGTATGCCGATTCTTCCCCCAATTCCCACTTTAACGCATGTTTGGTGGCATCTTTTCGAAACAATTGGACATTCGGTAGTCCACGAAATAAAGTATGTAAATTTCGAAATCTTGTTTGGTCTAATTCGTAAGTAAGAAGTCGTTTGACAGAAAGGCTATACGCCTCTGCCGAGATTTGCCCACTACCGGCAAAATAATCACAAAACAAAACCGATTCAAAACCAAGTCCCCAAGATAATAACCGTGAATCCATAAGGGAAAAAATTGCTTTTTTAACGAGGCTATTGGTAAAGTTGAGATGACCGGATACATCGGGTGGTGATGGAATTTCTTTTCCTTTCCACTTCCCTTGTGAAACACGCAGACCTTTCATTTATTTCCCAACTGTTTTGATCTCTTCCAATTGGACCAAAATATGTTTGGAAGGAGAGTTTGATTCAATTTCTGAAAAAACCTTTTTGGCTTCGGATTCATTTTTTAAATCCATCAAACCAAGTCCATATAACAAAAGTGCATCATTGTATTTTGGACTTTGTTTTCCATTTTTTTGAAAATCCTTTCCCCATTCTATGAGTAAATCAGATTCTCCAAATACCAAAGCTCTCTCCATAAACAAATAAACTGCATTCCAATAATGTGGCGATAATCTAAAGTTAGGTGAGTTTTCCTTACTTAAATTGGATTTGAGTTTTGACCAGTTTTCTTCTGTAGAAACATAGAGAAAAAATATCCGAGGATCTTTTTCAGGTTCTCGTCCATTTAAGTATTGGAGCGATTGTCTAGATACTAGAGAATAATTTCCTTTTTTGAATTCTGAATACAAAGTCGAAAATGGAGAAGAGTCGCTCCACAAAACGGACGGAACGACCAAAATACAAAAAAGAGAATGGGTAAAAGTCAATTTAAAGTTCGGTGATATTGGCTGATCCGCACATTGGACAGATCAATTCCCATGAATCGAGGTATTCATCCTCACCTTCGGCTTCCCAACGATGGTCACAGTCCTCACAAGCATACGTTACAACGTCTTCGTTTAGGCTCTCTGCATCGAATTCGTCATCATCTAAAAAATCATCTTCCATACCCTTCTCACTAAATCACAAAGAAAAAGCCGTGTCAAGTGGGGAGGGCAAAAAAAAATGGGAACAAACGATGGCGATTTACTCCCGGTACGAACCACATAGAAAGAAGAAATCAAAGGCACCGCTATTTTTATTGGTTTTAGCGCTTGGCCTCTCCGCTTTAGGGTTTACCTATAGAAAAGAAATTTATTTTCTTTTTGCCAAAGACCAAAGTGTCAGAGCAGAAAAAACCAAAGAAAAAACGATCGAACTCTGGAAATCAGGGAATCTCAAAGAAAAAGAGATAGAAGACTTCCAATCAATTGCAACCAACTACTCAGAAAAAGACCCAACTGATCCTGTCGCTTTTCATTTGATCGCAAGGAGTTTGTTTTGGAATTTAAATCGATTAGGAATCCAATTTGACCACGACAGTTTGATCTTACATTTAGGTTCTCCATTTCGTGAATTCATCGGAAGTTCAGTTCTCGCCGAATCGACATTAGACTCTATCTTTTGGAATGCAAGGACTGCAGAATCTTATTCCTCCTCTCCCTTTACTGACTGGGAAAACAACCGAGTGTTGTTATTCCTCGGAGAAACTCATCGGAGTGTCAAACGCCCTCAAGTTTTAGTAGGAGAATATGGAAACATCGATCGTTCTAAATTATCTCCCGAACTACAAACTGTTTACATTTGGTTACTAACCTTTAATACGATGCTTGCTGGTGATGCAAGTGGTCTCGATCATTTAATCACCATTACAAAAGATCCGAATTTTAAATTAGGAATTCAATTTTCTCCGAGAGAAGAAAACTTCTTACGGGGTCTTGGTAAGTATTATAAAAAAGATTATGTGGGAGCTTTGTCTTTGCTCAGACAAGCGAAAACCAATAATCCAGATACCATTACGGAAACATCCATCATCACAGAAGCTACTATATTCCACCTGCAAAATTTATCGCAGAAAGGAATTGATTTGTTAGAAGAGTTTTACCTTGCCACTGGCAAAAAAAATACAGAAATCCCAATCTTAATTTCCCAATTCATCAAAGAAAAACCAGGCCTAAAAACTAAACTGGATCTAAGTTTGGATAAAAAAGAATGAAACGTCTCTTATCCAAGTTACACTTATTAGGTGTTGTTTTCAGTTTTGTAACAAGTATTGGTTGTGGAATATTTTACAAAGGAGTCCCAAAACCGGGTGAATTTTGTTATGTTCTTTCAAAACCACCTGAATGTTTGTATGTCAACTTCGAAGAGAAAAAACTCACCTGGGAAAATGTTGAATATTCTTTGGAAGAAAAACTTCGAATGGATTATTTCTTTCATAAAAACGATGATTTATACGAACTAACAGTCGCTACAGTCAATAGAGTCGAAATTAAAAATTTATCCCGCTCTGGTTTTAATCAGTTCTACATGAGAAAAAAAGAAAAATTCACTGATATCCCAAAAGGAAGTTCTAATGATGAAACAAAACATTGAAGAAATCCAAAAAGAAATCGTCTCTGAATTTTCGGATCTGACTGATTGGGAAGAAAAATTCCAATACCTAATCGAGTTAGGTGAGGAATTACCAAAGTTTCCTGATGAAAAAAGAACAGAAGAATATTTAGTACCGGGATGCCAATCTCGGGTTTGGGTCGCACCAAGACTGAATGATGGAAAACTGGAGTTTGATGCAGATAGTGATACCGCACTTACGAAAGGACTGATTGCTATTCTAATACGAGTATTTTCAGGACAAAGTCCAGAAGATATAGCAAAAGCCTCACTTGGTTTTATAGAAGAAGTTGGTCTTGCAAAGTTTTTATCGATCTCAAGACGGAATGGTCTTTTTTCTATGGTACAAAAACTAAAGGGGTATGCAGAAAAAGTATAAAATTCCTCTTTTTTCCTTTGCAAACTAGTTTTATCTGCTTAGAATTCTCTTTCGAATGAACGTTAGGACTTCTATGAAACAAATTCTGATTCTATTCTTTGTTCTTTTTACAATCCAATGTAGTAAAGACCTTTCTCCCTTTGGTGGAGAAGTAAATGTATCTCCCTTACCCAAACGTATCAAACCTGAATGGCCGAGTCCAAATTGGAAAATTGTCACTCCTGAATCAGTTGGTGTTTCTTCCGCAAAACTTAAATTAGTTGAAGAGTATGCATTTGCGCGTACTGGTGATGAAACAGACAGAAAAGGTAGAAGAACTGATGCAGTTGTCATCCTTCGGAATGGAAAACTCATTTATGAAAAATATGCTCGTAACTTTAAGGAAGACAAACTTCACCTAACTTGGTCAGTTTCAAAAAGTATTTTACAAACGATGTATGGAATTGCAGTCAAAGATGGACTTATCAAGTTAGACGACCCTGGTTATTATCATTATGAACCGCTTAGTAGAGATGAAGCACATAAAAAAATTACGATTCGTCATCTTTTAAATATGTCATCAGGTCTTGCTGCGGAAGAAGGGTATGAAAGTGGTCCACTCAAATCCTCTGTGATTGCCATGTTGTATACGAGAGGCCGACAAGACATGGGGAGTTTTTGCGCCAACCTTCCCCTTCGCGCCGAACCTGGAACACAAGTATATTACTCCAGTTGTGATACCAATATCCTTTCTGCGATATTGAAGAAAGTATATGGCAAAGAAGAATATGACAAACTTCCCTTTGAAAAAATATTCAAACCACTTGGAATTTCTAATGTAACGTTTGAAAGAGATGCTTCTGGAACGTATGTAGGCTCTTCTTATCTTTATATGACAGCAAGGGATCTTGCCAAAATTGGATACTTGTATTTAAACGATGGTGTGTGGAATGGAGAAAGATTTTTACCTGAGGGTTGGTTAACATTTACAAGGACACCTTCCCCAGGTTATAAAACAACACCGTATTCAGATGATTTATCACAGGATAATTATACTGCACATTGGTATGCAAATACTGGAGTTCCTGATCGAGGTATCCATGAGCCTTGGCCTGATGCACCCAAAGATACCTTCGCCGCTCTTGGACATTGGGGTCAAATGATGTATGTGATTCCAAGTTTAGACCTCGTAGTAGTTCGGTTTGGTGATGACCGCGAAAAAGCGTTTATCAAAAATGAATTTTTAAAATTGATCAAGGAATCAGTGATTCGGTAATCTTATGAAACGTAAAATTTCAATTTTCTTAGCTTTATTCTTTTTAATTGTTCTGTTTTGGTCACAATGGAATTGGAAACACCTATCGAGTTTTCCATCCATCATCTCCAGTTTTTACTCAAAAGAATACTGTAGTTGTTACTTTGTGATGGAGTTATCAGAAGAACAGTGCCATGATTTTGCAAGACAGTGGGTTCCCATCAGTGAATTCAAATTAGACAAAGAAAATCAATCGGTGACAGTAAAAGGTCTGGGTAGAACCAATACAGCAAAATTCCAATCCAAAGAATATGGTTGTACCTTACTGAATGAATAATCCTTAGCGGTAATAACGCATCCCTGGAAAAATAAAATTGATGCCAAAGATTAATCCTTTAGCCTTCACTTCTTCTGGGACGGGACCAAAGTTTTGACCTCGTATGGAATCTAAACATGCTTGGTCGACAACAACTTGCCCTTGTGAAGAAACCAAACGAACATCCAAAACTTGTCCTTGTTCACTTAACATAAACAATACTTTAGTTTCTCCTTCCTTAATTCCTTCTCTGGCAACAATTCCTGCCATATCACGATAGGCATAGTTTCCACCACCGGGAGGCGCAAAGGATTCTTCTATCCGTTTTAACATATTTTTGAAATAATAATAACCTGCTAATTGTTTGGTGGGAATGGTAAGTGCTTTTGCTCCATCCCAACGAAATAAGAAATCTTGTTGGAAACGATAATTAAATGGAATTTTTGTCATCTGACCAGCGTTTGCAGCCTGGTTCGGACGTTCCTCTGAATTGGAATTGGTTTTTGGGTCTGCTTTGAAAATACCAAATTCAAAAAGTTCGTCTTCTTTAGATTCTTCTGATTTTGGCTGTGTTTTACTTGGTGTGGAAGTGGCACTTCCCATGATGAACTCTCGGAACTGGGTTAATGTATGAAACCCTTGTTTCTCAGTGATCCCTCCACCTCCCGCCGAATCCTTGTTAGACAAAGCTTTGTATTCATCTTTTTTATCGGGATTGATGAACTGTTGTTCTACTAATACTTCGTATATTTTTTCTTGTTCTTTGGGACTTAGGTTTTCGAGAGTTTGTTCTTCTGCCCACATCTTCCATAACATATTCCTCGTGATGAGGTGAGCTAAAAAAAAGGACGCAAGTAAGATCACAAATGTGAATGCAAAAAAGAGACGTTTTTCCCCTTCTTCTTTTTCGGGTAATCGGAAATCAAAAGAGAGTGGGGCCATTTTCACGATTTTCTCCCGTATTTCCAATATAAGGAAGTCCTAAATGTTCGTAAGCTTTTTTCGTAGCCACACGACCCTGTGGAGTCCGGTCAATGAGACCCACACGCACAAGGAAAGGTTCATAGGTATCTTCGATGGTTCGTTCTTCTTCGCCAAGGACAACGGCAATTGGTTTGATCCCGACAGGTCCACCCCCGTAACGGGAAATGAGAATATCAAGAATTTGCCTGTCTACGGCATCAAGTCCCAAATGGTCCACACCCATACGTTCAAATGCATAACGACATGTCTTTAAGCTAACAGACGTTTCATTGTTTACTTCTGCAAAATCCCGAACTCGTTTTAAGAGATGGTTGGCTATCCTTGGGGTTTTTCGACTGCGTTTTCCCACTTCCATCGCCACACCTTCGCCGAGGTTCACTCCTAGTAATTTTGCCGAACGATCTACGATGATTTGCATTTCTTCATCTGTGTAAAAATCAAGTTTGAGATGGATGCCAAACCTTGATTTTAAAGGATCACTGACAAGCCCAGACCTCGTTGTGGCACCCACTAAGGTAAACGGTTGGAGTTGGATTTGTAAAGCATTGGCGGTAACACCTTCTCCCACAACTAAATCCACAAAAAAATTCTCCATGGCAGGGTATAAAAGTTCTTCCTGTTTTTTGATAAAACCATGGATTTCATCGATGAAAAGGACTTCGTTTGTTTTGAGTAAGGTAAGAAACCGAACCAAATCAGCACCTTTCGAAATGGCAGGTGCCGAGGTGGGTGTAAATGCGACTGCTAGCTCGTTGGCGATGATATTCGCGAGGGTGGTTTTGCCAAGTCCAGGGGGACCTGAAATGAGAACATGGTCGAGAGGGCTCTTTCGTTTGCGAGCCGCCTCAACATATACCGAAAGATTGGCTAGAACCTCTTTTTGTCCAATGAACTCAGACAGTTTTGTGGGGCGAAGGTTTGGTTCCTCTTCGCCCGCTTGCATCCAATCTTCTCGTAAACTCACCTCAATTGGGTTTCTTCTCTGGAGTGATGGACGTCAAGATTTCATTTTTATTTCGAATGATTTTTAGTTCGATACGTTTGCCAATCGGAGACGCTAAAACAAAACTTACCAATTCTTCTGGGGAACGGACAGGTTTTCCATCAAAACTGAGGATGACATCATTTAATGTGAGACCTGCTTTATCCGCTGGGGATCCCTTTATAATTTGGCGGATGATGGCACCTTTGTTGTCTTTTAATTGGAACTGGCGGATGTCTTCTTCTGCAATATTGTCAACACCTGCTCCAATCCAAGCCCTGGTGACCTTTCCATTGGTTTTGATTTCCTCTGCCACACGGCGTGCTTCGTTGATCGGAATGGCAAATCCAATCCCTTCTGATCCTCCAGACTGGCTCACAATCATACGATTGATCCCCACAACTTCTCCACGGATATTGAGAAGTGGTCCTCCACTATTCCCTTGGTTGATCGCTGCATCCGTTTGGATGTAGGAAAGTCCAGAAGTATCAAGTCCTCCGCGTTGGATGGCAGATACCACACCAACAGTAAAAGATTGTTCGAGTCCAAGTGGTGCTCCAATGGCAATCGCCCAGTTCCCCACTTTCACTTTACTAGAATCACCAATCAAACTTGGAGTGAGACTTCCTTTTGGTGCACTGATTTTTAAGATCGCAATGTCTGCAGTGGAATCCGAACCAATCAATTTCGCTTCGAATTCTTTTTTGTTTTTTAACCTAACAGTGAATTTATCCATGTTTTGGATCACGTGATGGTTTGTCATAATGTAACCATCTTCGTTTAAAACAATTCCAGAACCAAGGCCTGAAAGTTTTTGTTGGCGTGAACTCCTTCTTGGATCTTGTCTGCCAAAAAAATATTCAAACGGATGGAGTGGAACGTTTACGGTTCCTTCCGTTGCAATGGAAACAACACTGGGAGAAACTCGATCAAACACTTCTTGGAAAGCATCTTCTAATGCAACTGCTTGGGTTTGAGCTGGTGATAATTTTTCTCCACCATCTGCTTTGAGTTGTAACGGGTTCTCGTTTGAATTTCCACACGTCAATATGGGAGACAAAAATGTCCCAAGTAATAAAAAGCTGAACGCAATGGCTATATATCGTAAAGGATTCGTTTTTTTCTCAGTCATAGACAATGAACACTCTCTCCTATTCTATCAGACCCCAGAAACGGGGGGAAAGTTCCCATTTCTTGGAATCGTTTTTTCATAAAAAAACTTGAACATTTTGTAACAAGCCAAACAAGTCATTGTATGGCAACTCAGGTTTTAATTCCCCTCTGTCCTGGTTTTGAAGAAATGGAAGCGATCATTTTGATTGATGTCCTGCGCCGAGGAAACGTAAACGTTGTCTCGATTAGCAAATCAAAGGAACCAGTGGTTGCATCGCGTCATACGATTCACCTGGCAGACAAAACATTTTCAGAAATCATTCCCAATGATTTTGATGCCATTGTTCTACCAGGAGGTCTTAACGGCACAAAGAACCTCATGGCCGAACCTGAAATCGAATCTCTATTACATTCCTTCCACCAATCGAAAAAAACAATTGGTGCCATCTGTGCAGCACCTGCTGTTTTAAGAAAGTTTCAGATTCTGTCGGGAGAAAATCCATATACTTCGTTTCCATCGACTGAGGATTTGGTGAGTGGAGCCGGTGGAAAGTATACAGGAAAACGGATTGAGTCGTATAACCACATCCATACGAGTGTCGGACCTGGTTCTGCTTTTGAGTTTGCTTTGTATCTTTTAGAATTATTCGAAGGGAAAGAGGTAATGGAAAAGGTAAAACAGGGATTGTTATTACCCTAATCCGAATGAGTATTACGTTCGTTGATCATGGAAGTGACTGCCATTTCTTCTGTATCAAAAACTTCTAAGTGACTTTCCATTCCAGTCATTTTAAAAACTTTTGCAACGGAACCATGCACACTACATACTTTTAAATTGCCATGGTATTTTTTTAATTTATACATAGCGGTAACGAGAGTTCCAATTCCAGAACTGTCCATAAACGGAACCTTTTCCAAATTCACAACAATCTCGTATTGGTGTTTGCGCATTTTGTCATCTAGAATGTCTTTTAATTCTTTTGCATTGTACAAATCGACTTCACCTTCAATGGTGATGACAACTACCTGATTGGAAGACGTTTCGTGAATGACCATTTGATGTACGTTGGCTCCTTAAAAAGAAATGAAAAGGAAAAAAATTACATTCTAAAGACACCGAATGGTTTTCTTTCTTCTTTTCTTCTACTGAGGACAGACAGTGCCCTACCCAAAATTTTGCGAGTGTCAGCAGGATCGATGATTCCATCATCCCATAACCTTGCCGAACTGTATACAGCAGACGATTTTTTTTCATAATCATCCAAAATTGGTTTTTTGAAAGTAGTTTCTTCTTCAGGTTGGATGGTTTCGCCCGCTGCTTCTTTTTGGTCTTTTTTCACAGTCCATAATACATTGGCGGCTTGTTCTCCCCCCATCACAGAGATACGGGCATTGGGCCACATCCATAAAAATTCAGGAGCAAAGGCACGACCACACATACCATAATTCCCTGCACCATACGATCCACCAGTAACAATTGTTAACTTGGGAACTGTTGTTGTGGAAACAGCATTCACCATCTTTGCACCATCACGTGCAATCCCATTGTTTTCATATTTTTTTCCTACCATAAAACCAGTAATGTTTTGGAGGAATAATAATGGGATCCTTCGTTGGTCACAAAGTTCAATAAAATGAGATGCTTTTAGTGCAGATTCAGAAAACAATACTCCATGATTGGCAATGATTCCAACTGGGTATCCGTAAATTTCAGCAAAACCTGTTACGATTGTGGTTGCATATAGTTTTTTAAATTCATGAAACCGAGAACCATCCACCAAACGTGCAATGATTTCTCTTGGATCATAAGATTTTCTAGAATCACGTTCAATGATTCCATAAATTTCTTCAGAAGGATAGAGTGGTTCTTCTGTTTCTTTCGATAATGTTTGATTTTTTACATTTAAATTTTTGATAATGGATCTAGTAATTTCTAATGCATGATAATCATCTTCTGCATAATGATCAGTAACACCCGAAATACGGCAATGAACATCGGCACCACCTAACTCCTCACCAGTCACAACTTCACCTGTTGCTGCTTTCACAAGTGGTGGACCACCTAAAAAGATTGTTCCATTCCCTTTTACAATCACTGACTCATCTGACATTGCAGGAATATAAGCACCACCAGCCGTACAAGAACCCATAACAACTGCTATCTGAGAAATTCCCTTTGCGCTCATTCGCGCTTGGTTAAAAAAGATTTTACCAAAATGATCCTTGTCTGGAAACACTTCATCTTGCATTGGCAAAAATGCTCCACCAGAATCGACTAAGTAAATACATGGTAAGGAATTGTTTTCTGCAATCTCTTGTGCCCTTACATGTTTTTTAACAGTTAAGGGATAATAGGTTCCCCCTTTGACAGTTGCATCATTGGCAACAATCATACAATCTACACCTTCTACTTTTCCAATCCCTGTGATAATGCCAGCAGATGGAACTGGATCGGGGTAAACACCTTCGGCAGCAAGGCCACAAATTTCCATAAATTCAGTATCTGCATCAATCAATTCATTGATTCGTTCGCGAGCAGTGAGTTTACCTCTTGATTTATGTTTCTCAAGTGCTTTTTTGCCACCACCTAACTTCACTTGTTCGATAATTTTTCGTATAGGCACAAGGATTTCTAAATAAGTAGTTCGATTTGATATAAAATCGGAAGAGAGTGGATTAATTTTTGAGATCAGTCTTTCCATATTAGTCCTTATTGTTTTTGTTAAAATGGAATGTTTTGGTTTTTTTATGAGAAAAACTATCTACGAAATAATGAAGTTTTTCGAAGACAACTGTAGGGCATTCTTCCATAGCAAGATGTTTACAAGGCAAAAACACTAAACTACTGGTCCTTAGAGTTTCTTTCATATATTCAGTTTGGTTTGGAGAAATACGAAAATCTTCTTCCCCAATATAAATTTGCCGTAATCCAACAAATTGTTTGGCACCTTCCTCAATCTCACGAAGAGCATGAGTGGATCTGTCTACATTACGAATGAATTCTAATGTATTTTTGCGATTTTTTCCCTCAAATAACAAGTGATACATGGTCTTCTCCCATTCGCTTGTGAAATGGTGGCTTTTTTTTACGAGAAACCATTTATAAAAAAATCGAAGTAGAGGTGGGCGAAACAAAAATGAAAAAATTTCCCCAATGATTGGCAAACGAAGAAAATGTAACGGAAAGTAGAATTTAAATTTAGGTAAGTTCATAAACCCACCTAATATGGATAATGATTTATATTGGTTTGTTTGGTCTTTAAATGCAAAACACATAATTGGTAATGCATAATCAAAAGCAACAACATGTACCTTTTTATCACCCACAACATTCTCTAAAAAAGGAGACAAATAATGAGCTTGTAATCGATGAGATAACGGACCATCTGGGCGACTACTAAATCCTGTTCCTAAAAAATCAAGTGCAATCACTCGGTAATGAGTCGATAACAATTCGATTAGTTTGCGATAATTATAGGAAGTAGTCAAAAAACCAGGCAACAGGAGGATGATTTCATCTCCTTTTCCTTCATCTAAATAAAAAAAACTTAAACCATCAATTTCAACAGATTTTCCGGAATTGATATGTGACTGCAAACTAGGTGTCATGTTTCACTCCGTACATTTTCCATATAGTTTTCTCAGATAAAAATCTTCGAACTCAAATAAATTTACGCCTCGTCGAGCCATGATTTTTTTTGTATCAAATAAAAATTCTTCAAGTCGATAACGACCACCTGGTTTGATCCAAGTAAAAGGAGGAACATACCCTTGGATCCTTGACTCAACGATATTACTAGCAACATCGAAAACTGTTCCTGTGTTAGACATCACACCAATTGCTAACTTCGTAAATGGACCAAAGATAGAGCCAAACTTAATAGTTCCAGTGTTAATCACCGAATCACCTATCTTTAGTTTTACGATCCCATAATTATTTTTTAAGTCACTTGTAGTTGATAAGGCTCCTAAGTTGACCCAGTTAGAAACAAAACTATGACCCAAAAAACCTTCATGGTGTTTATTGGTATAATCCAAAATAATAGAATTTTCTACTTCACCACCAATACGGCACTGGTTACCAATCAGAGTTCCACCAGTTATTCGAGCATTGTCAATCTGGCTATTTTTACCTACAAACAATGGTCCTTCTAAAAAACTAAATGAGGAAATTTTGGCACCATCTTCAATGAGAATTGGTCCATGTGTTGTATCAAAAACAACTCCAGGATACACAGTGGCACCTGCATGGATGTATAAATGTTTGTCTTTTCCTACAATGTGAAATCCAGATTGTTTTGCTTTGTATTTTTGCCTAAAACGTTTCCATTCTTTTTCGATGGTAAGTGTGTCTTCAATAATAGATGTCACTGTTCCCAGTAGTTCCCAAGGCAAAAAAGAGTCTGCACTATAAATAGAATCATATGAATCTAAGTTAGCTGGTATTACATGAGGGTAACGATTAAAAATTAAAGTTTCAAAATCTTCATTGGGACCTTTATAATAAATTTTGGCACCAGGGTATTTTCTTTCTAACTTTTCAAGAAGAGTCATCCCTCCCAAATTCCATTCAAAAAAAGAATGGAACCTGGAAAGTGGTTCTAGTGAAGGATTTCGTTTGGAATCATCTAATAGGAGATTCACATTTTACTCCACAGTAACAGATTTTGCTAAATTTCTAGGTTGGTCCACATTACATCCCCTAAGAATTGCTATGTGGTAAGATAAAAGTTGTAATGGAATGACTGCGAGTAAAGGAACTAAGGCATCTGCCGTTTTCGGAATTTCGAAAGTAAAGTCTGCCATTCCTTTGATTTCTGTATCTCCTTCCGTAACAACTGCAATGACTTTACCTTTTCTTGCTTTTACTTCTTGGATATTGGAAATCACTTTTTCATAGGAACTATCCTTTGTAGCTATGAAAACAACTGGCATATCTTCATCAATGAGTGCAATTGGGCCATGTTTCATTTCTGCTGCAGGATAACCTTCTGCATGGATATAGGAAATTTCTTTTAACTTTAAAGCACCTTCCAAAGCAACTGGGAAGTTAAACCCACGTCCCAAATAAAGAAAGTTAGATGCCCGATAAAAATGTTCAGAGATATTTCGTATCTCTTCATCTTTGGTTAAAATTTTTGCCACTTTATCAGGGATGGAATCAAGCTCTAATAAAAGTGTTTGGTAATCAGATAAGGAAATTGATCCTTTTTTTAATCCTAAATACAATGCCATCATCGTGAGGATCGAAACTTGAGATGTAAATGCTTTGGTGGAAGCAACTCCGATTTCAGGACCGGCATGTAAATAAGCTCCAGCATGGGATGCCCTTGCGATGGACGAACCCACAACATTACAAACACCAAAGATCAGAGCACCTCTTGATTTGGCCAATTCGATCGCTGCAAGAGTATCCGCTGTTTCTCCAGATTGAGACACTGCAATTACCACGTCTCTTTCTGTTACGATTGGATTTCGATAACGAAATTCAGATGCATATTCTACTTCTGTTGGAATCCGTGCTAGGTCTTCAAATAAATACTCTCCAATGAGACCCGCATGCCAAGATGTTCCACAACCAACCAAAATCAATCGATCCGCATTTAAAAATCGATTTAAGTATTGGTCAATCCCACTTAAGAACAAATGGTGTTCCCGAGAAACCAATCGCCCACGCATTGCATCTTGGATTGATTTTGGTTGTTCAAAAATTTCTTTGAGCATGAAGTGAGGGTATCCACCCTTTTCAATGTCTTCTAAATCTAATTCTAATTTTTGAATGAAAGGAGTTTTCGTTACATTTTCTAAGTTTTTAACAACCAAACTTCCGTCTTTGATGATAGCCATTTCTTGGTCATTGAGATAGGTAACATTGTTTGTGTATTCAATGATAGGCGTTGCATCAGACGCAACAAAGTATTCATCTTCACCAATACCAATGACCAAGGGTGATCCTTTTCTTGCGGCAATCATACTCCTTTCATTGTCTTTAGAAAGAACAACAATTGCATATGCACCAACAACTTCGTTTAAAGCAAGACGAACCGCTTCCTCGATGCTACATTGGTTTTGTTTTTTGATTTCTTCAATTAAGTGGATGAGGACTTCAGAATCAGTATCGGACTTAAAAACGTGGCCGTTACTTTCGAGTTCCTTTTTGATGGAACTATAGTTTTCAATGATACCATTATGAATGATGGCTAACTTACCATCTGAACTAGTATGTGGGTGCGCATTACGATCATTAGGTTCACCGTGTGTCGCCCAACGAGTGTGTCCAATTCCAAGGCTTGCTTCTAATTTTCGATTTCCGATTTCGGTTTCTAAGTCGGCAACTTTTCCTTTTTTTTTGACGATTTCTAAACCGCCATTTAAAAGAGCAACACCAGCACTATCATAACCTCTGTACTCTAAACGTTTAAGACCTTTGATAATGACAGGTAATGCCTGTCTTTTTCCTAAATAACCTACGATTCCACACATTGTTTTACCCTCTTTAAGGTAGATTCCAAATCAGATTTGGATTTTGTTTCTGTTATCACTCGAAAGATTGGTTCCGTATTGGAAGGTCGAATGTGGATCCAAGAATCGGAAACATACATCCACAATCCATCTTTATCGGAAATGAGTTTGGGAGAAAACTCAGATTGAAATTTTTCATATAAAGTTTCTAAAGACATTCCCTTTGCCAATGGGAAGGACTGTTTGTCCATATACAAGTTCGGTAACTCATCCATAAGTGCATCAATGGACTTCCCTGTTTCAGCCATGATATTTAGGATATGGGCAATGCCAGATAATGTATCACGACCAAAAGAAGGAATGTTTGGATCTATAATTCCACCATTCCCTTCTCCACCAAACACTGCTTTGGTTTTGATCATTTCTTCCACAACATTCGCTTCACCTACTTTACTTCGGATCACCTCTCCGCCAAAACGAGAGGTAACCTCTTCATTTAAAAAAGAAGTCGAAAGATTCACAACTACCTTCGATTTCTTTTTGTTTGATGAGAGAACATTCATAAGGGCAAGAGGAAGAGTGTATTCTTCTGATATTGCTCCTCTTTTTGGAGTGAATAAAACTAACCTGTCAGCATCTGGATCAAGAGCAAAACCAATATCTGCTTTGGATTTTTTAAAACTTGGTTCTACTGTTTTTAAAGCTGTCGCTGTAGGTTCTGGAGGACGAGGGAACGTTCCATCTGGTTTACAATTATGTGAGATTACTTTACAACCTAACATTTGTAAAAACTTGGGAACTACATAAGACCCAGCTCCACCCACTGCATCTACAAATACTGTGAACTTTTTCTTTTTGATTTTGTTTACGTTCACTCGTTTTAAAACTGATGATAAATGTAATTCGATATAGTCTTCACCAGAATCAAGATAACCTTTAGGAGAAATTTGTTCTTTGGTATAACTTCCTGATTGCAGGATCGAAAGTAATTTTTGATTTTCTTCTGCCGAAAAGAAAAACCCTTTTTTGGAAATAAATTTAAAGGCATTCCATTCCATTGGGTTGTGAGATGCAGAAATCATAATCCCACCGTTTGCTTTTGCTAAATTGACAACTGCTTTTGTTGTGGGTGTGGGAACAAGACCCAAGGTTAATACAGAACTTCCAGAGGCTAACAAAGCTGAGGTGAGAAGGGATTCTAAATAAGGGCCACTTGGCCTTGAGTCCCTACCAATCACTACAGTTCCACCATTCATGATGGTTGCAAAGGATTTCGAAAAAGCGAGTGCTTCCTCCAATCCAAATCCTTGTCCAATTTTTCCCCGAACACCGGAGATCGAAATCATAAGGGAGGACAGATCATACTCTTTTGTAAAATGCATACAATACTATCAAGGCTCGTGGATTCGCACTGTAAGTCTATCTTTTTGCTTTGTGAGATGTGTCTGTGATGTGGAAATAAAAAATAGAGTGTGAGGTAAACGGTTTGGGCGATGACAGGATTGAACTGCCGACCCGCTGCTTGTAAGGCAGCTGCTCTCCCAGCTGAGCTAATCGCCCGTTGTTATGACCAGTAAATTAGGTGTTCGAATTCTGTAAATGAGAAATAGAAATAAAAAAGGCCACACGGTGGTGGCCTCATTCCAAGGTGCTAAAAGCGAATGTTAGGCGGCTTTTGCCTCAATTGAATTGATGCGAAGTGCCATACGAGATTTTTTACGATCTGCATTTTTTTTATGGATGAGTTTTGTTTTCGCTGCACGGTCCAATTTTGAAGAAAGTTTTGAGAAAACAGATAATGCTTCCGTTTTGTCGCCAGACTTAATGGCCTTAATGAGAAGGCGTGCGTAAGTGCGTAATTCACTACGGTCTTCCCCATTTCGCTCTTTTCTACGAGCAGTTCTACGGATGTCTTTTTTAGATGATTTTAAATTAGCCAAGGAATGTCCCCTATGAGGAATTTTTACTTATCTTTTGAGTACCACTCTGACGGTCAAGGCGAAAGAGAAAAAAATGAGAACCAAATCCCCCGGCTCGAACCTCCTTCCTAAGAGGTTTGTATGTTTTCTGCACTGATCTGGATTGATTCCGAACTCTACAAAATTTTGAAAGAGCGCCACTTAGACCTCGGTCTTGTCATAAAAATGGCTATCTTATCCTTAAAGTTAGAGGGTTTGGAACCTGGGGTCTTTCCGAGAGGTGAGATGGGGCATTATGAGAGGTTGGAATTATCGAGGTATGATTTTTTTACATTAAGTATGATTTCTAGGGAGAAGGAAGTTGACCCGAACGTGTTACTCTCATATGCTTTCACAGAAGCTTTGTTGGAAATTTTACGATTGTGACTCCTGAAAGATCAAAATATCATTATATAAAAATTGATTCGATTTCAGAAATCGACCCACTTAAATTATCCATTTCACAAATCCAACAACGTTATATTGATAAAGATAACAATCGTTATGCCCTGAGATTCAACAAAGAAATCCGTAGGATTGAGATCCTAAAACTAGTTGGGAATCATTTTGAACTTGTCCCTCACCACCAAACAACAAATCCCAAAGGGGAAGGAACATCAAACGAGACAAAATCTGGTAACCAAACTCCGCCTCCTCCACCCATCATTTCAGAGGACCTAAGGGCAAATCCAATTTTAGGGAAATTAATTTCCACACCAGACCCAAAACCAACCACACCTGAAAAAACCTCCAAAACAATTGAGATTTCCAAAGACAAACTTTCTCCAGTTGTTGAGGAAAACCTGATGCGTGAGGATGTGGATTTGGATATCTTTGATGGGGAAGAACCTCCGAAACCAGAAGAAACTCTCTCACACGAAGGTCTGTTAAATACACCCGAACCTCCTAAACCTGAGGAAGACATTGACCACACTCAAATCAATGCAAACACCAGACTCGAAGAAGGAACCGGGGAAAAAACGGCCCAACAACGAATTGATGATTTTTTAAAAATCATCGCCACTTACAGAGAAAGAATCACTGCCATCATTCGTAACTTACAATCCTCTCGTATTTTTGAGCTCACTGGGGACCCTTCCGAAAATAAAAATATTGTAGGGAATTTTTCCAGAGAAATGGAAGCAACGGTTTTTGAAGCCATCGATAAAATGATCGATTTGCATAAGGAAATGACCTCTTATCCTCGTCCAATTACCTATTACATTTCCAAAGCACCTGTGGAAAAACGGGAAGAGATGAAGTTAATCGAATCGGATAAGGAAAAATTAAACAACCTACACTTGTTTGAAATGCAAAGGCATACCGATGCGATCATCAAAGATCTTAAAAAATTGAGTTTGCAGTTATTGAATATATTGAATCTCAAAAATGAAATTCAAGTTAAACAATTACAGTATGCAAACCAATTAATGTTTGTAGATGCAAAGAACGCGTCTCTATATTTTGCACAGGATTTAGACAAAACCATTTTGGAAATTGAAAACTGGAAACAATCGAAATGAAAGAACTGTCAGAAGCAGAAACAAAAGCCATATTAGAAAAAATACGATCAGAATATAGAGAACATGGAAAACTCAATCCTAAGGCATTTGACCAAACAGGCTTTGAACAACGATACTTACAAGTATTGAAACTTCGTGGAAACATTTCAAAATTTCTCACAGAAGAAGTTACTTTTTTAGAACAACTCAAATCAAAATTCCAAGAACTTGCTGCCAAAAAAGAAGCTGCAAAAGCCCAAACACTCAATCGTATTATGGATGAGTCGATTGAGAAATTAGCCAATTATAAAAAGGTAGACTTCCATCCGTTGGCAAAAGTGGAAACTCGATATTTTTATGGCGCTATGTTGGATTTTACAGAAATCGAACTGCCTGTTCTCATTTATGTTTTTAAGGGAACACCTGAATACTCACATTTACAAGATGCAGTTTTACAAGTGGAACGAATTGGACTCACTCGCCGAGGATTACCTTCCATGAAAATGCAAGAGTTCATGAAAACCTTGTTAGATGCGAATGGCAATGCTATCGTGATTGAAAAGGCATCTCAAAATCTTTTAAAAGATGGCTGTATTGCCCTAAAGAATATCATTGTTGCTGTCCAAGACTTAGTGGCAAAAAACAGAATTAATCCAGACATGATTGTGCAAGTGAATGAAAAAGAATACCCAAATGCCTTTAATGCATACAACGGCAAAAAGTTTGGGGAAAGTTTGAACCGTATCACTGAACGATGCAAACAAATCATACAAGATTTTCGAATGAATGCGTTGATGAATATCGAAGGTTGATTCAAATGTGGCTTCATGGACCCTATTTTACTTGGTGTCAGCGACACAATTGAATCAGAATTTGATGCGGAAGTTTATAAAAAACTAACTTCCCTCGAGAAATACCATTCCTTACTTTTTAACTCAGTAGACAAACTGTTTGGATTCTTAGGAACCAATAGAGACACCATCAAACCCTACCTTACCGATTTTGTCTCAGTCGAAGCGCAGTCCCTCGGCAGAGAAGGGTATGGGTTTACGATTAAAGATGCAAACGATATGGGATTTGGAGGTCTTGCCTGCCATACGGTGGACCTAGGTGGGGCAAGTGTGGGTGGGGCAATCCAACAAGCTCATACGATTGTAAAAGCCAATCCCTATGCTGTGGTTCTTGTAGCTGCAGCTGATATTCCAAAGTCAGTGTTCAAACAGGTATCCGACTTAAAACGACTCACAGCGACTGTTTGTCATAAAGATTGGGAGATGCCGTATGGAGCTACACTCATTGGTCTCTATTCACTGTTATGTGAACGGATGATGTTCGATACTGGTGTGACAAGTGATGACTTGGAAGAGATCACAAAACACTTTCGATCATTAGCAGAAACCAATCCTCGTGCCTTCCAATACCAAAAACCATTGGTGGAGAAACAACTAAAGAAACCACTTTCAGGGGTTTATAGCACGCCGATGATTGCCATAGTCACGGATCATGGATTTGCTACCCTCATTACGTCTGAGGCCATGAAACAGAAGTTAATTGAAAATAAGGTGATAAAATCTGATGCCAAACACATCTATGTGATTGGTTCTGGACATAGTGCTCATGCCGAATACCTCATCCAAAAAAAGGATTTAAAAAGCCCTGCTGGCCTTGCTTGTGAAAGGGCAGTTGCTTCCAGTGGAATCAATCGATCGGAGATTGAATATGCGTGGATTTATGATTGTTTTACAGGGATGATCATCCATGAGGCTTCTTTGTATTTTGGAGTGTCTCCCAAAGAAACAGCCACTGCCCTTCGCCAAGGGAAAATCTCCAATGGAACAAAGGAGATCCCTATCAATTTAGGTGGTGGGATTTTAAATTACCAAGCAGCGATGGCACTCTCTGGTGCAACTGGACTTGTGGATGTCTGTAGCCAATATGGACTTTCTGTCCATCCTCTGCCAAATGGTTTGAGTGAACCACCTAAGGTGAGTTTGCTTGGAGGCAATGGTGGGATTGATAGCATCAATTCTGTGATCCTTTTTTCCAAAGACAAAATCGAAAAAACACCAAAAGAACCTATGAACTTAAAACCATTAGAGGTGAATGTTCCAAGTCCCAAGGAAAAGGAAAAAGCCACCATTCTTTCTGCGACGACAATTTACTTCAACCCAGGCGGAGAAAAAAAACCACCGTATCTCATTGTCTGTTCGACCAAAGAGAATGGAGAAATGGTACTTACCAATCTTTATGACAAAGAAGGAAAAGAGATCGTATCGAAGGATGGATTGGAACTTGGAAAAACCAAAGTGGAATTCCAAGTGATCGATGGTAAAATCCAAGCAGTGGTGGTGTAAGGATACAAAAAAACCAGTGAGGATTGTTTGTCCTTCACTGGTTTTTTCTGATCATCGATTCAAGTACGGATTGAATTGAATCCTATCCTATCGCTTTGTAGCTTCCTAACTAAAACTGTTTCAAAAAACGTAAGTTCCCTGATTGGAAATAACGGATGTCATGGATTCCGTAACGCATCATCACCAATCGGTCAAGTCCGAGTCCAAAGGCAAACCCTGTCCATTTTTTGGAATCAAGACCAGCGGCTTCTAAGACATTCGGATGGACTAACCCACAAGGGAGAAGTTCGAGCCAACCCGATTGTTTGCAAACACTACACCCATCTCCATTACAAACAAGGCAATTGATATCGAGTTCAAACCCTGGTTCCACAAACGGAAAGTAACCGGGGCGAAGTCTTGTTTTGATTTCCTTACGGAACACACGAGAGAGAAGTGTCTCCATCGTATAAATCAAATGGGCAACGGAGATATTTTCTCCCACTACCATTCCTTCTACTTGGTAAAAGGTATTTTCATGAGAGGCGTCCACTTCTTCATACCGAAATACACGACCAGGTGCAATGATACGGAAAGGTGGTTTTAGTTTTCGTAGGGCACGTACTTGGATGGCGGATGTATGAGTTCGAAGTAAATTGCCATCCACTGTATAAAACGTATCTTGCATATCACGTGCAGGGTGGTCGTCCGTAAAGTTTAAGGCAGCAAAATTGTTTTCATCCGTTTCCACTTCGGGTCCATCCATCACAGAAAAACCCATCGAAGTGAAGATATCTTCGATCTCGTATTGGATTTGGGAAATAGGATGTAAACTCCCTCTTTCTTTTTTAGGAAGTGGGCGGAGTGTATCAAAAAATTCCTTACCCAATTGGTTCTCATAAAAACTTTCTTTGAGGGAAATTCGTTTGGTTTCAACAAAGGATTCAAGCCGCGTTTGAGCTTCGTTTGCTTCTTTTCCGACCGTCTTTTTTTCTTCCACAGTTAGAGACGCAAGGCCCTTAAGGACAGAGGTAAGTTTTCCCTTTTTACCAAGGAACTGATTTTTAAATGCATCTAACTCTTGTTCATTCGTTGCAGAACTTAATACAGTTTCTGCCTCTTTGACGAGTGATGCGATTTCTTGGGATAGGCTCATATTGATTCTCGTGATTCCATTAAGGATTTTAGTTCAGAATAAATTCCACCAAACGCACCATTCGACATGGCAAGGATGATGAGTTTGTCATTTTTGTATTTTGGTAATATCTTTTTTAAAAGTGAAGGAATGTCTTTAGGAGATGGAGCGTAAACAGACTCTTTTTTGGTATTGGTTTTGATGTCCTTTACCAATTTTTTCACATTGAGACGAAAAGACTTACTCACTTTGTCTACTTGGTAAACTTCTGTGACAATACTCACATCACTTCCTTTGAAACATTTGGCAAAATCATCTTGGAACACATTTCTGTGAGAAGTAGCACTTCTTGGTTCAAAAAGAGAAATGATTTTGTAACCAGGATAGGCTTCTTTATGTGCTTTGATGGTTTCCTGGATGGCAACAGGGTGGTGGGCAAAGTCTTCCACAAGTAAACTCATGTCGGACACATATAGGTTTTCTTGTCTACGTTTGACACCAGGGAATGTTTCCACTGCTTCCAAAATTTCTTTTCGTTTTTGGGGGGCAATTTCCAAACAAACACGTACTGCTACTTCCACATTTCGGTAGTTATGTGATCCAATCAGAGATGGTTTTAACTTGGATTTAGTGCGGATCTCTGTTAAAATTCCTTTTTCATATTTAAAAATGGAATTTTTATCGCCTAACTCAAACGTTTCGACAGGTGCATGTTGGTAGTCTTTTGTAATATCACTTAAATTTTTGGATCCTTTCCAATAAAAAACCTTCCCACGACTAGGAACTAAGTTTAACAACCGTTTGAACATGACTTTGATAGCATCCAAATTGGCAAAAATATCAGCATGGTCAAAGTCAAGTGCGTTCATTACAAGGTAATAAGGTCTATAGTGTAAAAACTTGGAACTTTTATCAAAGAAAGCAGAATCATATTCATCACCTTCGATGACAAAATAATCTCCCTCTCCTAGAGCAAATCCAGGGAATCCATCTTTTCGAATTCCACCTACAAAGAGGCCGGGTTTGAGTCCAATGGATTCCAAAATCCAATGTGTGAGAAAGGTGGTAGTGGTTTTGCCATGAGTCCCAGAAATCACGATTGGTTTTTTCCCTTTCAGAAAAAAATGTCCAATGGCTTCCGCCATACTCATGTATTCAATCCCTGTGTTTAATACTTCTTCGACCTCTGGATTTCCACGAGAGATGGCATTGCCTATGATGACAAGGTCTGCCCCTTTTACATTCTCTTTGCGATAACCAGATTTAGGTGAAAGACCCCACTCCTCTAATTTATCAGACATTGGAGGGTATAGGTTTTGGTCTGAACCAGAAACATCATGACCTTGTTGTTTGAGCATATATGCTAAATTGCCCATGGCAATTCCGCCGATTCCGACCAAAAATATCTTCAAAAGAGTACCGTCCTAATGAGGTTATAAAGGAATAAAGGAATCGAAAGTAGAACCAAAAAGAATAAGACTACTTTCATTAAAAAAAACAAAAAATCAAAAGAACTCCAAGTCCTTCGAATGGATAAATAAAAATAAGACAAATGTAAAGAATATAGGAAACCAACGGCTAACATAAACAAGGGGATTGGTGCAGGGAAAATCCAAAAGATTGATGTAGCAGTAAATGCCAAAAAGGATATGATAAAGACATGAGGTTCAGGTCCCTCCCAATCTTTTGTACGATCACGCATTTGGTGGTACATCCGAAAACTATCCACAAGGCGAATGACAAAATAGAATCCAAGGTAAAAAAAGAAAACAGTTCCAACCCCTTGGGTATAAGTGAGTCTTGTTTCCTCTTCCACAAACGAAACTTTAAAAATCAGAATTTGGATGCAATTACCTAGAAACTTGGCAATCGGTGCCAGTAACATCAACTGCAAATGAGCAAACCATAGGTCACGCCCACCCAAATCTGCTTTGTGGTAATACGATTCGAAAGCAGACATCGGGGAATAAAACAAATCACGGATGAGTTGCATCCGTTGTGTGATGGTTGAAACTTTTTGCACCTTATTGGATTTTCTGGTTGGGACGCTCGTATCGGGAAGCACTTTTCACTTTCATGACTGCATTCACTAAATTTTGGAAGGATTCTTCTTTCATCCAAGTAATGGACTCATCGAAATAGGGAGGAAACTGCCTTCGGACTGGCCGCCACCTTCCTTGTTCCGATTCCCAAACAGGGAAAAGAGACAATCGGATTTTGTTCCCACCAGATATGGTAATCTCTAAAACGGCCTCTGGGTTAGTCGTTTCAGTCAAACTCGGAAACTTGGGTGCCCCAACTTCGTCAGGATAAAATTCTATTTTTAAACCTTTTACAACCGATTCCCATTGGTTCCCCACATCTGGAGGTAATACAATCCGTTCCCCAGTGGTGCGACTCCATTCATTTACATATACATTGTATTGGTTTTTTTTAGCTCTGTTTTCGACTTGGACAGTGATGCCTTGTCCTGTGAATTTGAGCTCTTGGATAAAACCTTCACTCATAGTGACATACATTTTTTCTCTAAAATTCGAAACGGGTGTTCTGAATTTTTCGATGATGTACTGATAAGGAGCAATGATCTCATCGTTGACTAAAACCGCAATCCGTCCTTCCTCAGCTCCTATCTTCTTTCCAAATAACAACTGTTTATTAGGCTGAAATTTTATATCTGCTCCATTTTCTTCGGACAATGATAAGGAAGGAGAATTCTCACCCAAACAGTAAGTTTTTTTGATTTCTTCTGTTGAGGATTCAATGAGTTTTGTTTTGAGTACACTAAGTTCGGAAAAACTATTTTTCACATTATAATTCCCTTCATAGGCAACATTGTTTCCATTCACAAGAGTTGTGACTGTAAACAAAGCTGGTTCATTCCAGCCACGTGAAATCTTTCGAAACACCATTGGGAATTCGGCAAAACTAGGAACCAAGTTTCCACACCAATCGGACTTTGGAGGATTGTATTGGATCGATTTCCAATCTTCTTTCCAATAATTGGTTTCAGAAATATTTTCTGGATGTTCCTCCATTAAATAAAATAGGAGGAATAACCCAATAAATGCAACGAGAACTAAACTAATTTTTTGTTTCATACTTCTAATAAAGAATGTTTACGCCTTGTGTAGACAAAGTAAGATCCAACTGCCAAAATGAATCCTGGGAATAGAAATACTCCAATGACCCAAGCAACTAACTTTTGATTGTCGGATAATGAAATGGTATCCACTTCTTCCTTTTTTAATGGAATCTCAGCGACAATATTATCTTGGAATAAACCAGTTATCGAAACTGTTGAAAATTGCGAGTTCATCACATAAGGTATGAATTGATCGGTAAGCCAACTAGTCCCTGTGTGCAGAATGATTTTTCCTGACTTTTCCCCTGTGAGTGACATAGGAGACAAGACTACCGAAAGGATTTTACTTTCTTTCTTTTCGTTTGCATCCATTTTACCATTTTTGTTTAGGTCTTGGTAGGCATCAAAACCAGATTCAAGTAAGGTGGCAGATTTCCAAACAAATGGAGTTGGTGCATTGGGTTCGGTTTCCAAATAACCACTGTAAGGAAACAAAATCCCCGTATCTTTTTTTTGTAAAAGTTCTGTGATTGGATTTTCAGGGAAACGTTTTGCAACAATAAATCCAGGTTTTTCTTCCCTTTCAATCATTGGAGAAACATTAAACTTCAAACCTGCTGATTGTAATAACCAACCAAAATCCTCACTCCCTTTTGGTTCCATGGTGATGAGAATTTTTCCATTTTTTTCTAAAACGTACTTGGTGATTTCATCTCTTGCTTCTTTCGAAAACGGAACCGTTGGTCCAAGGATCACAAGCATATCTGCATCTTCTGGAAGTTTGGAAGGCCAACCTTGTGCAAATCCAAGTTCTGCCACTTTAAAATTTAAGAATTGTAAAGCGGATACAAATCGGTTTACCTGTTCGTTTGGAAGTGCCCTAAAAGCCATTCCATATCGTTCCCCATTGGCAACAGTGAAATAAACTTTTTTTTGTTCGGTTGTGACATTGAGAAGAGCACCAACTAACTTACGTTCTAAGTCTTCCAGATCCTTTGGTTCTTTCGCAATTACCCTTTCTTCTGCAAAAGGAATGGCAGATGTTAATACAGATTGTTTTTTAGAACGAACAAAAATGGTTCCATTAGAAACTTGTCCAAATTCTTTTAATAAATCAATTTCTACATCCGCATTGATGAACTGGACTGTAATGTGAGAATTTTCAGACTTAATTTGGTCGAGTAAAATCTCAATGTCTGGTCTTACGCGTGTTAAGGCAAAAGCCGCTAATTTATCTCCATTCGCTGGCCCATCGGCTTCGAGAGGCCTTGGGTAAAACGCTGTAATTGTTACATCTTGCGTGATTGGTTTGATGAGGTTTCTTGAAATTTGGGAAAGAGAAAATTTCCCTTGGCTACTCAAATCAAAATTATAATTCCGTTTGATCGCAAAATAATTGACTGCCACAAGAATCGGTAATACAAACAAAAATCCTAATACTGCATTTTGTAATAAGGAACTTTTCGATTTTGCTAAATTACTTTGTGCTTCGAGAGAGGATTTGCCAATCTCAAGAAGGATGATTTGTAAAAGGAAAACCAAAGAAAAAAGAACCACACATAATAAGAGGAATTCTCTAACTTTTGGAATGGCGCTCACTTCTTCATTAAAACCAACAACTGGTTTTAAATCTAAAAAATCACGTAAAACAGATAACAAAAAGGCTGCAATACCAAATACGGCAGCAATGTATCGGTTTTGGTCTTCTTTTCTAATCCCTTTAGAAAACGCACGAACGATTGTGTCTGATGCTAAAAATAAAAACACCACACCCAAAAAGATGATTTTTCGTTTTGGATCCACCACCATTCCATCAAACAAGAAATAGGCGAAAAGAGAAACTAAACTTACAAACGGTAAAACTCTATCAGCTGATAATAACATGATCTAACCTCTCCATCTCCTGGATTCCAAGACCTTTACGGTTAAGTATAAAAATAGGAAAGTTCCACTTAAGAAAAATACAATCCCCGTCAAAGGCAAAACACCTTTGGCAAACGCAGCGAAGTGGGAAAATATATGCAAATGGAATAAAACTTTTCTTGTAGTAGCTTGGAACAAATGCGAGAAATAACCCACTACCCAAAGTGTCAAAATGATGAGCACTGAGATAAGAAGTGAGATCATTTGGTTTTTGCCAAGACTAGAACCAAACATTCCTATCGCGAATGTAAAAACACCAAGTAAAAATACTCCTACACTCCCCGATGCCACCATATAAAATGGTGCCTTCCAAAACGCATAAAGTAAAAGAGGAAATAGTCCATTGATGAAAACTGTAATGATACCACATACAGTCACACCAAACATAAATTTACCGAAGACAATTTCTAGATCCGTAATGGGAGAAGTAAATAGTAACTCAAGGGTTCCTTTGTTTTTTTCTTCCACTATTGAACCCATGGAAATGATCACCATGGCAATTAGGATGGTTGTCATAAATGAAATAAAAGTGATGTAGGTTGCGATTTCATAATTGGCAGTTCCATTAAAATTAAGAATCATCACGAACAATGCATTCAAAAAAGCAGTTCCACCTAACACAAGTGGACCCATATAAGTTCCAAAAAATAATCTTAATTCTTTTTTATAGATCCAAACAGCCGTTTGCCAGTTCATATTTTCTCCATAAAAATTTGTTCAAGTGACACATCTTGTTTTTTTAAAGATTCAATTTGAATCCCAAGAGACAATGCTTTCGAAAACAAAGACTCTTTGAATTGTTTTGGATTTGTTGTGCGAACTAAAAACATTTCTTCTTCTTTGTTTGTTCCCATTTCATTATAATGATCAGCATCTGAAAGTACAGATTTCATAAATTGGTTTAGTTCTTCTTTTGGTTTCCCTGATAGTCCCACTTCCCAACCCGCAAGACGGTTCATCTCTTCCTCTAATCGAGTGAGAGAAAGTTCTTGTTTTAAACTTCCCTTATGGAGGAACAAAAATTTATCACAGGTTTTATAAATCTCTGTCAAGATATGACTGGAGATAAGAACCGTGTGACTTCCCGCCAAACTTCTGATAAGACTTCTAATTTCGACAATTTGTTTTGGATCGAGACCTGAGATAGGTTCATCCATGATGACAATCTCGGGATCCCCTAAGATGGCTTGTGCAATTCCCACTCGTTTGCGGTACCCAAGGGATAAGGTTCCAATGAGTTTGTCTTTTACATGGCTCAGATTTGTTTTTTCAATCACCTTCTCGATCTCTAAAGGTAATTTTGATTCTTCAATTTTTTTGATCCTACCTACAAATTGGAGGTATTCGGATATCGTCATATCCTCATACAGTGGCGGAGTTTCTGGTAAATAACCGATCTTTTGTTTTGCTTCCAATGGATAATCAAAGATAGACTTACCATCGATGGAGGCATCCCCCGCACTTGGGATCAAATACCCTGTGAGGATCCGAATGGTTGTGGTTTTTCCCGCGCCATTCAAACCGAGGAGACCTACAATCTCACCTTTCTCTAATTTAAAATTGAGCCCTGAGATGGCTCGTTTTTCGCCGTAAAATTTGGATAAATTGCTGACTTGTATCATAACTTTGGTTTAGTTTTCGTATACCTGCACCTATGAATGAATTTCTAGAAAAAATCAAAAGCTTTTTCAAGGATGAAGAGAGCTTTTTTGATGCAAAGCAACTTCTAGGCCAAAATTGGCACAATTTTGTCCCACAATACTTTGACAAAATCCTAGAAACACGTACGAATTCGGTGTTTGTCTTAGACAGAGAAGGAAATTATACCTATGTCAATGCCAAAGCGGAAGAAATGGCAGGCAAATCCGCTGAAGAAATGTTAGGGCAGAACATCTGGAATTTATTTCCAGTTTTAAAAACCCTCGAATTCGGAACACATCTCATGGAAGCGATTGAAGAAAAAAAAACCTTTCGCTCAGAGGAAACATACTTTGATGGAATGGGTTGGTATGATATGCAAGTTTTCCCACAGGAAAATTTCACAATCATCATCGCAACAGAAGTCACACACGCTAAAAATGCAAAAGATGAATTTAGCCAAATCATCACCAAAAACAAAACCATTTTAAATGCCTTACCAGACTCCTTGTATGGGATCCATAGGAATGGAAAAACCATTAATCATAAAGAATTCCCACATTTTACAGGATGGGATTGTAAGAACAAAGAAACAAACCTTCGTTATTCGGACATAAGCGAAATTTTCCCAGAAAACAAATTAGAGGAAATTCGTTCCATATTGGAACAGGTCATTGATTTAGGAGGAACTAAAACAGTAGAATATTCCATCCATGATTCTGATGGTGAAAAATGTTTTGAAGCACGATTTACCAAAACTGGAGATGTGGACGCACTTGCCATCATTCGTAATATCACGGAACGAAAAAAAGCCGAAGCATTAAAAAATGAATTTATCAGTTTGGTAAGCCATGAACTGAGAACCCCACTTACTTCCATCAAAGGATCGATTGATTTGTTACTTGCGGGAGTTGCCGGAGAAGTTTCCAACCAAACCAAGTCCTTACTCAATATCTGTAGGAAAAACACACAAAGACTCGTTCGTTTTGTTACGGATTTACTTGATATCGAAGCCTTAGATTCAGGGAATATTAATTTTAAATTTAGAACCTATTCATTAAAAGAAATCCTACAAACGTCAGTGGATGGTATGCGCACATTTGCCGAACAATACCATGTTTTGTTAAACTTTGATTCTAACTTTCCACAAACAACTGTTTATGTGGATGAAGATAGGTTAAATCACTGCATCACCAATTTGATTTCCAATGCCGTAAAATACACACCTAAATTTTCTGAAGTGACAATCTCCGTTCAATCAGAGGGAACAAAGGCAAAAATTCTAATCAAAGACAATGGACCTGGTATCGATCCAAATTTTGCTCCTAGATTATTTCATAGGTTTGCACAAGGTGCACCTCCAAAAGACAAACTCGTAGGTGGATCTGGACTTGGTTTATCGATTACAAAAGGGTTTGTTGAAGCAATGAAAGGGACTATTTACTTTTTATCAGATGATACTGGCACTGTTTTCACGATTGAGTTACCCATCGTAAAACCAGGACAAATTCCTGCAGGATTTGGCCAATGACTCTTCCTAACTTAAAACATGTATTAATCGTAGAAGATGAAGAAGACATAGTTGAAATTCTAAGAATTGCATTAGCATTTAACTCAAGTTACGAAGTGAGTTTTGCAAAGACTGGCCCAGAGGGATTACAAAAAGCCATTATCCTACAACCTGATTTAATTTTGCTTGATGTACTGATGCCTGGAATGAATGGAATGGAACTGATTGAAGAATTAAAAATTTTTCCAGAAACTAAAGAGATTCCAGTTGCATTCATCACATCACGTGTGCTAAAGAATGAAATTTTGGAATACCAAAAAAGAGGGGGCATTGGTGTGATTGAAAAACCGTTTGCCCCTCTTGAAATTGCAGATAAAATCCAAACCTTATGGATGGATTTTCACAAAAAATAAATCGATTCCTTATTTGTCTTGGAACCCAGTTAAAATTTCATCTTGTCTACCCATAAGTCTTACAGATAACCTTGGACCTACTTCACAAACAATTCGAGAAGCAACATAATTGCCCCATCTCGCAGATTTTTGTGCTGAATACCCTTGTGTGAGTCCATACAAAACTCCCGCAGCAAAAGCATCCCCTGCTCCTGTGGTATCAATTGGTTTGACTGGAAATCCTGGAACTAAAGTAATTTTTCCATTTTCTGCTACATAAGCTCCATCTTTTCCTGCGGTCATAAATACCAATGGACAAAGTTTAGATACAAATTGTACGGCTTCCTCTGGAGTTTTTGCTCCACTTAAAGCAAGCCCTTCTTCCGAATTACAAAAAACTACATCAACATATTCTTTGGTTAGGTGGATAAATTCATCACGAGACCGATTTACACAAAATGGATCGCTATAAGTAAAGGAAACTTTGATATTATTTTCTTTTGCAAGTTTCATCGTGAGTTCACTTGCTTTTTTCGTAGAATCCCCATCCCACAAATAACCTTCTACATAAACATACTTACTTTTTTTTAAGTTTTCCACATCGATGTCATTTGGTCCAAGAGATGTTGAAATGGCAAGATTCGTAAGCATTGTTCGTTCTGCATCAGGAGTGGTGAGAACAACACAAGTACCAGTGTGTCCGTTTTTGTCAGGAGTGGTTTCAAATAAAACTCCCGCATCTTCCATATCTTTTTTATAAAATTCACCATATGTATCGTGAGTGACTTTGCCAGTATAACAACAAGTCCCACCAGAATTGGCGATTGCAATCATCGTGTTGGCAGCACTTCCACCAGAGCGAAGTTCCTTTTTCTCATTATGGAGGTCGGCAAGGATTTGACCTTGTCTCGTTTCATCAACTAAGGTCATCACTCCCTTTGTGATATTTTGTTTTTCTAAAAAGTTTGGGTCGATGAAAGCAATGATATCTACCAGGGCGTTTCCTACGCCGAATACGTCGTAATGTCTCATGGGTACAATGCTTTTTTCCTTTAGGGAATTGACACTCAATTTTCCTATTCCAGTTTGGCTAGGTACCGAGAAAAAACGGCTTCATGATTTCAAAATTCAATTTATTTTTGCTAGTTTGTTTGTTCCTCGGACCAAATTTTCTATTTTCTCAATCTGCGCCTTCAAAAGAACCAGAAACAGTTGAAATCAAAGCGAATGTAGAATCTTCCTCTAAAAATACAAATTTTAGTAAAAATCCAACTGGTTTTCAAAAAGAGATCAATCTCGATTCAACAAACACTCGCTACATGAGTCTTCCTGATATTTTGAATCGAGAAGCGGGAGTCAGAGTTCGACAATACGGTGGGCTTGGTTCCTATTCGACACTTTCCCTACGTGGCACAAATCCCAACCAATCAAAAGTGTATTGGAATGGAGTTCCTATCAACAACTCGTTAGGTGGTGAAATCAATCTTGCCGACTTACCTTTTGATAATTTGGAAAAAATTGAAATTTACAAATCGGGAACACCTGCCGGGTTTTCTGGATCTGCCATTGGTGGTAGTATCAATTTGGTTTCCAAAACTAAAATTGATAAACCAATCACACGTGTGAATTTGATGGGAGGCAGTTTTAAAACGGCAAAGGCAACCGTTACCCATATGGACCAATTCTCAGGTGGTTCTTATTTTATCCAGGCATTACAGGAAACTTCAGACCAAAACTTTGCTTACTTGAATAACAAAGGAACCGTATTATTTAATACCTATGATGATACCATCGATGAAAGGAGAAATGCACAGTTTCGGAAAACTGGCTTCACTGGTAATGTATCATTTGAAGTTGGTAAAACAAAAATTAATTTTTTAAACGATTATATCCACAGAAAACAAGGGTTACCAGGTCCAGGCAATCGGCAAACCACTTCGGTTGGTAGGGTATTTAGCAAATTATCTTCAGCAGTTACGACAGAAACAAATGAGTTTTTATTAACAAATTTGACATTGGAAACGAAAACCTATGGGAATTTTGCAAAAGATGATTTGTTTGATCCAAAATCAGAATTTAGTTTTGGAACACCAGATTCTTTTACAAAAACAAACCAATATGGATTTCAAATCTCTCCCACTTTGTACTTGTTAGATTATTATCAAGTTTTGCGAACATCGATCCAAACAGAACAAGAGTTTTTTACTCGATACGAAAAACGTGCAAATCACGAAACAGAACGTAAGGAACCAAAAAAAAGAAGGGATACCCAAAGTTTCACCTTCCAAGATGAAATCCGTCTCTTTTCGAACCGATTGTTTTTAGTCCCACAAGTACGTTTTGAACGATACACTGATCGATTTGGAAAAGACGAAACAAGTATACGAAATCAACTTTTGGATCCTACTTCTGATGTTTTTTATGTCAGACAAAACTTCACCAATCCAAGTTTCGGGATCAAATTCATATGGATTAAAAAAGAAAATTTGGAATTTGGATCACTTGCTAATATCAGCAAGGATTTTAGAATACCCAGCTTTTTAGAGTTATTCGGTGAGAGAGGAAGTATCGTAGGAAATACAAAACTGAGACCTGAACAAAGTCGAAATGGTGATATTGGATTTTATCTTAATTCAAAAATTGATTCCAATTGGAAAATTCAGTCTGACATTTCCTATTTTCAAAAACGAATATATGATATGATTTTGTTTTTGCCAAACTCTCAGTTTACATTACGCCCAGAAAACGTGGACCAAGCTTTTATTCGTGGTGTTGAAACAAATCAAAACATCATTTGGAAAAAAGGAGTTAAGTTTAATTTAAATTATACATACCAAGATGCAAAAAATTACTCCGATTCACCTGCGTTAAATGGCAAATACCTTCCACTTCGTTCCAAAAGCCAAGGCAGTGCCTTACTCGCTTTTTTTAATGAAAAGTCGGAATTAGGAATTGAATACCAGTACATTGGGGCAAATTTCCGAGACAGAACCAATGAATATTTGGGTTACTTACCAGCGCGCCAATTTTGGAATCTATATGTTCAGTATTCACCTTACAAAAACAAAGAAACTGGAAATGAATTGATTTTAAGTTTTGAAGTGAGAAACCTTACTGACAAACGTGTAGAAGATTTGGTTGGTTATCCATTACCAGGTCGCAGTTATTATGTGACAGGGAGTTATCGATTCTAATGAAAGTTCAAAGTTCATACGGAAATTGGAAACAATTAGTTAACATCCCAATAATACTTTTTCTTTTTGTGCAGTGTAGCCAGTTAGAAATTGAAAAACCAAGTTTATTCCAATTTTTATTTTTATCTGCATCCCCTACTTCCGTAGGTGTTGTCACTTCCGATTTTGCCAGTGGTGGGAGGTTCAAAACTTTCGAACCAAATTCGTTTACCACGTTTCCAACTTCGATCCCCATTCATTCTGATGCAGTTGGCAGATACACAAATGACCGAGTTTTTATCGTCAATCGATTGAATCGTGATTCGATCCAAGTATTAAATCCTCAATTCGGTTTTCTCACCGAACAAGAGTTTAGTGTTGGACAAGGGAAAAATCCTCAAGATATATCTGTTTGGAATGATAAATATTTTATCAGTTTGTACAATGCTGATGAACTTGTGATTTATAACCGCTCTTCAGGAATCAAAACTGGGAGTGTATCATTTACATCTCTTCGAGAAACCTTTTCTACATCCGGAATTCCAGATAGTTCCGTGGAAGCATCCTATATGATCCAAGACGGTTCAAGTTTGTTTGTTTTACTGCAAAGACTTGATCGAAACGATGTCTCTGGTTACCTTCCTCCTAATTCCGATTCCTATTTAGTAGAAGTGGATATGGATTTAAATCAAATCAAAGCAGTGTATACACTTCCCTATCGTAATCCAAGTTCCAAAATCCAAAAAGTATTTTTATTCGGGGAACCACATTTAGTATTTTCATGTGTAGGGAGAGTTGGTTTCATTTCGCAAATTGATGCAGGTATCATTGCCTTCCGATTGAGCACAAGACAGTTTCATCCCAATCGATTGTTTGCAGAAGAAACAGCTGGTGGTGATATCCTATCGTTTCAGATTAAAAATGAAGAGTATGGTTATGCGTCCGTACTTGATTCAGGATTTAACAAAACCATCCAAGTCTTTCGTCCACGCACTGGTGAAAAACTAGGAACTCTATTACAAATCCCAGGCAATATTGGAATTAGTTTATCGGGTTTGTTACTCACAAACGAGGGCAAACTACTCGTGGGTTCCACGGATTTTTCAAGGCCAGGGATTTATGTGTATGACACGAACATTGGAAATGTTTTGTTAAACCCGATTCCTAGTTCCGTGGAGTTAACTCCTTTCGACATCTTCCAGTTGCAAAATCTTCCCTAATTTTCAAAATGGAAAAAGACAGGGGAATCTAATTTATGTTAACTCTTAAGAAACATTCACAAGGTGCATTGACCAAACAAGTTTTACTCATCGTACTCGATGGAGTGGGTTACACAGAAAAAGGATTTGAAAATGGGAATGCCGTTGCCAAGGCAAATATGCCAGTTTTAAAAGGACTTTGGAAAAACCACCCAACTGTATTACTAAAAGCTCACGGGACAGCCGTTGGTATGCCGAGCGACGAAGACATGGGAAACTCTGAAGTGGGTCACAATGTGCTTGGTTCAGGACGTATCTTTGACCAAGGGGCAAAACTTGTTTCTTTATCCATTGAGAATGGAAGTTTGTTCAACGGACCTGTTTGGAATAAAATTGTTTCCAATTGTTTGGATCATCAATCCACATTTCACTTGATCGGACTTTTTTCTGATGGTAATGTTCATAGCCATATAGATCACTTAAAAGCACTCATCGACAATGCGATCAAACAAAATATAAAGAAAATAAGATTACATATTTTATTAGATGGAAGAGACGTTCCCGAAAAATCCGCGTTAGACTACTTAATCCCATTTGAAACCTATTTGGATTCCCATAGAAAATCAGGCATTGACATATTCATTGCATCTGGTGGTGGTCGGATGGAGTTAACTATGGACAGGTATGATGCAGATTGGTCCATGATTGAAAGAGGATGGAAACACCATGTGGAAGGTGAAGGAAGGATATTCCCTTCTGCAAAAGAAGCTATCGAAACTTTCCGCACTGAAAATCCTTCTGTGATCGACCAATACCTGCCTGGATTTGTGATTGGTGATGGAAGTGGTAACCCTGTTGGAAAAATTTTAGATAACGACTCTGTTGTATTTTTTAATTTCAGAGGTGATAGAGCCATTGAAATTTCAAGGGCATTTACAGAAGAAAATTTACCACTTCTCAATCGTAAACGATTTCCAAAAGTAGAATTTGCAGGAATGATGCAATATGATGGTGATCTATTTATCCCCAAACAATACTTAGTTGCTCCACCAACTATTGACCGCACAATGGGTGAATACTTTGCCAATGAAGGGATAGCACAATACGCATTGTCCGAAACACAAAAATTTGGCCATGTGACTTTTTTTTGGAATGGGAACCGATCTGGTTACTTCAATCAAAACTTAGAAACATATGAAGAAGTCAAATCTGATATCATTCCTTTTGACCAAAAACCTGAAATGAAAGCAAAAGAGATCACTGACAATTTGGTCCTTGCTCTCACTTCACACAAATTTCCATTCCTAAGAGTGAATTATGCGAATGGAGATATGGTGGGACATACTGGAAATATGGATGCAACAATCAAAGGATTGGAATACTTAGATGTTTGTTTGGATCGAATCAAAAAAATTTGTGATGAAACAAATACGGTTTTGTGTATCACTGCTGACCATGGTAACGCTGACGAGATGTACCAATTAGACAAAAAAGGAAATGCTCAAACTGCAAAAGATGGTAAACCTGTTCCCAAAACAAGTCACACCCTCAATCCCGTACAGTTTGTACTGTATGATCCAAAAGGTAAAATCCAACTCGAATCAAATTCAAAGGAAGCAGGTCTTGCAAACGTAGCCGCTACCATGATGGATTTATTAGGTTATGAGGCTCCAGAAGGTTACCACCCAAGTCTAATTCATAGAAATTAATTTTTCCTAATTCCTATGATGTTTCGAATCTTTACCTATCTTTTGTTCAGTGTATTTGTATGGAACTGTTCAGAAGATGGGATTGGATCTTTCTCCGAAGAAACCAAAGAAAAAATCCGTAAAAAAATCAAACAGGAAGGGTTCCAGGGTGTTGTCCTTATCTCCCAGGATGATACAGTATTATTCCGAGAAACCATTTATTCTGGAAAACGAAGGAAACGTTCACAACTCTTCCAAAAACATGCTTTTCCGTTAGGTGAATCTTCCAAATTATTCACTACTTATTTAATCCATCGATTGGCAGAAGAAAAAAAAATAAACATTGCCGATCCCATTCAAAAACACCTTAAATGGTTTCCAAATCCTAAAATCACAATTGAACATTTGTTACGTCATACATCTGGCCTTCCAAAAATTATTGAGTTTATGCCTAATTTTGACTCTGAAAGATCAAACTTAAAACGAGATGATATCAAAAGGTCATTTTTAGAATCCAACTTCAAACCAAACTTTGCACCTGGTGAATATTGGAAGTACAGTCGATTGGATTATTTATTTTTGGCTTATCTCATCGAGTTTGTAACCAATCAACCTTATGCAAGTGTTGTGAAAAAAGAAATTTTTGAACCTTTGGAAATGAAACATTCGCAAGTGGATCCAAACGACCTTCTCCTTGGCAACAGTGGTATCTTAAGTACACCAGAAGATTTAAAATTATTTTCAGAAGCAATTCGGAATAATAATGGAATTTCCAAAGAAGGAAAAGAATCTCTTATCAAAAGAACTGTTCTTACGGATGTTATATCAGAAGATCCAATCGCATTCGGAGAAGGAGTTTATGTTGGAGACTATTTTTATTGGGCTTATGGGAAAAAAAACGGAGTTTCCAATTTCATTTACCATGACTTAAAGAGTAGAATTTTTATCACTATCGTGAGTCCTTATGGAGTTAGTAAAGGTGATTTGTCTTCAATCAAGTCAACCTTAACTGAAATTATATTCAGTGCCAAAAAATTAAATCTCAGAAAAAAGACAAACTCTCCAAACGAATTGTACATTGAAGATTTTATGAAAGAAGAAAAAGTTCCATCTCTTGGTATTGCTGTTTATAAAAATTATAACTTACAATGGAAAAAGATGTATGGAACAAAAACACAACAGACACTTTTTCGAGCTGGATCATTGTCCAAAACTATGACAGCAACTGCAACATTACGATTAGTTGAATCGGGGCAGTTAGATTTATATTCCAATTGGATTAACAAACTAAAACAGTACAAAGTGTCCGTTCCAAAGGGCAAAAAAAGAAGTATTGTGAATTTAGATTTACTCTTATCACATACAAGTGGGTTAACTGAAAAAGGGAATTGGGATGATCCAATTAACTCTGATAAAAAACACCTGAGAGATTTAAAGGATACCAATGTTTCAAAAGGGAACGGGCTCAAACTTTATTATAGACCTGGAACAAAATCTCGTTATTCGGGTGGTGGGTATAGTATTGTCCAAGAAATTTTAACAGAACGAACAGGAGAACCGTTTCCCACTTTGATGGAGGATTATGTATTCAATCCATTACATATGAAACGAAGTACGTTTCGTCAAAATCTAACAGAAAAAGATGATAGATGTGATGGTTATGATGAACTTGGAAAGATTTTACCTGAAAAAAAATTCGTAACTCCTGAACTTTCCTCTGGTGGTTTATGGACAACTCCAGAAGACATTGGAACTGTTTTTAATGAAGTGGCAAAAGCCAAACAAGGCCGTTCTGATTTTTTAAGCAAAGAATCAGCTGAATACCTACTTTCACCCAAAATGAGTGCTGCCAGTTTAACTGTACATGCACTAGTCGCCCATGGATTTTTTCTGAACCGGACCGGCAAAACAGAGTATTTTTTCCATGGAGGCCATACAAAGGGACATAAGTCTTTAGCCATTTTTAACGCTGAAAAGGGGTATGGAATGGTCATCATGACCAATTCAGAGAATGGATCCAAACTGATCTGGCGGATTTTAAGGACCATTTCTGTGGATGAAAAATGGGATAAGTTTGTGAATTAAACTATTGACCAAATTATTAAATTGGCTATTCTCTAAGCGATTCGATGGAATATACAGAATCTAAATCTAACGGAATTGTAGTCCTTAAATTGTTTGGCAACTTAGATATGTTAAATGCCGGCATTCTCAAAGAAAGGATCAAAGAATCTGCGTCCCAATCCGAACATCGATTTATCTTTGATTTGGAAGGAGTCAGTTTTATCGATTCCTCTGGGTTTGGACTTATCATGTCTCTCAATGACAAACTCACCGAATTAGGAGGAGGTTTGAGAATCGTAAACGTTTCAAAAACCATCCGTCAAATTTTTAGAATCTCAAAAATTTCATCTGTCATCCAAATCTTCGAATCCACAGAAGAAGCAATCGAGTCCTTTCACCCTTAATTTTTCTCAAATATTTAACACTTAATAAACATTAACTTTAAGTGACAGACGTTGTTACCATTTTTTTCCAAAAGTTTTTGAGTTTTAATACTTTTGGATTTTCTGGTGCCATTTCCTGTAACGCCAGTAAAACTTCTTTGGATCGTTCGATGTCTCTTCTATGCATCAATATCTCTGCTAATAGTAGTAAGTTGTTAAAATTCTTTGGATCACGATACCTAAGTCTCTCTGCATAGTCTGTCGCAAGAACAAAATCTCTTTTTTGTTTATGGGCATAAGCGATGTAAAATAAAAAGTCTGTATCACCTGGATTTAACTGTAGATATCGGTTTGCGAGAACAATTGCTTTTTCGTAATCCTTAGATTTCATATAGAGTTTGGATAATTCTCTCAAACAATACAAATCATTTGGTTCAGATTCCAAGGCAAGTTCCAAAGCAAAAATAGCATTATTCCATTCACCATCTCTGTAGGACTGTATTCCTTCACCTAACATTTTATAGTATGTATTGTTTTTTGCAGATTCTTTTGCAGCATATGCAACTTCCTCTAAAAATGAAATCCTCATCAGACTCAAATCATCAGTTAGTTCACCGAATAACATCATCACACGGCAGATCTCTGCTAAATCTCCAGCACCTTCTGTGACATGGCGAAGAAAAACTGTTTCATCATCGTTGATCATTCGGTTTCCACCAGAATGCCCAACAAACAAATCATCCCGGCCATCAGACCCCAAAATCAATACATCACCTGGACGTAACGGATAAATTTGAATGACAACTTCATCACCACTCATTTCCGTAAAACCAATCTTACGCAATGAATGTTCGTTTTCCAAAAAACTTGCCACACCGTCTCTGTATAAAACAATCCAAGGGTGTTCTGCATTAATGTAATACAAAGTACCAGTTTCTTCGTCCACCAAACCTAAAATAGCGGAAAGTAACATATGACCATCAAAACTAATAAATACATTATGTACTTCTTGGAAACATTCCTTTAACCAACGTTCGGGGTGCCTGTCCTGCATGTACCTTAGTTTCTGTGTACGAGTGATAATTGATTTAAATACAGTTCCCATAACCAATGCACCGCCAGCACCTTGTATGGATTTTCCCATTGCATCTGCATTTAAGAATACAGTGTATTTTTTCCCCATGAGATAAATTGAATCAGAAACAGATAAATCACCACCAATCTCAGATTGTTTATTTCGAAACTGAAACTGTTTCATTTGCCTTTCGAAAATTTGAATCGAAACGGTCTCTGATTTTGCAAAAGATCCTTTGAGTGGTTTGATGAGTAGTGACGTTAAAAAATAATCACCATCTTGTTTTTCTTGCATCTTTTGCATTTCAGATAAAGTATCATTCAGTTCTCTCGTGCGCTGGTTTACCATCTCTTCTAAATGATTTTGGTGTTCGGCTAACTCCTCTTTCATTTCAACAAAAACACGCCCCATTTGTCCTATTTCATCACTTCTATGGGTTGGTAAAGTTTCAGGTTTCCATTGGTCCAAATCTACCATAGCTGATGTAAGTAGTTTGATTGCTTCCACCATATCCCGAGAAAATAAAAAGGAGATCAGAAAGATAACGCCACATAACACTATAGATGCGACTACAAAAAAAGACCAAATTTTCCACGTTTTCGATTCTACTTCATTCTCATCAATCATCACATGAAATACAAGTTGTTTGATCGTTTGAGAACTTCCAACGTATGGAATTTTTACTAAATAATAAGGTTTATTTTGGAAATGAAATCTTTGTTCTTCTAAAAGTAAGTCTGGATTTTCATTCATCACCATTCGGATCATATCCGATCCTACAGTTTTCACCTTTCCTTCCTGAAAAATTGCCAGATGGATCCGATTGTCTTTTGAAATTGTTTTTGTAAAGTTATCATCAACGACTTGTCCAATGAGAATTGTGCCTCGACCAAAAAGAGGTGCTGCCAAACGAAATCCAAGTCCACTATGCCCATCTTCTAAGGCTGCAGTCGCTTGGCCATTCAGAGCATTTTGAATGATTGGTTGGTTTTTTTTATCATCCCCAAAATC